>NZ_JAGIOS010000001.1:2170000-2770000 GCF_017876815.1 Sinorhizobium meliloti | reverse complement strand
CGGATCGGTGGCGAGGAATTCGGCATCGTCCTGCCGGACCACACGGAAGAGCAGGCAAGGGCGCTTGCGGAGGATATCTGCCGCGTGGTGCGTGAGACGCCGGCCGGCCGCTCGCATCAGCGCATCCGTCTGACCGTGAGCATCGGGATCGCCGCCGCCATTGCGGGCGAGACGATTACCGACGTGATGATACGCGCCGACCTTGCTCTCTACGACTCAAAGGCGGATGGTCGCGACCGTTGCTCGGTAGCAAGGGATCGCCGCATCGACGCCAGCGCCCGCGCCCTTGCGGCAGCCGCCGCGCAATTGCGCGAAGCCCGTGCCGCCCGGTCGGAACTGCGCCACTCGGCGTGACTTCTCGCACGATGGATCCTGCATATCGACGGGTCTGGCGGCCGGTGCTTGCATTGCAGCATCCGCTGCCTATCTGAACGGTGCAGTTCATTGGAGGATACTCATGTTGCGCCGCATCCGTGCCTTGCTTGTCGCCGGCCTCACCGTCTCGGCCGCGGCGGTTTCGCCGGTCCACGCCGAAACCGTTGGCCAGGTCGGGGTCGACTGGCTCGGCAACGACATCAAGATCGATGCCGTAAGCGACCCGAAGGTGACCGGGGTTACCTGCCACGTCACCTATTTCGATCGCAGCGTCATCGACCGCCTGAAGAACGGCAACTGGCTCGAGGATCCGTCGAACAACTCCATCGCCTGCCGCCAGACCGGCCCCATCGCCATCGATGATATCGACCTGTCGAAGGAGGGAGAGGAAGTCTTCCGTTCCGGACTGTCTCTCATCTGGAAGAACCTGCTGGTGACCCGCATCTACGACAAGGCCAACGACACGCTGATCTATCTGGCGCATTCGAGGCAGTTGACCGACGGATCGGCCAAGATGTCGATCACCACGGTCCCGCTCTATGGCCAATCGGTCACCTGGAAGAATGGGCGGCCGGAATAATCGATCCGGCGAACGCAGCAGATCAAGACGGCCGGAAGGGGAGTACGGGTTTTCCGCACTCCCCTTCCGAGCTACAGTGCGCGCTTCCTGCGAGACTAAGGTCTGCCGCATTTTACGCCGCATACATCGTCTCTTGAGCTGGTGCGCCTCGAGGAAACATGCAGTAGCTGATTTCGCGCCTTACGGTTTAGGCGGCACAATGCCCCGATAGTAGTCGCCCTCACCCGGGTCGTATCTCTCCTGGTAGGTACCGCTTGGAGACATCATACGGCCGCCGTCGATACTCCCCGTTGCAGTCGGGTCGACCGAAGACGGAGGCAGGTTACGCGACGCCGGCATGCGTACCTGGTTCTGGGTTCCCGGAGGGTGGTTCGGGTCGAGGCCCTGATAATAGCTGTCCGCAAAGGCTGGCACCGCGGCACCGACCAAGGCGGATGACAGGACAAATGCAGCAAATGATGTTTTCAGAGAAACTCTCATGGCATTAACTCCTATGTCCGTTAGGCATCCCACCTCCCAATGGATGCTACTGTTCAGCATACGAGCCTCCTACGGATGCTGCGGTTACCAAGATAACACCCGGCACCGGTCGAAAGCGTTTGACGATTTGTCACTTTTGCTCATCCAAGAGTGATGCTCATTACATAACTGTAACTTGACCGCCCCCCCCCACCACCGGGGCGGCATCGTGGCGCGTCCTTGGACTGAAAGAGCATACAGCGGCGGACCATCGCCTCTGAAGGCGATGGTCCGCGAAAGCGCAATGCGCTCGAAGGCAACTAAAAATGTTTAGGGACGGGGAGCCGGAGGCGAGATGCCTTGATAATAGTCGCCGTCGCCGGGGCCCTGATACTCGTTCGTATAGTGTTCACGTACCCGGCCAGGCGCGTTGGTCGCTCGGCTTCCCGGCGCCGGTTCCATGTAGATGCTGCCGGTCGGCGCCGGATCGACATAGACGCTGCCCGTCGGTGCGGGATCGACATAGACGCTGCCGGTCGGGGCAGGATCGACATAATAGGGACGTGCCGGCACCATTACCGCCCCTCTGTTCTGGGTGCCCGGAGGATTATGCGGGTCGATGCCCGGATAGTAACTGTCTGCAAAGGCCGGCACGGCGACGCCGGCAAGCGCCGATGAGAGGGCAAATGCAGCGAGCGATGTTCTGAAAGAAACTTTCATGGCGTTGCTCCTGTCTGTTTCCACATCAGCTTCCAAACGCGGAGGCTGTAATCACCAGCAGAGGGCTTCTCGCCAAATGCTGCCTGTTCATAACTCGTTTCGCGTGCAGGGGTTCCTTGCGCGCGACCGGTACGTTTTCACATTTGCTCGCTCCGCCGTGATGCCGACCGCCGTGCAGTAGCCGCCGAGCGTCTGCCGGCTCATGCGAAAAGGCCCGCTTTCGCGGGCCTTTGCAGAAACCGTGCGTGGCGATCCTCGGGGCGGAATGAGGAAAGTGGGTGCGGCTTTCCGCCCGCATCCCGCGCTAACTTCTTCGAATCGATCACGTTCGTGAGGTCGATCCGACCTGAAAACATCGTGATCTAGGCCGCCTGCGCCAGTTCCTCGGCGATGACGGTGTCGAGATTGAGGAAGCAGACCATGGATTTTTCAAGCGCGACGATGCCGCGGCAGAAGGCGCGCTGGGCTTCCGGGATGATTTCCGGCGCGGGCTGCAGGTCTTCGCTTCGGATCGTCATCATATCGGAGACCTGCTCGACCAGCAGTCCGACGAGCTTGCCGTTGATGTCGGTGACGATGATGGCGGAGCGCTCCGACGGCTCGGTCATCTTCATGCCGAGACGACAGGCCATGTCGATGACCGGGATCACCGCGCCACGCAGGTTGATGAGGCCGAGAACATAGGGCGGCGTGTGCGGCATCGGTGTCACCGGTGCCCAACCGCGGATTTCCCGGATTGCCATGATGTCGATGCAGAATTCCTGTTCGCCCAGGTGAAAGGAGACGATTTCGAGATAGGCGCCTGACTGCTTGATTGCGTTGCTCATGATCAAAACTCTTCCCAATTTTCACCGGACGCCGTTACCGACGGCGTTGATCCCGGCCTGTTACCGAATGCGCCAGCCAGTTTTCCCATCAACGCCTTTGCTGGAGATGGAGCTGGACGCGTGGATGATTGCGCGGCCGCGGGCTTGCGAAGCGACACGGGCGCGGCAGCAGTCGCTGTTGCCGCCCGCGCCGGAGCGCTTGCCGTCGCCGAGCCTGCCCTGCCCGGCGGCTGGATCGCCGCCGTGCGGATCGCCGTCTCGCGCGCCTGCCCGTGGCGGAATTGCCCGACGATCTCGCTGAGTTTCTCGGCATCCTGCGCAAGCGTATGGCTCGCCGCATTGGTCTGCTCGACCATTGCGGCATTCTGCTGCGTCATCTGATCGAGTTGAGCGACAGCGGTATTGATTTCGCGAAGGCCCGTCGATTGCTCGCGCGCCGCCATGACGATCGAGCTCATATGTTCGTTGATGCAGGCCACCTTGGCACCGATGCGGCCGAGCGCGTCGCCGGTCTCCTGAACCAGCCTGACGCCGGTCTTGACTTCATTGCCCGAGCGGCTCACCAGAGCCTTGATATCCTTCGCGGCACCGGCAGCGCGCTGGGCGAGCTCCCTCACCTCCTGGGCAACGACGGCAAAGCCCTTGCCGGCCTCTCCCGCCCGCGCGGCCTCGACCCCGGCATTGAGCGCCAGCAGATTGGTCTGGAACGCAATCTCGTCGATCACGTCGATGATCTTGCCGATCTCGCTGGAAGCGCCCTCGATGCGGGCCATGGCGGCGATCGCCTCGCCGACGATGCGCCCGGACTCCTCCGCATTGATGCGTGTCTCGTCGACCATGTGGCTCGCCTCTTCGGCGCGCTCGGTCGCTGTCTTCACCGTGACGGTGATTTCCTCGAGCGCGGCCGACGTCTGCTCCAGCGACGCGGCCTGTTTTTCCGTCCGCCGCGCCAGATCATCGGCAGCGCTGCGCATCTGCCGCCCGTTCGATTCGATCGAGGCGGTATTCTCCTTGACACTCGAAAGGACCTGGCTCAGCCGTTCCACCGTGTCGTTGAAGTCACGGCGCAACGCATCGAGCCCGCCATCGAAAGGCTCGCGGATCGCAACCGCCAGATTGCCGTCTGCAAGCTGATTGAGCGCTCCGCCGAGGGCTTCGACTGCGGTGTTGATCAGTCCGATCGCCTGCTCGCGCTCCGTCTCGTGACGCTCGCGTTCCGTCTCGGTTTCCTGCCGGCTCGCCCTGGCCCTTTCCTTGAGCGCGCGTTTCTCGATTGCCGAGACCCGGAAAAGCTCCACCGAACGTGCCATCTCGCCGATTTCGTCGCCGCGGTCGAGCCCCGCCGCTTCAGCCGTGAGATCGCCCGAATGTATCCGCCGCATGCTGTCGCGCAGACCGAGGATGCCCCGGCGCAAGACGTTCCCATGGAACCAGATCAGGCCGATCAGGGTCGCCATTGCCAGCAAACAGGCGGCTGCCTGGAGCATGAGCGCATGCTCACCACTGGTGCGGACATCTGCGATGCGCCCCGCGGCCAGGCTGGCTGCGGCATCGGCCAATTGCGCAAGCGATGCGCCCACGCGCTCGCCTGCGGCGTCGATGACATCGTCGATGCGGGCGAATTCCTCGGCTGGCGCTCCGGCCTCCACGAGCGCTTTCAGGTCCTGCTCGACGGCCTTGCGCAGTTGGGCCATATCCGATTCGAAACCGGCAAGAACTTCCGGCTTGCCGATAAGACGCGCGAGCGCTTCGAGATCGGCTTGCCTGCCCTCGATGACCTCGAGCGAGGATCCGATCTGGGCCGCACGTTCCGGCTGTATCCGGCGTTCGCCGCGGTCGACGATGGTGTCCATTGCCGCAAGCACGAGCTCCAGGCGGGCAAGGCGCATTTCCTCGAGCGTTCCCATGCCGCGCTGAGCGATAACCGCCTTGTCGAGTGCCTCTTGCGAGCCGCCTTGCTCATAAAGGCCGACGGCGAGAACGGAACCGAAACCTAGAAAGGCTGCGCCCGCAAGCGTCGCAAGGCGTAGGCTGACGGAAAGCTTTCCCTTGGCGGATGGAACGGTGTTCATCGATATGGCAGTCCATAGCTGGACCCGCCGGCGGCAGGCGGGGTCCTCCGTTGCGATCGATGCGGAAAACCGGGCTCGATCAACCGGATGACCTCATGTCATATCGAAGTGGTGCACTTCTCCGCGTCGGCGGACAGTGGCAAACAGACCTTAAACAATCGCTAAAACACTGCCCGCGACTTTGCGGAAGTTCGCGCGTTTCGACCGCTGCTGCCCTTTTCCTTCCGTCTCACGGTGCTATGATCGCTTCATGCGCACGGATACCAAGAAGTCGCTCTCTCCCCTGATCTTCGCCCTCGCCACCGGCGTGCTCGCGCTCGTCTTCCTGCTCGCCTTCAAAGGCTGGATCGCGAATGGCGCCGACATTTTCCTGTCGCTGGCGCAAGCCGGTCTCGCCTGGTGCATCTGAGACGCACCGCCTCAAGCGAACCTGCGGCAATTGTCCCCTTTGCACCCGTGTGTCCGACGCGGTATCAACGCTCTACATTCCTGACGGCCCGACGGCGCCGCGCGTCTGTCTCAGATGCGTCGGGGCAGCAACAGACTGGTGGCAATGATGAAATCCATACGCATCGTTCTCTGGGTAGCCATTCTCGTCATGGTGGCCGTCCTCGGCTGGCTGACCTTCGACATGACCCAGCCGAAGCAGCAGGCCGCATCCGGCCCCTTCGGCGTGCCCTTTACCCTTGTCGCCCAGAATGGCGAGCAGATCACCGAGAAGGCGTTCACCGGCAAGCCGACGGCGCTCTTCTTCGGCTTCACCCATTGCCCGGAAGTTTGCCCGACCACGCTGTTCGAACTCAACGGCTGGCTCGATAAGGTCGATCCCGAGGGCAACAAGCTGCAGGCCTACTTCATCACCGTCGATCCCGAGCGCGATACACCCGAAGTGCTCGGCCAGTATGTTTCAAACGTGTCCAAGCGCATCACCGGCATCTCCGGTCCGCCCGACAAGGTGCTGGAAATGGTCAAGGGTTACCGCGTCTATTACAAGAAAGTCCCCACCGACGAGGCAAAGCCGGACGGCGACTACACGATGGATCATACCGCCTCTGTCTTCCTGCTCGACGCCAACGGCCAGTTCAGCGGAACGATCGCCTATGGCGAAAACCCGGAAACGGCCGTCAAGAAGCTGGAAAACCTCACGCGCGGCTAACAATGTTTGCCCGTGTATCCTGCGGGCGCCGGTAAACCCGGCGCTTTGCCTTTGTACCTCATTCATGATAGCGGCGAACCGCCCACAGCGCCGCGCATCCGATCGGACGCGCCGAAGCCGCTGTGGCCCTTTTGAATGGCTGCACGCCGAAGGAAAGCACCGTGAGCGAGATACGACTTTTCGTCACCACTACCGAGAAGCAGGCGGCAGCCGTCCTCGACGTCATGAGCGCAATTTTCGAAGAAGACGATTACGCGATCGCGACCATGGAGATCGACGAGAAGCGGGATGTCTGGGAGGCCTCCGTCTACATGATGACGGATGAAGAGGAGAGCGTGAGATCACGCCTCGCTCAGGCACTCGAAGTCGAATTTTCGCATCTTCCGATCGAGCGCGAAGTGCTGCCGGATGTCGACTGGATCGCCAAGTCGCTGGAGGGCCTCGCCCCCGTGCGCGCGGGCCGCTTCGTCATCCACGGCTCGCACGATCGCGACAAGGTGAAGCCGGGTGAGATCGCCATCGAGATCGACGCCGGCCAGGCCTTCGGCACCGGCCATCACGGCACGACAGCCGGCTGCCTCGAAATGCTTGCCTCCGTCGCCCGCTCCCGGCCCGTCCGCAACGCGCTCGACCTCGGGACGGGAAGCGGCGTGCTGGCGATCGCCGCCTGGAAGCTCCTGCACGTCCCGGTGCTCGCAACCGACATCGATCCGATCGCAACCCGCGTCGCCGCCGACAACGCCCGTCGCAACGGCGTCGTCACCGGCCTGACCTTCGCCACCGCGCCCGGCTTCCACTCGACCACCTTCAGCACCAACGGCCCCTTCGACCTCATCATCGCCAACATTCTGGCGCGGCCGCTGATGAAGATGGCGCCGCAACTCGTGGCCAACCTCGCTCCGGGCGGTTCGGTCATCCTTTCCGGTATTCTCGCCGAACAGCGCTGGAAGGTGCTCGCAGCCTATAACGGTCAGAACCTCAAACATGCGCGCACCCTCTGGCGCAATGGCTGGGTAACCATTCATCTGACCAGGTAAGTCACGCTTGTCGCAGACGCATCCGGTCGCGGCGTCCGGACGCCGCATTTCTATGGAGATGTTCCTGTAGAACGCCGGCCTTGATCAGTGCATCGCGCTGATGGTCATGAAGCTGGCTGCCATCCGCTTTCGAGACTCGCGCATACCCGATCAAGGTCGTCATTTATACGCTCGTATTTCTTGCACGCTGTCGCCAGGGTCCGGCGCGCCGTCAGGTTCGATTGACCCGCGCTGATCCTGCCGCCAAAAACGGCACGAAAGCTTGTCGCACTTTCTCAAGAAACGCATCGCTGAAGCGACCAACCGGTTCTTGTCCGGAATCGAGGTAGTACGATCGTTCCAGAACGTCGTAATTACATTCGCTGATCGTGATCCAGCCGCGCTGACGGCAAGACCAACTTGCCCTGCCGTAATTCAGCTCCGGGGATCTCTAAAGTGCATCCCTGATCGGAAACATGTCTTCGCCGTAGTGATGAAGCCTCGTGTGATGTCGGCGGCAAAGCCACCGCACCTTTAAAGGCTCGTCGTATTGATCGTGATGGGCATCGACCGCTTCGATCCCGCAGACCTCGCACGTTTGCTTTTCCAGTTCGCCTGCCTTCACTGCTCGCTGCACAGCGAGATGAGCATCGTATTTCCCTGGATTGGCACGGCGCCAATTCGCTTGGCGGGTATCGGTTTTCAGCATCGCCGCTCCTACCTCTGCATGCTCCGTTTGAGAGATATCCTCGCAAGTCGACCGTAAGCAGGCTTATCACGAAGCAAACCGTTCTTCATTTGTTTTCCCGTGGACACCGCCTGTTTCCACAGGCACTTCCGTCCCGGACAGGCTCTATTGCGCCGAACTGGATCCTCCCTCCTGCGCCAAGCGCAGGGATGACGATAGAAGGAGTATCGACCGAAAGGGGAACCGAGAAAACGAAAAGGCCGCCCGGTCCATCATGACGGGGCAGCCTTCTCGAAACAAAGGCGATGCCGAAGCATCGCCTGCTGACCGGCTTTTGGCCGACCATACCCGCGAGCTTGAGGAGGAGGAGCGCTCAAGCGGGCTCTACCGTTCCGAAGCTGGCCACCCTGAGGGAGGAGGAGAACAGATGACCAACTATTCTCGGAACTGCAGTCTTTTGAACCGGCGGACGTTCGTCCGTGTTCGTTGAGCGGGCTTATAAACCATAATTCCGATAGAGAAAGATACATTCCGGCATGGGTGCCATGCGCCGCGTGCATATGTATGACAAATGGGCAAATGCGCGTCCTGCACCACCCGAGGTACACGCTGTTCATGGGCGAATCTCGTCTCCCCCCTGCGCGAACGAGTTTAAGTTGTTACTTTATGCAGGTCGTTATTCCAAAACCGCTGCTCCACTTTTGGAAGAGATGCATTAACATGCCCATCTCACCTGCGGTCTCCGCCAAGCTTACCGGGAAAGTCCATGTTCCAATCCTTCGAAGTCACCTCCACGCCCCAGTTCGGCAAGGAGAGAACCACCGCCCTGCGTGCCGCCCTCGCAACCTTGGGCGTCGATGGCTTCCTCGTGCCGCGTGCCGACGAATTTCAAGGGGAATATGTGCCCCGCAGTTCCGAGCGGCTGTCGTGGCTGACGGGCTTTACCGGTTCGGCCGGGGTAGCGCTCGTGACCCAGCGCGAAGCGATCGTCTTCGTCGACGGCCGTTATGTAACCCAGCTCAAGGAGCAGGTGGACGGCAGCGTCTTCACCGGCGGCGATCTCATCGGCGAACCGCCGCATGTCTGGCTGGAGCGCCATGGACCCAAGGGCTTCCGCCTCGGCATCGATCCTTGGCTACACACCGCGGCGGAAGTTCGCCGGCTCGAAAAGGCGCTTGCCGCGATCGGCGGCAGTGTCGTCCTTCTCGACCACAATCCGCTCGACCGGCTCTGGACCGACCGTCCCGCAACGCCGCTCGGCCCGGTGACGATCCAGCCGGTCGAGCATGCGGGGCAATTGGCGAAAGACAAGATCGCGGAGATCGCGGCGGGCGTGGCAAAGGCGAAGGCCGCCGCCGTCGTTCTCACGGATCCCTCCTCCGTCGCCTGGACCTTCAACATCCGTGGCAGTGACGTGCCGCACACGCCGCACCCGCTGGCGCGCGCCATCATCCATGCGGACGGCAGCGCCGAGCTTTTCCTCGACAAACGCAAGACCGGCATCGAGCAGGAAGCCTACCTGACCCAGCTCGCCGACATAATGGCGCCCGCGAGCTTCGACGATCGGCTCGCCGCCCTCGCCTCAACCGGCGCAGCCATCATGATCGATCCGGATCTCGCCCCCTTCGCGATCGGCGAGCTGATTCGCAGGAAGGAAGGTTCGGTGGTCGAGGCGGTCGATCCCGCCCGCCTGCCCCGCGCCTGCAAGAATGCAGCCGAGATCGCCGGATCGACCCGGGCGCACCTGCAGGATGGTGCGGCGATGGTCGAGTTCCTCGCCTGGCTGGACGGGAGGGAGCCCGGCAGCGTCACCGAAATCGGCGCAACCAGGCAATTGGAGGCGACGCGCGCGGCCGTCGGCGAGCGCATGCAGAACCCCCTGAAGGACGTTTCTTTCGACACGATCGCCGGCGCCGGTTCGCATGCCGCGATCATGCATTATCGGGTCACGAACGAAACCGACCGGCGGATCGAGGCCGGTACCATGTTCCTGATCGACTCCGGCGCGCAATACATCAACGGTACGACCGACATCACCCGCACGGTCGCGATCGGCGCGGTGCCGGAAGAACAGAAGCGGTTCTTCACGCTCGTGCTCAAGGGCATGATCGCAATCAGCACGGCGCGCTTCCCGAAGGGGTCACGCGGCGTCGACCTCGATCCGCTCGCCCGGATCGCGCTATGGAAGGCGGGCGCCGATTATGCGCACGGGACCGGCCACGGTGTCGGCTCCTATCTCTCGGTCCACGAAGGACCGCAGCGCATTGCCCGGCTTGCCACGCAGGAATTGCTGCCCGGCATGATCCTTTCCAACGAACCCGGTTACTATCGCCCCGGCGCCTTCGGCATCCGCATCGAGAATCTCGTCGTCGTGCGCGAGCCGGAGGAGATCGAGGGCGGCGACCAGCCTATGCTCGGCTTCGACACGCTGACCTTCTGCCCGATCGATCGCCGGCTCGTCCTTCCCGCCCTGCTGACCGACGACGAGCTTGACTGGCTGAACGCCTACCACGCGGAAACGCTGGAAAAGCTGATGCCGCTGCTGTCGGGCACGGAAACGAGAGACTGGCTGGCCAGTGCTACGGAAGCAATCGTGCGATAGGGTCGGAACGGGCGGCCCGGCGGTGTGGGCTGGGGCTGGGGTACCGCCGGGCCTCCGTTGGGAGGGTCGATTTCTCAACCAACAGCATGGTTATATTTGCGGCGACGCTCTCGCGTAACCCGCGAATTTTACTGAATCGCAGCCTTAATCCGACAATAGTCTGAATGGAGCGCAGGCCCCTTCCCGGTCAGATCCCAAGCATCGTCTTGGCTTGGCCGAGCGCTGCTTCCGAGCCCGCATGGTCGCCAGCCTTGTGCAAGTCTTCGCCCTGCTGGCGCAACTGTTTCACCTTGGCCATGTCGGCCTCGGACAATGATGCGTTGGGCATGGCCGCATCGATCGCCTGCATCATGGCGGGGCACTGGTTGGCAAACGCGGTAACAGGCGCAAGCGCGAGAAACAGCGCAACGGAAATTCTGGTAATCATGGTCGCTCCTCCGTGGGCCGGGGGGCGGCTGCCTCCCCGGCAACGAGAAGATGATAGTCCAGAACCGGCCTGGCGCCAATCCGAGCGGCCGGACCCATGCTGAGGCGGGCGGGAACCTACATGATCAGGTGCCGGATCGCCATGACCGCGATCCAGCCCACGAGCAGCATCCGAAGCGTCGAAAAGCGCAGCCCGACGACGAAGGCGACGAGCATCGCTGCGGCGACGTCCATGCCACCATAGACGAAGGCGGGCGCCACCAGCGTTGTCAGTACAGCCGCCGGGACTGCGTTCAACGCAGACTCGACGCGCGGAGGTATGTTCTTCAACTGCGTGATAAGCACGTAGCCGCCGAAGCGCGTGACATAAGTGGCGACCGCCGCCGCGACGATGAGATAGAGCAGATCGAGGTGTTGCGCGTCCAAGGATCAGGCCTCCTTTTCCACGGCGTGGGTTTCGGTCGCCGGTCGCTTCGGCGGCAGACAGGCCGCAAGCAGGACGCCGGCAAGCGCGCCGATGCTGACATGCCAGGGGGAGCCGACGAAATGCATCGCAGCGACGGAAGCGACGGCGCTCACGGCCACGATCGGCAGAAAGCGGTCGCGCGTGCGGAAGCTCATCACGAGCCCCAGAAAGTAGATCGGGAGGAGCACGTCGAGGCCGATCGCCTTGGGATCGCCGATCAACTGCCCGAAGATCGCACCGATCAGCGTATTGATGAGCCATGGAACATAGATCACGACGCCGAAGCCCGCATACCAGGCGAAGGTGACCGGCAATCCGCGCTGGCCGCGCTGTTCGGTCTCCGCATATTGCGGGTCCACGAGCAGGAAAAATGCGATCAGCTTTTGAACGAAGCTGAAATGGCGGATGTGCTTGGCGAGAGAAGCGGAATAGAGCACGTGGCGGAAGTTGACCGCAAAGACCGAGAGCACCACCAGCCAGGGCTGCACGTTGCTTCCGAAGAGTTCGATGCCGACCATCTGGCTTGCACCCGCATAGACGGTGGCGCTCATGAATACCGCATCGGCAATCGAAAACCCGTTATCCACCGCAAGCGCGCCGAAAAGCGCTCCGAAGGGCGACGCCGCCAGCATGATCGGAAAGCCGCCGCGCAGCCCTTCCCGGAAATCGCCTCTGCTCATGAAATTCTCCTGCGGGGCCGCCCGTAACGAGCATGCCGGACAGATAGGGGCTGCCGCAGATCGCGACAATTCAATTACTCTGATGCGGCGATTGAATTTTCTGATGGTTGGACGCGCGTCATTCCCGAACGAGCACACGAGACCTGGTGCTCGGTCGGCCTACCATAAGAAGGCGGACGCAAAGAACACGCCCGCCCCGACACGTCAGCGCTTTACTTGAAACGTGTGCTCTATGCCCGGAAAGCTGCGCGCCTTCACCTCATTGGCATAGGCCTCCGCCGCCTTTGAGATCGTCGGTGCCAACTCGGCGAAATGCTTGACGAAGCGCGGCTTGAAATCGTTGAAAAGACCGAGCATGTCGTCCGATACCAGTATCTGGCCGTCGCAGGCCGGCGAAGCACCGATGCCGATGGTCGGCGCGCGCAGCGTGGCAGTGATCTCTCGGGCGACCGGCTCCACCGTTCCCTCGACCACGATGGCGAAAGCGCCGGCATCGTCGATCGCCTTGGCGTCGCGGCGGATCTTGGCCACCTCCTTCTCGTTGCGCCCGACCGAGCGGTAGCCCCCCGTCGTGTTGACGAGCTGCGGCATCAAGCCCACATGGCCGAGCACCGGAATGCCACGGCTGACAAGGAATTCGACCGTCTCGGCCATCTCGGCACCGCCCTCGAGCTTCACTGCGCTGCAGCCCGTTTCCTTCAGAATGCGCGCGGCACTGCGGAAGGCCTGCTCCTTGGATTCCTGATAGGCGCCGAAAGGAAGATCGACGACGACGCAACAGCGCTCCGAACCGCGCATGACCGCCTGGCCATGCGCAATCATCATGTCGAGCGTGACGCCGACGGTCGTATCGAGGCCGTAGAGCACCATGCCGAGCGAATCGCCGACAAGGAGGAAATCCACGTGAGGATCGAGAAGCCGTGCGATCGGCGTCGTATAGGCCGTCAGGCTGACGATCGGGCGCTCACCCTTCAGGGCTTCGATGCTGGCGGGGCTGAGCCGCCGTTTCGTGGTCTGGACGCTCATTCTCAGGCTACCTTTGCAAAACGGGCGGATTTCGGGGCAATCACGCGGTTGTCGAGCAGCTTCGTGGTGCCGAAGCGGACGAAGAGCAGGAGCAGGACCGGCTTTTCTTCGATCTCGCTGACCGGCCCAAGCGTTTCCGGGTCGCGCAGCGCCACCACTTCCGGCCGGGCCAGCGGCTCGCCGGCGAGAAATTCCAAGACACGCTTCTCGACCTCGGCCGGTTCGGTGACGCCGCTTGCGATCAGCCGCTCGGCCTCGTCCAGCGCCTTCGGCACGATCGCGGCTGCACGCCGCTCTTGCGTCGTCAGATAGACGTTGCGCGACGAACAGGCGAGCCCGTCCTCCTCGCGCACCGTCGGTACGCCGATGACCGTAACCGGCTGCGCCAGATCCTCGACCATGCGCCGGATGATCTGGAGCTGCTGGAAATCCTTTTCGCCGAAATAGGCGCGGTCCGGCTGGACGATGTTGAAGAGCTTGGTCACGACCGTCGCGACGCCTGCAAAATGGCCGGGCCTCACTGCGCCTTCGAGTTCGGAGCCGAGCTTCGGCACGTCGACCACCGTTTCCATCGGGCGCGGATACATGTCGGAAACGCCGGGGGCAAAAAGGAAATCGACGCCGCCATCGGTCAGCAGCGCCTGATCGCGGGCGAGGTCGCGCGGATATTTGCCAAGATCCTCATTCGCGCCGAACTGCAGCGGATTGACGAATATGCTGGCGACGACCACGTCGTTCTCGCTGCCGGCGCGGCGCACGAGCTCCATATGGCCGACATGAAGATAGCCCATGGTGGGGACCAATCCGATGGATCTGCCCGCGCGCCGATGCTCGGCAAGGGCCTCTCGCAGATCGGCGATGGTGCTGATGGTTCTCATTCCGGACCCTCCAATCCGCCGGGACGTTGGACACGCCCCGCTTCGCTGATATGGCTCCTGCATCGTCAAAATGCTACAGCGACAGTTGCGCGTTCGATAAGACGCGCGGCTGCGGGCGCCAGCCCCGCGAAAAGGCAATTGCACAAATTTTGGCTGCAAGCTCTATCTTGTGCAGCGCAAAAATACAAACGGAAATGGGCTCAAATTCGAAGCGCCGCACCTGATCGGCGCATCAGACGTAGTCGACTATGAGCGGGCGACAAAATTCGGCGAGACCTGTCGGCATGCGGCACATGTCTTCGTCCTTGGCTCATCCCATCTTCAACAAGGAGCACCCCATGCGCATGATTTTCGTCAACCTGCCGGTCAAGGATCTGAAAGCCTCCCGGTCCTTCTTCTCCGCTCTGGGCTTCACATTCAACGAGCAGTTTTCCGACGAGACCGCCGCCTGCATGGTCATCGACGACAATATCTTCGCCATGCTTCTGACCGAGCCGAAATTCCGTAGCTTCATAGTCGGCGAGATCAGCGACACGGCCAAGGGCACCGAGGTCATCACTGCGCTCTCCGCCGCGAGCCGTGCCGAATGCGACGACATGTTCGACAAGGCTATTGCCGCGGGCGGCAAGCCATGGAAGCCGGCAATCGACTACGGCTTCATGTACGGCATCAGCTTCCAGGACCTGGACGGCCACGTCTGGGAGTTCATGTGGATGGACATGTCGGCACAGCAGCAGGCGTGACGATCTAAACTACTGCATGTTTCCTTTAATCGTATCCGATTAAAGGACAAAAACATGCAGCAGATCAAAGTGCTACAGCGACCTTTGCGCGTCTGATAAGACGCGCGCCGCTGTAACGGGTCACACGGGATGCCCCTCAACCGGCTGCCGCCACCTTCTCCCCGCAGGCGGGGAGAAGGGACAAGCTGCTGGATCGCCATTTCTCCTTGAGCGCCCGAGAAGCGGAGCATCACCGCGAGTCCCCTTCGCCCCGCTTGCGGGGAGAAGGTGCCGGCAGGCGGATGAGGGGCAAGTGAACGCTCTACCCGCCAATCAGCGCCAGCCACTCGTCCTCGTCCATCGTCTGGACGCCGAGTTCGCGGGCCTTGTCGAGCTTCGAGCCGGCGCCGGGGCCGGCGACGACGATGTCGGTCTTCTTCGACACCGATCCCGCCACCTTGGCGCCGAGACTCTCCGCCTTCGCCTTCGCCTCCTCGCGCGTCATCTTCTCGAGAGATCCGGTGAAGACCACCGTCTTCCCCGCGACGGGGCTGCCGGTCGCGACGGGCAACTCCGCGCTTTCCGGCGTAACCTCTTGCAGCAGCTCGGAAACGACCTTCAGGTTGCGCGGCTCCTTATAGAACTCGACAATGGCGCGCGCGACCACCTCGCCAATGCCGTCGATGCTGTTCAGCTCGTTCCAGGCATCTCCCGAAAAGCCCGCCGCCTCGGTCATGGCGGCCCCGAAATGCTCGTAGCTGCCATAGGAGCGCGCAAGCAGCTTGGCCGTCGTCTCGCCCACATGGCGGATGCCTAGCGCATAGATCAGGCGATGAAGCGCTATCGAGCGGCGGGCATTGATCGCCTCGTACAGCTTGCGGACGCTTACCTTGCCGAATCCGTCGGTGTTCTCGAGCTTGTTGAGCGATGCCTCCTGGCGGCGTTCGAGCGTGAAGATCTCAGGGGCGGTGCGGATCCTCAGATTCTCGTCTTCGCTTTCGAAGAAGAACTCGATCTGCTTGGAGCCGAGGCCTTCGATGTCGAAGGCATTGCGCGAGACGAAATGCTTCAGATGCTCGACCGCCTGCGCACGGCAGACGAAGCCGCCCGTGCAGCGGCGCACGGCATCCACCTTGCCCGTCTTTTCGTTGATGTCACGCACCGCATGGCTGCCGCAGATGGGGCACGTCGTCGGAAACCTGTAGGGCTCGGCGCCTTCCGGCCGCTCGTCCATCACCACGTCGACGATCTGGGGGATCACGTCCCCTGCCCGCTGGACGATAACCATGTCGCCGATACGGACGTCGCGCCCATCGCGGATCGGCTCACCGGTGTTGCCGACGCCGCGGATATAGTCCTCGTTGTGCAGCGTGGCGTTGGTGACGACGACGCCCCCGACGGTGATCGGCTCCAGCCGCGCGACGGGCGTCAGGGCGCCGGTACGGCCGACCTGAATGTCGATGCCCTTCAGACGCGTGAAAGCCTGTTCGGCCGGAAACTTGTGCGCCGTTGCCCAGCGCGGACTGCGCGAGCGGAAGCCGAGCCTGGCCTGCAGATCGAGCCGGTCGACCTTGTAGACGACGCCGTCGATGTCGTAGTCGAGGTCCGGACGCTCCCGCTCGATATGGTGATAGTGCTCCAGGAGCTCGTCGGCGGAGAAGAAGCGCTGCATCAGCGGATTGACCGGGAATCCCCAGGCCTTGAAGGTCTCCACCATGCCGAGCTGCGTATCCGCCGGCATCGCCGACATCTCGCCCCAGGCATAGGCGAAGAAGCGCAGCTTGCGGTTCGCCGTCACCTTCGCGTCCAGCTGACGGAGCGAACCCGACGCCGTATTGCGCGGGTTGACATAGAGCGGCCTGCCCTGCGCCGCCATTTCGGCATTGAGCGCGGCGAAGTCCGATTTCGCCATATAGATCTCGCCGCGGATCTCGACGACATCAGGCGCGTCCGCGGGAAGCGTCTGCGGGATCATGCCGATGGTGCGGACATTGGCGGTGACGTTTTCCCCGGTCGTGCCGTCGCCGCGGGTAGCTGCCGTGACGAGCCGCCGGTTTTCGTAGCGCAGCGACATGGACAGCCCGTCGATCTTCGGCTCGGCCGTGAAGGCGATCGAGCCGTCCGGGAGCTTGCCGAGGAAGCGGTAGACACCGGCGACGAATGCGCGGGCATCCTCGTCCGAGAAGGTATTGTCGAGCGACAGCATCGGCCGCGCATGAACGACCGGCGCGAAGGTCAGCGAGGGTGCGGCACCGACCTTCCGCGAGGGACTGTCCTCGCGGACAAGTACCGGGAAGCGCTCTTCGATCAGATCGTTCCGCCGCTTCAGCGCATCGTAGTCCGCATCCGAAATCTCCGGAGCATCCTTGCCGTGATAAAGCATGTCGTGGCGGGCAAGCTCCGCCGCCAGGAAGGCGAGTTCCTCGGCAGCTTCCGCTTCGTTCAATTGTTCGACGGATTTTCTTTGATTCAGCATGGATGCGGCTCCAGAACTTTGGAGTCGCTTTTACTGCATGATTCCTCAAATCGGAATCGATTTTGAGGGTAACCGACGCGAAGGAACGTGAGGGCTATTCAACCGTTGCCGGCGAGCAATCGCGCGGCTGCGGCCCTCGCCTCCTCGGTAATCGAGGCGCCGGCGAGCATGCGGGCGATCTCTTCCGTGCGTGCCGCTTCGTCCATGCGGGCGACGCGGGTCGCGATCATCTCGGTCTTTTCCGCGGAAGGCCCCTTCGAAATCAGGAGATGCGTCGCCGCCCGCGCAGCAACCTGCGGCGCATGGGTGACGGAAAGCACCTGCACGGTTTTCGAAAGCCGCTTCAAGCGCTGGCCGATCGCATCCGCCACGGCGCCACCGACGCCGGTATCGATCTCGTCGAAGACGAGCGTCGGCGCCGAACCGCGATCGGCGAGCGCCACTTTCAGCGCGAGCAGGAAGCGGGAGAGCTCGCCACCCGAAGCGACCTTCATGATCGGTCCCGGCCTGGTGCCGGGATTGGTCTGGACGTGGAACTCGACCGCATCGATCCCGTCGGCCGTCGGCGATCCCGGGTCGCTCGTCACCTCGACCATGAAACGGGCGCGTTCGAGCTTCAGCGCAGGCAGTTCTTCCATGACGGCGGCCGAAAGTGCAGCAGCCGTATTGTGGCGCTTCTCGGAAAGTGAGCGGGCCGCAACGTCGAAGGCCGCCCTGGCTTCGGCGACCTGTATTTCCAGTTGCTTCAGCTTCTCTTCGCCGGCGTCGAGATCGGCAAGATCTGCGATCATCCGCGCGGCAAGTGCCGGCAGTTCGGTGACGGGAACTGAATATTTGCGGCTCGCGGCGCGCAGAGCAAAAAGCCGCTCCTCGACGCGCTCTAGCTCCTTCGGATCGAATTCGGTGTCGCGGAGCGCGCGCTCGACCGCCATCTGGGCATCCGCAAGCTGGTTCAGCGCCCCGTCCAGAAGCTCGACTGTCTCTTCGAGCAGGCCGGGTGCCTCATGGCTCTTGCGTTCGAGCCGCCGGACGAGCGACGCGATGAGCGGTACCGGCGAGGCGTTGCCGTTCAGAAACTCGGATGCCTCGCTGATGTCCCCGGCAATGCGCTCGGCCTTCATCATTCGGGCCCGGTTCTCGGCGAGTTCCTCCTCTTCGCCGTCGCGTGGCGAAAGCGTCTCGAGTTCCTCGACGGAGGAACGCAGATAGTCCGCCTCGCGGGCTGCTGCCTCCACCTTCTCGCGGTGTTTCTTCAGACAGCGCTCGGCATCCTTCCAGGCGCGATAGAAGGCCGCGACGTCTTCCGCAGCTTCGGTGGTGCCGCCGAAAGCATCGAGCAGCGTGCGGTGCGCGTCGGTATCGACAAGCGCCCGATCGTCGTGCTGGCCGTGAATTTCAACGAGCGTCTGGCCGACCTGCCGCATCAGCTGAACGCTCACCGGCTGGTCGTTGATGAACGCCTTGGTGCGGCCGTCGGCCGATTGCACGCGGCGGAAGATCAGATCGCCATCGTCGTCGATGCCGTTCTCGCGCAGGAAGAGCCGCGCCGTATGGCCGGCCGGGACGTCGAAGACAGCGGTAACCTGGCCCCTGTCCTCGCCGTGGCGCACGAGCGAACCGTCGCCGCGGCCGCCCAGCGCAAGCGACAGACTGTCGAGAAGAATGGATTTGCCCGCGCCGGTTTCGCCGGTCAGCACCGAAAGCCCGGCATCGAAGCTGAGGTCAAGCCGTTCGATCAGGACGATATCGCGGATCGCGAGCTGGGCGAGCATCCGGTTTCATATCTTCGTTGTCAGGCGCCGGGAAAATCACGCGCCGATGAGGTTCTTTCCCGCCCGCGCGATCCAGGACGTGCCGGTTTCGCGCGGCTCAAGCCCGCCGGATTGCAGCAGCTTGTAGGAGTCTGCATACCATTGGCTGTCGGGGTAGTTATGCCCGAGAACCGCTGCCGCCGTCTGGGCTTCCCCGGTCACGCCCATCGCATAATAGGCTTCGACGAGGCGGGCGAGCGCTTCCTCGACCTGATTGGTGGTCGGATACCGCTCGACGACGGTGCGGAAGCGCGAAATCGCTGCCAGATATTCTTTGCGCTCGAGATAATAGCGGCCGACCTGCATCTCCTTGCCGGCGAGCTGGTCGCGTGCAAAGCGGATCTTTGCCTGCGCATCGTCGACATATTCGGAGTCCGGATACTTGTCGACGACCACCTGCATCGCCTCGATCGCCTTCGCCGCGGGTCTTTGATCCTGCGTCACCGACGGAATCTGCTTCGTATAGGCGAGGCCCTGGATATATTGCGCGTAGGCTGCGTCTTCCGACTGCGGATAAAGATTCAGGTAGCGGTTGGTCGAGTTGATCGCGTCCTGATACTGGCCGTTGCGATAGGCAACGAATGCATTCATCACCAGCGCTTTCCGGGCATATTCGGAGAACGGATGCTGCTTGTCGATCGCCTCGAACTTCCGCGCCGCTTCCGTCGTCTTGCCGGCGTTCAGGTTTGCGAGGCCCTGGTTGTAGAGCACGTCCGGCGGATCGGTCTCGGCCGTGAGCTTGGTGATGTCGATGTCCGGATCGTTCTGGCAGGCCGTGATCAGACTGGAGCCGGCGATAGCCGCAAGAACGACCGCGGCGACGCGCGCTGATTTTCTTATGTCGACAGAAACTGCAAGAACCATCGGATATTCCCGTTTCACTCAGCGCCTAGCATCGCGCCAGACTTGCGCGTTTTAGAGCAAGTTACCTCAAGACCGCAACGTCATGATCGGCAATTCATGCAAATTTGTGGCGCGCTGCAGCGCTGCACCCCTTTTCGGATGTGTAAAGCGCCTCTGGCACCGTGAAAATAGGTGCCGAAGAACACGCGTTACTCAGGGCAACTATCGAATCATCATGAAAATGCCGGCCTTTCGGCCGGCGACTGGAGAAGGAATATCCTATGCCGTCAGGCGGACCAGGGCGCAAAGCCCGGTGCGGCAACCGCCACCATGTCCCGCGAACGGGTGCGCTGGCGCGGCGTTGCCGTTTCCACCACCTCATAGGCGGTCGGATCGCTGAGCAATGCCTTGAGGGCATTGGCATTCATCCGGTGCCCGCCGCGATAGGAGCGGTAGCAGCCGAGGAAGGGAGCACCCGCCAGCGAAAGATCGCCTACGGCATCGAGCGTCTTGTGGCGGACGAACTCGTCCGTATACCGCAGGCCCTCGACATTGATGACCGTGTTGTCGTCCGAAATTACCACGGAGTTCTCGAGTGACGAGCCGAGCGCGAAACCGCCTGCCCAGAGGCGCTCCACATCGCGCATGAAGCCGAAGGTACGCGCCCGCGACAGCTCCCGCTTGAAAACGGAAGGCGTCATGTCGCCCTTCCATGCCTGACGGCCGATCAGCGGGCAGTCGAAGTCGATCTCGACTTCGAAGCGCATGCCGTCATAGGGCGTGAATTCCGACCAGGAAGCGCCCGATTCGATGCGCACCGGCTTGAGAATGCGGATATAGCGGCGCTTCTCGGCAAGCGAATGAATACCTGCCTGCTCGATCGCCTCGATAAAGGGGGCTGAGCTGCCGTCCATGATCGGCATTTCAGCGCCATGCACCTCGATCAACAGGTTGTCGAGGCCGAGCGCATAGACCGCCGCCATGACATGCTCGATCGTCGCGATCGAGGTTGCCGGCGAGAGGCCAAGGACGGTGCACAGATCGGTGTTGCCGACCTGCGACGAGACGGCCCGGAATTCGCTCAGCCGGCCGCCGGCAAGCACACGCTGGAACACGATCCCGACGTCGGCATCGGCCGGCTGGAAGGTGATCTCGACTTCCGCACCGGAGTGAACGCCAATTCCCTTGAGGGTTATCGGGTTTGCGATCGTCGTCTGAAACCCGAGCAGTTCGATTCCCATTCTCGTCACTTTCAATCAAGGCGGCCTTCGGCCAAAATCCTAAAGGGTGCCACGCTGCTCAAGACACAAGACGAAGTACCGGGACCCGCGCAGCCGGCGGAAATCTCGTCTTCGAACTAACAGCGCCCGATCGAATCGTATGCGTCCCCAATTCCGATCTTGAAAATAAGAGTTTGGAGGCACCATTCCAAATCACTGTTCGTTTCGTTTTGTTACGCAATTCATATGCGCGCAATGCAATTGATAAGCTTCTGATTTCGCGTAAAAAATCGAAAAATGCCCGGGCTGGCGCCCGGGCATCGGCAAGGTGAAGGAACAGCCTCCGCATGTTTCCCTGAACCGGAGCCGGCTCAGGAAAAACTGCGGCGACTGAAAGTACTACGGCGACATTGCGCGTCCGATCGGACGCACGGCGCCGTAGGTATCAGCTCGACTGGCGGCGCAGGAACGCCGGAATTTCGAGCTGATCGTCTTCATGCGACCGCATCTGCGGTGCAGCGCGACCGTGATCGTCGAGCTGGCCGCGACGCGGCGCATAGAGGCTGGCTTCCGGCGAAAGCGGCCGGCGCTGTTGCGAGGCGGCGCTCGGTGCCGCGGCGGTCATGTCGGACGAGACATTCGTCGCTTCCCGTTCACGCAGCCCGAGCGAGCTGGTGATCCGGTTCAGGAGTCCCATCGGCCCGCGTTCTTCCTGATGCGCAGGCGCCGGCTGCGTCCGGTAATCCATTTCTGCCTTCACGACCGGCGGAAAGTCCTCGACCTTCGGCATGCGTACCGGCTCGGCCTGCTGCCGCACGACCTGGGTGGGCTCCTGCTGGACCGGCTGCGCCTGCATCTGCGGCTGGACGGGCGCCTGCATCTCGACCGGGCGCGGTGCCGGCTGCGCCGGCCGCATGACCGGTGCGGCCTCCGTCGGAGCGACGCCGGCGAAGAGCTTGCTCTGCGGACGGAAGGCCTCTTCCTGGAGGTGGGGCTGCGGCTGCGGTGCCGGTGCGGCGACCTGGGCGCGCGCAGCGATGTCGAGCTCGCGCTCCATTTCGGCCTCGCGAATGGCGAGCGCGATGTGGTCGACATTCTGCTGCTGGAGCGGCTGCTGCACCGGCTGCGGCTGCGGCACCGGCTGCAGCGAGACAGTCGGCTGCGGCTGAGCCGGAACGGCGGCGGACGGGCGGACGATCGGCTTCGGCGCTACCGGACGAAAGTCGGCGGAGCGGCCGGCCACCTCCGCGGCCGTGCGGTCGATGCCGGTGGCGACGACGGAAACCCGAATGAGGCCTTCGAGCTCTTCGTCGAAGGTCGCGCCGAGAATGATGTTGGCGTCCGGATCGACCTCCTCGCGGATACGCGTCGCAGCCTCATCCACCTCGAAGAGCGTGAGGTCGCGGCCACCGGTGATGGAGATGAGCAGACCCTGAGCGCCCTTCATCGAGGTTTCGTCGAGCAGCGGGTTGGCGATCGCGGCTTCCGCAGCGGCCATTGCGCGGCCCTCGCCGGAGGCTTCGCCCGTACCCATCATGGCGCGGCCCATTTCGCGCATCACCGAACGGACGTCGGCGAAGTCGAGGTTGATGAGGCCTTCCTTGACCATGAGGTCGGTGATGCAGGCGACGCCCGAATAAAGAACCTGGTCGGCCATGGCGAAGGCGTCCGCGAAGGTCGTCTTGTCATTGGCGATGCGGAAGAGGTTCTGGTTCGGAATGACGATCAGGGTGTCGACCGACTTCTGAAGATCGGAAATACCCTGGTCGGCGATCCGCATGCGGCGTCCGCCTTCGAAATGGAAGGGCTTGGTGACGACGCCGACGGTGAGGATACCCTTGTTGCGGGCAGCCTGGGCGACGATCGGAGCAGCACCCGTGCCGGTGCCGCCGCCCATGCCGGCGGTGACGAAGCACATATGCGTGCCCTGCAGGTGATCGATGATCTCGTCGATGCATTCTTCAGCGGCCGCACGGCCGACTTCCGGCTGCGAGCCGGCACCAAGACCTTCGGTGACGGCAACACCCATCTGGATGATCCGCTCGGCCTTGGTCATGGTGAGTGCCTGGGCATCCGTGTTGGCGACGACGAAATCGACGCCCTGGAGCCCGGCGGTGATCATGTTGTTGACGGCGTTGCCGCCGCCGCCGCCGACGCCGAAGACCGTGATACGCGGCTTCAGCTCGGTAATGTCCGGCTTCTGCAAGTTGATGGCCATGTCCTGTTCCTTCTCTTTCCCTGGCCGCCTTGCCGAGCCGGCCAATTCCTTCAAACTCGAACACCTGTCTCGTCCGGCGATATGCCGACCGATCTAGAAACTTTCTTTCAGCCATTGCCCCATCCGGGCGAAACGGCTGTTGCCGCCGAGGGTGGAGAACATGCCGCTGCCGGCGGCATGTGTCTCGAGGTCGGCGACCTGAGGGTAGATCATCAGCCCGACGGCCGTGGAAAAGGCCGGGCCCTTGGCAGCGGCCGGCAGGCCGGATACGCCGAGCGGGCGGCCGATGCGGACATTGCGCGCAAGAATGCGCCGCGCCGCTTCCGGCAGACCGGTCAGCTGGCTGGCTCCCCCCGTCAAGACGATGCGCTTGCCGACGATCGGGCTGAAACCGGACCGCTGGATGCGGTCGCGTATGAGTTCCAGCGTCTCTTCGATGCGAGCGCGAACGATGCGCGAGACCAGAGCGCGCGGCACGTGCGTCGGCTGGTCGCGGTCGTCTTCGCCGATCGGCGGAACCGAAATGATATCGCGCTCGTCCGCGCTGTTCGGAAGCGCCGAACCGTGCACGACCTTCAGACGCTCGGCATCCTCGATGCGGGTGGACAGGCCGCGCGCCAGATCGGTCGTGACGTGGTGGCCGCCAAGGCCGACGGCGTCCGCATGGACGAGCTTGCCTTCGGCGAAAACCGAGATCGTCGTCGTACCGCCACCCATGTCGATGGCCGCACATCCGAGCTCGACCTCGTCATCCACGAGTGCCGCAAGCCCGCTGGCATAAGGCGTCGCGACCATGCCCTCGACCGAGAGGTGAGCGCGATTGACGCAGAGCTCGAGGTTCTTCAGTGCGGGCCGCTCCGCCGTCAGCACATGCATGTCGACGCCGAGAACGTCACCGAACATCGCCAGCGGGTCGCGGATGCCGCGCTCGCCGTCCAGCGAGAAGCCGGTCGGCAGAGAGTGCAGGATGGCGCGGTCGGTGCGCAGCGACTGGTGCCCCGCGGCAGCGAGTACCTTCTTCAGATCGTTCGCCTCGACCTCCTGCCCGCCGAGATCGATCGTCGCGGTATAGACGTCGCTCTGCAGGCGGCCGGCTGAAACATTCACGATGAGGCTGTCGATCGTCAGTCCCGCCATGCGCTCGGCTGCATCGACCGCAAGCCGGACGACGCTTTCGACCGCATCGAGATCGGCGATGACGCCATTCTTGACGCCCCGCGACTTCTGGTGACCGATGCCGATGACCTCGATGCTGTGCGTGCGCCCGGGCAGGATCTGGCTCTCGGCACGCGGCGTCAGGCGGCCGATCATGCATACCACCTTGGTCGAGCCGATATCGAGCACCGACACGACATGCGACCGCTTCGAGGGCAAGGGCTTCAGACGCGGAAGGCCGAAATTGGCGGATCCGAACAAACTCATATCCGCTTCTCCTGGGCTTTCAGCATCTTCTCCCTCGCCTTGAGTGCGACTTCCCGGCGCTTCACAGCTTCCGGCGTCAACTGTACGGTCGTGCGGTCTTCGAGCCTGAGATCGACGGCGGCGATGTCGCGCTCGAGCAATTGATGCGTGTCTTGCATACCGGCGAGCACGCTCATCGCGCGGGCGACATCCTTTTCCGGAAGCTTCACCACGACGCCGTTGTTGAGCCGCAGATCCCAGCGGCGCCCGGCCACGCGCACGAAGGCCTTGACGCGGGAGCGGAACTCCGGCCAGCGGGAAAACTCGTCGTAGAACGCGGCCGCCGCCGTCTCCGCGTCGCGGCCGACGAAAAGCGGCAGGCTGGCGAACTTGTTGTCCCTGAGCGGCGCGATGACGCTGCCGCTGCGCTCTATGAGCGAGAGATCCGATCCGTGCTGCCAGATACCGAAGGCTTCGCGCTCCTTGAGAACGACCTCGATCGTGCCCGGATAGACCTTGCGAACCGTGACGGTCTCGACCCAGGGCAGTTCGCCGATCAGCCGACGCGCCTCCTCGATATCGAGCGCCACCAGTGACGTCGTGCCGTCCAGGCCGAGCTGCTGGAGGATGTCGATCTCGGAGGTCTGCGCGTTGCCGGAGACGCGGACGTCCTCGATCGCGAAGCCGGCGGCAGTCGTCGAGACCTGCGCGAAGCTCTGCGTATGGCCGCCGAGCGACATGCCATAGAGGCCCGTCGCCACCATGAAAGCTGCGGCGGCTACTGTTCCGGTATGATTCGGGAAGCGGATTCGACCGGCGCCAAGGCTGATCAGAAAGCGCACGCCCCTGCGCAGCGGCCGCGGCAGGACGAACGCTTCATCCGCCTCGGCGACACCGTCGGCCGGGTAACGAACCCTCTTGCCCCTTCTGCCCCTCAGCGCAAGCACGACGCGTCCTCCACCATCCACCTGAGAAATTCACCGAACTGAAGGCCAGCATGCTGCGCCATTTCGGGCACCAGGGATGTTGGGGTCATGCCGGGTTGGGTGTTGATCTCGAGCCAGATCAACTCGCCCTCACCATCCCCACGATCGTCGAAACGAAAGTCGGACCGGCTGACGCCGCGGCAACCGATCGCCTGATGCGCCTTCAACGCCAGTGTTTGTATTTTTTGGTAAATATTTGGTGAAATCTGTGCAGGTATGACGTGCTTCGAACCACCTTTTACGTATTTCGAGTCGTAATCGTAGAAGGCGTGCCCCTGCGGAATGATTTCAGTGACGCCGAGGGCGACGTCGCCCATGACACCGCAGGTGAATTCGCGCCCCGCAATATAGCGCTCGACCATGACGCGGTCGCCGTAGCGCCACTCGCTCGAGGTGATCACCTGAGGCGGATGCGACTGATCCTCCTTGACGATCACCACTCCGAAGCTCGACCCCTCGCGGACCGGCTTCACCACGTAAGGCGGCTTCATCGGGTGCTGATTGCCGAAGCTGCGCCGGTCCATGACCAAGGCTTCGGCAACCGGAATGCCGGCAGCCTTGGCGACATGCTTTGCCTGATCTTTATCCATGGCCAGCGCCGAGGCTAAAACGCCCGAATGGGTATAGGGAATCTCGAGATATTCGAGAATGCCCTGGATCGTCCCGTCCTCGCCGAACGGCCCATGAAGCGCGTTGAAGACGACATCCGGACGCAATTCCTGAAGAACCGCCGCGACGTCGCGACCGACATCGACGCGCGTGACGCGATAGCCTTCGGCCTCCAGGGCATCCGCGCAAGCAGTCCCCGAAGACAGGCTCACCGGCCTCTCCGAGGAAAATCCGCCCAACAGGACAGCAACATGCTTGCTGCTCATTCAAACCCCCAAACAATACGCCACTATCGCGAAGCTTGCTTGCACCTGGCTGATTTCGAAGCCGCGATTCGCGAGACCGCCGCGTAGAACCACTACAACGACATTATGGTTAATGAAGTGTTTACTTTGGTTAACTCTCGCCGCGAAACGCGCTTCGGCGACACCCGTCAAGAATCAACCAGAGACAAGATTTCCTAGCTGAATCAGAGCTTTCTGTGGCTTGCAAGGGAAATAATCTTAGGAAAGGTAGAGCCCGCCTGCGTGTGCAGGCGGGCTCTACAAGGCCTTGCGTCGCGCTATCTTTCTCGACCTAGCTATCGTCGCCGACGATCTTCCATACGATTCCGGCGATGACCGCACCGATCAGCGGCGCGACCCAGAAGAGCCAGAGCTGGGAAATCGCCCAATCGCCGACGAACAGAGCCTGTCCGGTCGAACGCGCCGGATTGACCGAGGTGTTGGTGACCGGGATCGAGACGAGGTGAATCAAGGTCAGCCCCAGGCCGATGGCGATGGGCGCGAAGCCCACAGGCACACGGCTATGCGTCGAGCCAAGAATGATGAGCAGGAAAAAGGCGGTCATGACGACCTCGGTGACGAGCGCCGCCGTCAACGAATAACCGCCCGGCGAGTGTTCGCCGTAGCCATTGGCGGCAAAACCGCCAAGCTGGAAATCGGCCTTGCCGCTGGCGATCACGTAGAGCACGGCAGCTGCGGCGATCGCGCCGGCGACCTGCGCGAGGATGTAACCGACGAGGCTTGCCGGCGGCATTCTGCCGGCAACGGCAAGCCCGACCGATACCGCCGGATTGAAATGACCGCCCGAAATCCCGCCGACCGCATAGGCCATGGTCAGCACCGTAAGGCCGAAGGCAAAGGAGACCCCAAGCAGGCCGATGCCGACCTCCGGGAAGGCAGCGGCAAGCACGGCGCTGCCGCACCCGCCGAGAACGAGCCAGAAAGTACCGAGAAATTCCACAGAGAGCTTCCTGAACATGAATATTCCCCCGAACCGAAGCAAAACGCTTCGCCGGCGAGAGTTCTCCAGTATTCGATTCCCGTCAAGCGGGAGATGTATTTTCAGGCGATGCCCGCAATACGGGAAGACAATGAATTCGCGTAGGCGGGAATGCCGGCTGATCGAGCACACGGGCGGCGATATGCCGGTGGAATATTCCTTCGCCGGCAAGCGCATTTAGTTCGCATTTCTTACGAAATCAGGCTTTCTCGATGTGAAAACTTGCGCTAAGAACCGGCCGCCCGCCTCCCAAGACGGCATGACCGCCAGATCGTTTGATTGTGTCCATCGGACAGCGAACTGATCTAACCCTATGAAACTACGCAATTCCGGCGGGGGAGAGTTACTCGCTTTCCCGCCAATTGCTCCAGGAACGAACCAATGACAGACGCGACAACCTCGCTGTCGCCGCAGGATGGTGCGTTGCATCGGCAGGCCGTGAACTCCCCTGCCCGGGTGCTGTTCGCCAGCCTCGTCGGCACGACGATCGAATTCTTCGACTTCTATGTCTATGCGACCGCAGCGGTGATCATCTTCCCGCACCTCTTCTTCCCTGCAGCCGATCCGACCTCGGCAATGCTGCAGTCCCTCGCCACCTTCTCGATCGCCTTCTTCGCCCGCCCGCTCGGCGCCGTGATCTTCGGTCACTTCGGCGACAGGATCGGCCGCAAGGCGACGCTCGTCGCCGCGCTGATGACCATGGGCATCTCGACGGTCGTCATCGGCCTGTTGCCCACCTATTCGACGATCGGCGTCGTGGCACCGCTGCTGCTTGCCCTCTGCCGCTTCGGCCAGGGCCTCGGCCTCGGCGGCGAATGGGGCGGCGCGGTTTTGCTCGCCACCGAGAATGCGCCTGAAGGCAAGCGGAGCTGGTACGCCATGTTCCCGCAACTCGGCGCGCCGATCGGCTTCATCCTGTCGGCCGGAACCTTCCTCATCCTCGGCGAGGTCATGAGCGAAGAGGCCTTCCTCGCCTGGGGCTGGCGCGTTCCCTTCATCGCCAGCGTGCTGCTCGTGATCGTCGGCCTCTATGTCCGCCTGAAGATCACCGAAACGCCGGAATTCCAGAAGGCGATCGACAAGCACGAGCGCGTCGAGGTGCCGGTCGCCGCGATCTTCCGCTCGCACAAGCGAAGCCTCGTACTCGGCACCTTCGTGGCGCTCGCGACCTTCGTCCTGTTCTATCTGATGACCGTCTTCTCGCTCTCCTGGGGCACGACCAAGCTCGGCTATTCGCGCGAACAGTTCCTCCTCGTACAGATGACGGGCGTCGTCTTCTTCGGCCTGATGATCCCCGTCTCCGGCATCCTTTCGGACCGCTTCGGCCGCCGTCTCGTGCTGGTACTGACGACGATCGGGATCGGCGTTTTCGGCCTCTTCATGGCACCGCTCCTGTCATCCGGTCTCGGCGGGGCCTTCGTCTTCTCGATCGTCGGCCTCGGCCTGATGGGCCTCACCTACGGGCCGATCGGCGCCGCACTGGCCGCCCCCTTCCCGACCGCAGTGCGCTACACCGGCGCCTCGATGACCTTCAACCTCGCCGGCATCTTCGGCGCGTCGCTGGCGCCCTACATCGCCACCTGGCTCGCGACCAATTACAGCCTCGGCCATGTCGGCTACTATCTGCTGGCGGCGGCTTCGATCACGCTCGTCTGCCTGCTTCTTTCGAACGAGGAAGAGGTCTCGGGCTGAGATGGAATAATCCTGAAAAAGGGCCGCGGCGGATATCCGTCGCGGCCCTTTTCTTTGGTCCTGATTTCGGCTCAGGCCGTGGCGCGGCCGAGGAATTCCCTGATTTCGTAGCCCGGCATGAAATTGCCGACCCGCTTGATTTCCCATTCCAGCTTCACGCCCGAATGCTCCATCACCCGCTGGCGCACGGTCTCACCGAGATATTCGAGCTCGTAGCCCGTCGCCTGTCCGGTATTGATCATGAAATTGCAGTGAAGCGGCGACATCTGGGCATTGCCGATCATCATCCCGCGGCAGCCGGCCTCGTCGATCAGCTTCCAGGCCGAATGGCCGTCCGGGTTCTTGAAGGTGGATCCGCCGGTCTTCTCGCGGATCGGCTGCACCGTTTCGCGATGCTGGCGCACGGCGTCCATGTCGGTGCGGATCTTGGTCTTGTCTTCCGCATAACCCTCGAAGATCGCATGCGTGAAAATCAGCTCCTTGGCCGCGCCGGAATGGCGGTAGCCATAGCCCATCTCCGCTTTGCTCAGGACATGCCTGTTGCCCTTGCGGTCGACGGCATGGACCTCGACGACGCGTTCGCTGGTTTCGCCGCTATTGGCGCCGGCGTTCATGCGGAGTGCCCCGCCGATCGAACCGGGAATGCCGTAATAGAAGTAGAAGCCGCCGATGCCATGGTCGAGCGCCATGGCGGCGATGTTCTTGTCCGGGCAGATCGCGCCCGCCTTGATGCGGTTTTCACCGGCGAGTTCGAGATCGCCGAAGCCCTTCGCAGAAAGCCGGATGACGACGCCCGGAATACCGCCGTCGCGCACGAGCAGGTTGGAGCCCACGCCGACGACCATCACCGGCACCTCTTCGGGCACCAGCTTCAGGAAGGCGACGAGGTCGTCGGTGTCGTGCGGCTGGAACATGAGTTCGGCAAGGCCGCCCGCACGAAACCAGGTGACGCGGTCCATCGGGGCATCGGGCGTGAGACGTCCGCGGATTGCAGCGACGCCGCTTCCGAGCGAATCGAGAAGTTTCTGACCGTTGACCTGTTTCATGCTCGATTTCCTGAAATTTCCGCGAGCTGCTTGGGCAAGGCCGCGGCCCAATAGGTAATGCTGCCAGCTCCCAAGAGAACCACAAAATCGCCCGGCTGCGCAATCTTCGCGATAACAGGCGCCAGTGCCTCCTGTCCGGGGACGTGGCGGGCATCGCGATGGCCGGCAGCCTTGATGCGGTCGACAAGCGCTTCCGAACTGACGCCCTCTATGGCTTCCTCGCCGGCCGCATAGACCGGAGCGAGCAGGATCGTATCGGCGTCGTTGAAGCAGGAGGTGAAGTCCTCGAAGAGGCTCGACAGGCGCGAATAGCGATGCGGCTGGTGGACCGCGACGATGCGCCCCTGGCACGCCTCCCGCGCCGCCCTCAGGACTGCCCTGATCTCGACCGGGTGGTGGCCGTAATCGTCGAAGATGCGCGCGCCGTTCCATTCGCCCGTCAGCGTGAAGCGGCGCTTGACGCCGCCAAAGGTGGCAAGACCTCTCGCTATGTCCTCGGGCTTGATGCCGAGCCGCTGTGCGACCGCTACGGCAGCCGTGGCGTTCGAGACATTATGGCGTCCGGGCATCGGCAGCCTGAGATCCTTGATCTCGATCACCTGGCCCGTGCGGCGGCGGCGGATCTCGATATCGAAGATGGAGGTCGCACCGTCCATGCGGATATTGTGGAAGCGCACGTCGGCCTGGGGGTTCTCGCCGTAGGTGACGACCTTCCGGTCCTCGATCTTGCCGACCATGGACTGGACTTCCGGATGGTCGAGACACAGCACGCCAAATCCGTAAAAGGGCACGTTCTCGACGAACTGCCGGAAGGCGGCGCGCACGGCGTCGAAACTGCCGTAGTGGTCGAGATGTTCGGGATCGATATTGGTGACGACCGCGATGTCGGCCGGCAGCTTCAGGAACGTGCCGTCGGATTCGTCCGCTTCGACCACCATCCATTCGCCGGCGCCCATGCGCGCATTGGTGCCGTAGGCGTTGATGATGCCGCCGTTGATCACGGTCGGATCGAGGCCGCCCGCATCGAGCAGGGCGGCGACCATCGAGGTCGTCGTCGTCTTGCCGTGGGTCCCGCCGATCGCAATTGCATTTCGGAAGCGCATCAGCTCGGCAAGCATCTCGGCCCGGCGCACGACCGGCAGGAATTTCTCGCGCGCAGCGATGAGCTCGGGATTGTCCTTCTTGATCGCCGTCGAGACGACGACCACCTCGGCATCGCCGAGATTTTCCGCTTTGTGCCCGATGGAGATGCTGATGCCCTTTTCCCGCAGACGCTGCACATTGGCGCTGTCGGCCTGGTCGGAACCCTGGACGCGATGGCCGAGATTGTGCAGGACTTCGGCAATACCGCTCATGCCGATGCCGCCGATACCAATGAAATGTACGAGCCCGATCGTCTTCGGCATCTTCATGAGCGTGTTTCCTTGAACTTCGCGACTGTCGAGCCGCTGGCAATAGCCTCTACCAGCAAGGCAAGCAAGCGCGCGGCATCCGGCTTGCCGGTCTGGCGGGCGCCAGCCGCCATCTGCGCCAGCGCATCCGGGTTGCTCATCGCATCCGCAAGGATGCCGGCGAGGCGCTCGGCGCTGAGCTCCACCTGCGCGATCACGCGCGCCCCCCCTTTCGCGGCGAGTGCGGCGGCATTGGCTGCCTGGTCGTGGTCGAGAGCGTAGGGATATGGCACCAGGATCGCCGGGCGCCCGATGACCGAGATTTCCGAAACGGTGGAAGCGCCCGAGCGGCAGATAAGGAGCTGCGCCGAAGCGATCCGACCGGCCATGTCGGTGAAGAAGGGGGAGACCTCAGCGGGAACGCCGAGCTTCTCGTAGACCGCGATGACGCCTTCCCGGTCCTCGGGCCGGGCCTGCTGCGTCACCTTCAGCCGCTGGCGCAGCGCGTCGTCGAGCCGGCAGACCGCCTGCGGCACCGCTTTCGAGAAGAATTGCGCGCCCTGGCTGCCACCGAAGACCACGAGATGAAAGGGCGCATCGCCGGCAGCCGGCGCATAAGGAACCCCGGCAGCCTTCAGTACCGCGGGGCGCACAGGGTTTCCGGTCGCCACGGTCTTCGCCGCGAAGGCTCCGGTGCCTTCCGGAAGAAAGCCGCCGGCGACGGCCTTGACCCGCGATGCGAGCATTTTGTTGGCGCGGCCCATCACCGCGTTCTGTTCGTGGATGATGGACGGAATGCCCATGCCCGTGGCCGCAAGCAGCGGCGGCACCGTCGGGTAGCCGCCGAAGCCGACGACGGCCCTGGGCTTAAGCCTGGCAATCAATCGCCGGGCCGCCCTCAGACCCGTCCAGAGCTTCCACACCGACCGGGCGAGTTTCACCGGATTCTTCGAGCCGATCGTCGCCGACGGCACGACATGAATCTCGTCGGCCGGGAACTTCCCCGTGAAGCGTTCGGCACGGCTGTCCGTCACCAGATGCACGGAATAACCCGTCGCTTTCAGCTCATGCGCCAGCGCCTCGGCTGGAAAGAGGTGCCCGCCGGTCCCGCCGGCGGCAAGAAGAATGATGCCTTTATCCATGTCTCACTCCGCCGGCACTCCGACGCCCGATCGAAAGAGGCTGCGCTCGACGGCACGCTTCTCGGGCCGATGACGCGTCAGTGCCAGAATGAATCCCGCTGTCACGCAGATCGCCACCATCGACGACCCGCCATAGGAAATCAGCGGGAGCGTCATGCCCTTGGCCGGAAGCAGCTCCAGATTCACGCCGATATTGATCATCGACTGAATGCCGATTTGCAGGACCAGCCCGGCAACCGCGAACCGGTTGAAATCGTTGCGCTCACGGAAGGCATGATTGAGGCCGCGCATAACCACGAAGGCGAAAATCACGACGACGACCATGCAGAAGACGATGCCGAACTCCTCCGCAGCGACGGAGAAGATGAAGTCCGTATGGCTGTCCGGAATGATGCGCTTCACCACGCCCTCGCCCGGGCCGCGGCCGAACCAGTCACCGCGAATGATCGCCTCGCGGGCCGTATCCACCTGGAACGTATCGCCTTCTCCGGTCAGGAACCGGTCGATGCGGCCGGCGACGTGAGGCAGGATGGAATAGGCGGCGAAAAACCCGCCTATCGCCACCGACGCGAGCACGATGATCCAGAGCCATGGCATGCCCGCCATGAAGAACATGCCGCCCCAGACCACCGTCGTGAGGATGGTCTGGCCGAGGTCGGGCTGGGCGACGAGGAGCGCCCCGACGATACCGAAGAGGAGGATCGAAAGCAGATTGCCGGGAATTTCCGGCTGCCGTGCATGTTCGGCGAAAAGCCAGGCGCAGACCACGACAAAGGCGGGCTTCATGAATTCCGAGGGCTGTATCGAAATGCCGGCGAGCGACAGCCACCGCCTGGAACCCTTGACCTCCTGGCCGAAGAACAGAGCCAGCACCATCATCGCCGTGGAAATCACGAGCAGGATGATCGCCGTGCGCCGCACCTGTCGCGGCGAGAGAAAGGAGATGCCGACCATCACCACCAGCGACGGCAGGAGGAAGAGCGCATGGCGCTTGACGAAGTGGAAGCTGTCGAGGCCGAGCCGTTCGGCGACCGGGGGGCTTGCGGCGAAGGAGAGCATGAAGCCCACGCCCATCAGCAGGATGAAGGCGGCGAGAAAAAATCTGTCGATCGTCCAGAACCAGTCGGCCACGGGGCCACGTTCGGCTCGGCTTACCATCAGTCTGTCCCCTTTCCCGGCGCCTAGTGCGCCAACATCCACTACCGGCCGGAGCCGTCAGATCAGCATGCTCACGCCCTCGAGCGCCGCCACATGGCCGACGAAGGCATCTCCGCGCACCTCGAAGTTCTTGTACTGGTCGAAGCTTGCGCAAGCCGGAGAAAGCATCACGGCCGCCGGACCTTGCGAGTCCCGCGCCGCATCCGCTGCCGCGTGCGCAACCGCCTTTTCCAACGTCCCGGAGATTTCGTAGGGCACTGCCTCGCCGAGTGTCGCGGCGAAGGAGGGGGCCGCCTCTCCGATCAGATAGGCCTTGACGATCTTCGGGAAGAACGGCGCCAGTGACGTGATGCCGCCCTCCTTCGGCAGACCGCCGGCGATCCAGTAGATTCGGTCGTAACTCGAAAGCGCCGGGGCTGCAGCCTCTGCATTGGTCGCCTTGCTGTCGTTGACGAAGACGACCTCTCCCTTTTTCGCAACCGGCTGCATCCGGTGCTTGAGGCCCGGAAAGCTCCTGAGGCCGTCGACGATATCCTTCCCGGAGATGCCGACCGCCAGGCAGGCGGCGATCGCAGCCGCAGCATTCTGGGCATTGTGCCCTCCGCGCAGCGTCTGGATCCCGGCGAGATCGGTAAAGAGCGACGATGCCCCGTCCTGCGCACGCATCAGCGCCGAGCCTTCGGCATAGATGCCTTCGGCAAGAGGGTGGCGGCGCGAGATACGCACGACCTTTGTTCCTGCCCGCTCCACCCGGTCGGCGATCAGGCTCGAGAGGCTGTCGTCGACGCCGACCACCGCCGTTCCGCTCCCCGCCACCAGACGCTCCTTGATGTCCGCATAGTGCTGCATCGTGCCGTGGCGATCCAGGTGATCCGGCGTCAGGTTGAGCAGTATCCCGGCGGTCGGGTCGAGCGTTGGCGCAAGGTCGATCTGGTAGGATGAGCATTCGACGACATAGAAGCGCCCTGCTTTCGGCGGGTCCAGCGTCAGCACCGCGGTGCCGATATTGCCGCCGAGCTGCGTGTCGCGCCCGCTTGTCCTGAGGATATGGGCGATCAGCGCCGTCGTCGTGGACTTGCCGTTGGTGCCGGTGATGGCGATGAAGGGGCAATCGGGCGCGTGTTTGCGCCGCTCACGCACGAAGAGCTCCACATCCCCGATGATCTCGACGCCGGCCTGATGCGCGAGATCGACGCTCCAGTGCGGCTTCGGATGCGTCAGCGGAACGCCGGGCGAAAGCACGAAGGCGGCGAAGGCATGCCAGTCGGCGCCGCGCAAATCAGCGGTGGCTATTCCGGCCGCGGCAGCCTTGGCGACGCTGTCAGGATTGTCGTCCCACGCCACGACATCTGCGCCGCCCGAAACGAGTGCCTGAGCCGTAGCGAGGCCCGAGCCGCCTAGCCCGAAGAGTGCGACCTTCCTGCCCTTGAATGAGGTGACCGGGATCATCGTGGCTCACCGCAGCTTCAGCGTGGAGAGGCCGACCATTGCGAGGATCACTGCGATGATCCAGAAACGGATCACCACCTGGCTTTCCGTCCAGCCCTTCTTCTCGAAGTGATGGTGGATCGGCGCCATCAGGAACACGCGATGCCCGGTGCGCTTGAACCAGAAGACCTGGATGATCACCGACAGCGTCTCGATGACGAAGAGCCCGCCGATGATGATCATGACGATCTCGTGCTTGGTCGCGACGGCCACGGTGCCAATCAGGCCGCCGAGCGCAAGCGAACCCGTATCGCCCATGAAAATCGCGGCAGGCGGTGCGTTGAACCACAGGAAGCCGAGTCCCGCGCCGATCACGGCGCCAAGGATCACCGCGAGTTCGCCGGTGCCGGGCACGAAATGGATCTGCAGGTAATTGGCGAAGACGGCGTTACCCGCAAGATAGGCGATCAGCCCGAATGCGGCCGACGCGATCATGACGGGAACGATCGCGAGCCCGTCGAGGCCGTCGGTCAGGTTTACCGAATTTCCCGCGCCGACGATGACGAACCCGCCGAACAGCACGAAGAAATATCCGAGATTGAGCATCAGGTCCTTGAAGAAGGGAAAGGTCACCGACGAGCCGAAGGTGGAACCCGCCGCCCCTGCGGAAAGCGCCGCCTGCATCATGAAGAAGACGGCAACGGCGGCGATCACGAACTCGATGCCGAGTCGTGCCTTGCCGGAGAAGCCCTTTTCCGACTGTTTCGTCACCTTGAGATAGTCGTCGTAGAAGCCTATCGCGCCGAAACCGAGCGTCACCAGAAGCGTCGATACGACGTAGATGCTGGACAGATCGGCCCAGAGCAGCGACGACACCACGATGCCGGTCAGGATCATCAACCCGCCCATGGTCGGCGTACCGGCCTTCTTGAAGTGCGTCTGGGGGCCGTCGGCGCGGATCGGCTGGCCCTTGCCCTGGCGGATGCGCAACGAGGCGATCATGGCGGGGCCGAACAGGAACACGATCAAGGCAGAGGTAAAGAGAGCCGCCCCCGTACGGAAGGTGATGTAGCGAAAGAGATTGAAGAATTGAAAGTGGTCCGCCAGTTCCACAAGCCAGATCAGCATAAGGGACCTTTCCCCCAGAAGTTTATAATCGGACATCGTCCAACAGAATCATCTGCCAGAAGATACCCGCTTGCGTTCGACTATGTTAGGCCATTTCCCCTGGCCGAAGGCCGTATCCACCAGCACTGCGGCGCCGCGCACCCTTTCGGGCGTACAAGAGCCGCCGTCACGCTTTCAGTTGCCGCATGTTCTTCCGTAAACCGGTTCCGGTTCGAGGAAACATGCAGCGGTGGCAACGTCCCTATACTTCCCCTGCTCCGGCCGTCTCCTGCGGATAGGCATCGAGAAGCGCCTGGACGATCTTTGCGCAACCCGTGCCTTTCGAAGACTTGACCATCACGACGTCGCCGGCCGAAACCGCGCCGAGGGCGTAGGCCGTGAGATCGCCCACCACATCTCGATGAACGACGGATACCTCCGGCGGCAGAGCGTCGCGCAAATGGGCCATCTCGGGTCCGGCCAGCCAGACATCGGCAATACCCGCCTCGACAACGGGTCCCGCAAGCGCCGCATGAACAGCCGCCGAATGCTCGCCCATTTCCAGCATGTCGCCGAGAACGGCGATGCGTCGCCCGCCGGGCGCCGGCTCGGCGTCGCGAAGAAGCGAGATCGCCGCCCGCATCGACGCGGGATTGGCGTTGTAGCTCTCGTCGATCACGGTGAGGTGCCCGGTGCCGATCCTGAGGCGATGCCGCAGCCCCCGGCCCTTTTCCGGCTGCATGGTCGCAAACGACGCGGCGACGCGGTCGGTATCCGCGCCTGCCAGCGTCGCCGCGGCGATCGCCGCCAAGGCGTTTTCCGCGATATGGCGCCCGGGGGCGCCGATCGCGATTTCAAGCGTTCTGCCTCCGATGCCGGCCCAGAGCACCGAGCCTTCCGCTCCGCCGGCGAACTCGGCCAGACGGAATTCCGATCTCGGATTTGCGCCGAAGGAATGGACATGGCTCACCCCGGCCGCGGCAGCCGCCCTTTCGAGGAGATCGTATTGCGCGCTGTCCCGATTGATGACCGCATGACCTCCATTGACCACGCCTTCGAAGATTTCGGCCTTGGCCGCCGCGATCTCGTCCAGGCTCGTGAAATTGCCGAGATGGGCGGCGGCAATGCTGGTCACAACAGCCACATGCGGACGAACCATCCGTGTCAGCGGCAGAATTTCGCCCGCATGGTTCATCCCGATCTCGAAGACCCCGAAATCGGTCGTCTCCGGCATGCGCGCAAGCGTCAACGGCACGCCCCAGTGATTGTTGAAGGACGCCACGGAGGCGTGGACCCGGCCGAGGGGCGACAGCACGTGCCTCAGCATCTCCTTCGTGGTGGTCTTGCCCACCGATCCCGTGACGGCGATGATTTTCGCCGCGCTGCGGTCGCGTGCCGCGCAACCGAGCCGGATCATCGCCTCCAGCACGTCGTCGACGACGATCATCGGGGCGATCAGGCGCCCGAGCGCCGGCAGCTTCGCTTCGCTGACGACCAGGAGCGCGGCTCCGTTTGCAAGCGCGATACCGGCATAGTCGTGGCCGTCGACGCGATCGCCCCTGATCGCGAAAAAGGCCTCGCCGTCGCCGATCGTGCGGCTGTCGATCGAAATGCCGGTGATACCTTCCGGCAGGTTTCCGACCGGGCGGCCGTTCATCGCGGCCAGAAGATCGCTGCTTGTCCAGAGCCAGTTCAAATCAAAGACCTCCCAGTGCCTTGCGGACCTCCGCGTGGTCGGAGAAAGGCAGCGTCACGGAACCGACCGTCTGCCCCTCTTCATGCCCCTTTCCGGCAACGATCAGCGTATCGCCGGTCTTCAGCATGCCGACAGCCGCGCGGATCGCCTCGGCGCGATCGCCGATTTCCGTAGCTCCCTTGGCCGCGGCCATGATCTCGGCACGGATCACTTCCGGTACTTCCGAGCGCGGATTGTCGTCGGTGACGATCACGACGTCGGCGAGGCGGCTGGCAATCTCTCCCATGATCGGGCGCTTGCCCTTGTCCCGGTCGCCGCCGCACCCGAAAACCACCACGACCCGGCCGGTGGTAAAGGGACGCACGGACTCCAGCACGTTTGCGAGTGCGTCCGGCTTGTGGGCGTAGTCCACATAGGCGAGTGCACCGTCCTTCGTCTGTCCGACGAGCTCCAGCCGCCCCGAAGCGCCCTGCAGCCTCTCCAGCGCCGAGAATGCCGCCTTTGCGGTGATCCCGGTGGACATTGCGAGGCCCGCGGCAACGAGCGCGTTGGCGATCTGGAAATCACCGGCGAGCGGAACGTGAATTTCGTAGATGTCGTCGCCGACATGAACTTCCGCCGACTGCTTGTGGCGGAAGTGCTCGACGCGCTTCAGCGCGATGAAATCGCCGTTGCGCCCGACGGTTCGCACATCGTGGCCTGCCTTGCGAGCGGCAGCGATCGCCTCGGCGGACCATTGGTCGTCTGCGAAGATCACCGCCGGCGAACCTTTCGGCAGGAGCGCCCCGAAGAGGCGCATCTTGGAGGCCATGTAGTGCTCGACAGTCGGATGGTAATCCATGTGATCGCGGCCGAGATTGGTGAAGGCGGCGGCCGCGAGCTCGACCCCGTCCAGCCGCCTCTGGTCCAGCCCGTGGCTCGAAGCCTCCATTGCCGCATGGGTCACGCCCTCGTCGGCAAGTTCGGCAAGCAGCTTGTGCAGGGATACCGGGTCGGGGGTCGTCAGCGAGCCGTATTCGGTGCGGCCGGGCGCCACGACCCCCGTGGTGCCGATCATCGCCGCCGAGAAACCGCTATGCGCCCATATCTGCCGGGTGAAGGAGGCAACGGACGTCTTTCCGGCCGTACCCGTGACCGCCACCATCGTCTCCGGCTGGCGTCCGTAGAAGCTGGATGCCGCTTTTGCAAGGAACCTGCGCGGGTCGGAGATCGCAAAGACGGGCGCACCCGCTTCTGCCGGGGTGCCGGTTCCGGCGACGACCGCCGAAGCTCCGCGAGACAGCGCGTCCGCTATGTAGGCAGCCCCGTCCGCCTTCGATCCGGCGACCGCGACGAAGAGGTCGCCGGGCTTGACCTGCCGGCTATCGGCCGTGATGCCGCCGATCTCGATGGTCGCGGCGTCGCCCTTCAGCTGCGCCGAAAGTTCCGGGAAATTCGATCCCGCCAGGTCCGTGATCTTCATGAACTGCACGTCTCACATCGATATGATCCAACAGCGCCGTGCGTCTTTTCAGACGCGCAAAGGTCGCCGTAACACTTTGAATGCAGCATGGTCTCGTCCTTGAATCGACTCCGGGTTCAGGGAGCCATGCAGCGGAATCGCGAATCGTCCGCCTTTCATTTCACGGTCAATAAGACACAAGCAAGGCAGAACCGTCTTCTCCGAATTTCGGCTCCACGCCGAGCAGCGGAGCGGAGCGGCTGATGATGTCGCGCACCATCGGGGCGGCATTCGAACCGGCCGTGCGTCCCCCGCCTTCGCCGGTCTTCGGCGCGTCGATGAAGGTCAGCACCATGTATTTGGGATCGTCGATCGGAAACGCCGCAAGGAAGGCATTGAAGTTCAGGTCGCTGGCATAGCGGCCGTTGACGACCTTGTCGGCCGTGCCGGTCTTGCCGCCGACATTGAAACCCGGAACGAGCGCCCGCTTGCCGGAACCGGCAATGCCGTTCCAGCGAAGCAGATAGCGCATGTCTTCGCTGGTGCTCTTCTTGACCACGGCGCTCGCGAGTTCGCTCGCCGCTTCCTCGCTGCGCGGCAGGAAGGTCGGAGGGATGAGTTTGCCGCCATTGACCAGCGCGGCACCTGCGACCGCCGTCTGCAGCGGCGTCGTCGAAACGCCGTGGCCGAAGGAGATCGTGATCGAGTTGATCTTCTTCCACTCGCGCGGCTGGCTTGGCGCCTTGACTTCCGGCAGTTCGGTCGGAAGCCTCGTCAGCAGGCCTATCCGGGTGAGGAACTCCTTGTGGCCCGGAATGCCGATCAGGTCGGCGATCTTGGCGGTGCCGATATTCGAGGAATACTGGAAGATTTCCGGCACTGTGAGCACGCGGCGCTTGCCGTGGAAGTCCTTGATCGTGAAGCCGCCGATGCGGATCGGCGCCGTCGCATCGAAACTGTCGTTGAGCGTCACCTTGCCGGAGTCGAGGCCCATGGCGATGGTGAAGGTCTTGAAGGTGGAGCCCATCTCGAACGTGCCGTTCGACATGCGGTTCATCCAGCCCTCTTCTGCGCCTTCCGCAGGCCTGTTCGGGTCGTAATCCGGCACGGAGGCCATGGCCAGCACCTCGCCGGTATGGACGTCGAGCACGACGGCACCGGCGGCAATCGCCTGGTAGTTCTTCATGCCCGCGTCGATGACGTCGCGCACGATGTTCTGTACGCGCACGTCGATCGAAAGCCTGACCGGTTCGAGCTTGGCATCGCTGGTCATTCCGATCGCCGCAAGATCGGCGAGGCCCTGCTCGTCTATGTAGCGCTCCATGCCGGCGACGCCGCGGTTGTCTATGTTGACGTGACCGAGAATGTGGGCGGCAGTCGGCCCGCCCGGATAGAAGCGCCGCTTCTCCGGGCGGAAGCCGATGCCGGGGATGCCGAGCGCGAGTATTTCGCTCTGCTGCTTCGGCGTCAGTTGCCGGCGCAGCCATTGAAAGCGCGAATTCGACTTGAGCTTGTTGTATATCTCGCGTGCGTTGAGATCGGGAAGCACCGTCGCCAAACGCTCCACCGCCTCGTCGGCATCGACGATCTTGTGCGGCTCCGCATAGAGCGAGACGGTACGGATATCGGTTGCGAGAACCTCTCCGTTGCGGTCGAGAATATCCGGCCGCGAGGCCATGAGACTGTCGGCGCGGCCGATCGAGGAAACCGTTTCCGGCTGCGCGAGACCGTATTGGACGAGGCGCCCTCCGATCACCGCATAGACGAGGCCGAAACTGGCGATGATGATCGCTACCCGGCTTTTCGCCCGGCTTGCGCTCTTCTTGCGCGTTCCTTCGAAAGCGACGTTGAGCCCGCTGTCGGCAGGGCGATTATTGCCGCCCGCCGAAAAATGCGCCTTGCTCTTCAGCACCATGATACGAGAGAGAAACGACATCAGCGCGCCACCGAACCTGTTGCGATATTATCGGCCTCGATGACGGCGGCGATATTGTCGGCCGCCTTGTCCTTGGCCTTCTTGTCCTCTTCGGAAGGAGGCAGATCGGCCCTCAGCATCGGCAGCTCCTCCGGCCGCGCCAGCTGCGTCGAGGGGGTCGGCGCGAGTTGCAGGTCGGCTGCAAAGACAGTCACCAGCCTCTCCAGCCGGTTCGGCTGGGTCAGAAGCGCCCAGTCGGCCTTGAGCAGATCGATCGTGTCCTCTTCGAGCTTTATCGCCGCATCGAGCCTGCGCACCTCTTCGAGCTTGTTCTCGGCCTTATGCTTGATCGTGTAGGTGACCGTCGCGGCCGCCGTCATGATGACGATCAGGACAATATCGAGCGTTCTGAGCATCGTCTTCTAGCCCCCCAGCCTTGCAAGGCTCGCCAGTTCCGGCAGATTGAAAATCGAAAGATCGGCGCCCGGCGACGGAGCCTCGGTGCGGACACCCGCTCTTAGCTTCGCGGACCGGGCACGAGGATTGCGGGACGCCTCCTCCTCGCTTGCCGCAACCATAGGCTTGCCGACTGGCGTGAAGGTTGCGGCGCGCGCCGTCACCAGCGGCAGATGGCGGGAGCCGCCCGCCTTGCCGGAGCGATCCTGGAAGAACGTCTTTACGATTCGATCTTCGAGCGAATGGAAGGTAACGACGACAAGCCGGCCGCCGGGTTTCAGAGCCCGCTCGGCCGCAAACAGGGCATGGGCGAGTTCGCCCAGCTCGTCGTTGACGAAGATGCGCAGCGCCTGGAAGACGCGCGTTGCCGGGTGGATCTTGTCCTTGGCCTTGCGTGGCGTAACCGTCTCGATGAGATTTGCGAGATCGCGGGTCGTCTCGAACGGCGTCTCGGCGCGGCGCTTTTCGATGGCACGCGCAATCCGCCCCGCCTGCTTTTCCTCTCCGAGGAAGCCGAAGATGCGGATGAGGTCCGACACCTTCGCGCGATTGACGACATCGGCGGCGGACACCCCGGCGGCCGACATACGCATGTCGAGCGGCCCCTTCTTCTGAAAGGAGAAGCCACGCTCCGCCTCGTCGATCTGCATGGAAGAGACGCCGATATCGAGCACGACGCCGTCGAGCCCTTGTGCCGGCGCATGTTCGGCCAGATCGGAAAAACGGGAATGAACGAGCTTCAGCCGCCCGCCGCTGGCGTGCATCATCGACTGCCCCGCGGCGATCGCCGTCGGATCGCGGTCGAGCGCGACGACGTCGGCACCGGCATCGAGAATGGCGGATGCGTAGCCGCCGGCGCCGAAGGTGCCGTCGAGAATGATCTTGCCGGGAGCGGGGTCCAGAGCTGCGAGAACTTCCTTCAGGAGGACGGGAATGTGACGAACCGGTCCGCCGTCGGCTTCAGAAGTTCCGCCGCCTTGATCCGTCACCATTCCGCCTCTCCACTCTATTGCGAACGCAGCCCCCGTTGCTTGCGCCCTTCCCTGGCCTCCGCCTGCGCCCTCGCAAACGCCTGCGGATCCCAGAGCTGAAAATGATCGCCCCGCCCGACGAAGGTCACGTCGTTCGAGATGCCGGTAAAGTCGCGGATGAAATCCGTCACCATCAACCGGCCCTCCGGGTCGAGCTTCACATAGACCCCGCCCCCATGAACAAGGAGCGACATCTCGTTGGCCGCATCCGAAAACGGATCCTCGGCGGCCATCTGCTTCTCGAACCGGTCCAGAAGCTCCGGTCCGCCGACGCTGATCGCCGGAAAGACGAAGTCCTGAAAACAGTATAACTCCCGCACGCCCGCCTCCAAAAGCACGGCACGGAAGACCGAAGGGACGGAGACCCGCCCCTTGGCATCGATCCGGTTCGTAACATGTGACAAGAAGCGGTTCATGACGCGAAACGGCCGCCCCCGATTGACGGGCCACGATCATCGGCCCGCACATACACTCGCACGACCGCGCAAAGATCCCCCGCCGGGCACGTGCGTGCCCGCCTGATCCTTCCATCGACGGAAGCCTCGAATTTCGCGATGGCGGGCCATTGCACGGCCCTTGCGCAGTACCATTATGGGATAACATGGGACCAAATGGGCGTCAATGGGAGAAGCTCGTAACCAGCCTTGCGGATGATCAAATATTGATAGGTTGTTAAGTTTAACAAAGGGTTACGATCCGAACCCTAATCCCTTGGAATCGCGCGCAAAAGCGAGCCACGCCGGTGAGGTGCGGCAAACCTCGCAGGCGTGATTCGCAGGAACCAGGGAAATTCAGGAAACGTGCTTTGCCGCAGGAGCGCTGCAAAGAAAAAAGCCAGTTGGCCTGTAAGCCGGGTTCTGTATGGCTCCGCCTCCGGAGAGACGAAACTTGGCAGCCATTCATCTGGGACTGCGCTTGCGCGCAGCCTCGTGCAACCCACCCGGACGACGCGCCTGGAAACCGGCTGGGCGCTTGCGCGCCCGTGTCGTCCCTATTCGGTCTTGCTCCCGGTGGGGTTTGCCGTGCCGTCCATGTCGCCATGTCCGCGGTGGGCTCTTACCCCACCCTTTCACCCTTACTCCGCAAGCGGAGCGGTCTGCTTTCTGTGGCACTTTCCCTGGGGTCGCCCCCGCCGGACGTTATCCGGCACCGTGTTTCCGTGGAGCCCGGACTTTCCTCGCCCCGCGGCCTTTCGGCACTTGCGAGGCGCGGCTGCCCGGCCAACTGGCAGAGGCTCATTAAACGACCGGCGCAGCGAGCGCCAGAGAAATCGGCGCTGCCGCCCCGTCCGGCGGTTACTTAACGATACGCGACCGCGAAATCCGTCTCGTACTCGTCCGCCTCGAGCCGGCCGTCCGCCACCAGCACCGCGCCGAGCCTGCCGATCTCGTCGGAGCTCTTGGCAGCCTGGCCGTTGCCGCCGGTGAGCACGGCGATGCGGTCGCTCACGAAACCTATATAAGGATAGCCGTGTCGCGTGAACGCGGTGACGCAGGGCGAATAATGCGTCGAAACGGGTCTCAGATCGGGGATCGTCTCGGCGAGCAGTCCGCGCATGTGTTCGGCCGCTTCCGCGTTTGCACCGCCTCGAAACCAATCCCTGATCGCCGGCTCGCTCGCAAGGATCCGATCGGTCGGATCGCCGCCGATCTTTATGTAGTGTCTGCCGTCGGCATAGGCAACCGGCGGCAACAGATAGTAGCTTCTCTCCTGCTCCGGCGCGGCCCCGATCAGCGATGGCATGCCTTGATAGATGGGAAGATCATCCGCGCCGACCTCCGCAAAAAGCACGGTGCGCGCCTTTACCGCAAGATCGAGCGCCCGCGGGAGAAGCGCCTGCGATAGCGAGAAGCCGCCTGCGGCGACCAGGGCGCGGCCGGCACGAACCAGGTGCCCGTCGATGGTCCTGACCACCACGCGATCGGGACCGTCTTCGACCGAGACCACCTCCGAGCGAATCACCCGTGCACCCGATTTCTCGGCCGCGATCGTTTGCGCGCGGACGAGCGAACGAGGATTTATGTAACCTGCGCCGCTTGCCTCGTGAACTCCGGCATAGCCTTGCGGGAAGCGGAACCAGGGAAACCGCCCGGCAAGGTCGTCGCCAGGGATCAGCGGCGCCTCGACGCCGAGTCTGTCGCGGGCACGCTCGACATTCTCGATATAATCGAACGCGCCGCCGGGAGCCGGAGCCGCGATCAGACAGCCGACGGGAAAATAGAATTCGACGCCGCTCTCCAGTGCAATTTCCGGATAGCGATCGATCGAGCGCCGAGCCAGACGCGCCCAGACCGGGTCGTCGTCGATCGTACGGGTGATGCGGGCATTGTCGTAATGACTGGCGAAAACGCCGCCGTGGTTCGCCCAGTCCTCCGGCTCATCGGGGCCGATAAGCGCGACACCGGCGCCTGCCCTCGCAAGATGACGCGCCGCTGCTGCGCCCATCATCCCCTTGCCAATGATGACGAAATCAACGCTTTCCGACATGCCCTTCCCCGATGTTCGCTTCGCGACCGAGATAGCATGCCGTTCAGGCTTCCGCACCGAATTCCTTCGAACAATCAACAATATGCCGGAACGCGATACCCATCCGGCCTATGTCTTGCAGCGTCACATCCGGTAGATCACAGCCAGTCCAGGATGTTCTTGACTTTACCGCAGTAGCGCTTCGAAACGGGGTTCATTCGCTTCGCGCCATGGCCGGCATTGTATTTGAGGATGGTGCCGCAGGTCGTCCCGTCCGAAAGCTCCTGCGCCTTCGCCAGGTACTTCATCCCGAACTTGATATTGGTCTCAGGCTCGTAGAGTTCTTTGATCGAGCCGGTATAGCCCATCATCCGGGCCGTGGCCGGCTTGATCTGCATCAGACCGACCTCGCCGGCGCTTCCGCGAGCCTTGGCATTGAAGTTGCTCTCGACCTCGACGATGGCGTGAGCGAGATCGGCCGGAATGCCGTATTGCTTGGCATAGGACTGGATGAGGATCGTATATTGGGATCCGCGTGGCAATGTCAGGTCAGGTTTCGGATAACCCGTCGTTCTGGTCACCGACGGAATCGCAGAAGTCTTGACGGTTTTGTCGATGCCCCCCGCATACGACGTACCAATCCCGGCGAAGAACATGCCAAGGCATGCCGCCACCGCAGCAACAGACGCTATTCTCATTTAGTTTGAAGTCTCCGGTCTGGGGAACCGATCGCGCGGCGCACCCCACCGCCACGATCGAATTTCCCGATCGTTTTCATTGACAAAGGTGCCGCGCTCGGCGCCACATCCCCTGCAGTTGATGCAACGGAAATGACCGGCGCATCATGGTAAACATGTGGCAGCACGAGAAAATCGTGCACGAAAAACAAACCCACGCTAATTTAGGGGGAACAAAAATCGCCTGTCAGGCGTTGGGAATCGGCAATGCCGAAAGCAGGCGGTGCAGCGTATCGATGGTGGAAACGTCGGCGATGCCGTCTACTCGCGATTGTCGGAAATGGCGCTGAAACGCGGCGACCACGCCTTCGGTTCTCGCGCAAAAATCACCAGTGATTTCAACCCCATAACCATAAAGCAAAAGCATGGACTGGAGCGCTTCCACGGGCTGACCGCTGTCGCCGCGCTGAAAGAAGCGGCCGCCCCTCACGGGCGCCGGTTCAACCCAGTGCCCGACCCCGCGACGAAAGAGCACATCCCAAGGAAAATTTTCTCCAGGATCAACCTTGCGAATCGGCGCGATATCGCTATGCGCAAGCACCCTCTCCGGGGTGATTTGCCAGCGTTCGCCACAGTCCAGACACAATTCGGCGACCGCCTCGATCTGTGCCTCAGGGAAATCCGGGAGGCCTCCCGGGTGACCGGCATTGGCAATCTCGATCCCGATGGAGCACGAATTGATATCCGTCTCGCCCTTCCAGACGCCCTTGCCCGCGTGCCAGGCCCGGCGTTCTTCCGGCACCAGTTGGGCGATTCGCCCCTCCTCGTCCACGAAATAATGACAGGAGACCTGGCTTTCCTCGCGACAGAGCCAGTCGAGCGCGGACGCCGCCGTCTCCATGCCGGTATAATGAAGGATGATCATATCCGGCCTGCGCCCGCCGGCGCGCTCGCCATGGTTGGGCGAGGGCACGAGATGAGCGCCGGGGAAATCGCAGGTCTCGGATGTCATGCGGCGCGACGTTCTCTTTCGATCGCCTCGTAGGCCGCGTTGAGCACGGCCATGCGATCGTTGGCGATCGCGTGGAATTCTTCCGGCACGCCGCGCGCCACGAGCATGTCCGGGTGGTTCTCGGAAACGAGAACGCGGTAGCGCTTGCGAATCGCGGAAAAGTCATCCTTCGGCGAAACGCCGAGAACCTGATAGGGATCGCGGTCGTCGCCATGAACGTGGCGCGCCATGATGCATCCGAAATGCTCGTCATCCATCCTGAATATCTCAGCCACGCGCCTCAGGAACGTAAGTTCCTTCTCGTGCACCGCCCCGTCGGACTTCGCGATATGGAAGAGGCCGTCGACGATGTCTTCGAGGATCGGGCAATTCCTCTCGCAGGAGGAGCAGAGCGAAGCCATTTTCTCCGCATAGGCCTCGTAGCCGGCAACGTCCTGGCGGGCGAGATTGTAAAGCCTGGCGACGTTCTTCGCCTGGTCCGCGGGAAACTTGAAGATGTCGCGAAAGGCGCTCACCTCGGCCTCGTTCACGATGCCGTCGGCCTTCGCCATTTTCGCCGAAAGGGCGATCATGGCGACCGAAAAGGCGACCTTTCGCCGAGTTTCCGGATCTCCTTCGAAGAGCGTCCGGACCGCCTCGACCACTCCCGTAAGCGCGTTACCAGTGGTCGTGACGATTTTGAGCAGGCTGTCCCAAAATGACATAAGTGCGATTGTTCCCTGTCCACCACGCGAGCATGATCTTATGCGGTGGCGATTTGCAAGCGGCAGAGCCGCGTCAATCATCATGGATGACGAATTTGTGATGGCCCCTCAATAATTCATATCGCCACAAATCTCAATCGAATTCCTGGACGCCACCGTGCGACTTTCAGGCGCAACGCCGCAACCGCGAGCCGGTTCCCATTTCTCGCGATCCACAGGCCTGTCATTTAATTTCCATCGGATTTGGGTTAGACCACCGCTATCTTTGATCCAAGGCAAGGAATTAGAATGCGGTCGATCTCACGAGCGATCGCTTGATGCCGAAATCCCCAGGAGGACCCCATGGCCAAGAAGAAAGTCGCAATGTTGACGGCAGGCGGGCTCGCGCCCTGCCTTTCATCCGCTGTCGGCGGCCTGATCGAACGCTACACCGACATCGCGCCGGACTATGAGCTCGTGGCCTACCGTTCCGGCTATCAGGGCCTGCTTCTCGCCGACCGGATCGAAATCACCCCGGCCATGCGCGAGAAGGCGCATGTGCTCCACCGCCACGGCGGATCGCCGATCGGCAACAGCCGCGTGAAGCTCACCAACACTGCCGACTGCGTGAAGCGCGGCCTCGTCAAGGAAGGGGAGAATCCTTTGCGCGTCGCGGCCGAGAGGCTCGCGTCCGACGGCATCAGCATCCTGCACACGATCGGCGGCGACGATACCAACACCACCGCCGCCGATCTCGCAGCCTATCTCGGGGCCAACGGCTACGATCTGACGGTCGTCGGCCTGCCGAAGACGGTCGACAACGACGTGGTGCCCATCCGCCAGACGCTCGGCGCCTGGACGGCCGCCGAATACGGCGCACGCTTCTTCGACCATGTCAGCAACGAACAGAGCGCCGCGCCGCGCACCCTCGTCGTCCATGAAGTCATGGGCCGACACTGCGGCTGGCTGACCGCGGCAACCGCGCGCGCCTATATCCATCTGGCCGGCAACAAGGAATATGTCGACGGCTTCATGATGAACGCACAGCTGAAGAACATCGACGGCCTCTACCTTCCCGAGATGGCGTTCGATCTCGAAGCGGAAGCCGCGCGCCTGCGCGAAGTCATGGATCGAGCCGGCTTCGTCACGTTGTTCGTGAGCGAAGGCGCCTGCCTCGACGCCATCGTCGCCGAACGGGAGGCCGCCGGCGAGACGGTCAAGCGCGACGCGTTCGGCCATGTGAAGATCGATACGATCAACGTCGGAAACTGGTTCTCCAAGCAGTTCGCGGCGCTCCTCGGCGCCGAGCGCTCAATGGTGCAGAAGTCCGGCTACTATGCACGCTCCGCCCCCGCCAATGTCGACGATCTGCGCCTCATCCAGAGCATGGTCGATCTGGCGGTCGAGAGCGCGCTCAACAAGGTCTCCGGCGTGACGGGCCACGACGAGGATCAGGGCGGGCGGCTGCGCACGATCGAGTTCCCGCGCATCAAGGGCGGAAAGCATTTCGACACGTCCGCGAAGTGGTTCGGCGAGGTCATGGATGTCGTCGGCCAGAAGTGGCAGACGGCCGACTGATGAACGACGAGGAACGGTTCGCTGTTTTCTGAAGCGGCGAACCGCTTCTCGCTGGGGCTTCTGGTCGGGAGGAGTTGACGGCTGCGCGCCGGCATGGCTCCCTCCTCTTCACGAGCATTCAACCGCGGAGCCCCTTCATGTCCTTCGAACACTGGTTCGCCTTTGCCGCCGCGTCTGCGGTGCTGCTTGCCATTCCCGGCCCCACGATCCTTCTCGTCATCTCCTACGCGCTCGGCCACGGCCGCAAGATCGCGGGCGCGACCGTGGCTGGTGTCGCTCTTGGCGATTTCACCGCAATGACCGCTTCGATGCTCGGCCTCGGTGCCCTGCTTGCAACCTCGGCGGCGGTTTTCACCGTGCTGAAGTGGATCGGCGCCGCCTATCTCGTCTGGCTCGGCATCAAGCTCTGGAGGGCGCCGGTCGGCAACGACAGCGGGAGCACCGTTGAAACGAGTCCTGCGGAAAGACCGCTGCGGATATTCCTTCACACCTATGCGGTGACCGCACTTAACCCGAAAAGCATTCTCTTCTTCGTCGCCTTCCTGCCCCAGTTCCTCGATCTGTCGCGGCCGCTTTTCGCGCAGATGGCGATCTTCGAGACGACGTTCCTGATACTCGCGACGATCAACGCTGCGCTCTATGCCTGGCTTGCTGCCGCGGCCGGAAGCACCATCCGCAAGCCGAATATCCGGCGCATCGTCAATCGCCTCGGTGGTTCGCTGCTCATCGGCGCCGGCTTTCTGACGGCAGGGCTGAAGCGCGCCACGTCCTGAAATGAGCAGTCTCTGAAATGCTCCCACGTGCTTGCCGCAACCGGCGGCATAGGTTAATGGAGATTCAAGCGCGGCGGGTGGCAACCGCTGATTTGCAGGGGCTACGGGGCCCAGAAGCACGAAAGTGACAGCATGGCGAATTTCCGTATTCCCCTTTCGAAGCGGGCACTTGCCGCCGTGTCCCTCGTTTCCGTCGCCGTTGCTTCCGGGTGTTCCACGGTCGAGCATACGTCGCTTGCGGAGTTAACGGCCGTGCAGACGGTCACGCCCCTGCCGAAGCCGGGCACAGAGGCGACGGCTTACGCGCTGCCTGCGCCGATCGGCGCAGCGGCGAGCACGTCGGCCGCATTGACCGCGCAAACCTCGTCGGCAGTGCCGGCAAGCGCCGCAGGAACCGGTTCCGCCGGCGAAACGCAGACGGCGCCCGCGACAGACACGACCCTCGCTTTCGCGGCTCCCCAGTCGGTAGCCGTGCCGGCGGCCAAACCCGCACAGCCCTTTGAAGTAGCCATGGCGACACCCGCCTCGGCAGGTATCGCCCCGGCAGCCGCGCCGCCGGTCCCCGAAAAAGGCGCCGGACAGTCCGTCCCGCTCATCGGGGTCGCCGCCTCGTGGGAATCGGATTTCGACACCGGCGAGCCGGTCGGTCTGGAAACGCTTGTCGCCAAGCGCATGATCGTTCCGACGGAGCGCCCGAAGACAGGCGTGATCGGCACCGCAGTCGGCGCGGTCGCAAGCGTCATCCCCGATTCGCTGAAGCCCGGAAAAACACCGACCAGCTCGCGGCCGGAGCTTGACAGGCTGATCAAACATTATGCCGAGCTGAACGGTCTGCCGCTCGAGCTGGTGCACCGGGTGGTCAGGCGCGAGAGCAACTACAACCCGCGAGCCTACAGCAAAGGCAATTACGGGTTGATGCAGATCCGCTACAACACGGCCAAGGGTCTCGGCTATGAGGGCCCGGCCGAAGGTCTCTTCGACGCGGAAACCAACCTCAAATACGCGACGAAGTACCTGCGCGGAGCGTGGATGGTTGCCGACAACCAGCACGACGGCGCGGTAAGGCTCTATGCCAGCGGCTATTATTACCATGCCAAGCGCAAGGGCATGCTCGACGAGCTGAATATGAGGTAAGCCGCGACCAGCGGCTGGCCTATCTGCCAGACATCATTCAATCGAGCGCGTCGATTATCCTCGAATTCAGCTTCTGCACGTCGTAGCCGAGGCGCGACGGTGTCAGCCCCAGGCGGACGACCGCGAGGCGAAGCGAGGGGACGATCATGATCGCCTGCCCGTCATGTCCAAGCATCCAGAACGTATCGGGCGGGAAATTCGCCGTTCCGGCGCGGGTGCCGTTTTCCTGGAGCCAGACCTGGCCTGCCCCGTAGTCGCCCCCGGAAGCCGCAGTCGGCGTGCGCATGAAGGACACGTAACCTTCCGGCAGGAGCCGCCTCCCCTTCCAGCTTCCGTCCTGAAGCAGAAACTCGGCGAAGCGCGCCCAGTCCTGTGCCGACGCATACATGTAGGAAGAGCCGACGAAGGTTCCGCTTGCATCCGTCTCCATAACGGCGCTCGTCATCCCGAGCGGAGCGAAGAACGCCTCGCGCGGATAGGAAAGCGCTTCGGCCGGATCGTCGAATGTCTGCATCCAGAGCCGGGACAGAAGATTGCTCGTGCCGCTCGAATAGGCGAATTTCGTGCCCGGAGCCGCCTCCAGCGGCTTCGAGGCGACGAAGCCGGCCATGTCGCTTTCCCGATAGAGCATACGCGTCACGTCCGTGACGTCGCCGTAATCCTCGTTGAAATCGAGCCCGCTCTGCATCGCGAGAAGGTCCGTCAGCTTGATGCGAGCCCGGTCATCGCCGTTCCATTCGGTCACCAGATTGGTCTGGGCCAGATCCATCCGCCCTTCGGCAATGCGCCGGCCGATGATCGCCGCCGTCACGGACTTCGTCATCGACCAGCCGAGCAGGGGCGTGTTCCGGTCGAAGCCCGCCGCATAGGTCTCCGCGACCAGCCTGCCATCCCTGACGACCACGATTGCACGCATGCCCGGACCTGCCAGTGCCGGATCTTCGACAAGCTTTTGAATGGCCGGGTCGATGTCCGGCTTGTCCCCGTCCGGCCAGTCGAGGCTCGGATCGGGGGCGAGCGGCGCCGTTGCCGACTCGGTCCCGCGCATCCCCGCGATGGCCTCGGCGCTGCCTCCGCTCACATTGGCGCAACCGCGGCCCGGACGGTAGACGGCGCGGCCTGGGGCAGCAAAGCCCAGGAGACGCGCCGTCACGCTCTGCTCTTCCCGATCGACCGAAACGCGCACGAGCTTCAGGAGCGGGTGGCCAGGCGCCTGCACGTCTTCCTCCAGCACTTCCTGCGGATCGCGTCCCGCGAGGAACACATTGGAGCAGACGATCTTGGCGGCATAGCCATCGCCCACCTTGAGGAGTTCAGGCGGGAACAGCGCCAGCCAGCCAACGAGGCCCGCGAGCGTAGCCACAACCAGCCCGCCAAGCGTCTTCAGCAGACCCTTCATTCTCGCCCTCCTGCCCTTTGTATAAAGTGCTACAGCGCTTTCGCCCGTCTGACCAGTGTACATGACTATTGCGTCTTGTATCCGGCAGCAGAGGCTCAGGTGGTGAGGATGACCTCTCCTCCGGTTTGCCCTTTCGTCGCAAAATGCCGTCACCGCAACCGCTTTGTCGGAAGGGCCTGGTGGTCGCCGCGACTCTCCTTCGCACCGCTTGCGGGGAGAAGATGCCGGCAGGCAGATGAGAGGCAATACCCGAATCCCTGCAAGCCCCTGTGCGAAACCTCGTCATCAAAGTGTAGCCGAGTCACCTTAGAAGCGGCTCAGTTTCAACTGGACGACAGGCAAGATGACCGACTTCGCCCCGGATGCCGGCTTCGGCAAGAAGAATCCGAAACTGAAAAGCGCACTCCTGCAGCACAAAGCTCTCTCCCCCGCCGGTCTCTCCGAACGCCTGTTCGGGCTGCTCTTTTCCGGACTCGTCTACCCGCAGATCTGGGAGGACCCGATTGTCGACATGGAAGCGATGCAGATCCGTCCCGGACATCGGATCGTGACGATCGGTTCCGGCGGCTGCAACATGCTGACCTATCTCTCCGCCGAGCCTGCCCGGATAGACGTGGTCGATCTCAACCCCCATCACATCGCGCTCAACCGGCTGAAGCTGTCTGCCTTTCGCCACCTGCCGAGCCACAAGGACGTGGTGCGGTTCCTCGCCGTCGAAGGTACGCGCACGAATGGCCAGGCCTACGACGTGTTCCTCGCGCCGAAGCTCGATCCGGCAACCCGCGCCTATTGGAACGGCCGAGATCTCACCGGCCGCCGGCGCATCGGCGTCTTCGGGCGCAACGTTTATCGTACCGGCCTGCTTGGCCGTTTCATTTCCGCCAGCCATGCTCTCGCACGGCTGCACGGCATCAATCCGGAAGATTTCGTCAAGGCGCGCTCCATGCGCGAGCAGCGGCAGTTCTTCGACGACAAGCTCGCTCCGCTCTTCGAGCGTCCGGTCATCCGTTGGATCACCAGCCGCAAGAGCTCCCTTTTCGGCCTCGGCATCCCGCCGCAGCAGTTCGACGAACTCGCGAGCCTGAGCCGGGAGAAATCCGTCGCCGCGGTGCTGCGCAATCGCCTGGAAAAGCTGACCTGTCATTTCCCCTTGCGCGATAACTACTTCGCCTGGCAGGCCTTTGCACGGCGCTACCCGCGGCCGGACGAGGGCGAGTTGCCACCTTATCTTCAGGCATCGCGATACGAAGCGATTCGCGACAATGCGGAGCGCGTCGAGGTCCACCATGCGAGCTTCACGGAGCTTCTCGCCGGCAAGCCCGCCGCCTCAGTCGACCGCTACGTGCTCCTCGACGCACAGGACTGGATGACCGACCAGCAGCTGAACGACCTCTGGACGGAGATCACCCGCACCGCCGACGCCGGCGCGGTCGTGATCTTCCGCACGGCGGCCGAAGCGAGCATCCTGCCGGGGCGCCTCTCCACCACCCTCCTCGATCAGTGGTACTATGATGCCGAGACTTCGATGAGGCTCGGCGCTGAAGACCGGTCGGCGATCTATGGCGGCTTCCACATCTACCGGAAGAAAGCATGAGCGCCGTGCAGACCGCGAATGAAAGCCACGCTCATCTGATGGACCGCATGTATCGCTACCAGCGGTACATCTATGATTTCACTCGCAAATACTATCTCTTCGGCCGTGACACGCTGATCCGTGAACTGAACCCGCCGCCAGGCGCATCGGTGCTGGAAGTCGGCTGCGGCACGGGCCGCAATCTCGCCGTGATCGGGGATCTCTACCCCGGTGCGCGCCTCTTCGGCCTCGATATCTCGGCCGAAATGCTGGCGACCGCCAAAGCCAAGCTCCGGCGCCAAAATCGGCCGGACGCAGTGTTGCGGGTCGCCGACGCGACGAATTTCACCGCCGCCTCATTCGATCAGGAAGGCTTCGACCGGATCGTCATTTCCTACGCCCTTTCCATGGTTCCCGAATGGGAAAAGGCGGTCGATGCCGCGATTGCCGCGCTCAAGCCGGGCGGCTCGCTGCATATCGCCGACTTCGGCCAGCAGGAAGGTTGGCCGGCCGGCTTCCGCCGCTTCCTCCAGGCCTGGCTCAGACGCTTCCACGTCACGCCGCGCGAAACGCTTTTCGATGTGATGCGCAAAAGAGCCGAGAGAAACGGAGCGGCGCTCGAGGTCAGATCGCTGAGACGAGGTTATGCCTGGCTTGTCGTCTATCGCCGCGCGGCACCGTAGCGGACGGTGGCGGATTGCATTCGGCTGCAATTCACACTTGAGCTAACGCAATTTTTACGATGATATGGTGAAAAGGAGGTCACGCCTCCCTGGGGGACATCACCAATCATGGAAACCATCGCGTGAGGCAGGATCGTCGTTCGTCTCGAAACGGAACCCCCATGCGCCGGCTTCTCCTGGCATTGCTGCCCATCGCCACCATTCTCTCCTCCTGTACCTCCACCGATTACGATCTCGTCAAGACGGCCTCCATTCAGCCGCGCTTCCACGACACCGATCCCCAGGATTTCGGCGGCCGCACGCCGCACCATCACAGCGTTCACGGGATCGACGTCTCCAAGTGGAACGGCGACATCGTTGGCGGAAGGTTAAGAATTCCGGGGTGTCCTTCGCGTTCATCAAGGCAACCGAGGGCAAGGACCGGGTGGACTCGCGCTTCCACGAATATTGGCAGCAGGCGCGCGCCGTCGGCCTCGCCTACGCGCCCTATCATTTCTATTATTTCTGCTCCACCGCCGACGCCCAGGCCGACTGGTTCATCGCCAACGTGCCGAAGAGCGCCGTCCACCTGCCGCCCGTCCTGGATGTCGAATGGAATGGCGAATCCAAGACCTGCCGTCACCGGCCGGCGCCGGAAACCGTGCGGTCCGAAATGAAGCGGTTCATGGATCGGCTCGAGGCCCATTACGGCAAGCGGCCGATCATCTACACGTCCGTCGACTTCCACCATGACAATCTGGTCGGCGCCTTCAACGACTATCATTTCTGGGTGCGCTCGGTAGCCAAGCACCCGAAGGACATCTACGTCGAACGCCGCTGGGCCTTCTGGCAATATACCAGCACCGGCGTGATCCCCGGCATTCAGGGCAGCACGGACATCAACGCCTTCGCCGGTTCCGCCAGGAACTGGCAGAAGTGGGTCGCGACCGTCTCGCAGGCAAGATAGACCAGAGGACGCGGCGGCATGGTCCGCATTTTCTTCATTCGGTCATAATGCTCTGAGAGAGCATCGATAGATTTCATTCTCGACAGACTTCGGGCCCGGCGGCATTCCTGTGCGGCCGGCATGGAAAGGAATTGTAATGACAGCCACAGCGCGCAAAGCCCTTCTCTCCCTCGGATTCCTTGCGATCGCCGGCGCGCCGGCCCTGGCGCAAGCTCCGGCTCAACCGGGGAACCCAGCCGCCGCGTGCGGCGGCGACCTCGGCTCCTTTCTGGAGGGCGTCAAGGCCGAAGCGGTCGCCAAGGGCATCCCCGCAGACGTCGCCGATCGGGCGCTCGCAGGCGCCGCCATCGACCAGAAGGTGCTGAGCCGCGACCGCGCTCAGGGCGTGTTCAAGCAGACCTTCACCGAATTTTCGAAGCGTACCGTCAGCAAGTCGCGCCTCGACATCGGTGCGCAGAAGATGCGGGAATATGCCGACGTCTTTGCCCGGGCCGAGCAGGAGTTCGGCGTACCGGCGCCCGTGATCACCGCATTCTGGGCCATGGAGACCGACTTCGGCGCCGTGCAGGGCGATTTCAATACGCGTGATGCGCTGGTGACGCTGGCGCATGACTGCCGCCGCCCGGAAATGTTCCGGCCGCAGCTTCTCGCCGCAATCGAGATGGTGCAGCACGGCGATCTCGATCCCGCCGCGACCACCGGCGCCTGGGCGGGCGAGATCGGTCAGGTACAGATGCTGCCTGAGGACATCATCGCCTATGGCGTCGACGGCGACGGCGACGGCCATGTCAATCTCAAGAAGAGTTCTCCGGATGCCATTCTGACGGCGGCGAAATTCATCCAGAGCCTGGGCTTCAAGCCCGGGGAACCATGGATTCAGGAGGTCCGCGTTCCGGAGCAGTTGCCATGGGAAAAGACCGGCCTGCAGCCCGGCATGACCGCCGGCGACTGGTTCGCACTCGGTGTCGCGCCGCGTGACGGCAACACCTCCAATAGTGGGCTCGAAGCCTCGCTGGTGCTCCCTCAGGGCCGCAAAGGTGCTGCTTTCCTGACCTACCCGAACTTCAAGATCTATCTCGAGTGGAACCAGTCCTTCATCTACACGACCTCCGCCGCCTATTTCGCGACCCGGCTTGCCGGTGCGCCTCCCTATCAACAGGGAAATCCGGAACCGGGGCTCGGCGACGCCGAGATGAAGGCCCTGCAGACCAGATTGCAGGCACTTGGGCATGACGTCGGCAAGATCGACGGCATTCTCGGCTCGGGCACGCGGGCCGCGCTGCAGAAGGAGCAGTTGAAGCTCGGGATTCCCGCCGACGGGTGGGCAACACCGGGCCTGCTGGAGGCGCTTTAACCTTTTGCAGGACACAAGAAGCGGGTGGCAACACCCGCTTCGCTGCAATACTGCTTGCACAATTCAGAATTGTCGGGCTCCTATCCCGGCTTAGATTCAGCCGACGCATCGTGCTTTCCGAAAATCGGACGATTTTCGGGCCGATGCGGTAGCTGCTGCGCAGGCAAGATATGGCTTCATCCGCAAATTCCATCAGCACCCACATGACCATGCGCCTCTGGGCATTGCTCGGGCTGCTCGGTCTCATCTGGGGCGGCTCCTTCTTCTTCGCCCGGGTCGCCGTTGCCCATGTGCCGCCTTTCACGCTCGTGCTTTTGCGTCTCGGCCTCGCCGCCCTCGCCCTGCATCTCTATCTTCGGGGCCGACACGGCATATATCCGGCGCTCGCCGGGCGCTGGCGCGAATTCCTGCTCATGGGGCTCATCAACAACGCCATTCCGCATGCTTTCATCTTTCTCGGCCAAACGCACATCGGCGCCGGTCTCGCGGCAATCCTCAACGCCACGACGCCGGTCTGGACGGTGCTCATCGCCAATGTCGCGACCGAGGATGAGAAGTTGAGCACCGCGAAGTTCAGCGGTTGCCTGCTCGGGCTTGCCGGTACCGTCGTGCTCATAGGACCGAGTGCGCTTGCCGGCCTCTTCGGCACTGCCGGCGACGTGCCGCTCTGGGCGCTCGTCCTGCCGGTCCTGGCAGCAGTCAGCTACGGCTTTTCCGCGACTTACGGCAAACGCTTCCGCGATCTGGCCCCGCCGGTGACGGCCGCTGGGCAATTGACGGCATCGACACTCATCATGCTGCCGGTCGCGGTCCTCGTCGACATGCCATGGACCATGCCGATGCCGCCGCTCACGACCGTGCTCGCGATCCTCGGACTGGCGCTCGTCTCAACCGCCTATGCCTATATCCTGTTCTTCCGCATCATGGCCGAAGCGGGCGCCACCAACACGTCGCTGGTAACGCTGCTTGTCCCGCCAAGCGCCATCCTGCTCGGCTATCTCTTCCTGGGAGAAATGCTGCAGGCGACGGACGTCGGCGGCATGTTGCTCATCGCCGCCGGCTTGGCGATCCTGGACGGGCGCGTCCTGAAGCTCGGATATTCCGCCGGACGGTGACCGTTCCGCGCGCCGCAATCCCGCCCCGGCGCACGCCGATGAAGTGATTCACCGTCATTTTCACACACTCACGCAGCGTTACAGACGGTTACATTAACCTCCCGGCAGGAATTGTGAATAAAATGTGGCATTCCAAATAATAAAATAATTTCAGCAATTTAGATGTATTCGCGAGAAAATCTGACATACGGAATTTCGCAGTGCAGCACAAGTTTCGCTTTCACATGCCGTTTTTTCGCCCTATGTTTTACCCGTCAACGCAGGGAGGATCAGCTTATGGGACTTACACACTCGTTGAACGTCCTTATGATCAGTGCAGCGTTCGCATTCGTGGCCGTAATGCTTTTCGTGTGATCCAAGGCCACTGACAGTCCAGCCGAAACGGGGACTTTAATTTCCGGAAAATCCATTTTTGCAGCGAGGCATGTCTGACGGCCGCTCAGGCGCAATAGTTCGACAGGCTGCAACAATCAGAAAGCCCATGAATGCTGCGGCACTCATGGGCTTTCGCTATTGCTGCTGCGTTATCCGAGGTCGGCCGTCATGCCCTCGCGACCGCCCGGACTGAGCGCTCCGTGTCGGCCGGCTGAGCCGGCGCGATTTCCGGATCATAGCCCATCAGTTCGCAAACGGCGGTGATCAGCTGCGGGCGGTTCATCGTGTAGAGGTGAAAATCGCTGACGCCGCGCCGGACGAGATCGGCGACCTGTTCGGCCGCGATATGGGCCGCCTCCCGGAAGCGCTCCTCCGGCTGATCGTCAATAGGGCCCAGCCGCGAAACGATCGACTCCGGAACTCTGGCGCCGCAAAGACCGGCAAATTTCTGCACCTGGGTGAGATTATTGATCGGCAGTATCCCGGGTACGATCGGTATCGCGATGCCCGCACGCCTTACGCGTTCGAGATAGCGCTCGAAGTCGTCATTGTCGAAGAAGAACTGCGTAAGCGCGCGCGTTGCGCCATTGTCGACCTTGCGCTTCAACATGTCTATGTCGGCAGCGACGTCGGGGCTCTCCGGATGCTTTTCCGGATAGGCGGAGACGGAGATCTCGAAATCGCCGCGCGCCCGCAGGGCCTTGACGAGGGCGGCGGCATTCTCATAGCCGCCCGGAAAAGGCTCGTAGACGCTGCCGATACCGCCTTGCGGATCACCCCTCAATGCCACGAAATGGCGCACGCCGCAGGCCAGGAACTCGTCGATGACCGCATCCACCTCCGCCTTCGGCGCGCCGACGCAAGTGAGGTGCGCCGCCGTATTCGCGATCTCCATCTCGCCGATCATCCGCTTGACCGTCGTCAGGGAGCGTGCCTTGGTCGACCCGCCGGCACCGCAGGTGACGGTGACGAAGGCGGGCGCGAAAACGGAGAGGGCCGTGACTGTCTGAAAGAGCTGCGTCTCCATCTCGTCGTTCTTCGGCGGGAAGTACTCGAAGGAAAATCTAAGCCCGTCACAGTCCACGGGGTAAGGCGTCCGTCCGTTCATTCTCAAACTCCCCCTGCATGAAGACGCTGGCGCGGCAAGTCGGCAACGGTTTCGGCCGCGCGCTGGTCGCGCGCCAGCCAGATGGTGACAGTCAGCTTCCCCTCCTGCCCGCCTTCCGGCGCAAGATCGGTCGTCTTCTCGAGCGAAAGATCCGCCTTCTGCAGCCATTCGCTCATCGTCTGGTGCGAGAAGCCGAGGCGCGCATGGGCGTGGTCGTCACGCAGATGTTCAAGCCCGTGCGGCGCGAAATCGATGATCACGAGCCGGCCGCCCGGTACGAGCATGCGCGCGGCCTCGGCAATCGCCGCCTCGGGCTCCTCGAGATAATGGAGCACCTGGTGGATCGTGACGAGATCGAAGGATTGACCATCCAGCGGCAGGTTGAAGATGTCGCCGTGGCGGATCGACGCCTTGGTGATGCCGGCCCTGTCCAGGTTGGACCGCGCAACCGCCAGCATGTCGCGGCTGGCGTCGACGCCGATGCCGCGCCGGTAGATGCCCTCGAAGAGCTGCAGGATGCGTCCCGTTCCGGTGCCGAGGTCGAGCAGGCTGTCGACCGGCTCGTCGCCGACCATCGCCTTGAGCGCCGCCTCGACGTCGCCTTCGGCGATGTGCAGACGTCGGAGCTTGTCCCATTCGGCCGCGTTGCGGCTGAAATAGGCCTGCGCCTTCTCCGCGCGGGTTCTTTTCAACGTGGCAAGGCGGATCGCATCCCTGGCCAGAATCGCATCGTCGGCCGCAGCCGATGCGAGAAGCTCGCGGATCAGCGCGACGCGACGGCCCTCCTGTCGCAGACGGAAATAGGCCCAGGCGCCTTCCTGATAGCGATCGATGAGCGCGACCTCGGCCAGCAATTTCAGATGACGGGAAATGCGCGGCTGCGACTGCCCGAGAATTTCGGTAAGATCGGTGACCGTCAGGTCGCCGGCCGAGAGCAGTGCCAGCAGGCGCAGGCGCGTCGGCTCGCCCGCCGCTTTCAGGACGTCGACCAGCGCATCCAAACCAAGCGTTTCCCGATCAGCCATAGCCTTCCCCATCAACACATAAAGATATGTTTATGTGATTTGCGGCGACGGCGCAAGAGATTTGCGCATAAGGGCTACAGAATGGCGCTTGGAGGATAAGAGCGGGCGACCTTGCGGTCGCCCTTACGGACGTGCGTTTCGCCGTGACTCTCTGGCGCCGCGGACGCGGCGCTGCTGGATCCCTGTTACAAGCACAAGGATGAGGAAGGATCGGGCGCCCGTTCACCGATACCGGTCGATTACGGCAGCCCAAACACTCCCCTCATGCCTGTGCTTGTCACAGGCATCCAGCCACGACGCGTCCGCGCCGTGAAGGACTTTTGTTCTTGGCTCCATCTGGACGCATGTCGCTCTACGCTTCAGCGATGCGCCGCCGCAAGCGTATGACGGTCAACGCGTCAGACGCTTGTAGGTTACCCGCTTCGGATTGACCGAGTCCGGGCCGAGACGCCGGATCTTGTCCTTTTCATAGTCCTCGAAATTGCCTTCGAACCACTCGACATGGCTGTCGCCCTCGAAGGCGAGGATATGGGTGGCAAGGCGGTCGAGGAACATGCGGTCGTGGCTGATGATAACAGCGCATCCCGCGAAGTTTTCGAGCGCATCCTCAAGTGCCGCCAGGGTCTCGGTGTCGAGGTCGTTCGTCGGTTCGTCGAGCAGGACGACGTTGCCGCCGGACTTCAGCATCTTGGCAAGGTGAACGCGGTTGCGCTGGCCGCCCGAAAGCGTCCCGACCTTCTGCTGCTGGTCGCCGCCCTTGAAGTTGAAGGTGGAGCAATAGGCCCGCGAATTGACCTCGTGCTTGCCGAGCTTGATGATGTCGTTGCCGCCCGAGATTTCTTCCCAGACCGTCTTGTTGGCGTCGAGCGCATCGCGGCTCTGGTCGACATAGGCGAGCTGCACGCTGTCCCCGATCCGGATAGAGCCGTCGTCGGGCTGCTCCTGGCCGGTGATCATGCGGAAGAGCGTCGTCTTGCCGGCGCCGTTCGGGCCGATGACGCCGACGATGCCGCCCGGCGGCAGCTTGAAGCTCAAGCCTTCGATCAGCAGCTGGTCGTCATAGCCCTTGGAAATATTTTCCGCCTCGATGACCACCTGCCCAAGGCGTTCGCCAACGGGAATGACGATCTGTGCGTCGCCCGGACGCCGGTCCGCAGCCGCCTCGACCAGCTCGTCATAGGCGCGAATACGGGCCTTGGACTTCGCCTGGCGGGCCTTGGGGCTTGAAGAGATCCATTCCTGCTCACGGCTGATTGCCTTCTGGCGGGCGGCCTCCTCGCGTCCTTCCTGCGCCATCCGCTTGGCCTTCGACTGCAGATAGGCGGAGTAGTTGCCCTCATAGGGAATGCCCCGGCCGCGGTCGAGCTCGAGAATCCAGCCGGTGACGTTGTCGAGGAAGTAGCGATCGTGCGTGACCATCAGCACGGCGCCCGGATATTCGCGCAGGTGCTTTTCGAGCCAGGCGATCGTTTCCGCGTCGAGGTGGTTGGTCGGTTCGTCGAGCAGAAGCAGTTCGGGCTGCGACAGCAGAAGCTTGCAAAGCGCCACGCGGCGCTTCTCGCCGCCGGAGAGATTGGTGACCTCCGCATCGCCCGGCGGGCAACGCAACGCCTCCATCGCCATTTCCACCTGACTGTCGAGGTCCCAGAGGTTCTGGCTGTCGATGACGTCCTGGAGCTTGGCGCCTTCGTCCGCCGTCTCGTCGGAATAGTTCATCATCAGCTCGTTATAGCGATCGAGGATCGCCTTCTTGGCGGCCACCCCTTCCATCACGTTCTCGAGCACGGTCTTCTGAGGATCGAGCTGCGGCTCCTGCGCGAGATAGCCGACCCTCGCACCTTCGGCGACCCAGGCCTCGCCGGTATATTCGGTATCGAGGCCCGCCATGATCCGGAGCACGGTCGACTTACCGGCCCCGTTCGGGCCGAGAATGCCGATCTTCGCCTCCGGATAGAAGGAGAGATGGATGTTCTCAAGGACCTTCTTGTTGCCGTAGGCCTTGTTCAGCCCGGCCATGTGATAGATGAATTGACGTGCCATAAAGGAATGCTCCGCATCGGAAGGGAATTTTGCCCGCTATGTAGGCGAATTATGGTGGCGGGGCAACGTCAAAGGCCCTTGCCCCAACGCTGCCACGCCGCTCCCTCAATGCGAATTGCGCCTGGATCAGATCCGCCAGTTCGGCTTTGCCCGAGAGGTCGCCCGAGAGCCCGATCGTCAGCCCGGTGATCACGTCGCGGCCGTTCACCGACTGGCAACGCATGCGCACCCGGTCTCCGGCCCCCGCCCCGAAACCCTGGTCGAAGGCCTGCTTGATCTGTTTTTCGTCAAGTTCCTTGCCGATCGCGTCGGCAAAGAGCGCACGTACGGCCGAACGGTTGAGCTCGTCCAGAAGCCGGAGCTGCAGCGCGAAGTAGTCCTCGGCATTTGCCGTCTGGCAGGTACCGTTGCGCAGCCATTGGTGCCGGTCCAGGCCGGACTTGACCCCCGGCATGGCGACAAGCAGGCGCTTGGCCGTCTCGTCCCCCATGTCGACTTCCGGCAGTTCCAGCCAGTCGCCCTTGCGGTCGCGCGCTTTCAGATCCGCTTCCACGCCGCAATAGCTCTTCTTGAGTGGCCATAGGCCATGAAGCGAGAAATTCGTCGCGTCGAAGCGCTCCGCCGTCTGGCCGATGCATTCCTTGCGATCGGGCCGCGTCTCGCAGAATCCCGGCTGCCAGCTGACGGCGAGCACATATTCCGTCCTCCCCCCGCCGGTTTCGCCCTCGCTCGCGGAACTCTCCTGAGCCGCCGCGAGGGGCGCATTCGCCAACCCCAGCGCCACAGCCGCCAACCTCATCAGATGCATCATCGCCCTTGTCTTCATTGCCCCAAACCCTCTAAAGGAAAACAAAACAGGAACAAAAAACCCCATATACGGGAAAATTGCAACCCTGAATCGGTATCCGCGGATTCGTTGTGATCTCATGCGCAACGAGCAACAAGCTGCGATTGCCTTTCCCACCCAAATCGATTTGATATCCGTACGGCATCCGCAAGTGGGGGAGAGCGCATGGCATGTTCGGGCAGGTGAGGACGCATCAAAGCCCGACCGGCGCGACGCTCGGCTGGCGCCATGAGGGCGCGGCAGGCGAACCGCAAGGCATTCTCGTCATCAGCCACGGCCTTGCCGAGCATTCCGGCCGCTATGCCCGCTTTGCCGAAACCATGGCCGCCCAAGGTTTCCACGTTTACGCCCATGACCACCGCGGCCACGGCACGAGCTGTGCCCCCGATGCGCCTCCCGCCATGTTCGCCCAGCGGGAAGGTGCGGCGAAGGTCGTCACGGACTTGCGCGCACTCCGCGATATGGCAGCGGCCGCTCATCCAGGCCTGCCGGTCGTGCTGTTCGGCCATTCGATGGGGGGACTGATCGCGCTGAACGCCGCCGAAACCGATCCGGACCTCTACGACGCGCTCGCTGTGTGGAACTCCAATTTCCGGCCGGGCCTTGCCGGGCGCGGCGGCCAGTTGCTGCTGGCGATCGAGAAGATGCTGAAGGGTTCGGACGTGCCAAGTCCGCTCGTGACGAAACTCACCTTCGGCGCCTGGAGCACCACCATCGCCGACCGGCAGACCGATTTCGACTGGCTCTCGCGCGATGAAAGCGAGGTCGCCAGATATATCGAAGATCCGCACTGCGGTTTCGACCCGACCGTATCGCTGTGGCTCGACGTCTTCGCCTTCGCCTTCGCCGGTGCCCGCCCCGACCGGCTGTCGCGGCTGCCGTCGAGCCTTCCGGTACACCTCGTCGGCGGCAGTGCCGATCCTTCCACCCTCAACGGAGAGGCCGTTCGCTGGCTGGGCAACCGCATGAAAGCGCGGGGCATGACGAATGTCACGATCGCAATTCACGAGGGCATGCGCCACGAAACGCTCAACGAGATCGGCCGGGAAAAAGCGACGGAGGAATTCGCCGCCTGGTGCCTGAAGGCAGTCCGGGGAAAGCGCCACGGTCAATGAGCGAGCTCTCCCTTTCCAAGGCGGCAATCGACCACAACCGGATTTCCTACGGCCTGACGCTGATGGTCCTTTCGGTGTTGCTGTCGCCGCTGATCGACATCTTCTCGAAGCTAGCCATCGCGACGGTTCCCTCGGCCGAGATCACGGCGGCACGCTTCCTGCTGCAGATCGTCTTCATCCTGCCGATCGTCCTTGTGCGCGGTACGCTCTTCGATCTCACATGGCGCAAGAGTGCGCTGCATGCGCTGCGCGGCGGCCTTCTGGTGGTGACCATGCTTTCCTTCATCACCACGCTGAAGGTCATGGAGGTGGCCGATGCCATCGCCATCTTCTTCGTTGAACCGATCATCCTCACGATTCTAGGCAGCATTTTCCTGAAGGAGACGATCGGCTGGCGCCGTTATACCGCCTGCGCTGTCGGCTTCCTCGGTTCGCTGCTCGTGATCCAGCCGAGCATGCAGGAAGTTGGTCTGGTCGCACTTCTTCCGATCGTCGCCGCCTTCGGCCTCGCCGTTTTCCTGCTCGTGACGCGCATGGTCGCGCAGAACGAGGACCCCTGGTCGATGCAGTTCCATGCCGGCATCTGGGGAGGCCTCTTCTGTCTCGCGCTGCTCTGGTTCGGCGAGGGCAGCGGATCGAGCGTCTTCGATCCGGTCTGGCCGGACGGGCGCGCCTGGTACTACCTGCTCGGGGTCGGCGTCACCGCGACGATCTCCGGCGTGCTCGGCGTCTATGCCTATCGGGCGGCGCCGGCCTCGGTGCTCGCGCCGCTGCAATATCTCGAGATCGTCTCGGCGACGATTTTCGGCTGGCTCGTCTTCGGCGATCTGCCGGACGCGCTGAAATGGCTGGGCATCGCGATCATCATCGGCTCAGGACTTTATATCATCTGGCGCGAGCGGCAGGTGCAGAAAACGGCTGGTATCGCGCCGGTGTCGCCGGCGATCTGACATCGGCAAAACAGGACAGCATTGGGAGGTGCATATGAAAACGGGCGGACAACTGGTGGTGGAAGCGCTTGCCGCAAACGGGGTGAAGCGCATCTCCTGCGTTCCGGGAGAAAGCTATCTGGCGGTGCTCGATGCGCTTTACGACGCCGACATCGAGGTCGTCGTCTGCCGGCAGGAGGGCGGGGCCGCAATGATGGCGGATGCCTGGGGCCGCCTGACGGGCGAGCCCGGCATCTGCATGGTCACCCGCGGCCCCGGCGCGACCAATGCCTCCGCCGGCCTCCACGTGGCCCGGCAGGATTCGGTTCCGATGATCCTCTTCATCGGCCAGGTGCAGCGCGAAGCCCGCGAGCGGGAGGCTTTTCAGGAGATCGAGTATCGGCGGGCCTTCACCGAAGTCGCAAAATGGGTCGGCGAAATCGACGATCCGGCGCGCATCCCGGAATTCGTGACGCGTGCCTTCGCCGTCGCGACGTCCGGCCGTCCCGGGCCTGTGGTCCTGACCTTGCCGGAAGACATGCTGACACAGAGCACCGAGGCACCGGCCGCCCGCGCTTACCAGCCGGTGGAAAGCCACCCGGGCCCAAGCCAGATTGCCAAGCTTGCAGAGCTTCTCTCCACCGCGAAAAGGCCGATCGCCATTCTCGGCGGTACCCGCTGGTCCGCCGAGTCCGTGGCCGGGTTCCAGAGCTTCGCCGAGCGCTGGCAGCTGCCGGTCGGCTGCTCCTTCCGCCGCCAGATGCTTTTCGACCACCTGCATCCGAACTACGCGGGCGATGTCGGCATCGGCATCAATCCGTCGCTGGCAGGCGAGATCCGGGAAGCCGACCTCGTCCTCCTCGTCGGCGGGCGGTTCTCGGAGATGCCTTCCTCCGGCTACACGCTGATCGACGTCCCCTACCCCAGGCAGACCCTGGTGCATGTCCATCCGGATCCGGGCGAGCTCGGCCGGGTCTACCGTCCGGACCTCGCAATTGCCGCGAGCCCGCGCGACTTCGTCGCCGCGCTCTCGAACCTGACGCCTTCAGCCGAGCCCCACTGGTCCGCCCGCACCGGAGAAATGCATGCGGCCTATCTCAAATGGTCGACGCCGCCGGAAAAGGGACCGGGCGACGTGCAGATGGGACCGATCGTGAACTGGCTGGAGGCGAATACGGGGCCGGAGACGATCTTCACCAACGGCGCAGGCAATTACGCCACCTGGCTCCATCGCTTCCACCGTTTCCGCCGTTACGGGACGCAGGCTGCTCCCGCTTCCGGCTCGATGGGCTACGGCCTGCCGGCCGCAGTCGCGGCCAAGCATCTGCATCCCGATCGCGAGGTGGTCTGCTTTGCCGGCGACGGCTGTTTCCTGATGCATGGCCAGGAGTTCGCGACCGCCGTCCGCTATGAACTCCCGATCATCGTGCTCGTCGTCAACAACGGTATCTACGGTACGATCCGCATGCACCAGGAGCGCGAATATCCCGGCCGTGTCAGCGCCACGGATCTGACGAACCCGGATTTCGCAGCGCTCGCCCGCGCCTATGGCGGCCACGGCGAAACGGTGGCGAGGACGGAAGAATTCGCAGGCGCCTTCCTGCGGGCGCGTGAGAGCGGCAAGCCTGCCATCATCGAGATCAAGCTCGACCCGGAAGCGATCACGCCGACGCGGACGCTGAGCGAGATCCGGAAAGGGTAGGATGGGGCCGCCGTAATGCGGCGCTCAGCGGAATTCTCGAAAGCCCCTCATCCGCCTGCCGGCACCTTCTCCCCGCAAGCGGGGCGAAGGGACAAGCGGCAAGCTCCCAGCCCCGTCTCCGCCCTCTACTGCATGTTTCCTTTAATCGTATCCGATCAAAGGACAAAAACATGCAGCAGATCAAAGTGCTACAGCGACCTTTGCGCGTCTGATAAGACGCGCGGCGCTGTAGAAGAGGACGAAGCAGTGCCCGCTTGTTCCTTCTCCCCGTAATCGGGGAGAAGGTGCCGGCAGGCGGATGAGGGGCAGAGGCGGCCCGATCAAACCACTGCATTCGACGTGTCTGCATCTCGACATCATGCGTGATCTCGGCCGTCTTCGCGAGCATCGCGGTATGCCTGCCAACCTCCTCAGTGCTCGAGGGATGAGAGAGAGATCGCAATCCGTGAGATGATTCGCGGAGCGAAGCCCTCGTCACAACCGTTTTCGGCGCCTCAGCCCCGAATGTGCAGTGTCTGCTGATAGACTGCGGTGGAGCGGGCGCCGGAGCGGCAATAGCCAAGCATCGGGCGCTGGAATTCGTCCAGAGCGTCGACCATGCTCTTGACCGCGTCCGCGGTCACGCCCATCGGGCCGACCGGGATATGGGTGATCTCCAGCCCGAGTTCCTGGGCACGCGCGGCGATGGCGTCGAAGGTCGGCTGATCGGGTGCCTCGAAATCCGGGCGATGACAGACGATGGACTTGAAGCCGAGCGCCTTGATCTCGTCGAGGTCGTCGACGGTGATCTGGCCCGAAACCGAGTACTCATCGTTGATCTGGCGAATGTCCATGTGGCGTCCCTCAAGAAAAGCGTTGCCCTGATTTAGGCCCGGCGCCGGGCGGCGTCAATCGAGAAGGCGTCATCAGGAGACGGTGAAAGCCAGGCTATAATCGCGCGATTGGCCGGGTTGAAGAGGATCGAGCTCCCCGTTTGCGGCAAGCTGCGGCCGCTTCGCCAGGCGATGCGAGGCCGGCTCGATGCTGACGACGTTGGCGCCGCCGCGCTGACAACGCCACATCTGCAGGAACGGCAGCGTGTCGGTCCGGAACCGCACACGCAGTGCGCGCCCCTTAAGACCCGGCATTGCGGTCAGCGCCACCTCCGACCATCCGTCACAGGCAACGGCCGGACGGCAGAAATGCGCGCTTTCCCCCTCGCCGAAGCGCCAAGGAAACGATCCGCCGTCGACCGACGGACTTTCGATCCGCGTTTCCTCGCCGAGCAGCCGGCCGGCGATGTTCATGTGATACATCATCATCGGCGCAAAGGCAGACGAACCGATGTTGATGACGCGGTCCGCAAGCGTCACGGCGTGCGCGGCCGCATCGACTTGCCAGAGGCGCTCGATAGCCGCCCGGCCGCCGCAGGCGAGATCGACTTCGGTGACGGCAGTACAACGATCGCCCGCACCGCACATCTCGGTCCGGCTGACGGGCGTTCCGGCGAGCGAGCCATGCAGGGGATAATATGCGCCGGCGCCGCCTTCCAGAGCCTCGGGATGTCGAATGTGCTCGGGACCGCAGGTAAACAGGAAACCCGCGAGCGCGCGGTCGATGCGCGGATCGCCGTCCGAGGGGATCGCCGCGCCCGGCGACAGATCGACACCGGCGACGACGAAGGCCGCGACATCGAGTGCCGAGGACGGGTCGAACAGGAGGTGGCTCGCCGCGCCATCGGCCGCGTTCAAGGTCGTCCGCATTTCACCTCCAGAGAAGGAGCCCGGAATCAGGCATGGAATCCATGATAGTCGAAGCCTCGGAACCGGGCCATTTCGGCGAGCGTTGCAATGGGCAGGATGTTGGCCTAACTAATTTAACCGGCTGTTCATGATGAATTCACTTTTTTCACATTAACGTCCAAATCGGTATGTACCGCCGCAAAGCAACCGCCATGAAGACAGGTTCCCTAGTGACGCCCGCGACCCGCACCGGCCTTTCGCTCTTCGCAGCACTCGCCCTCATGGCCATGGAGCTTGCGCCCGCCAACGCACAGGATGCCTATGGTGGCTATTGGGGCGGCGGCGACGTGATGCTCGTCACGCCCGAAGGCGACATTCTCGACTATATCCCCGGAGAGGCCGAGGTTCATGCCATGCGCGACCGCCGCGGACGCACGGTGCTCGTGGATCCGTGGGGCAATATCGTCGCCACCGTCGTGCCGAATGACGGCTATGGTCGCGGACAGCGGCGCCGCGAATACGGGCGCGATGGCTATCCCGAGCCCCGCGATCGCGGTTACGGCTATTCCGAACCCGGCGAGTTTACCGGCGCCATCCCCGAATACCGCGATATTGCGCCCGCTCCGGTCGAGCGCGAGGATCTGCCCAACAGCCTTCCCTCGCTCTCCGATCGCGAGGAGGCTGCCTACGATCCGCAATACGATGACCCGCTGGCACAGCCGATGCCGCCGGCCATGACGGTGACGGGAAAGTCGCGCGCTGAGATCGCTGCCCTGCAGGTCTTCCTCGACCGCGAGGGCTTTTCTCCCGGCGTGATCGACGGCAAGATGGGCTCGAACGTCACCAAGGCCATCGAAGCCTGGCAGCAGGCAACGGGTGAAACGCTCGATCCGAACAATACCGAAGACATTTTGGAGCGGCTGCGCTTCAACGGCGGCTTGCCGATTACGACCTACACGATCACCGCCGCGGATGCGGCCGGCCCCTTTGTCGCCTCCATCCCGGAAGATTACGCCCACAAGGCGCAGCTTCCGCATCTGTCCTTCACGTCCGTGACGGAGATGCTCGGCGAGAAGTTCCACATGGACGAGGCGTATCTGCGCGAGCTCAATCCCGGTGTCGATTTTTCAATTCCCGGCACTACGATCAAGGTCGTCAATCCCGGCCCGAACAAGAAGGGCAAGGTGGCGCGCATCGTCGCGGACAAGGCCCGCAAGCAGGTGCTCGCCTATGACGAGGCGGGGAAACTGATCGCCGCCTATCCGTCCACCATCGGTTCCTCCGACACGCCGTCGCCTTCCGGTACGGTGCATGTCGAGCGTATCGCCTTCGATCCTGGTTATACCTACAACCCGAAGATCAACTTCCAGCAGGGCGCGAACGACAGGATCCTGCAATTGCAACCGGGTCCGAACGGCCCGGTGGGCACCGTCTGGATCGCGCTGTCGAAGCCGACCTACGGCATTCACGGGACACCGGAGCCGTCGAAGATCGGCAAGACCCAGAGCCATGGCTGCGTCCGCCTGACCAACTGGGACGCGACCGAACTCGGCAAGATGGTGAGCACCGGCGTCACGGTCGAATTCGTCGACTGAGGCACGACAATCAGCCAAGCGTGTCGCGTCAATGCGGTTGATCGCGACGCGCTTGAGCTGCTTCGAAGGCCATACCCCCCTGCCGGTCGCAGCAGCCTCATGACGTCATGAAACATTGTCATGAAAAACTCCGCCGCATTGCCTTTATCACAGACGAAACACCCCTGACCTTAAGGAACTGTCCGCGATGGCAACGGAGCGTGCTCTCCCCAATCTCTGGCATGCGACGGCACCGGCCGCTCCGCGCACCGCTCCGCTAGCAGGCGACCTGACGGTCGAGGTGGCGATCGTCGGAGGTGGTTTCACGGGCCTTTCGGCCGCACTTCATCTGGCGGAGACGGGCATCAGGACTGCGGTGATCGAAGCGCGGATGATCGGCTTCGGCGGTTCGGGCCGCAATGTCGGCCTCGTCAATGCCGGCATGTGGGTGCAGCCGGACGACCTGATCGCAACGCTCGGAGCAGCGGCGGGCAACCGGCTTCTCGACGAACTCGGCGACGGCCCGTCATTCGTCTACGATCTCGTTGCGAAACATGGAATCGAATGCGAAGCCGTTCGCAACGGCACGCTGCATATGTCGGTCGGCGCGGAAGGGCTCAAGGAAATCCGGGAGCGCGAGGCGCAATGGAAAAAGCGCGGTGCTCCGGTCGAGGTGCTTTCGGCTGAAAAGGCGCACGCGCTTTCAGGAGCCGAGGGCTTCACCGGCGCACTGCTCGACCGCCGCGCCGGAACGATACAGCCGCTCGCCTATGCGCGAGGATTGGCCCGTGCAGCGCTTGCCGCCGGCGCCGAAATCTTCACCGATACCCCCCTCCTTGCAGCCAGCCGCCAAGGCGATCTCTGGAACGTGAAGACCCCGCGGGGAACGGTAACGGCCCGTCACGTCATTCTTGCGACCAACGCCTATGGGAGCCTTGTCACCGGCGTCCCATGGAAGGAGTACCGGCAGGAACTCACGATCCTTCCCTATTTCCAGTTCGCGACCAATCCGCTGCCCGACAACGTGGCCGCGCGGATATTGCCCGAACGCCAGGGAGCCTGGGACACGGGGCTGGTGATGACCTCCTTCCGCATGGACAGGCAGAACCGGCTGATTTTCGGCTCGATCGGCAGGCTGGATGCGATCGCCGCAGGCACGCACCGGGCCTTCGCCGCGCGCTCGGTGCGCAAGCTCTTTCCTTATATCGGGGACTTCCGCTTCGAGCACTGGTGGGACGGTCGCATCGGCATGACGACCAACAATCTGCCGGCCATGCATGTGCTCGCTCCCAACGTCGTATCGATCAGCGGTTATAACGGCCGAGGGATCGCGCCGGGCACCGTCTTCGGGCGGGCGCTTGCCCGCCACGTCACCGGCGATACGTCCGCGATACCGCTTGCGGAGACGCCGGTCACGCCGGATCCGTGGCGGACTCTGAAGTCCGCCTTCTACCACGCCGGCGCCCAGGCGAAACACTTCATCGACAAACGGTTCTGAACGGCAACCGCCCTTCGCGAGCGATCGCTACGCCGCCCGCGGCAAAGCCGAGCGCAGGCGGGACATCAGGGCGCGGCGTGCGGTCACGGGGAGCAGGTTTTGCACCTCGGCGGCAAGCGCGTATGCGTTTTCGCGCGCCTTGTCGAGATTGCTGACCCGGTTCGGGTCCATCATCTGCAGGGTGCCGCCGCACTCGAAGATTTCGCGATAGGCAACACGCTCCACGATCGGCGTATCGAGGACCGAAACGCCGCGGGAGGCGAGCAGCGCCTTGATCGTCTGCAGCGCCCGCGTCGTCACCAGCGAATTGACGCGCGTCAAGACGACCGAGTGGTTGATGCGCACCCTCGCCTTCTCGCCGATATGGCGGATAAGTTCAAGAATCTGTACGGCGCCACGCGCGTCCATGGCGCAGCCCTGAACCGGTATCAGCACATGATCGGACAGCCCCAGCGCCAACGCGACGATCGCATCCTTGGCGCCGGCGAGATCGATGACGATGAAATCGGCCTCACCCTTGAGCTCGCGGATATGACAGGGAAGCGAAGCCGGAGTGACGTGCGAAATCACCTCGAGATTGGCGACACGGCCGGACACTTCGGACCAGCTCGTGATCCAGCGCTGCGGATCGGCGTCCAATACCACGACGCGATTCCCCTGCCTCGCCAGTTCCGTCGACAGGATCAGCGCCGCGGTCGTCTTTCCCGCACCGCCCTTTGCATTGGCGAATGTGATGACCGCCATTTCTCTCACCTCGTCCTTGCTCGTTTCCGGTCCGCCCAGCTTTGCCCGACGCGCGGTTTTCTTAATAGAACCTTGCAGAACATGGTTAACGAAATGTTACCCATGGAGTATGTATTTTCAATTCGTTAACGATTTGGTTTCCAGATTTGGTTTCTGATACGTTCATGGGCATTCTGGAAACCTTCCCCCGCCCGAAAAAGAAAAAGCCCGCCCCGACGTGAAGCCAAAGGCGGGACAGTTAGGCGCGGGCCGCCGGGCGAGGTTTGCCTAGCCCGCGCCGGGAGGAATGATCAGCGCGGGGCGGCCGGCGTCGCCGCCTCGATCCGCTGGAGGGTCTGATTGGTCAACGCGATCTGCGTCGATATCGATGACAGCTGATTGCGGAAATCGGAGAACTGATTGCTGTAGCTTTCGGTAATCCGGCCTATCCGGGTATCGAGTGCCTCAATGCCTTTTTCGTTCGCTGTAATGCGGTATTCGATCTGGTCCAGCTTGGCGAGGTTGGCGCGGAGGGTCGAAATCTGCTGATCCACCACGGCATCATGCGAGCGCACGCTGGCCTGTAAATCGCGGTGCACGCCTTCATGCTGGATGCGCCATTCTTCCAGATCGGACAGCGCCGCTTGCGAGGCGCCCCACGCGATGCCGATGAAGACGAACGTCGCGAGAAACCCGGCGACCGAGACCACCGTGTTGATATTGATCGTCCGGGTATCGACTTCGAAGGTCATCACACGCTGACTCCTAACAGCGGCAGCGCCCGCAACAGGATAATCAAAACGGCGATGACGATCACGACATATTCGGCCCATTGACCGAAGGGCGCGGGGATGAATGGCGCCCGCCGGATCAGGAATATTACCAGCCCCGCGATCAGCCCGACGACGAGAATGGTGATCGCCAAGGCAATCAGTGCCTCAATCATTGCGGCCTCCTATTTCCAGCACTTCTGCGCGCGCCCGAAAGAGTTGGTGCTGGCAACGCCTTGGCCGGTTGGAACTAGATCGGGATCGCTGGCCAGCTTAACGGCGCCGGCCGGGCTGACGGGTATCTTCCTCCACCCCGCGCAATTGCTGGCATTCGTCGTGCATCCCGCCACCAAGAAGCTCATTGCAAAGAGCAATGCCGTCCAAGCCCTGAATCCGTTCATCAATCCGCTCCCTTTTCTCGATTGCGCGGATGGTATCTTTCAGCTTATCGGCGCGGATATCAGCGCGGCCCTTCCAATAGCCGACGCCAAATAGCGCGACGGCGATCGCCGCGACGCCGATCCACTTTCCCCATGGGCCGGTAAGCAAAGCGATCATGCCGGCACCGCATCAAGCGCGTCGGCCAGCTGCGCCGCGCGCCGCTTCGCATACCAGCGATAGGCGATCCCGCCAGCCGCAAGGCCGGCGCCGGAAACGGCCAGCACGACGACGAGCGTGGTGATCCAATTGCCGGCCGCGCTGAACGGCGTCAGCTGATCCTGAAGGGTTTGCAATGTGCCAGCGATGCCGCCCGCCCCGATCCCGCCGCCGGTAGCCGCATCGGCTGGCGCTGGCGACGGCGCCTTGCGGGCGTCCTCGATCGTCGCCTTTGTCTCGGCGCCGGCAATATGGACGGCGACGACATCCTTGCGGCCGGCGGCCTCGGCCTTGCCGTTGGCGCGCACGTTCTGAACGCGCCTCGTCCAGCCGCCGGCAAAGACCGGCCAGGGCTCAAGCGCTTTCAGGAACGCCATGCGCCGATCGGAAATCCGGTCGATCAGCGCGTCGTGATCCTCGGTCGCCTCAAGGGCGGCGAAAGTGGCCAGCCCGATCACCCCGTCGATCTGGCCGCGATAGGCCGAGCCGAGCGCGCGCTGTAGCCATTTGATGGATTGGTTCGGGCCGGAATTCACCGCGCCGTCGAACACGACATAATCGACGCCGACCGGCAGCTTGTCGCCCTTGATCGCGTCCCAATACTGGCGCCGATAGATCGCGTCGCGCTCGGGCGCGGTTAGCTTCTGGACCGAGCGCGGCTGCAATTTCTTGCTGCGCCGATAGGCATCATATGTCCGCTGTATAATGCCCTGATTGGTGGCGCCGCCGGGGTCGCGCGGATGATTTACATACCCGCCCTCATGGACGAGCACCCGCGCCAGCGCCGCTTTGAAGCTGCTGGTCGCCATGATTTCTCCAATTATGGATTTAGCCGACGAGGAACTCGAAAAACCCGTCGTGGATGAGGCCGCGCTGGCCGCTTGCCTCAAGCCCGCCCCTGACCGGGAACGGGAGCGAGGGCTGTGCCCAAAACTTATCGTTGGTCCAAGTGCTCGGGACTTTCATTTCATGCATGATTAGCCAGAAGCCGTTCGGCCGCTTTTGCATTCGGAAGCGCGGCACGGATTGCAGATAGGCGCCCCATGCTTCGGCATCGTCCAGTTCCCCCGCGACCAGATCGAACCACGTCCACCAATAGTCGTTGATATCGGGCTGGCGATTGCCGATCACCGCCGCTTTCACATCGCCGCTGATTTTGACGAAGCCGCCACGCCGGAAAATCTTCTCGGTGCCTGATGCGAACGAGCGGGTTTGCCCCACCGCCGCGCCATCGTCATCAATCCTGATAAGTTGCGCCGAGGTGCCGCCGAACATGCCGGGCAGGCCGGAAATCAGATCGATGTCGTTAAGCTCCCATCCGGTGTTTAGGACGTTCGGCGATGTCAGCAAATTCGGCAGCGGCGTGGCCGGCTCCATAGCGCCGGGCGTAAAGAACCGCTGCGTCGCCGGAAGCGCGTTGCCGAGGTAATCCTCGGTCGGGCGCGCAATACCGAATTCCGCGTTGATATCCATCCCGACGCCATAGAGCGGCGAGCTATTGGCCGGGCGGAAATCCGCCGGGGTGCTCCCGGAGTCGTTCACCAGCTGCGGGTTATCGACAAAGATGGTGTGGGTGCCGTGCAGGAATTCCTTATTGCCCGACGCCGAAATCCATTGATCGACGGTCTCCCAATCAAAGCCAAAGGACCGCATGGCGGTGCCCTGGACGGAGTGGAAGCAATTGCCGTGAATTTGCATTGCGGTCGTCCGCACGTCGCAAAGCAGCCCGGCGCCTTTCTGGAGAAAGATATTGTTGGCGATGACGCCGGTCGCATGGCTGAAATCGACGCCGCCGAAGGTCTGGATAGAAAGGCACGTCGGCGAGAACGCCCCGACCGTATCGGTGACGATCGTATTATTGTAGACGCGGATGTTCTGGAAATCGGAGCCGACCGGTCGCATGGTGCCGATGAACATTCCGAACTCCGACCGGACGGTCTGGCCGTCTCGCACCGACAGATTATAGCGGGCGACATTGTTGGAATAATCGAGCAGCTTGTTCGGATAGGCGGTATCGTCAAAAGAGAAAATGATGATGCCGGGGCCGGTGCATCCCATCGAGAAATTATATTCGAGAACGCAATCCTTGCAGCCGCCGTCCAGATCGAAGCCGCCGCCATCGGATCGGGCCGAACGTTGCCGCAAAGTCGTATTCTTGCGGATGACGACGCCGATCGCATCCCACGCCCATATGCCGACCGGGCCGGCGTTGTTGGTGGAGTTTTCGCCGCAATCCTCGGCGAGATTGCTTTCGACAAGCGCGCCCTCGGTCTGCGCGACAATGATCCCGGAACCGACATGGTTGGCCGCGTCCCGCTTGCCCTTGCAGCGACGGACGGTGTTGCCGGTGACGACGACATCCCGATGCGATGCGGGATAGGTGGCCAGCCCCCAAAAGTCCGCCTCCTCGGCCGCGACGATGATCCCGCCGGTATGGCCCCGGACATCGTTCCCGGTGCAATCCTCCACGATGTTGTTGGTGATCTGGAGTCCCGCCATCCCGGACGGATAATTGGCGACCGTCGCGAAGATGCCGTTCCGGCCATAGCCGCGCACCTCGCAACTATCGATCACCACGTCATCGACCTGAATGGCCTCGGCATGGCTGTTGATTGCCCGGATGCCGTGCGAGCCGTTGACCGTCGTGCCCGATCCTTGCGCGATCAGCTGGCGGACTTGGGCGCTATCGGCATTGTCCAGCAGGACCGCCTCGGAGTTGCCCGAACTGATCGTGGCTTTGCCGGTGCCATAGGAATTATAGACGCAGCCGGGCCGGCAAAGCAGCGTGCCGGTGAAGGTATCGCCGCCCCGGAAATAGAGCGTCTTGCCGGCCCTCGCTACGGCGTTCGCCATCTTGAGCGTCTTGAACGGGGCGGCCTGCGTCCCGGCGCCGGTATCATCATTGCCGGCGGCCGAGAAATAGATCGCGGCGGGCAGCGAGTCGAAGTTCGGTTGCCAGATGATGTCTTCGCCGAGATAGACGCGCGCGACCTGACTGGCGCCGACCCGGAGATCGGCGATCTCAGCGCTGCCGAGGTTGATCACACCGGAGTCCTCCTGCCGATCGCCCAATCAACGAAGCGGTCAAACTCGCCGGGCTCCATGGTGGTGGTGTCGACTATGACGACATCCCGGATAATGCTGTCGCAATATTCGGTGGGCGCCGCCAAGGCATCGGCCCCGATCCGGGTCCGCCCGGCCTCGGTGCGCAAAGCCAGCGTGTTGACGCCGGCAAACTCTTCCTCGATCGCCACGGTCGTATTCACATCGCCGAAAAAGGCGGTGACGGCATGGATGCCGGAAAAGTTCTGTGTGCCCTCATAGATCGGATAAGTCGAAAAGGTGTTGCCGATATCCGCCGCCGCGCGATTGACGCCCGCGACGACAAGGCGCTGGACCTTGCGTTGCGTGAAAGCGGTGTTGCCATAGGAAAAGAGAGTCTTCGGCACGGTCGCGCTGGCGGGCGAAAGCTGATCGCAGACGATCAACACCGCGCCTTCATCGCCCTCGATCGGCCAAGGCGACGTGCTCATCGAAAGATAAGTCTGACCGGCGGAGGAGAACTGGACGCCCGGCGATGCGGCAAAGCTGGCAGCCGAATAGACCGGCCGGCGGGCGTCAGTGCCCTGCGCCATGGAGTGGCCGGCGATCTGGTCACGCCATTGCGAAACCTTGCCGCCGACAAGCGTCAGCGACGAGGCATCATCGGCGCGCCACCATGCCAAGGTCGAAAGCGACCCGAGCGGATAGGAGCCCGGCGGATAAACAATCTCATCGCCAAGATAGGCGCGGCTGATCAGATCGCTGCCCACGTGGAGGGCGGCGACCTTGCCGGTTCCGACATACATGGAGTGGGCCTAACCGACGATGATGTAGAGCGTGTTGGCGTCCTTGGTGCCGAGCGCATTGTATTGTGCTTGCGTCAGCTTGACAATTGTGGAGACGGCGGTGGACCCTACCCGCTGCATGCCCCACTGCCGGATTTGCGATTTTTCGGGATCATAAGGACCGGAAGACGGAACGCCGTCCACATTGAAATCGCGCCAGATTTCATTTGCCGTAGCCATTCGTTTTCTCCCTTGTCAGATGATTGTCGCGGTGATCGGGCCGGATGCCGGCCCCTCGACCAGCGCGGCGCTTTCGGGGATCGCGTAGTAATTCCACACGCCCTGCGGCGCGCATGTGCCGGTTTCCGCGAAGATCACGGCGTCATCGATTGAGGCGCCGCAGTCGGTGGATGCGTCCACCTGGAATGCAGTGTTTCCGCTGGCGGCGGTCAGCTTGAGCAATTTCCGCTCATTGCCCCAAATCCACTCGCCATCAACGGGGGTGCCGCCGGTCAGGCGCGTTTGGAGCGCCCCGGCGTCGTAATCGAGGATGGTATATGCGATGCGATAGACAGTGCCCGCCGCCAGCGTGACCGCCTGAGAAATGCCGCCATAGACGCCGAGCGCGTGCGATGCCTTGCCGTTGGCGATTGCCCACCCGGCGGTCGTCGTCCAGCCCACGTCGCTCGAAAATCCCGGATTGGTGAGCAGATTGACGGGTGTCGCGTCGCCATCGGTCAGCGATATCGTATCGTTCGGAGCGGCCGAAATCCGGGTAAGGAAATGCGTCGTCTTGTTCAGCGCTTGGCCGAATGGCACGCGGTAGATGGCAATGGTGTTGAGATTGCCGTCCACGGTCGCGGTATCGAAATTGAGCGTGGCGCGGCCCAACCCGCCGACCGCTGTGAAGGAGTCGAGCGCCGCCGGATCGCCGCTTGGCGTGCCGAGCGCACTCACCGACCAATTGCCCTCCAAGCCGCGCTCGGTCACATAGCGAAGCTGGAATTCATATTCGACGTTCTCTGTTAGCGCCGGGGTCGTGAAGGTGGACGCGGCATTGGCCAGCACGCCGGACTCCGTCCACGTGCTCTGGTTTGTCCGCTTCCAGCGCGCCTCAATATTGAGGATCGGCGACGGCGACGGCTCAAAGGAAAGCTCGGCGGCCATGCCGACGAAGGTCACTGTCGGCGGGTCGGGCACCGGGATTTCGTCGTCGGTCTCGGAATTCTCAGATACCGGCGCGTCGCCCTGTTCCTGATCCGGGTCCCATGAATAGGCGGTGGCCGGCATCGAGTGCACCTGAATGGTCACGCCGACCAGAAGCCCGCCCTCATCGATGACAAAGCGGAAATCGTCCACTTCGAAAACGGAGTTGATGCCGAGCAACGGATAATCGATCCGGACGAAGCGTTCGCCGAAGGCGGCGAGGCCGCGCAGGTTACATTGGAAGGTGGCAATCCATGCGGGATTCGCCCGCCACGCCGCCAATTTCATCAGCCGCCGCGCTTGGCTGTGGCTTGGCGCCATATTCAGCTGAATGTCCTGCTCGATCTCGCCCCGAAGGGATACGTCCTCGGCATCGACCCACGGATCGGCGTCGGCCGCCTGATAATCCTGCGACGGATCAAGAAACGTGGCGCGGACGGTGTTTGCGGTCGTCAGGATATCGCGGCCACGGCCAAGCTCGGAAAAGCCGGTGATTGAGTCGTTATCGAGGACCACCGCCGGCTCGGCCCACGTTCCGATATCCAGCGTCAGCCCGCCGTCAGCAGTCGGCACCAACCGGCCATCGCAGGCGGCCAGCATGCGGCTCAGCACGTCGGCCGGCCGCTCGTCCATCTGGTAGGAGCCCCAAAGGCGATAGCGCGGCTCGGACAATCCGCCCTTGAGCGGGACCGTTTCCGCCGCCCGCGTAAAAGCCGTGCGCCAGCCCGCGTGGGCCTTGGCGGTGGCGACGAATTTCTCCGGGAGGCGCATGCCATCCTGATGCGTCATGTAATCCCGGATCACCGCAGCGGCGTTGTCGCTCCATGCGGTCGCGCCGGTAATCGGATTTTTGACCTTGGCGCCCCGGAAGACGAGGCGGACGGTGGTGTTGATGCCGTTCGGGAAATTGCGCAGGTAGTTTTTTTGCTCGACCGCGTATTGCGTCACGAAAACCGACGCCACGCCGTCGCCGCGATGCTCGGCCGTCCAGCTATCCGGGAAGACGGCGGCAAGCTCGTCGTAATAGGTCTCGGTGGTTTTGCCGAGGCGCGCGCGGAGCCGAACATTCGTCCCGGTCTTGCCGGTCACGGCATCGGGCGTGACCTGCTTATCATCAATCCAGTATTCCTCAATCGCATCAATTTCCCCCTGCCCGATCGCGAGGACCTTGTAGAAATGCCCGCCCTTGGCCTCGGCAAAGACCCATGTCCCGGAGGCTTTCGCCCGGCCGTAATGGCGGACCCTCGGCGCCGTCGCCTGCCGGAACGATTGCTGCACGTCCTCGGGCTTGGGTTGCTTCGGCCTGTTGAACGCGCTGACCAGATAGGACAGGCCGATGGACAGGCCGAGTTTCAGCAAGGCGGTGCCGATCGCGGTGGAGCCGATCGCCCCGAACAATCCGGCGACGGTGGAGGCGATCCCGGATACGGCGGCGCCGATCGCCCCAATGATGCCCACTACCGCCGCAGGCATTCGATCCTCCACGCCTTCCAAAGCGCGGCCGGTGCGACGCCGATCAGGCCGGACTCATCGCGGCAAATCCATACCGACCCCGCGAGGATCGCCACGCAAAGCCGGCCCTCATGGAAGACGAGCCCCACGTCGCCAATCCTTGGCTCGGCGGTTTTCTTGAAGCCAGCGGCGCGCATCACGCGATTGACGGCCACGGCAATGCTGCCGGGCTCGCGCAGCCATTCCAGAGCCTCGGCCTCGTCGCGGTGGCGGCGGCCGAAAAGGTCCATAGGGGAAAAGCCGGCGACGGCCTGCACCCAGCGATCGGCCATGGCGGCGCAATCGCTCTTGCCCCATGAAAACGGCCGGGAAAGCTCGGCCGTGATGAATTCATCAACCGTCATCAGTAATCCGGGTAGCGGAATGATTTGTAGACGAGGCTGGCCGTGAACTGGAAAAAGCGGTCGCCAGGCGAGCGGTTCTGCTGGTCGCGATCCGTGTAGCGGCCGAAGGGCGGGCGCGATCGACCGAAGAAAGCATTCTCGGCCGTCAGCGTGATTGTCTGAACCGCGCCTTCAAGGTCGCGGACTTGGGTCCGGGAAATGCGGGGCGGCTGCATGTAGCCCCACCAGATCGGCGCCGGGACCCCGAACGGTTGCCAATCCTCGTTGAATAGCTGGATGAAAACGGTGACGGTCTGCTGATCGACCTCGGGCGTTTCATCAATCGCGACTTTCAGGAAATCGGCCGCCTGATTTGGCAGGCCGTTCAGCTGTAGCGTGATGGATTCGGAGACGGCCGACGTTGGCATGGAAAGGCCGTCCACGATGCCATAGCCATACATCGGGAGCCATTTCCTGCCGCCGGCCATAAGCTCGGTATTGCCATTCCAGACGCGAATAGTTTCCGATCGGAACGCCATCTCGACCAGCAAGTCGCAGCGCACAACGGCGCCGCTCATTGCCTCGATCTGGTCGGCACTGAAAAACGACGACATCAAACATCCTCGATGAAATTGACGGTGGGGAAGGACCAGCGGCCATAATCCAGCGGCAGGTCCATTTCGGCATCGGAGGCAAGGCGCATCCGGCACACTGGATCATCAAGCTCCACCCGCTGGCTGGCTGCGGCGGCCTCGCGGGCCGGCGGCCGGAATGTCACCGCCGCGACTGTGGCCGATGTCCAAGTGACGGTGCGCAGCCGATAAAGCCGCTCGCCGAGGGAGAAGATTTGGCCGGGCTGCATCTTGGCGCCGGCCGCAACGACATTGAACGTCGCCGAGACCGCGCGCGATGCGACGGCCGAGAGAAGGCGCACGTCATTGACCGAGCCCTGATAGCCGGTGCCATCGGTAAAGCGGGTATTGTCGGAATGCGCCACCGGGTTCCAGAGACCGAGCGCCTCGGCATTGGGCGGCTCCGGCTGATACCAGTGCGAAAGCGGGACGAGGATCGGCTGGATACGGCCCTCAAGCGTGGCCGCGATCGCCCGCCACGTCAGCACCGCATTGCCATTGACAACCGGGATGCCGCCGAAGGCGACTTTCCAGAGGCCAGCGTCGGACGCGACGACTTGCTGGACCCCGGACACGGCGGCCGGGGCGGCCATGGATCGCGGGGCGATATCGGCGACAATCTCGCGCGGCGGCAAGATATCGAGCGGCCAACGTAGCGTCATGATCACATTGACCGCGATTGCGCGTTGGCGATCAGGTGCGGCATGCTGGACTTGACTTGCCGCACGGCCATTGCCGCGCCCGTCTGCGCCGCCTTGGAGCCCATGTCGGTCACATAGGCGCGAATTCTGCCGTCATCATCGACAGTCACGCCGACCTGGACCGCGACCGGGGCACCGTGCCGCGTCTCCTGCCCCGGCTTGGTGACGCTGACGCGCTCATTCGGCGAGGCGCGGAAGGCGACAATCTGGCTATCGGCGCCGCCGGCCCCGCCGACTTTGAACGAGCCGCCATTGGCAAAGCCGAACAGACTGCCGATCAAGCCAAAGATTCCACCACCACCGCCGCCGCGTACGGAGCGGAGGCCGGCCCATGGATCGCTCCCACCACCGCCGCCGCCGAACAGCGTTTGGAACGCTTGGTTCACCAGCATTTGCGCCAGCTGGCCGAGAAGGTCTTTCAGAACGTCCTTGACCTTTTTGGAGCCGTCTATAAGGCCCTGGAACGCGCTGGTAAGCATCCCGGAAATCGTGCCGCCGATCTGCTGCACGCCATTGAAGGCGCCTGTGATCGCCCCGGCGGATTCTTGCGCGGCGCTCAATGCCAAAGGCTGGTTGGCCATGATGCCATTGGCGAGGCCCTGAATGACGTAGCCGCCGATTTCATGCATGACGCGCGACGGCGAGTGCGTCTGGAGCGGGTTTTTGATGAAATTGATGACGCCATGGCCGATCGAGGAAAGGCCGCCTTTGACGGCGTTCCACCTTTGCTGAATGCCGCTATAGAGGCCATCAATAATATCTGTGCCGATCGCGGCCATTTGGCCGGGGATCGCTTTGAAGGCGGCGACGATTTCGTGCCCGAACGCGGCGAGGCCGGCCTTGACCACCTCCCACCGTGCTTTGATGGCATTCCAGAGCCCATCAATGATCTGCCCGCCGACTTCCGCCATGCGCGCGGGCAGCGCCATGAAGGCCGCAATGACCTCCTGCCCGAACGACTGCATCGCGGCGACAAGCTGATTGCGCTTCTCGATGATGCGGTTCCAAGCCGCCTCGAATTCCGCCCATGCACCGGTCACCAGCGCATAAATATCCTGCCCGAGCTTTCCGATTGCCATCCCGAGTTCAGCGACGCCCGCGCCGAATTCCACCATCTTGACGGCGAAGTTGGCGATTGCCGGGGCGTTCTGGACGAGCCATTCGGAGAAGGCCACCATATGCGGCAGGAGTTGGGTCGCCACCCGCGCCGCGAGATTGCCGATGACGCCGGTCAGCCGCGAGATATTGTCATTGAAGGCCTCGGCGTTGGCGCCCATTTCCTTCGTGAAAACCTGCCCGAAGGAGTCGGCCTCGGCCATCATCTGGCTCAAGGCCGCCGAGCCGCCATTCAGCAGCGGGATCATTTCGGCGCCGGATTTGCCAAGCAGCTTCATCGCCAGCGCCGTTTTTTCCGCGGCATCAGGCATGGCCGCGAATTTGTCGGACAGCTGGACGAGGATATCTTGCGACGACCGCATCGAGCCGTCAGCGTTGGTCAATTCAATGCCGAGCTTCTGGAAGGCCGCCGCGACCTCGCTGGTGGGCTTGGCCAGCGCGTCCGTCATATTAACGGAGAGCTTGCGAACCCCGGTGGCAAGCGTCTGCATCGAGACGCCCGATAGATCGGCGACGTATTTCAGCCGCGATAGCTCCTCGATCGGAATGCCGATCTTCTGAGCCATTTTCGACATGTCGTCGGCGGCGTCGATCGCTCCCTTCACCGAAACGCCGAAAGCGGCCAAGCCGGCGGCGGCTGCTGCGGCGCCAGCTATGAGCCCAGTCTTTGCCATCGAGCCGAAGCGCGATAGCCCGGACTGCGCCTTTTTCAATCCATCCTGAAAGGCGGCGCTATCGAGTCCGAGATTCACCCGGAGGGCGCCGATGACCGCTGATGTCATGATTTTTCCTCTGCCTTGAGGCGAGCCACGTGCGCGCCACCGCCTCGATTTCCTCGGGCGACATGCGGCGCTTGCCGGCGGGCGCGCCGTGGAGAAGCGTTTTCAGTTTCGGGAGTCGGGTCTGGCGGGCGAGCGCCTCGATATGCCAAGCCAGCCACGCCCGCTCGTTATGCTGGCGTTTCAGGCGATTAGCGCAGCCCTCAAGGATGACGGTGATTTCCCGGACGGTAAGCCGCCAGAACCGCGCGGGGTCCTGACCGCTTTCGACCCATGTCCGCAACAGATCGACCGGATTCAGGCCGCCCGCCCCGGTTTCCGCGCCGGGGCTTTCCGAGGGTTTGCGTTGTCCGCCGCCTCCGGGAAGGCAAGCTGAAAGGCGCGGCCAATCGCCTCCATAACCGCCGGCATGCCGGCCTCGCTGGCGATGGCGCCCGCCTCTTTCAGATCGACTTCCTCATGATAGTCGCGCAGCGCCGCCCAGATCAGCGCGCGGACGGTCGTCATGCGGATGTCCTCGGGCTTGTTGAGGGTGGCGGCGATCTGCGGGACCGGCTGGCCGAGAAGCTCCTCAAGCTCGCAAATCGCGTTGATCGAGAACGATAGGGTATAGGCCCGGTCGCCGACGTTGAACGCGACGGAGCCACGGTGTGGATTTGCCATGATCAGGGTGCCTCATCCCAAGTTTCGGCCCCGGATACCGCCACGGTCACGGTCGCGGTCATCTTGTCATCGACCGGGATTTCTTTCTCGTAGCCGGTGATGACCGCGTTATAGGTGACGCGGTGGCCATTCGGGAAAGTGATGCGGTGCTGGACCGAGGCGCCGCTATCGAGGAGGCCCCTGATCAGCACGTCACTTGCGCTGCCGGGTACGAAATTCATCTCGAAAGATGCCTCGCCGTTGTCGATCAGGCCGGCGATATATTCGCGGCGCCGGTTCGGGCTTTGCATATGCGTGGCGTCGATGCGATCGACCTCGGCGGCGCCGGGCGTGACGGAATTGACCTCCGCGACAAACGCGAAGGCGGGAGTGGTAAGGCTGGCATCCCAAATCTCATAGGTAGTGGACCAGCCGATTGCAGCGGCAGTAACCATGACGGCGCTCCTTGGGGGTGGGTTAGGCGGAGTGAATGACCGTGAATTCCACGGCGATCGCGAACAGCGGCGTGACCTCGCCGGGGTCGGAGGCGGTCACATCCCGACCGGCGTCCTCGATGAAAATTCCCTGAATGATCCCGGCGCTATGGCCCTCTACGGCGGCGATCAGGGCGCGGGCCGTCTGCTTGGCGGACGTGAATGTGTCGCTGTAGCAATTCGCCTGAATGCGCGATGAGATCAGGTCGCGGCCCCGATAGTGGTAGGAGGGCACGCCATCGATGCGGAACAGCACGACATAGGGGCGCGGCATGGCCGAGCCGTCCGCCTGCTTTTGGGGCGCGCGCGTCCAGAACCGCCGCCCGCCTGCCACGCCGGACAGGAGCGCCGTAATCGCTTCTTCCATTTCGGATTTAGCCCTTTGCCGCCAGCCTTGCCGCCTTACGCGCAAGCCGCTGCGCCGCCTTGGTGATCTGGACGGCGAGTTCGTCCTTGATGGTGTCGAGGACCTGATTTTTGCCGGCATCCCAAGCGGGGCGCGCGAAAGGCTGCGGCCCATGGCGGGAGGTGCCGAATTCTTGCAGATGCGCGTGCGGCACCGGCCCGGCGCCGACGAAAACCTCGGCGCTTGCCTTGTCGTTCTTGAACTCCTTGCGATGCAGTTTCGCCTGCCGCTTGGACAGCTTGGTTCCGACGCCGATGGAGCTTCGCAGATCGTTGCCGCCGGTTGCCGGATCGTCGGGCGCCTCGGCGCGCATATCATCGGCCAGCGGCTCGCCGGCCTTGATCAGCGTGCGGCGCAAAACCGCCTTGCCGGTCGCTTTCGGCAGTTCCGCCAGGGCTTGGTCAAGCTGTTTCAGCCCTTCGATTGAGACCCGGACGCCGGCCATCAACCTAAGTCCTTTACCGCTGTAATTTCGAGGAAGCGCGTATTGTCGCGGAGTTGCTTCATCTCCTTGATGTTCCAATGGGCACCGTCATAGGAGATGCGGTCGGCGGGCTTGATGCCATCGACAAGGGCGTCGCGGCGGATCGCAAAGCGCGCCATCAGGAAGGCGCCAACCTGCCCGGCCGCCTCTTTCTCGCCCGATCCCGAATCCTCGCGCCGGGCGCGGCGGCTGATATAGGGCGCCCATGTTTCAACCGGCTCGTTGAATTCGTTGGGCACGTAGCTGGCGCGCTCGATGGTGATTTTTTCGCGCAGGTCGCCGGCCGCGATAGCCATCATGCGATCCCCGGTCGGCGATATTTGCGGATCAGATTCGCCTCGACCCGCTCAAGGTTCTGGCCATTCGCCGAGGCCACCTCGTCATATTGCAATTGCACGCGGACAATGATGGCAGTCTTGATGTCGGCCGGGACGGTCTCATAGCCAGCGGCAAACTCGACCGACGCCCCGGCGACCTCATAGAGATAGTTCGGCAGTTCATAGGAATCGTGGAAGCGGACATAAGATCGGCCAGCCGCGTCGGTCAGCAGCGCATAATTCGTGTCGCCGATGGTCGACTCCGCGCCGTCTTCGTCTTTCCAGATCACGCTGACGATATCGCCGACCGGACGCAGCGGCAGAAGCAGCTTTTGCTCGACACGATCGAAATCCTGCCGCCATTGCTGCTCGGAAAGAATGACGCCGCCGAGAATGCCATCCGGCCCCTCATAATGCGCGACGGCCGCGTCTATCTCGTCTTGGAGCCGGCCGTCGTCTTCGGTGTGTTCGACATGGAGCGCCTGCTTGACATCGGCGAGGCTGACCGGCGGCGCAGCCGGCGGCGTGACAAGGACCGGGCGATGCGTTGGAACGAGCATGCTTATGCACCCTTATTTTTGGGAGCCGCTTTCAGGGCCTTATTCCTCGGCGCGCTGGCCACGGCCTTTGCTTTCGGCTTTTCCGGCCTTTCCGGCTTCTCGGGCTTTTCCGGCTTCTCGGGTTTCTCGGGCACCGGCTCCTCCGGGATCGTTGGCGTTTCCGGCTTGGGCGTCGGGGTCGGCGTCGGCGTCGGCGTCGGGGCTGGCGCGGGCGCCGGGGCTGGAGTCGGGGCTGGCGTTGGCGTCGCGGGCTCGGTCTCAGGCGCTTGATTTCCCGCCGCGCCGAGCACGCCGGCCTTGACCAGATGCGCGACCTGTTTTTCGTCCGCTTGGCGGGTATCGCCCGGCAAATACATACGGTCGCCAAGATGCTGCCGCTTCACGGTAAACTCGGCCATGGTGGTTGCTCCCTTTCAAGGCAAGGAAAAGGGCGGCCCGAAAGCCGCCCCCATCGATCAGGCTACATAGCCAAGATCGCCATAGATGAAGGCTTCCGGCCGATAAACGGCCAGCGCCAAGCGTTCCTCGGCGAGGATCGTGACGAGGTTCTTGATGAAGTCGTCATTGACGAACCCAGCCTCGACGCGGGCGTCCCAGCGGTCGAAAAGCTGCGCCCCGAGCCGGAATGCGCCGGTCAGGAACTTGTCAACCGCGATTGCCTGCGTGGCGACGACCGGCAGGCCCCAAAGAGTCGGCCCGATCATGCCCTGTGGATTGCCGATGATGTACCGGCCGGTCGTGTCCTTTTCCAACTCGATCCGCGCCCAATCGGTCGGGTTCATGACATGGCCGGTGGCCGGATACTCGGCCAGCGCCGCCTGCAACTGAGCAAGCCGCAGGGTATCGATCGCGGTCGGCGCATCGGGCGTGAACGCGGCGGCATAGGCGGTGGCCTGCGGGATGATCCCATGCAGGTTTTGGCCGGTGCCGTCACCGTTCAACAGCTGGCCTTCCTCGACATAGGCGAGGCCATACAGGAGCCGCTGGTCGATGATCGAACGAAGCTGCGAGAAGTCGTCAAGAATCTGACGGCTCGCCTTCATCCAGTGGGCAATGACCTTCGCCGAGGTCGTGACCAGATCGAATTTCAGGTCCGACTCCGGCTTGGCCGCTGTTTCCGCGACGGGCGCCGCCGAATTGGTGAATCCCGTCTCACGGACGTATTCCAGCGAATTGCCGTCCATGCGACCCGGCGAAATCAGGCCGCGAACGGTCAAACGCCGCTGCGGTAGGGCAAGAATGCCCGGCAGGCGGGTGGTCTCGACGGCGGCCCCGGCGGCGCCCGCCGTGTCGGTCGTCGCGGAGGTGATCGTCGCCTTAAAGCGAACGTCCGCCTTGCCCTTGCTCGGACTGGACTGCGCCCAGTCCTTAACGCCCTGGTCCTCGACGAACTGCTCGCCGATGGTCTTTTCAGGGGTGTTTTTGTTGCCGCCGCCGCGCGCGAGCTTTTGCTCGATGTCGGCGACCTGCTCTGTCAGGGCGTTCATTTTCAGGAGAGACTCGTCGGCCTTTTCCTTCAAATCGTCGGTCAAGCCGACGCCCTTGGCGGCCTCGGCGAGTGCCTTTTCGGCAATCTCCTTGACCTGATTTATGGTCTTGTCGAATTCGGCTTTGACCTCCAGAGCCAGCTGCTCGGCGGTCTTTTCTACAGGGTCCGGCATAGCGGAGTCCTTTCGCAGTGAGGGGAAAAATCAGCCGCGCAAAAGGGCTTGAAGAAACGCGGCCTGCTCGTTCGCCTTGCTGCCCTCGGACTCACTCCGAATGGCCTTGGCGTAGCCGACAGAGGCGATCTGTACGGCTGCGCTTTTCGGGAAGCCTGCATCCCGCAGGATTTCCTCGAATTCCTTTGCCGGCATCGGCTCGCCGTCGCGGAAGCACCGCGCCAGCTCTTGGAGGCGCTCGCCGCGCCGCGCCAATGCCTCGAATTCTCCGAATTTGACGGCCTCGATCCGCGCCCGGCGATTGGCCGGGAATGCGACCGGGGAAATCTCGTAAAGCTCCAGCTTTTTCAGGAGGCGGACATTGCCATCCGGCTCTGTCTCGACTTCGCGATAGCCGATGGAGAGGCCGCCGATTGCCTTTTGCAGCATCAGCGCGCGGACCTCGCGGGCCTTCTGGATTTCGAGGATCAGCCGGCCTCTGCCGTAAAGGCCCTTGGCATCTTCGGCCAAATCCTCCCAAACGCCGATAGGATTGTCGGGGTCGTGCTGCCAGAGCATCAGGACGTTGGTGCCCTCGCGGCGGTGCTTGGCGAGGCTCTCCACAAAGGCGCCTGGAACGACCTTTTCGCCGTAGGCATCCACATTGCCGAAAATCGAACCGTAGCCTTCGAAGGTGCCGTCCTCGGTCAGTTCCTTGACTTGGAGGGTGAAATCTTTGGTTTTCATGGTTCCGGCTCCTGATTTTCGGCCGGCGCCGGCAATGCCTCCTGTTGCTTGCCCGCCTCGGTGATCGGCACGTTCTGCATCTGCATGCGCGGCACATCGCCGCCCTCGACGCGAGGCAGGTTTTCCTTTTCCCGGACCTCGTTGATCGTCATCCAGCCGTTGGCCAGCACCGACTGATAGAAGGCCGCCCGCGCCGTGCTATCGCCGCGCAGCAATCCTTCCAGATTGAATTCAATGGTGAGCCCGGCGGCCCGCTCGGCCGGCGTAAGCAGCTGCTTTTCCAAAGCCTGCTCGATCCGCTTTAGGCGGCGGCGAAGCGTGAATTTCTGGAAGCCCAAAACCTGTTGCTCAAGCCCGGAGCCGAAGCTGGTCACCTTTTGCGTGTGCCCGACCATGAAGGGCGGGACGCCGAAGAACCGGCAGACCTCCTCGACCGAAAATCCCCGCGATTCGAGCATCTGCGCGTCCTCGGGCTTGATCGAAAGCACATCGATTTTCGTCCCGCCCTCAAGGATGATCGGCCGGCCGCTATTCTTGGCGCCGATGTATTTCTCCGAGAGCTTGGTTTCGGCCAGATTGCGCTGCTCGTCGGTAAGCCACCGCTCGAATGTCAGCGCCGTTTGCGAAATCATGCCGTTGCTGAATGTCCCGGCCGCCGCCCGATCGATCGCGCGGGCAAGGCCGAAAGCATGCCGGCCGAAATGCAAGGTGGACATGCCGCCGAGGGGATCGCCGCCAAAGCCGCGAATATGAAGAATGGCGCGGTCGCTGCCGACATGGTTCTCGCCGTCCATGGTCCAGCGGTATTCCAGATTTCCATTCTCGAGCCGGCGGACGCTGACGCTATCCGGGCGCAAGGGCGTAAGCGCCGCGACCCGGCCGCCGCCATTCCTTTCGATCGCCGCGTAGGAATTGCCCCAAAGCTCGATAGAGGCCGAGGAGTATTCCCAAAAGTCGGTGGCCGTCTGGTCGTAATTCGGGCTGTCATGCAGGATGCGAAACAACGGATGATCGCGCGCCAGCGTGCGCTCGCCCCGGCTGTTGGTCCGATAGACCATGAGCGGGAGTGATGCGATGGTGCCGGCCAGCAGATTGACGCAGGCCCATACAGCCGAAATCGCGAGGATGTTCTGGTCGGTGATCGGCTCGCCCGCGTCCGAGCGCTGGCCATCGGGATACCAGCCGTCCGGGGTGCGCAAGGACAGCCGCCGGAAGAAGGTCGCCATTTTGCGGAGGAGGCTCACGCCGCTGCCCCTGCGAGGCTTAGGAAATAGCTATCCATGCCCGCCCCGACCGCCTCGGGGTTCTTGCTCATCAGCATGGCCGCATCAAAGGCGGCGACGAGCGGGTCAATTTTCGCCTTGCCCGCGACTTGCTTGGTAATCAGCACCGCATTCCCACGTTGTTCGACCTTTGCATTGCCGACGCACCACGCCATGAGCGGCGCGCCAGCGTGCCAAAGCGTGCCGTCCTTCAATTTGCGCTCTGTGCCTTGGATGACGCCCGAAAGGCGGTAGCCCTGCGGGATCGCGACGACCTGATCGCCAGTGATGCCGCGCACCGCCAGCGCATCGACCATGTTGGCGACGCCGACCGGATCGAGGCCGACGCCGGCCTTTTCGGGCAACAGCCCGGTATCCCGGACGCGGGCGATGATGTCGGCGACTTCCTCGAAATCCTGCGTCGGCGTCTCGCAAATGGTTAGATCGCCGTCGCGCTGAAAGTCATGCAGCCGGTCGGCGATTTCCTTTCGCCGGGAGAGCACATCCTTGTGCGCCCAGGCATGCGACCAGAGCCGCCATTCACTGCGATTGCGCTTGCAACGGCCGATCGCCGCCAGCCCGAATAGATCGTCCAGCCCGCCGCCATCGATGCCGAAAACGATGGCATCGGACTCGGCGATCAGCGAGTCGAGCGTGATGGACGGATCGGCCGCGCTTTCCCAATAATCGGCGCCGAGCCAGCGGTCGTCATGCAGGGCGACGCCGATTTCGACGTTCAGCCTTTGCGACGCCCACAGGCGCAAATCCTCGTCGCCTTTTTCGACTGCCGCCTGATAGCTCGATTTCAGCTTTTCCAGCGTGATCGAGCGGCCGAGGTTCGGATTGACCAGCGGCCAGACCGCCGGATCGCGCCACGCGCCGCTGCGCTGCATCTCCTCCGGGAATTCATAGAGGATCGGCAGCATACGGCTTTCTTTGATCCGGCCGTCGCGGACGCCGCGCGCATATCGGAGTTCCGTCTTGAATGCCCCGGCCGGCGGCTCGTCCGATTGCGTGGTGATCATGACCAGCACCGATTCCGGCGCCGGCATGCCGTTGCGAATCTGGACGATGATCCGGGCGGCGGCGGCCATGGACGACATAAGGTGCAGTTCGTCCAGCAACACGAAAATCGGCTTGGAGCCGGTGACGACCTTCATGTCGAAGGTCTTGACCTTGAGCCGGGCTTTGTTGCGCCGGTCCAGAATCGTCTTCGTATGGTGCGCGATATGGAACCGCTTGCTTAGATAATCGTCGGCCTCGATCATCCCGACCGCCTGCTGAAAGGCTTGGTCGGAGACCTCATGCGTCGGCCCCACATAGATGAATTCGGCATGCGGCCGGGAATTCATCAGCAAGGCGGTCAACGAGACCCCGGCGCTGCCGGTCGTCTTGTTGTTCTTTTTCGGCACCATGCAGAAAAGCTCCTGCACCATGCGCGTGTCGCCGACCATTGAGCCGAAGATGGCGCGGACGATATCGCGCTGCCATTCGCCGGCCGCATCGCGCAGGAGCGGCTGGCCGGGCACATCGGGCAGGCGGAGCTTATTGAAGATATCGACGGCGCGGGCCGCCTCGGCCTCGTCCAGCGGCAAATCCGGGATCAGCGATTTACCGGCAAGGAGCCGTTGCTCCCAATCCGGGCAGGCGAAGTTCCAGCCGGTCAATTCAACAGCCGGCCCCAATCGGATTCGGTATGCGCGGTTTCGGCCTCGCGCTGCTGAATTTCCTTCTTGCCCGGAGGCCGATCGCGTTCACCATCCGGGCGCGGCACATATTGCGACCAGCCGAAGCGGCATTGCAGCGCGAAGGTGATTGCCTTTAGCGCCGTGCCATCGCTGCCGCTGGCGATCCGCAGGAGATTGGCGACCAGCTTGGCCTGAACGAGCGCGCCGCCGCGCCGCAGCTGATCCCGGTAATGCTTGAATAGCGTGGCCTGAGTGATCCCCACGACCTCGGCTATATCCTTTGTCGGCACCGCGAAGCCCGATAGGACCTCAACCATTTTCCGATCTTTTTCGCTCGGCTCATGCGGCGGCCGGCCGGCTTGTTTTCGCTTGCTCATGGCTTACCGTTTTACTGCAACAACAACCACTTAGTGATAACTCCCGACCCCGGTCTCTATAGGTGTTGAGCACGCGCCAATGAGGGGCCGGCAAAAACCAAGGAAGGACCTAAAAGACCACCCCGACCTGACCTCGCCGGAAGCCTACGCGGTCAAATTCACCGCATCGCTTTTCCTCGTCCGGGGGCGAAAAGGGCGATATCAACCCTTAAAGGCCTTCCCGATCAATCCGGTTTCCTTCTCGCCGAAGGCGACGAACAAATACCGGAACTTCGCGGTCACCGCCCTTGAGGCGCAGCGCAACGCGGCACGGGCCGAGTAAAACCGGCGCGACCGGAGAGGCCGGATGACCGCTATGATTTTACCCGCCGGTATGGTTATCGTCGGCAATCATGCGCTCGCGCGGTTTGCACACCAGCCGAGGGCGGGCAAGAAATCGGATGCGAGGCCCCGAGCGGCGCAGGCGTGCTTTCCGCATGCTATGAATGGAGCACCCAACAATGCTACTGACTTTCCCAGTCGCGCAATTGCGCGACCTGCTCAAATCCGCCGAGGCAAGCTGGTCGAAGGGGCAGCGCGCCCTTTGGCACCAGGATGCTCCCGAGCCGGGCTTTTGGCTGCGCTGCGATTATGGCGTCTACCTGATGCACAATGCCAATCTGGACGCGGGCGAAAAGCCCGCCGTCGTCCATGCCTTGGAACACAATCCCGAGACCATGCCTTTCAGCCTCTGGTTGGACGAGAAAGCCAGCTATGGCTGCATTAATGAAGTCGAGTTCATCGCCGCCGAAGTCATCCGCAATGCGGTCGCCAACGACAGCCCGCTGCTTCTCCATGTCACCGCCGGGCAATATCCCGGCCGAATGCTTATCCGGATCGTCTGATCGTCTGTCCCGTCGACCCGGAGGTCACGCGGCCCGGCGAGGTCGCGCCGATCTGCTGGCCAAAAGCCTGAAGGACCGATACAGCCCGCCTCTCGACCTTATGGCGCCCAATCTTCGGCGTTTTCCATGATGGACTTTAAAAATCCTCCATTTCCGCTCTCGTTTTTTCCGCCGCGCGAAAAAAATCTCCGAATTGCGCGAGGGCCGGTCCTTGGGCTGCTTTGGGCTATCATGTTTCACCCTCCCCCCTGTACGTTGCGACAGATTGCTCGTAAATAGATGTGGGGGACATCGTGTCGATACGAACGGTTGCTACAGCGGTTATGGGGGTGGTCGTTATCACGGGAGTGATGATTGCGGCGGTCCACTGGATTCCGCTCGACCCATGTACGCTCGGTACGCCCGTCGAAAGGTACAAGGAGACCGTCGACTTTCTCTCTACAACCATGGAACTGGTATTAGGCTTGTGTACGGGCCTATTAGGATTATCCGCTGCTGTCCTAATCGGAATTCAAGGTAATCTTAAATTATCAAATTGGAGCATGTTTTTCACATTGCTATCTATGATAGCTATTGCCGCATCAGTTCTTTGTGCAATATTGTGGAAGTTTCAGATTTCAAATCTTTGGTTTAATGGATGCTACGAACTGGTCGGAACAATGCGCATACAAGCGCTTTATCGGATGCATTTTTGCTTCTTTTTGCTTGGCGTCCTCTTGCTTGCAATTGTAGTCGCCTTAGTTGCATTTGAACGTCTCAAGGAGACAGCTTCCGGAGGAACGTCATGACAAGCAGTTGGGCTTGGCGGCTGAGTTGGAGGCTACGAGCTCTGCTGATAATTCTCAGCGCCGGCGCAACATCGGCACGTGCACAAGAGGTCGACGTAACACTGGAAAAGGTGATCGCTCAGTGGTCGGCCGAAGCTGGTATTATTGTGACACCTGCGGCGGCGGAAGCTGCACTGAAGGATGTGGCGACCAAGATAAGCACAAACGCGTTGAAAGCTGGTGTCGATCCGGTTGAGGTCGCGAAGTTCGCGACGGTTATAGAACAAGGCGGCTATGTCAGCACCGTACCAGGAGGCATAGTTGGCGAAGGAGATGCCGGGAAGGCGGACCTGAGGCTCGGTGGCTCACATCTGTATGCGGAGATAGTCAGTACCCTGCAGCCCAAATACGTCTTCATGCAGCTTTACCAATTTCCAACACTGACGGTCCTCGTCGAGCCAGTCCCTCCTGTGGACTTCGTTATCGAAATAAATGGATGGCGCCCAAGGGAGGCCAAGCCAGACGGCACCTATGCCTTCGAGCCGGGCGAGATCGATTTACTTGTGACACGCAACAATCGCCCGGACTGCACGTGGAAGGGTCGCCTGGAAGCCGGACAAAAGTTCTCTGTCAGCTGCAAAATGTGAGCTGTCTGAGCAGTTTCGCTCGCCGAGGTTCGCCATGCCACGTTGCCAAAGTCGCAATAGGTCGAGGCTAGCGGCTGCTTGACGGCAAGCCGAAGAAGGCTGGCGTGATGACAGCGTGCGCATCGCCAGCAGGGGGGCCTTCTTTCGACCTTTCCCCTCCGTCCCTATGGGGCGATGCCGGTGACGAGCACGAAGATGATCAGGGCGCCGACGATGATCAGCACCGAGAAGGCAAGATGCCAAGGCATGGCGTCAATCCCATTGGCCGTGGGGGATGGCCTGTTCTTCACGCTGGATTTCTCCGTCGTGCACCCGCTTGGATACGGTCTGGATATTGTTGATGTCCCAAAAGAGCTTCGGATCTCCTCGATGCGGGGTCCTATGGTGCGCGACGGGACTATTCGGGGCCGGCGCCTTTGCGGTGCAAAGCTCGCCTGTGCGCTGGCATGTGTAATTGTCGCGCAGGAACACGGCTTGGCGCAGGTCCTCCCATGCGGCGGTATTGTACCAAGCACGCCATGGCTGGAAGGTTCGCCGCTTCTTGTCGGCATCGTCGGAGGCATAGCCGACGAGCGGCGACAGCGTTGAAATGTTTGCTTGCAAAGCGCGGAGTCGAGGCATCGCATCGAACGCCGATCGGGCTGGCGCTTCCTAAATCTAGTGGCAATGACGGGGATATAGCTGCTATATATGGATTCCGGTCACATCCTGTCAAGTCGGCAAAGCAAGTTTGCACGAGTCCGGCAACGAGAAATGCGCCGACATTTCGGTTTCGGGGCAAGAGAAACTTGACTGGTCCGTTAAGGGGCGGTGGTTGGGCGAGGTGACCATTCGGTGCAGCTCGGACATGTGTTCGAACATCACTTCAGCTTTGAATGGAAGTTCCAGACGCGATACTGCACGGCCGGCTCAAGTGCTGGCAAACTCAGTACCGGTCAGCTCAGCAATGCTGCCGAAAATTGCATGACTATAAAGGACTCCTAGTAATCACGTTGCTGCAATGCCACCATTGCCCGCGCGGCAAGCGCCGGACATCGACGCCTCCATTCAAGTAATGATCAACGGCAGCACTTTGCCGCAGCGACGGAGCGAGGGGGTGTCTACACCCTCAACGTCCTGAAAGCTCACATCTAGAGCCATCCTCAAGCCGGGTTCTTCTTCTCCGCCTGCCGTGTGGCACCATTCGGAACATTCTCCTTCGGAGCCACACAAGGAGCTCCGTGACAAACCTTCTCGCCCTTGTAGGTGGCGAGGGTCTGCAGCACACCCTCTAGCCAGGACGGGTTTACCCGAGGCAGTCCGTCCGCCAGCTTGAGTGCGAGCTCGAGCAATTCCTCCGCGCGAGCTTTATTGCCGCTCTCATAGTAGTATGGAGCGACGGCCCGATAATACGACGCCTTTACCTCGTCTTTCAGCCCTGTCAGTGCAAGGATGTGTTCGGAGAGCTCCTTGCCCATAGCAAGGCGCTCGGCAGACGGAAAGTGCGTGTAATCATACTCATCTGGATTGAAGAGTTGGTCCAACGCGTTCAACAGCCACTCCTGGTCGTTTCTGTCGATAGCGTCACGAACCAATCGCCGCAGTACGGTCAGGCCGGTCTGCATGTCGCGCATTTTGTAAAGCAAAGTTTCCACATGAGTCGTGCGGAGGTCGATGTCATCTGGCATCAAAGCGATAGCCTCTTCGATCGCCGGGAGCGCTGTCATCCAATCCTTCATCTCTATCGCCGCGGTGAATTTGTCTAGAATCGGGTTCAGTTGCGCGTCGTCTCGCCCTTTGGCGATCCGCTCCCTTTCGACGGCTTTTGCTTGATCGCTGCTACGCCACGTGCCGTCAAGCACCTGCGGCAGGACAGAATCGAGGTCCGTCGGATGACCGATAAAGGCGATGCGGCTGTCTCGGTCGACCACAAACGAATATGGAACTCCGAAAGAAAAGCTCGCTTCCTTCCATAGCTTTTCCATTTCGCCTGTGCAGTCGATCCCGACCCGGAAGTTCAACTTCGGGACGTTTTCCGTCAACCATGGGTCCAAATGCGCTCGAGCGTCATCGGCAGTCGCAGCCCGTTCTTCTGCAGCCACGCCAACGACCTCCAGTCCTCGGTCCCTGTATTTCTCCTGCAGCTGTATCAGATTGAGCATCGGCGCCACACAATGTGGACACGTGGTGGAAAAAAATTCGAGGACGTAGACTGTGCCGGGCTGGAAGTTCGCAAGGGGCTCGCCCCCTATCCAGTTTTGCGCTTTAATTGCAGGAGCTTGTGACTCCATAGACAGGTACATATTACTCTTCCTTCTTTGCCCGACGCATATGGGGATTTCAGCGGCGGGTGGCAAGGCCCCACAAATCGGCAAGATCGTCCAGGCAGGAGCGGAGTTCATTGGCGGCGGCCAGCTTGCCGCGCCTCGATCGGCCGAGTTCATGCAAGGCATATCCTTCGCCGCATATCCGACATACCAGCCGGTAGCGATCGGGATCACGCAAGCGGCGCCGGGCGCGGCGCAATTCATCAGCGGCCACCAGCTGGCGTTCGGTGATCGGATCGGATCGCTGGCCGCCGTCTACCGGCTCCTTGCCATAGTCGATGGCGCCGGCACCCTTGCCGCCCATGGTTTCCCAAAGGGCGCCGAACCTGTTTGCGGCGGCCAGCTGCGCGGGATCGAGGCGGCCACGCGAGTAAAGCATGATGACCGCGCTCTGGCGGGTATTGATTACCGCGCTGATCTGCTTGGGGTTGCCGGCGGTCCCTGAATGGGCGCGGCTGTAGAATGGATTATCGACAACGACGCCGCGCAGGGAACGGTGCGGATCGTGCGGTTTCCTCTTTACCATGAACGCCTCGGGCGTGAATCAAACGGGGTCGCCCGATTATAACAAACCCGCAGTCCCGGCTCGGACGATCAGAAGCATGAGTAGGCCGATGGCGACCGCCACGGCCAGCGCGAAGACGCGATATTGCGGGATCATTGGACGGCCCTCTTCAATCTGACGCGAGCGCTGCCTCGCGAGGGCGGGCCTTTCTCTGAGAAAGCCGCCTGAATAGCCTTGAGCTCGCGGTCGCGCACGGCGATCTGATGCATCAGCTAATCGACGAGCCCGGAGTCCTCGTCATTATCGAAAAACGCGCCAAGAATATGGTTGGGCGTGATGCCAAGCTCCTTGCAGATCAGGATCAGCGCCGAGGCCGAGATCCGGTTGGCGCCCTTCTCGTATTTTTGCAATTGCTGGAACGTGATCCCGAGCTTTTCGGCAAGCGCTCCCTGCGACATGCTCCGCAGCAGCCGGAATTCCCGAATGCGGGCGCCTATCTTCTGATCAATGTCCGTGGTCTGGACTTTCAAACTCTGTCTCATGCTCCGCCCTTTCATTGCAGGAAATTCCGCATCCTGCCTTCCATCGGCCCGAGGCTGGGATCCTCTTCCACGCGCGACCGAGAATATTGGGTCGACCGGGCGGCGGAAGTGACGAGGAAGCGGGTCAGATCGAAGCCTCCGAGGCAGCACCACATCATCTCCCTCATTCTTCTCCGTTCAACGCGCATCTGCGCTTGCCCTTACCCGTATTTCTTTCAATTTGCCCTTCCTTACGCTCGATGGTTGAGATAACAGTTCTCTATGTCAATATTGTTTTCGATCAGATTGGCAACTATCATCCGGCAGTTGTGACAACAAGCGAATACAAAGCCGCGCTCGCCGCTCTCGGAACGGGTTTCAAATGGCCGCAGAATCCTTGCGAATAGGGCCTCACACGTCTCAGCGCCACGCGTTCCAGGGCTCACCCCGGATCATCGGGCTCGCGCTTGAGGCATTAGCCATAAAAACTGAGGGGAAAAATACGTATGATAGAAAATAATATTTACCTGATTGGCCAACGAGCATCGCCGCTGGTGGGGGCCGGGTCGTCACGGATATGCAAAGCGACTCGCCGACTTTGGCCGCTACAAGGAAGCCCAGGCGCTGGAAATCTGACCAATGCTATGTTCGGCCGTCGGGGCGACCATCCTTTGCCGGAAATGCCCGTCCCCTTGAAGCTGGTCACTTTCGCGGTGGAGCGGTTAAAGGCCTCTACTCCGGCGATGACCCCCGGGGCACCTGCCGTAGAATAATTCTAATTCCGGGTGGCTGATCGCAGCAGAGCGCAGCCAAAACTGCGAAAGAACGCTGCTAGTCGGAGAAATGGCGGGGAAACCCCACGTAGCCCGCCGCCCTGCATCCCCCCTTGACCAGGGCCGACTATGGTGCACCCGGAATGGCCGAGCCCGCCCCATGCCACATAGGCGGGCTCGGCCGCAATTCTCAGTAGGCAAGCGGATAGGCATCGGCAAGCAGCTTATTCCAGCGCGAGCGGAAATTTGCGCCGGGGCATAGTGGCTTCTTTCCTCGGCCACGATAGCGTCACGATTACCTGAAGTCTCGCCAGCGCGGCAGTGTGCCAGTCGCCTTGAACTGACAGGTGTTTGGCGGGATCAGCGGCCGGTAGCCGCTTCCATGGATCGGCGCGTCCTTGGGGATGAGCCGTTCCGGGTCCAGCGCTTGCAGGACGAATTCATGCGTGGCGCCGGGCATGTAGAAAACCATCGTCCCGCCTCGGGGCCGGCGTGGTCAGATCGGTCGAGCACGAGCAGATATCGGCTCCAGACCAGGTGCGCCCATGGCGCGTCGATGATTCACGCGGCTCTGCTTTCCGCTTTCGAGGCGTCAAATTCGCCGTTGTGGTGCTGGCGGCGCAATTCTTCGGCCGCTTTGTTCCCGAATCCACATCCGTACTGAACGTGTTCTCGTGCCGTTCCGTCAGCATTAGCTCTTAATCTTGCCGTAGAGTTTCCACTTTCAGCAGGCAGGCAACTGGTAAGCCGCGTGGCTCCATAACCACGAAAGACCGTTCGATCCGCTTGAAGGCCCGGTGATAGGGGTCTGTCGGTTCGTAGACGACGCGCGTGTGACCGACGGTGGGTGTTGACTAACGCAGCACGCAATGCTTTATAAGCAGCGACGGACTAAAACCCTCATGTAGTTGGAAAAGCGTCATGGATCATTTTTCTGCACCGTCTGACAATCCGAACGATCAAATGGAGTCGACGTCGGAGCGCATTCCGCGCCACGGCAAAGAACTGTGGCATCTGCCACAGGCGCCGTATAAGCAAAAATCACCGAGGAAGCTTTCAGAAATCGCCTGTGCCTGCCTGTTGTCGGGCAGCTTGCTGGCAGGGTCGGCGCATGCTGTCACGCCGGACGATCACTCGATCCTGAGCGCTTTTTGGACCCCCGCGAATCTGATCAAGGAATATTTCGATTGGCGCGGCTGGGCTGGCTGGGGCTCGGTTGGCGCGACCAATATGCTCATTACGGCGGGAACCGGAGAGAGCGACGGCGACTTTACCAAGGTTGTGGTCACCAATCTTTGCGGCGCTATCGCCGCCGGCTTTGTAGCCGCGTGGAAGCCGGCCGACGGGCCTGGAGCTGCGTCGCACATCAAGGCAATCGTCAAGTCCGGGAGCGTGGCCGCCGCCGCCAGCGCCTGCGGATGGGCGACGCAGGCGACTCTCAAAAAGACCGATTCCGAAATGTCTGCTGCGCACAATGCCATCGACAAGGCGAAAAGGACCGATAAGCCGAACTACGACGAAATCGTCGACGACAAGACAAAAGTAAATAACGCATTTCTGGCCATGGAGAAGAATTACCGCGATATCGCGCGCGCCTTGAACGATGCGGCGTATTGGTTGAGCGAATGGCGCAGAAACGGCTGCTCGACCCGCACGCAGTCCACACTCTGCGACGAACTCTGGGATAGCAGGGCCCGTGCGCAAGCGGCCGCTGAGAAGAAGCTGGTTACCTTCAACGATGACGGCAGGGATATGTCCGCCTACGCCAAGGAACTGGCTGCCGACGTGAAATCTTGAATTGCATTTGCCCGTTCGAATCTTCGGCCGGCCCATTGAAAGCAGTGGGCTGGCGTCAAAATCCAAGGATAAAAAAATGCCGATCTACGACTCAAAGGCAACAGGCAAAAAGAAATTGCTGCGCGTCCTTCTCGTATCGCTTACAGCTTTGGCGGTCCAGTCGGATGGAATTGCAGCAATGGCCGAGGTGTTGCCACAGATTTCCCAGCAGCAATCTCCTGCGATCCCGAATCAGATCCTCATATCCAACAATGAGGAGTTGGCTGCCGACCCTCAAGCTCCCGTTCGATTTGATCTGTTGGATCCGGCGCAATATGCATTGCAGGCCAAGGATTACGGAGGGCATCCCGCCTACGGCGCAGCGATTCTGGCGCGGGGATGCGCCGACTATTTCGAATCTCGGAGCCATCACGACCAGGATCTGGCCGATGCCGCAAAACTGGAAAAAAGCGGCGACAGGAACTTCGAAGATCTTGTCGCCGCCACCGCTTTCAAGATTCGCACGATGGAGGTGCAGTGCAGCGGTGTCACCGCGGAAGACATCCGCAATTCCGGCGATTTGATGCGCGAAGCCGCGGCCGCGGGGGATGTCAATGCCAAGGCCATTGTCTTGTTCGAGGATTTCCGCGCCGTAGATGCCGCCCGGGCCGAAGCCAAGCTTGCCAACAAGGCCTTCGACGTCGATCCCGCCGTTTACAAGGATTGGCTGAACGAAGCGGTGCATCTGACTGAACAGGGAAATCTGAGAGGCGCCCAGCTTGCCGCCTTGCTGACCGGCCTCAGCGCCTACGGGCAAAAAGACATGACTACATCGGCCATGTGGTCCATGGTCGCCCAACAATCCGAAGGGGAGGCATTCGATTCCGGCAAATTCTCTTTCGAGACGGAGCCATACAACGAACTGAGCGGTGCAGAAAGAGCCGCAGCCACCGAGCGCGCAAAGACTGTTTTCGGCGCTTGTTGCAACCAGCCTTCGGCGCAAGCCCAGGAGAAGGCTGACAGAGTGATCGCCGCACCGGAGCGCGAGGAAATCGGACAACTTCCGGCGCGCTGAATCTCGGATGGCAGGCCGTTAAGCCTGCCCTCCTGTCTTGGCAGCCGTCTTTTTCAAGGCTGCCTTTCGGCCGGCCCCGCCGGATGGGGCCGGCCTTTGCACTGCGCTTCTTTGTCGCCGCAGTGCCCGGACATGTCGCCGACCGGTGCTGTCACATTGATTTTGACTTAACGGTTTGACGATGGTCAGGTGGCGCATGGTCCAAGCATGCGCCACCTACAAGAACCATCGCTTCCCGATCGAAATCGTTGCTCATGCCGTCTGGCTTTATTACCGGTTCGGGCTGAGCCTTTATCCGGTTAGCTCTGGTCGGACGACCAACGTCGTTCGCGGCGCGTATCAAACGTGCAACGACATTGGTAGTCAGCATTGGCGGACGAGCTCTTCTCAGCGCAGGTTTTCGGCCACGGTCCGGTAGCATGCATCAGACGATCCGACATCGAGCTTACTAATCAGTTCCCACTTCTTGCGGTTGTAATCAAAGAACTCAACGAAGCACTTATTGGCTTTATAGTCGAGCCACTGCGCTGCTAGAAGGCGGCTTCCTATCTCGAAGTGAAGCTGCATGTACATATTTTCCTCACCGCCGCGCGGGAGATTGGCAGGTCTTCCGCTGTTATTGTCACCGACAATTGCAAAGGTACACCCAGTTCCGCATCCAATCTGGATCACAGAGAAATGCCCCGCAAAGTTGGGGCCTTCGCGCATGCCGTTGCGGATTCGGGTGCGGAACGAGTTGAACTTTCGGTCTCTCCCGCGGAAATCTGGAAGCTTAGTTCGGCCGGTGAAACGCTCCGTCACCGCATATCGCGCGGCGCGTGGGAACTCTGCCTTTGATGCAAGGCTCCCATTCGCGAAGCTCGAGCCGGTGGTATCGCATTTATGCCAGTCCGTCTGATATGCGGCCTGGCCTTCGCCCGCGTAGCACCAGCCGACGGCCTTCAACTTCGCTGCAATCACTTCCCGATATGTACAGGCCGCCTGTGTCCTTTCGGTGTTGTCGACGGTTCCGCGGCAAACAGCATTCTGATCGTACCACTGCGATAGGACGCGGACCGGAGCCACAGCATCCTTGTCCACATCCAGCACTTCACCGCTCTCGGAAGCAATCTTCTGTGTTGAGGGGTCCCACGAGATCAGGAAGCGCGCCGAGCCGGATGATACTCCGTACCCGACATCACGCCTCGCGTACCAGTCGACGATCCCTGCAACAACGCAGTAGGCGGCGCATGAGACCGTAGCGGTGCCCGGCTTGACGTTGTAGGCCCGGACCGGCCAGCGCATGACGAACTTCACCTTCTCGTCGACAACATAAATCCGCGACCTTGGTTTCCCGTAGAAGCTCACTGTCTCGTTATATGCCCGATCCATAAACACGAGCGCCTCCGCATTTCCCAGCGACCACGCCTGGTAATAGGCAGAGACAAACGCTAGGGCCCTGTCTTCATTTGCGAGGGGCCTTTCTTCTTCCTCGTGAGCGGTGGTTTCGTCCGAGGGTGTCATTGTGGTGTCAGGTAGTGTTTCGGGAACGGCGTTTTGTAGCCCCGCCGTCACGTTGTATTCGTCCATTTCGGCTGCTGTCAGGTACCGCATATCGTTGGGTGCCACCGAAAGGCTGAGTTGCAGGAGCTTCGGGTCGACGCCCATCTCAAGCAGATACGTCATTATCTGCGCGGTCATCTGCTGTACCGCAGCGACTGCTGTATGGCCATCCAGAACAGCGTTCGCCGAGAATGACGATTGGTGCACGCCGATGGAGCCGGGTTCAGCATGTCGGATAACGGCGCCCACGAACGCTAACGCACAGGCGGAAACGCACTGCGTGGCACGCGGCTGAAAACTGGAGAGACCCAGCGACCGAATAACCCGACCATAGGCGATAGCACGGCCTCTCATTGATCAAGACCTATTTGCCCATTCTCTGCCCGATGGACATGATGCGCCTAGGCTGACTTTGGAGCTTGCGGCGGGCGTCGCAGCAATGAGCGACGATGTCCTGGTAGATTTCGCGACGCGGTTTGAGAGCCAGTTCCGTGCTTGTGATCGTTCAAACGTGATGGCAGACCGGGAGCCTTGCCATTGATCAGCCCTTCGGGGCCATGCGCATTGAAGCGCATGGCCCGGTCAATCTAAACGCCGCCCACCTGCGCCGCCTAACTCCTGAATTACGCACGTACCCTTCGAAGTACCACCTGCCTGTCTGCACTCTTCCACGAACTTCTGGTATTTCTCACAGGCTTTGTCCTCAGGCGCGCACACGACTGCCGTGAAACCGTAGACGACGCCGGCGCTTGCGGTCGGAGCAAGAGCAGTCGTGGCCAGGACCAGCGTGGTGCCAGCAAGTATTGTACTCAGCCAGCGAGACCGGAATTTCGGCCATGCAGTAAGACCTGCGGCGACGGTCTTGTCTGATGATCTTTTCATTGGAGGTTCCCTGTTTCGTGACGTGTTTGCGTATGGTCTGCGTCGCTTGCGACGCCGTGATTGGGCACATCGGAATTTCATGACGTTTGCCACTTCAATCGCTCCCGTCTGCTGTCCGGATAACAAACCTTCTAGCAATCCCCGTTGACAGCAACCTGAACGCTGCCGCGACTCACTTAGCTCCATAGCTTCCTCCGTTCGGTTCAATGCTTGACGATGCGAGTGCGCAAAAGCGCCTCGCTTGGGTTCACTGGATCGTTGCTGAAATCGGGGGGATCGTGGTCGGGCTGATGGTGGCGCTTCGCGCGCGCGGCTCCGAGTCTAGAGCTACAAGATTCTTGCTTATTATGGACTCTGGATTCTGGAGTCATGCTGCGAGCATTGCTTGTGCCGAATTCCGCTTTATTTTCAGCAGTTTTCGACCACCGAGCCGCCGACATCTTTTTTCCCTTTTTGCTCCACTTTTCTTCACGTACCATTTTCCGGGAGTAGATCGTGCCCCTCGAATTGACGCTAAAAACGCCCGCTTTTTGCAGTTCGGCCAGCAGCTTTTCGACCAGCCTCGGCGTGCCGTTTGTCAGCGTGGCGAGCGTCTGTGCATCGACCTTCTGGCGACCTAGCTTGAGATGACCGCGAGGCTTAGCGGCATCCATGAGGCAAAGCATGTCCACCCAGAGGCCGCGCGCGGCATAGCTGCATGTGCGCAAGGCGGGGTCTCCGAGCCAGTCGGACGGATAGAAGCGCATCCACCGTTCCGCCGTCATGCTGCCGCCTCCGCAAATAGGAGGCGGAGTTTTTGCGAGCACGTCGCGGCCCATCTGGCGATGCATGCGGCCTCGGCCTCGTCCTCGTTGCCGGCCGCGATCCGAAGCGCCTTGCAATAGGTCCTCGCTTGCGCCTTGGCGTCGGCGCGCGACAGCTTGCCGCCGCCCTTGCCATAGATCGCCGCGCGCCATGTGGCCGGCGGAACTGACTCATGCGGAATGCGGTAGCTGATCGCCTCGCCCCGGATGATGCCTTGGATTTCTGGCAAGAGCAGCTGATCGGCATTGACCGTCCAGAGGGCGGGACCGTCGCCGCCCAGGCCGAGCAAATTGGGGTTCGGCTTCTTGGGATAAGCCGAGATGCGCCGCCGGGCGCGCTCCCATACGATGAAATCCGGGCGGCGCTCTTTCGGCCCGACCAGCCGTTTGAACTGGCGGGCGAACAGTTCGCATTTTTCCTCTGGATCGGCCCCGTCCTTGCACGAAAACGAGCCGCAGCGCATGTCTCGCTCGTCACCGGGGTATTCGTAGAGCGCGAACCCGGTGCGTGTTATGGACTGGTCGAGGCCGAGGATCAGCATTATCAGGCCGCCCGCAACTCGCCGTATTCTTCCAAAGCGTCGGCGTGTGCCAGCTTGTGCGCGGCCTCAGACCGAAGCCGGTTGACGTTAAAGGCAATGTCGTCGCGATTCAGACATTCGAGTTTCACATATTCGGTGTCATCCTTGGATGAGCGCGCCGTTGGATAGCGGGCCTGTAGAGCGGGGAAAAGATCATGCGCCTCCCCATCATCTTCCGGCTCGAAGCGCTTTCGGCAGAATTCCCGCGCGATCTGGCGTAGCTCCAAATGGCAACCGAGATAGACCAGAGGCGGCGCCTCCCGATCCGGGTCAAGCTCGGTCATTGCCTCGGTCGCCAGCCACGACGGGCTCACGCGGGCCTCATCTTTCCGCCGTTCATACACGGCAGACAGAATTTCGCGCAGCCTCGCGGCCTCCGATGTTCCCTTGTTCGGCATTTGACGCCTCCAATTGGTTGAGCCATTCACAGACGCGCGGTACCAGCCGGCGCATATCTGCCCGCATGTGATCCGCCATTTCCGCCCAAACGCGGTCGGGATCGTCGGCCAGAATTCCGTTCCGTTCGAAGTCCTTCATGCGGCCCCAAAGCCATAGGGCGGCGCTGTCCATGGGCTTCGATCGCTTTTCAGCAATCTTCGCGATGATGCTGTTCGCGGTCGGCACGCCCGGCTCGGCGAGTGCCGCCTCGAATTCCTCTTTGGGAACCGCAGCGAGCTTTTGCCAGCGCTCGTCCTGATCTTTTGAAATCCCGAGTTCGGCGCGGCGCTCCGCATTGGTCGAAACCTTCCCGGCTTGGTCGGGAGGGTTTTTTGCAGGTCGCCCGCCCCTGCTTTTTTCCTCTTGGCGCCGCAGCTCGCCGGCCTTGCGCTCGGCCCGGAGCCGGATTTCACACGCGCGGCGTTCCGCTTCGATGTTTTTCGCTTGCCGGGCATAAACCTCAAGCGCCAGCGCCTTGTCCCGAATATCTTTGACCTCATCGATTTGGTAGGCCTCATCGATGGCCCGGCACATGGCATCGTATCGGGCGAGTTCCGCAGTCATTGCGCCGCCTCCACGTAACTATTTGCGATTTGATTTGAGGGCCGGCCGATGAAGTGCGGGCCGCCAGAATGCCGGCGGTCGAAGCGATGCCACGCGCAGGAATCCTTGGCTTGATGCTTCGTGCCCGGTATCCACTTGAGCCGGCCGACAGCGACGATGTGGGAGCAATAATCGAGATAAGGCGCCGCTTGCTTGGTGTGCGCCCAATCGGCATCAAACAGGAGCCATGTCGGCAGGATATCGGAAAAGCGCTCGATCATCGGATGGAGCACAGCCCGCGTCCACGGCGGGTTCGTCACGATCGCGTCGGCGCCCTGAAATATGTTTGGATCGCAGGTCAGGGCGTCGAAGCCGTCGCGCAGATCGCGGGCAAAGGCGCAAAGGAAGCCAAAGCTGCATAGATGCGCGACCAGATTTCCAGCGCCCGCGCACGGTTCGACAAAGGTCACGATCCCCTCGGCGCGAAGATGCGGGAGCACTGGCGTGCCCCCCTTCAAGGGCGTGGCGTAATCGTCCGCCTTGCGCCGGGGGAAGTCGGATCGCTTACCCATGGCGGGGCACCCGAGGCTGATAGCCGATCAGTTGGTGATAAGGACACCATTTCTCGCCCTTGCGGGTGCCGGCGCCGCAAAATAGGTGCTGATCCGGGGCGGCGCCGTGCGGACTCACCGGCCAATGGCAATCGCCGCGCTTCAATTCGGCCAGCGGCACAAATCGCATGGGCGGAGGAGGCAACTGGAGGACCGGCGCCGGGTTGGCTTTAATGGTCGAGCGCGCGACTTTCTTCACCGGCCACCTCCTCGGGCTTGCGGCTTTGGGCGGGCGCTTCATCAGCGCCCTTAACCGGGCATTGCGGAAAATCCGGCCGATGGCCGCGCCTCGGGAAATGCCCATCTCTTGGCCGATCTTTGCGGCCGACCAGCCCTTTTTGAGCATCTCGGCCACCTTGTCCCGGTCGGCCTCTTTCCAGATTACTTTCTCGGGTTGCATGGCGGCGGCCCCCTATTCGGCGGCCTCGGCCAGATCGGCCTCGTCGTCGTCCTCGGGATCGTTCTCGCCATCATCAGCGGCGGCCAGATCGGCGGCCTTCTGCGCGCGATTGGCCTGCTTCTTTTCCATGGCGGACTGTAGGTTAGCGGCCATTTCCGCCTGCGCTTCTTTCCAGCCCTTCGCCCATGCCCGGCCCTGCGCCGAGTTCTCGTCATATGGGTTGGTGTCGGCGTTGACGGCTTCATATCCAGCCCTTTCGCCCTCGCGCCGTGCGCGATCGACGGCCGGCTCGCGGTCGAAGTCGAATTCTGATTGAGCGCCGATCGGAAGCGCGAAATAGCGGCCGATCTCGGCGCGCCGCTTCTGCTCATTGACGATGATGGAAGGGTCCTCGATCTGCGCGCAGCGGAGGCCGAAATCGATGTCGGCGAGGACGATGCCGTTCGCCTTGGCCTCTTTGCGAAGTTTCAGCCGGACGGCGTTTTCGGCCTTGCACTTCTCGGTCTGGACCAAGATTTGGTTAAAGTGGTGCATGTAAAGAGCACGTTGCTCGGCTGGTGTAAGGTCCTTGGAATTATCGCCGATGGTGGCGGGCATTGGGGGCCTCCTCTTGGGTTAGGGGCGGCCACCGCGTCGCGAGGGCGCCGTGGAGGGAAGGAAAGCCCCACGGCGGAGAGTGGGGGCGCGGTGGCCTTTCCCGCCGGCCGGGGCATGGTCGGCGGAACATCAGGCGGCTATTCCGCCGCCTCCTTATTTACTGGCGCCGGGCCGAATACGTCGGGGCGCAGAATGTGACAGGAAATGCCGGTTTCCCTTTCGACGCGCAGCACGTGCTTTGCCGGGATGATCTTCCAGGCGTGGACCAGCTGGCGGGAAACGCCCAGCCTTTGGGCGAGGAACTTTGCCCCGCCTGCGCGAGTCTTGGCGGCCTCGCATGCAATGGCCCGAGGATCAGTCGATAAGTTTTGTTTGCTCGCGTTCATTTATAAATGTAAGCAATATTTTCACGCGGGATCAAGAGATTTTGAGAATTTCACGGTGACAAGTTAAGCTGGCGTGTGGCATGGTTGAACCTGGTGGGGGAAATGCACCTGTGACGAGCGGGAAAAGGCGATTGGTGAGCCGAGCCGAATTGGCGGCGGGTAAAAAAAGGGAGGCTGAAAAGCATGCAGAGCTTGTGGAGCTTGGCAAACGCATCAGATACCTCAGGAAGGAAATCCTCGGTTATCACCGACAATCCGATTTCGCCGAACGCCTTGGGGTGACCCGAGGCGCCGTAGGAAATTGGGAAATCGGCGTCGGGATGAAACGCGATCACCTGATAACGATCGCCAAGGAATTTAATATTTCGCATGCATGGCTGGCCGAGGGGAAAGGCACCCCGATCGCAAAGCCGAGCATCGATTCAAAGTTGGAATTGTTGCCGCCGGAAGAATACGAAACGCTCTATGAGCACTTTCAGACCATGATTGATAACCGGCTGCGCGCATTGGGGCGAAAGGAGCAAAACGACGACGAGGACTCGGGGCCTCCCGATGTTCAAGCGGGGGATTATTCAAAGCGGCGGGAACCAAATAAATGAGAGGATTCATGCGGTTATGGGTAGACTCTTGGTATCGTCAGCAATGGATTCAGAGGAAGGGCTTCCACCGGCTCTGACAGATTTTCACGTCGTTGCTGTGGGCGATCATTTCATCGCCCAAATGCAAACGGATGACGGCCGGCGAATGGCCGTGTTGATCCGATCGTTTGATGACGCCGCTTGGCTCCAGCATGAGGCGAGCCAAGCCCTCGCAGCGATGATTTCCAGCGTTCGAAACGCCCCTTACCCGGCCCGGCAATTCGCCGAGGTGATCCGGCGCGCCGCACGCGCGGATGTGCAAAAGAGCCATGTCCTGTTTAACCCGGCTACCGACGAGTTCAACTATCATCTTCACTTCCCCAGGCGTGCACCGATCTCGATGACGCTGACCGGCGCGGATATCGACATTATGCGCGCCAAGCAGCAGGCCGCCCGATCCATCGCGCGCGCCGATCGCTAACCACACTTACGGATATCTTGACGCCGCCCGAGGCCGCAAACGCGCTTCGGGGGCGAGTCCCCCCATCGGACTGACCCACGTTAGCCAGCGACGCTACTCCGATTCTGCAAATAAGCTTTTCACCGATCTTGTGGATGTGTGAAATTATTGTTTTCATGAGGATCTCCACTATAGGAGGACTTCATGCAAAACGATTGGGATAAATGGCAGGCCGCGCTCGCCGATCCGAGCAAGATTGGCACCGGAAAACTCACCATTCATCCGGGCGAGCCGTGGACCGGCTATTTCCGCGTCCGCCGCAAGGGCGGCGATTGGGAGCCGGTGCAGTTTTGGCGGGGCGCTGACGGCGATTGGTACGCGACGCGATCCGGCCGCCCCGTCGATCGCGACCAGATCGATGATTTGTTCCTGTGGGCGGTCAAGCAGCCCATCAGCGAGGAGGCGTTTGACCGGGCCAAGGCCGGCAACGGATGGGCCGACGAGCCCGAGCGGCCAGCCGCCGGCATCGGCCATAACAGCGGCGCCGAGGCTGATGAATATGAGGCCCTGCGGATCGAATGGCTCGGCGAAAGGGAACAGGCCCTCGCCTTCCTGAAAAAGCCGATTGCCAGCAAGGAGGAAGCCGACAAGGCGGCCATATCGGCGCGGCGGCTCAAGGACATCGCCAACCGGGCCGACAAGCTGCACGCCGATGAAAAAGCGCCGGTTCTCGTCAAGGCCCGGAAGATCGACTCCAAATGGCGCGAATTGCGTGAGGAGCCCGAGGGCCTGCAAAAGCTCCTGAAACGGCATCAGCTGGCGTGGCTCCAAGAGCAAGACCGGATTGAAAAGGAGCGCGTGCGGGCCGCCGCAGCCGAAGCGGAGCGCTTGCGCCGCGAGGCCGAGGAAACCTTGAGCAAAGCGAAGACGCCCGAGGCCGAACGCGAGGCCGGCGAAAAGCTGGCCGCCGCGAAAGAGGCAGAGCGCGAGGCGGAATACAGGCGCCCGCAAGCCGGGCGGACTGGCGCCAAGACATCGCTGCGCACCCGCCGCGTCGGCCGGATCATCGATCTCGAAACCTTCCTCGCCTCGATCAAGGACAGCCAAGAAATCAAGGACGCCGCCGATAAGGCCTGCGCGCGCTTGGCGAAAGCCAATGTCGCGGTGCCTGGAATGGAGATTGTCGAGGAAAGGACAGTGGTATGAACCAGCTTGCAAAAGCGCCGCGCCGGTCTGTGCTTGTCGATATGGCCGCGCACTTCGGCATGGAGGCCGATGCCTTCGAAATGACGGTGCGGGCGCAATGCTCGCCGACCCCAAAGAAGGGCGAGCAATTCCGTCCGCTGACCCGCGAGGAGTTTGCCGCCTTCCTGCTGGTCGCCAAGAAATACGATCTCAATCCGCTAACCCGCGAGATTTTCGCCTATCCGAAGCGCGGCGGCGGCGTCGTGCCGATCGTCTCGATTGACGGGTGGATCAACCTCGTCAATTCGCACCCGGCTTGCGACGGCTTTGAATTCACGTGGGAGCGCGATGCCAACGGCGATCCGATTTCTTGCACATGCATCATGCATCGCAAGGACCGAAGCCACCCGACCGCCGTCACCGAATACCTCGCCGAGTGCTGGCGCGACACCGAACCGTGGAAGATGAAGCACCGCATGTTGCGCCACAAGGCGCTGATGCAATGCGCCCGCTATGCCTTCGGCTTTGCCGGCATCTACGACGAGGACGAGGGCCGGCGGATCGCCGAAGATCAGAACATTGCCCTATTGCCGCCAGCGCCGCGCGCGCCGCGCATAGGTCAGCAGAGCCCTGCTGGTGAAAAAATCCAGACGGCGCAGGGCGATGCGACGGAGGTCGAGTCCGGGACCGGGCAGCCGCCGGTAGACTCGGCCTCCCCCCTTGATGACGAGCCCGACCCCGATCGCGAGGAAATAGGCGGCGTCGATGCCGACTCCACCCCGGACGCGGAATTCTTTGACGAACTGCGCGACCGGCTGGCCGAGGCGAAAGACGCCGCCAGCGTGGAGGAAATCTGGACAGAGCTTGACCCGATGGCGCGGTTCGAAGGCTCCGACCTTGATCAAGAGATTTGCCAGAAGATCAAAGCGCGCCGGCTGCGCGATCTGGAAAAGGAGGATGGGAAATGAGGCCGACGTTCGACAATGGCGCCCTGATTGATTGGATCGCCGCGCAGGACCCGGAGCAATATTATGATTACGTCAGCTGCCGCGAAGAACCTTTGCTGGCTTTGCGGCGATGTGATGGGCACCCGCAAGGCGTTTGCCCTCGGCCCGATGTGCTGCATAAACCGGGTATCGGCCGAGCCGCCGTCGCATTACGAATGCGCGGTCTTTGCCGCCAAGGCATGCCCCTTTCTTTCCAATCCCGACGCCCGGCGCCGCGAGCGCGATCTGCCCGAGGCCCGCGAGGTCGCCGGGATCATGATTGAGCGCAATCCCGGCGTGACCGCGATTTGGGTGACGCGCTTCTATAGCCTGATGCAGGTTTCAAACGGCGTCCTGTTCTTCGTCGGCGAGCCGGAAGGGCTGGAATTCTACGCACGCGGACGCGCCGCGACCCGCGCCGAAATCGAGGCGTCCATCGCCTCGGGCATTCCCCATCTAGAGGAGGTCGCCAAGCGCGACGGGCGCGGGGCGATGTCGGAACTCAAGCGCATGCGGAAACGCTTTGACGCCCTGCTGGCCGATCGGGTGCCGGCATGACGAAGGACGAGGAGCAATTGTGGCGCGCCGAGCAATACCAGCGCCTCGCCGCCCTCAATTATGAAAAAGCGGTGGAAAGCGACCGCGACGCCGACCGCCTGATCTACCAGAGGATGGGCGCGACCTATTCGCGGTTCTCACGGCGATTGATGGGAATAGAGCAATGAAGAACGATATCCCCCCGCTCCGACTGACAGTCGGCCCCGGCAAGCTGACGCCGGCCGATGCCTTTTCCGCCGAAAGGCTCGAGTCGTACCGGCATGGCACGACGATGTTCGTCCAGCCGATCACCGATCCGCAAAGCAAGAAGCGCCGCAAATTTTGGGCGATCCTCGGACTCGTCATTAGGAATTGCAACACGCCCTGGCGCACCGTCAAGGACGCCGCGAACGCGATAAAGCGGACGTTCGGGCTGATGGACGACGGCGGCACGGCCGGCAACGTGCGGATCATGTACCCGCGCAGCCTGAATGATCTGACAGAGCCCGAATTTGAGGAATTCTACGAAGACGCCATGCTCTATTTGCAGCGCGTGACTGGCATCGATCCCGAGACGCTTTCCAAGGAGTCGCCCGATCCCGGCGACGATGAACCGCCGGCCTCATCCTCCAGCGAGGCCGACGCAGGCAGCGGCGGTGGCGAATCCCCCAATCCTGAAGGCAACCCCGCCGCCGCTGCCACCCCGCATCGTGACGAATGCATCGCGAAGTTTCTGCAATTCGCGACCGATGAGGAAACCTCGGCGCAGTGGAAGCTCGAAAACCTCGCCCCAACCGTCAAGGCGGCGTGCGTGCAACAATTGCCCGACGATATCGCCTTTGTTGAGGCGTGCTGCCGAACGGCGGAACAGCTTATCCGAGGCGATATCAAAGGCCCGGAGGCGACCCGCTATCTCGATGCGCTGGCCGCCAAGCCAAAGGAGCAAGGCAATGGTGACGCAGGAAGAAGCCGCTAAAATTTGCGATCAGGTCAATTTGATCGTGGAGGCTATTAAGCCTCTTCTGGCCGGCCACCCGGCCGAGGTCCAAAGCGTCGTGCTTGCCGATCTGGTCGCCACCTTCATTGCCGGCTGGTCGCCTAATCTCCGCAAGAAGATGCTCGACGCCCTTATTGCAAATGTCGGCGACCTGATCCCCGTCAATGAAATGATCCTTTTCGGCCCGGAAGGGCACCCGGATAGGGAGATGACGCGCCAATGATTACCACCCGCGAGAAAGCCAATTGCGCCGCCCGCGAAGTCAAGCAGCGGCGGTGGGTCTATTCCCGGCTCGTCGCCGAGGGCCGCATGCGGCAGCAATCCGCCGAGCGTGAAATCGAAGTTATGCAGGCCATCGCCGACGACTATTTGCGGTGGGCCTGTGAGGAGGAGTTGCAAACGAGCTTGCCGCTATGACGCTCAAATCAGACCCCATCTCTTACCCGCCTCGCGGTCTTAACCGTGAGGAGGCCGCCCGCTATATCGGCGTCGGCCTAAGCAAGTTCGATCAGTTGGTGGCCGACCGACGCATGCCGAAGCCGAAGCGCCTTGACGGGCGCACGGTATGGGATCGCGTCGCACTGGACGTGGCGTTTTCGGAACTTCCCGAGGAAGGTCAGGAGAATTTCTTCGACCGCGCAGCGGCGACCAAGCGGCAGTGATTGGGCCGCCGGTAGGTTGCGAAATACCCATTGAACGAATATATTTTCTATCCTAACGTCCGGCCATGGACTTCGAATTTGACCCACCCAAGAGCGCCACGAACCTTGAAAAGCACGGCATCGACTTTGATGCCGCGCAGGCCCTCTGGCTCGATGAACGGCTGTTGGAAGTCCCTGCGAAAACCGAAGATGAGCCCCGCTTTCTGGCAATAGGCCAGATCGGCGGCAAGCACTGGACAGCGGTTTTCACCTATCGTGGCACAGCCATTCGGATCATTTCGGTGCGCCGCGCCCGGAAACAGGAGATAGAGCACTATGAAAGCCTCTGAATTTGACCGGCGCTTTGATGCCGGCGAGGATATCACCGACGCGGTTGATTGGGATAAGGCGCAGCGCCCCAATCTGGAGCCCCATCGCGTCAATGTCGATTTCCCTTCGTGGGTGGTTGGGAAATTGGACCAAGAGGCGCAGCGCTTGGGGATCACCCGGCAAGCGCTGATTAAGGTGTGGATCGCCGATCGGCTGGAGGGGCGAAATGGCGCAGCATCCTGATTACCCCGGCGTATCCCCGATGGTCACGCGGCACGGCAAGACGCTGTGGCGCTATCGCCGGAAAGGGAAAGAAGCGATGATGCCGGGCGAGCCGCACACGCCCGAGTTTGATGCTGCCTACAGCGCGATCATTGAAGGCCGGGCGCTTCCGAACGCCGATGTCATCCGGCACCCAAAGGCCGCCGCGCCGCGCAGCCTCAAGGCCGCCTATCAGCTTCTCAAGCAAGAGGATGAATGGCTCGCGCTCGATCCACTGAAAACGCAGGCGACTTATGCGCGGACGATCGAGCGGATTTTGGACCTTCCCGCCGGCAATAACAGCACCATCGGAGACGGCCCCTTCGCCGATCTGGAGCGCGCCCACGTCAAAAACATCCTCAAGCATTTCCCGACGCATATGGCGCGCACGGCGCTGATCTGCATGAAAAAGCTGACCATGATCGCTCTCGATCAAGAATGGATTAAGCACGACCCGACCTATCGATTGAAGAAGAACACACCGACGCAAGGCCACCACCCTTGGCCTGCGGACATCATGGCGAAATTCGAGGCGAAGTGGCCGATAGGGAGCCGACCGCGCACCGCTTATGCTCTGGCGTTATGGCTTGGCAACCGCGTCAGTGATGTGGCCCGCCTTAGCTGGTCGCACTACACCGTCAAGCAGATCATGATCGATGGGACGTTGTGCGAATACGAAGGCTTTGAATTCGTCCAATGGAAGGGCCGCAAGAAAAAAGGCGAGGCAATGTTCCTGCCCATGACGCCGATGCTCGCGACCGAGTTGGCGCCGCTGGAACGCGACCCGGAAGGGCCGGTCTTGAAAAAGCAGCTGAAATCGAAAAAGCGCGGGTGGTTCTATGCAGATATCACGCTCACTATCGCCATGGCCGAATGGTGCGAGAAAGCGGGAATTCCGCCCGGCTACACGATGCATGGGCTCCGCAAGTCGCTCGGGGTAAAGCTGGCCGAAGCCGACGCATCCACCCGCCAGATCATGGACACCCTCGGGCACCGCAATATCGCATATGCCGAGCTTTATACGCGCAAGGCATCGCAGGCCCGGCTGGCCATTCAGGCCATGGATAAGGTCTCCGCAATGGAGACGGCGCGCCGCAAGCCTCGCTTGATCGTCAGCAATAAAAAATAAACTTGGAAACCGGTTGGAAACCGGAATTTGGAAACCTTTTGGAAACCAGCCAATAACTTATTGAATTCATTACAAACATATACTCCGAAATGGAAACTTTTGGCCCCCAAAAGTTAACCGGAGGACGCATTTTCCATTGAAGGGCAACGAAAAAGCCCGGAAAACATGGGTTTCCGGGCTTGAAAAAATTAACGACGGCTCCCGTCAAATGCATTCTGCGAAGAGCTTTTCCGCGGCATCGAGCGTCAGTTCGACGGGATTGCCGCCGGCCGTCGGATCGACGATCGCCATCTCGGCCATCTCGTCGATACGGTCCGTGCCGACCCCGAGTGCGGAAAGTTTGTCCGGTACGCCGAGTTCCTCCCGGAGCCGCAGCACATAGTCGTAGAAACCGTCGAAGCCGCCCGCAATGCCGAGATAGGCGGCGGCGCGACCGATCTTTTCCTCGATCGCGGAGCGGTTGAACCGCAGGACCGGGGGCATCACCACGGCGTTGGTCATGCCGTGATGGGTGTTGTAGATCGCGCCGACGGGATGCGACAGCGAGTGGATCGCGCCGAGGCCCTTCTGGAACGCGACCGCCCCCATCGCCGCCGCGCTCATCATATTGGCACGGGCTTCGAGGTCCGCTCCGTCCTTATAGGCGCGCGGCAGGTATTCCTTGACGAGCCGCATGCCCTCGAGCGCGATCCCGGCCGACATCGGGTGATAGAAGGGGGACGAATAGGCTTCGAGGCAATGGGCAAAGGCATCCATGCCCGTGCCGGCGGTGATCACCTTGGGCATGCCGACCGTGAGTTCCGGATCGCAGATCGTGACGCCAGGCAAAAACTTCGGATGGAAGATCACCTTTTTCACGTGACTTGCCGAATTGGTGATGACGCTGGCGCGCCCCACTTCGGACCCGGTACCGGCGGTCGTCGGAACGGCGACGATCGGCGCGATACCTTCGACGCTCGCGCGGGTCCACCAGTCGCCGATATCCTCGAAATCCCAGACCGGCCGCGTCTGGCCGGCCATGAAGGCGACGCACTTGCCGAGGTCGAGGCCCGAGCCGCCGCCGAAGGCGACGACGCCGTCATGGCCGCCGTCACGGAACGCTTTCACGCCGGCTTCGAGGTTCCTGTCGTTGGGGTTCGGATCGACGTCCGCGAAGATCGCCCGTCCGAGGCCACCCGCTTCCAGAATATCGAGCGCCTGCTGCGTGATCGCCATCGGGGCAAGTCCGCGATCCGTTACGAGCAGCGGCTTCTTGATGCCGAGCGCCTTGCAGTGGTCGGCAAGCTCCTTGATCCGGCCGGCGCCGAATTTGACGGCGGTCGGATAGCTCCAGTTGGCGGTGATGGTCATGCGGTCACTTTCTTCAGGTGATAGGATTTCGGGCGGGTAAGGTTGTGGAAGCCCAGCACCGAGAGCGAGCCGCCCCGGCCGGTCTCCTTGACGCCGGTCCAGCACAGCGCCGGATCGAGATAGTCGGCGCGATTCATGAAAACCGTGCCGGTTTCGAGGTCACGCCCGATCCGTGCGGCGCGCTCCGCATCCTTCGTCCAGAGCGACGCGGTGAGACCGTACCGGCTGTCGTTCATTAATTCGATCGCCTCGGCGTCGCTCTTCACCTTCATGATGCCCACGGCCGGCCCGAAGGTCTCCTCGCGCATGAACTCCATGGAATGATCGACATCGACAAGGACCTGCGGCGCGAGATAGGCACCGCCATCGTCCTGCGGGAAGAGCTTCGGGTCGATCAGCGCCCTGGCACCCTTGGAGATCGCATCGGCGACCTGATTGCGCACGGTTGCCGCAAAGCGCTTGTTGGCCATCGGACCGAGCGTCGTCTCGGGATCGAGCGGATTGCCAAGCTTGTAATTGGAAACCCAGGCGACCGATTTCTCGACAAAGGCGTCATAGAGCGATTCATGCACATAGATGCGCTCGATGCCGCAGCAGCACTGGCCGGAATTGTAGGTCGCGCCGTCCATCAGCGTGTCGACGGCCGCGTCGAGGTCGGCATCCTCCATCACATAGCCCGGATCCTTGCCGCCGAGCTCGAGCCCCAGGCCGGTGAAGGTGCCGGCCGCCGCCCGCTCGATCGACCGGCCGCCTTCGACCGATCCGGTAAAGTTGATGAAGTCGAAGCTCTTGGCGGCAATCAGCGCCGCCGTCGTGTCGTGATCCAGGAACAGATTCTGGAAAACGTCCGCCGGAACGCCCGCCTCTATGAAGGCGCGCACCATGCGCTCGCCGACGAGGATCGTCTGGCTGGCGTGCTTGAGGATCACGGTATTGCCGGCCATCAGCGCCGGCGCGACCGTGTTGATCGCGGTCATATAAGGATAGTTCCACGGAGCGATGACGAAGACGACGCCATGCGGCTCGCGCGCGATGCGCCGCTCGAAGCGGTCGCTCTCCTCCACGACGAGCGGCTTCAGCGCGTCGGCCGCGATCGAGGCTACGTAATTGGAGCGCTCGTTGAATCCCTTGAATTCGCCGCCATAGCGCACCGGCCGGCCCATCTGCCAGGCGAGTTCCGGCACCACCTCGTCGACCATTTCGTTGAGGCGTGCGACGCCGGCAAGCACCAGCTTCACACGCTCATCGAGCGGGCGCCTGGCCCAGGCCTTCTGCGCGAGGCGCGCATGTGCCACGGCCTGCCTCGCCATCTCCAGCGGTATTGCCGGGCGCTCGGCATAAACCTCGCCGTCGACCGGCGAAACACATCGGATCATCGTCATGATCGTCTTCCTGTTCTCATTTCACAATGAATTCCCCTCCCCAACCCCTCCCCACAAGGGAGGGGCTAGTCGAGGCACCCTTTCCGCCACTCGAAGCGTCGCCATTTACGGAAACGTCGAGTTGGGCAAGATGGCGCCGCAGGCTAAGCCCCTCCCCCTTGTGGGAAGGGGTTGGGGAGGGGTAAAGCCGCAAAAACTTACGCCCTTTCGAACCCGCGCGCGACCTCCCAATCGGTCACCCGCCGGTCATATTCCTGCTGCTCCCATTCTGCGGCGTGCACATAATGGTCTACGACCTCTTCGCCGAAAGCGGCGCGCAGCATCTTCGAGCCGGAGAGCGCCTCGCCCGCCTCTCTCAGCGTATGCGGGATCTCGCGCACCTCCTTGCCCTGATAGGCGTCGCCCACGAACGGCGCCTCCAGTTCCATCTTGTTCTCGATGCCGGCAATGCCGGCCGCGATCAGGGCGGCAAAGGCAAGATACGGATTGAGATCGGAGCCGCCGACGCGGCATTCGATGCGGATTGCCTTGCTGCCCTCGCCGCAGAGGCGATAGCCGGCGGTGCGGTTGTCCTTGCTCCAGATCGCCTTGGTCGGAGCGAAGGTACCGGCCATGAAGCGCTTGTAGGAGTTGATATAGGGCGCCAGGAAATAGGTGACCTCGCTCGCATGGGCGAGCTGACCGGCCACATAGTGGCGCATGAGCTCGGACATGCCGTACTGCCCGTTCTTGTCGAAGAACAGCGGCGTTTCGCCGTCCTTGCTCCAGAGCGACTGGTGGATGTGCGACGAGGAGCCGGCGGCCGAGTAGTTCCACTTGGCGAGGAAGGTGATCGCCTTGCCGCGCTGCCAGGCGATTTCCTTGCAGCCGTTCTTGATGATCGCATGCCGGTCGGCCATCGTCAGGGCGTCGGCGTAACGGACATTGATCTCCTCCTGGCCGGCGGACGCCTCGCCCTTGGAGTTCTCGACCGGGATCCCGGCTCCCTGAAGGCCGTTGCGGATCGCCCGCATCACATCCTCTTCCTTGGTCGTCTGGAAGATGTGGTAGTCCTCGTTGTAACCGCTGGCGAGCTGCAGGTCGCGATATCCTGAGAGCCGCGCATCGTCATAGGACTGATCGAAGAGGAAGAATTCGAGCTCGCTCGCCATATAGGCCTTGAAGCCCATGGCTTCGAGGCGCGCCACCTGCTTCTTCAGGATGGCGCGCGGCGAATGCGGCACCTCCGCATGCGTGTCATGGTCCAGCATGTCGCAGAGAACCAGCGCCGTGCCTTCGAGCCACGGAATGCGCCGGAGCGTCGAAAGGTCGGGCTTCATCGTGTAGTCGCCGTAACCTTTCTCCCAGCTCGTCGCCTTGTAGCCGGGCACGGTCTCCATCTCCATGTCCGTCGCAAGCAGGTAGTTGCAGCTATGCGTTTCCTTCCACGCGCTTTCCACGAAGTATTCCGCATGAAAACGCTTGCCCATCAGGCGGCCCTGCATGTCCACCTGACAGGCGAGCACCGTGTCGATGCGCCCGGCGGCAACATCCTCTTTCAGTTCCTCGAACGAATAGCTCATGAAAGTGTCATCCCATGTTCGGCGCGGCCGTTCCCTTGAACCGCGAAACGAAGCGGGGATCGCGGTCGCGACCCCCACTCTCTTGTTATTGTTCAGGCTTCGCCGACCGCCTTTTCGGCAGCGGCAATCTCCGCCTGGCGGCGCGCAACCTCGTCGCCGATCGGCGGACCGCGGAAACGGCGGTTTTCGAAGGCGAACCAGATGATGCCCGTCACGATCAGGAAGCCGACGGTGATGTAGAGCGCCCAATCGTTCGGCGGCTGAATGCCGAGGACGAAGATCAGCACCATGGCGACGATAGAAAGGATCGCGAAGAGCTTGAACATGCCCTCACCGAGATTCCACGGCCCCATCTTGTCCCACTTCGAGGTTCCCCAGGCGAACAGACCCAGGGTGATCGGGATCGCGAAGGAGAAGAAGAGGAAGATGACGGTGCAGGAGACGACGATCGTGTAAACCGGCGTGTCGCCGATGGAGACGAGCGACGATCCCCAGACGAAGAGCACCGCAAGAATGGAGCCCGTCCAGATGGCCGCCACAGGGGTGCGATAGGTCGGGCTCACCTTTGAAAGAGCCTTGGAAGCCGGCAGGCCGCCGTCCCGCGAGAAGGCGAAGATCATGCGGGAAACCGAGGTAACCGTCGCCAGCCCGCACAGCCACTGACTGACGAAAATGGCGAGGTAGAGAACGTCCTTGATGATCGGATTGACCTGCGCATCCATCGCCCAGAAGAACACGTTCCAGCCCTGCTTGGCCGCCTCGTCCATGTCAGGAATCATCAACACGAAGGAGCAAAGCATGATGTAGCCGAAAAGAGCCGCCCAGAGCACCGAGGAGATCATGCCGCGCGGCACGGAATGTGCGGCCTTCACCGTTTCCTCCGAGGTGTGGGCCGACGCGTCATAGCCGGTGATCGTGTAGATCGGCAGCAGCAGCCCGAGAAGGAACACCCAGGTTCCCGAGGTTTGCGGCCACACATTGCCGCCCGTCTCGCCCGAATAATTGGAGAAGGTGAAAAGGCGGCTGATCTCGTAAGTGTCGGCAGCGGCAAGGCAGACCAGCGCCAGGAGAATGGCGGTAACGAAGATCAGATAGCCCGAGAAGTCGGTGAGTTTCGCCGTCAGTCCGATGCCCATATGGTTTACCAGCGCCTGCGCGCCGGTGATGATCGCCAGGAAGACGATGCGCGTCATCGTCGTGTCCTCGAGACCGAAGTAAGGCGTTCCGAACGAGCCCATGAAGAAATAATAGGTGCCGACATTGATGGCGCCGAGAACGGTGACCAGACCGAGCAAATTGAACCATGCGGTCAGCCAGCCGGTAAAGCGGTTGCCGAGGATCGAACCCCAGTGATAGAGGCCGCCGGCGGTCGGATAGGCCGAGCTGATCTGCGCCATGGCGACCGCGAAGACGAACGAGATGAAGCATCCGAGCGGCCAGCCGATGCCGATCGCGGCGCCTCCCGCCCCGGATGTCGCCTGCGCCAGCGAGTTGATGCCGCCCGACAGAATGCAGATGATCGAGAAGGAGACGGCGAAATTCGAGAACTGGCTCATTCGCCGTTCGAGTTCCTGGGCATAGCCCATCGAATGCAGGATCTGCATATCCTGCTTCTTATCGACTTCGGTGTAGTCTGACATCCTTTTCCCCTGTTTCTCCAAGACCCGCCGCGCCATTGCGGAAGATCATGTCACCCTGCTCCGGAAACCGGAGCAGCACCGCGGCTTTGGCCGCTCCCCCAGGGTCTTCTAGTGCGCCGGAAGGGCAGCTACGCTCTTCGCGAGCAGCCCCGCCAGATAATCGGCCATGACCCTTTGGCCGATTTTATCGCGGATGAGATCGTTGCGGATCTCGATCATGACGTTCGGCACGCCGAAGCGGATGCCGTATTCGATCAGGCTGTGCGTCACACCGTCGGCCGGCCCGTAAGGCTCGTTGCGGCGGACGTCGTATCCCGCCTCGCCGATGGCTGCGGCGGCAAGCATGCCGTCTGCGAGCCGGCCGTCGGCATCGTGCAGAATGCCTAACTCGACTGTCCGCGGCTTGCCGAAATAGATCGGAGTGAAACTATGCATCGTCACGAGAACCGGCCGCCTGCCCGCGGCCTTGCGGTCTGCAACCGCGCGCGTGACGGCCTCGTGAAACGGCAGATAGATCTCCTCCACCCGCGAACGCCGCTCTGCCGCCGACATGCTCCTGTTGCCGGGCACGTCATAGACTTCGCTGAGAACAGGCATCGCCGCGTCGGACTCCGGCGGCCTGTTGCAGTCATAGGCGAGCCGCGAAAAGCGTTGGTGGATCAGCGTGCCGTCGAGCTTCTCGCAGAGCAATCGGGAGACCGCCAGTGCGCCGGGATCCCAGGCGACATGACTCTCGAGCGCCTCTTTCGAGAGCCCGAGCGTTCCCAAACTCTCGGGCATGCGGTTCGAGGCATGCTCGCAGACGAAGAGGAATTCTCCCTTCGCTTGCGCATTCTCGATCGCGACCGGGTCGCCCTCTGCCTCAGTCAAAAGTCCCGTCAAAACCGGCTCCCCAATGCCTCGTCAGACGATGATTGTGAAGAGAATTCTTCACGAATCGGCAGGTGTCAATGGAAAACTGAAACGATCTTTTCAAAATTGCGATTGACTCCGATTGTGACAGCGATGTTTAATTTCTTACAAGCTGGCAAAGACCGGCCGAGGGGCGAACATTGAACGGCAACACGGCTTCCATGACGGTGTCGGATGTGATCAACGCACATTTCGCCGCGCTGACGCGCGCCGAAAGGCAGTTGGCGGAGACACTTCTCGACAACTACCCGGTCTCCGGTCTCGGTTCGATCACCACGGTCGCCGAGAACGCCGGCGTTTCGACGCCGACGGTCGCCCGCATGGTCCAGAAACTCGGTTTTCGCGGTTTCCCGGACTTCCAGGCGCGACTCCACCAGGAGCTCGAGGCGACGATCTCCAATCCCATCGCGAAACATGATCGCTGGGCGGCCAGCGCGCCGGGAACCCATACGCTCAACCGCTTCGCCGACGCGATCATGGGCAATATGCGCCAGACGCTGTCGCAGATCGAGCCGGCGGAGTTCGACACGGCCGCAGCACTCGTCGCCGACCTGAAACGCAAGGTCTATCTCGTCGGCGGGCGCATCACCCGCTCGATTGCGGACTATCTCTTCACCCATCTCCAGGTCATCCGCACCGGGGTGACGCAGATCGCCGCCAATCCGAGTTCGTGGCCGCACTACGTGCTCGACATGAAGGCGGGAGACGTCCTGATCCTGTTCGATATCCGCCGCTACGAGCAGGAGATGGAAACGCTCGCCCGCTTCGCCCGCAACCGCGGCGTCGAGATCATCCTTTTTACCGACCAGTGGGGCTCTCCCGTCGCCAAGTCTTCGTCCAAGGTCTTCCGCGCCCGGATCGAGGTTCCCTCGGCCTGGGACAGTTCGGTCATGCTGCTCTTCCTCGTGGAGGCGCTGGTCGAGGCCGTGCAGAGCTCGAACTGGGATGAAACCCGGGGCCGGATGAAGACGCTGGAGGGCCTTTTCGATTCGACCCGCATTTTCCGAAAGCCGGTCTAGGAGGGCTCCGGCGGCTTGAATTCCTGATGGAAGAGCATTCAGGCGACTTTCGAATGCAACCGGAGCGGATTGATCCGAAGCCGACATATCTGCCGCAGACGGGACAAAGCCTGTCACATAGGCTTCATCGCATATCTTTAACTGCATCGGCGAAATTGACTGAAAACCCAATAAGGAGAACGCCAGTGATTTCAAGGACTCAACGCCTGCTCTCGCTTTCGACCGCCATGCTGCTCGCAACCACGGCAGCAGCCGTTGCCGAGCCGAGCGAAGAGCTCATCGCAGCCGCCAAGAAGGAAGGCACGCTGACGACAATCGCGCTCCCGCACAATTGGTGCGGGTACGGCGACGTGATCGCCGGCTTCAAGGCCAAATACGGCATCGAAGTCAACGAACTGAACCCGGATGCGGGCTCCGGCGACGAGATCGAGGCGATCAAGGCCAACAAGGGCAACACCGGCCCGCAGGCCCCCGACGTCATCGACGTCGGCCTCTCTTTCGGCCCCTCGGCCAAGGCCGAAGGCCTGATTCAACCCTATAAAGTGTCGACCTGGGACACGATCCCGGACACGGCCAAGGATCCGGAAGGCTATTGGTACGGCGACTATTACGGCGTTCTCTCCTTCGTGGTGAACACCGATATCGTCAAGGACGTGCCGAAGGACTGGGCGGACCTCAAGAAGTCCGACTATGCGAACTCGGTCGCACTCGCCGGCGATCCGCGCGCATCCAACCAGGCGGTGCAGGCGGTCTACGCCGCCGGCCTTGCGGCCGGTGAAACGGATGCGGCCAAGGCCGGCGAAGCCGGCCTGGCGTTCTTCGCCGAGGTCAACAAGGCCGGCAACTTCGTCCCGGTCATCGGCAAGTCCGCCTCGCTTGCGCAGGGCTCGACGCCGATCATCATCGCCTGGGACTATAACGGCCTCTCCTGGCGCGACAGCCTGAACGGCAACCCGCCGGTCGAAGTCGTCGTCCCGGCCTCCGGCGTCGTCGCCGGCGTCTATGTGCAGGCGATCTCCGCCTTCGCTCCGCATCCGAACGCCGCCAAGCTCTGGATGGAGTATCTCTATTCGGACGAAGGTCAGCTCGGCTGGCTGAAGGGCTATTGCCACCCGATCCGCTTCAACGACCTCGTCAAGAACGGCAAGGTTCCGAAGGAGATGCTCGACAAGCTGCCGCCGGCCGAATCCTACGAAAAGGCCGTGTTCCCGACACTCGACGAGCAGGCCAAGGGCAAGGAAGCGATCACCACCAAGTGGGATAGCGTCGTCGGCGCGAGCGTGCAGTAACTGCCATTGCGTGCCTCCCCGCCTCATACGTGGCGGGGAGGTCATTTTCCTCCGATGCCGGGACAGCCGAAAGCTTTATGACCACGACAACAGCAGCAGCACCTCTGATCAGCAAACGAGCGATTATCGACTGGCTGGGTATTGCACCCTTCATGATTTTCGCGCTGATGTTCCTGGTCGTCCCGACGCTCTATCTCGTCACCGGCGCCTTTCTGACGCCGGCGGGCGAATTCACCTTCAAGAACATCGCCGACCTCTTCACCCCGTCGATCCTCTCCGCCTACTGGATCTCGATCCGGGTGTCGGTCGCCTCCTCGCTCGGCGGCGCCCTCATCGGCTTCTTTCTTGCCTGGGCCATCGTGCTCGGCGGCATGCCGAAGTGGATCCGTTCCGGCCTCCTTACCTTTTCCGGCGTCGCTTCCAACTTCGCGGGCGTTCCGCTCGCCTTCGCCTTTCTCGCGACCCTCGGCCGCACCGGGCTCGTCACCGTGTTTCTGCGCGACTGGTTCGGCTTCAACCTCTATTCGACCGGCTTCAACCTCCTGAGCTTCCTCGGCCTCACCATCACCTACATGTATTTCCAGATCCCGCTGATGGTTCTGATCCTGACGCCGGCACTGGACGGCATGAAGAAGGAATGGCGCGAAGCTTCCGAAATTCTCGGCGCCTCCACCTGGCAATATTGGCGCATGGTGGCGTTGCCGATCCTCTGGCCGAGCCTGCTCGGCACGACGCTCCTGCTCTTCGCCAACGCCTTCGGCGCGATCGCCACCGCCTACGCGCTGACCGGCAGTTCGCTCAATATCGTGCCGATCCTGCTCTATGCGCAGATCCGCGGCGACGTGCTCCATAATCCGAACCTTGGCTATGCGCTGGCGCTCGGCATGATCGTCATCACCGGCATCTCCAATATTCTCTACATCTGGCTGCGGATGCGCGCCGAACGGTGGCAGAAATGAAGGCAAGACGTCTCGGCGCCTGGATCGCCATCGCCATCGGGGCGAGCTATTTCATCATTCCGCTGCTCGGCACGCTGGAATTCTCGCTGCGCATGCGCCGCGATGCCTATTCCTTCGACGCCTACCGGTCGGTCTTCTCCGACTTCCAGTTTCGCGAGACCTTCGGCTATTCGATGCTGATGGCGTTTTTCACGATCATCTTCGGCATGCTGCTGGTGGTGCCGACCGCCTATTGGGTGCGGCTGCGCCTGCCGCAGGTCCGCCCCGTCATCGAGTTCATCACCCTGCTGCCGCTCGTCATTCCTGCGATCGTCATCGTCTTCGGTTATCTCAGACTCTATAATTCCTCATCGTTCCTGCCGCTGACCGGCTCCACTTCAGGCACCAACGCGCTCCTGATGTTCTCCTACATGACGCTGTCTCTTCCCTATATGTACCGCGCCGTCGACACGGCGATGCGGGCCATCGATGTCAGGACGCTGACGGAGGCCGCGGAAAGCCTTGGCGCCAAGTGGCCGACGATCCTATTCCGCTGCATTTTCCCGAATGTGATGAGCGGCGTGCTTTCCGGGGCCTTCATCACCTTCGCGATCGTCATGGGCGAATTCACTATGGCGGCGCTGCTCAACCGCCCCGCCTTCGGCCCCTACCTGCAGCTCGTCGGCGCCAACAAGGCCTATGAGCCTTCGGCGCTCGCCGTCATCGCATTCGCGATCACCTGGCTCAGCATGGGACTGATCCAGCTCGTGTCGCGCTTCCAGAAATCCGCTCCGGCCAAGGCTTGATCACATGGCATTCCTGCAATTGACCAATATTCAGAAATCCTTCGGCCCGGTTCAGGTCGTGCATAATTTCGACATGGGGATCGACAAGGGCGAGTTCGTCTCCTTTCTCGGCCCCTCCGGCTGCGGCAAGACGACCATCCTGCGCATGATTGCCGGCTTCGAGACCCCGTCCGGCGGCTCGATCTTCATCGACGGCAAGGACCAGGGTGCGCTGAAGCCGAACCAGCGCAATATCGGCATGGTGTTCCAGGCCTATGCGCTCTTTCCCAACATGAATGTCCACGACAATGTCGCCTTCGGCCTCAAGGTCGCCGGCGCCTCCAGAACGGAGATCGAGGCACGGGTTAAGCAGATGCTCGGACTGATCAAGCTAGAGCATCTGGCGGACCGCTTCCCCTATCAATTGTCCGGCGGACAGCAGCAGCGCGTGGCGCTTGCCCGCGCCCTCGCCGTCAAGCCGCAGGTGCTGCTCCTCGACGAGCCGCTCTCCGCGCTCGATGCAAAGATCCGCATCTCGCTGCGGGAGGAGATCCGCCAGATCCAGCAGCAGCTCGGCATCACCACGGTATTCGTGACGCACGACCAGGAGGAGGCACTGTCGATCTCCGACCGGATCGTCGTCATGAATTCCGGCCGCGCCGATCAGATCGGCACCCCTTTCGAGATCTACAACACCCCGGCGACACGCTTCGTCGCCTCCTTCGTCGGCACGCTCAACATCATCGAGGGCAAGGTGGCCGATCCCGCAAGCGGCGCAGTCACCATCGGCGGGCAGCGCATCTCACTGAAAGAGCCGATTGCCGGGGCAAAAGGCGGCGACAGCATCTCGCTGGCGCTCAGGCCGGAAGCAGGCTCGATCGCCGAGGGCGCCAGGGGCGATACCGCACTTCCGGGCGAAGTGGTATCGAGGAGCTTTCTCGGCTCCGTCATCCGCACCAAGCTGCGGGTCGGCAAAGACATCATCTCCTTCGATATGTTCAACGATCCGGGCATGACCCCACCGGTCGCCGGCGAGAGCGTCACGCTGCGTTTCGCGGCAAAGGACCTGCTCGTCATCCGCGAATAGAGCGGCCGGAATGAATTGTTCAGGGGCGTGAAATCCTTGGAAAATTCTGTCGTGATTTTTTGCTTTCACGTCGCAGCACAGATTTGACGGCGGCGAAACAGCCGCTATAGTCGCAAGCGTTCTCAGGGCGGGGTGAAATTCCCCACCGGCGGTAGCGAACACAGGATCGGGAATGGTCGGTGGTCGGAGCCCGCGAGCGCTTCGCATTTCGTGCGAAGGTCAGCAGATCCGGTCGAATTCCGGAGCCGACGGTTATAGTCCGGATGGAAGAGAGCAAGCAGAAGCGTCGCCCCTCCCCGGGGTCTTCGCGCATGCATGTTCGCCCGACGGGATCATTGGAAAAATGCCAACCCTGAAAGGCTTGAGACCATGACCATACTTTCCCATCCCTCCGCCAAAATTGCCATCGTCCGCGCCCGCTGGCACGCCGATATCGTCGACCGTTGCGTCGACGCCTTCGTCGCGCAATGGACGAAACTCGGCGGCAGCGCCGCCGATGTCGAGATCTTCGACGTGCCGGGAGCGCTCGAAATCCCGCTGCATGCGCAGGCGCTCGCCAGGACCGGCCGCTACGCGGCGATCCTCGGCACTGCCTTCGTCGTCAATGGCGGCATCTATCGCCACGACTTCGTCTCCGGCACGGTGCTCGACGGCATGATGCGCGTCCAGCTCGATACCGACGTGCCGGTGCTCTCCGCGGTCCTGACACCCCACAACTTCCAGGAAAGCGAGCCGCTGATCGCCTTCTTCCGCGACCATTTCGTCGTCAAGGGCGAGGAAGCCGCGAATGCCTGCGCGCAGATTCTCGATGCGCGTGCGAAGCTTGCGCTGGTCGACGCCTGAACGGTGCTGCCGCTCATCCGGCCTGCCGGCCACCTTCTCCCCGCAGGCGGGGCGAAGGAGACTCGCGGCAGCCCTCCGGCATTCCAAGGCGCGCGGCCGGCATGGCCGCGCGCCTTGGCATTGAAGCGATTGAAAACCCGCGCGTTGCGCGCTAATAAACTTGACTTAAATGAGAAGGATTGTTGCGGTTTTGCCTTGTAGCCGGCAGGACCGGAGAAAGCGACGATGACGTTCCAGCCGCGCATGCAGAACAGGATCAGCGGGTTTTCGATCATAGGCGGTCTCAACCGCCGAGAGTGGAATGGTGTGGTTGCGGATGTCTGGGACGTGGAATGCGTTCCGCATGCGGGCGGCTATTATGTCGCCGAGGACCCCCGCATGTTCATCGTGCTCGATGCCAGGGGCGGCGGCAATTGCAGGGTGAAGCTCGCCGCGAACGGCAAGGGTGCCGTCCAGAACTATCATCGGCAGGCCCTCTCCTATATTCCGGCCGGAATGGAGCTCTGGACCGATGTCGTGGACATCCATTACATCCGGCATCTCGATCTTCACTTCGACGTCGATGCGCTCGGCAGGCGCCTGAAGGAAGACCTGGACGCCGCGGCAATCGAGACGCCCCGGCTGATGTTCCAGGACGAACGCTTCCTCACGCTTGCCGGGCTGATCGCGGCCGAGTGCCTCAATCCCCAGCCCCTCCACGATCTTTACGGCGACAGTCTTACGGTGGCGCTTTTCATCGATCTCATGAAGATCGGCAAGCGAAGCGGCCGCAAGCGCAGCCAGCTTGCGGCGTGGCAATTGCGGCGGGCGGTCGATTTCATCGAGGAGAATTTCGCCCGTAATGTCCGGCTCGAGGAGCTCGCCGGCCTCACGGGCCTCTCCCAATCGCACTTCAGCCACGCCTTCAAGGCTTCGACGGGTGTCGCGCCTCACCAGTGGCACATGAATGCGCGGGTCGAACGGGCAAAGCAGATGCTGCTCAGGAGCGACGCCCCGCTGACCTCGATTGCCGCCGAGACGGGTTTTGCCGATCAGGCGCACTTCACCCGTGTGTTCCGCAAGGCAGTCGGCACGACTCCGGCCCTCTGGAAGAAAAGTCACACCGCCTGACGAGTCCGCCGGCACCGCGCAGTTTTGCCCAAAATCGTTCAATTTCCCGATATCGGGACAAGCGCCGCCAAAATAGTTGATCTAGACACTCATCTTATCGTTGACAGTACCGGTCACGCGGGGCAACGGCGGGACCGGCCGATTTCGGGGCATGAATGAGATGAAGTGCAGGATCCGCGGGGCGCATCTGAAGACTCTTTTGGCGAGCGGAGTTGCGCTCGCGCCGCTGATGATGAGCGGAATCGCGCTGGCGCAGGAGGGAAACGCCACGCAGCTCGAGCGAATCGTCGTCGAGGGCGGCAATGCGGCCGGCGCCAGCGCGACCGGACCGGTGGACGGCTACGTCGCAAAGGCGACCGCGACCGGGTCGAAGACCGCCATGCCGCTCAACGAAATCCCCCAGTCGGTCTCCGTCGTCGGGCGTGAGGAACTGGACGACCGCGCCGTGGTCAACAAGGTCGATGAAGCATTGCGCTATACGCCGGGCGTCCTGTCGGCACCATTCGGCACCGACCCGGATACGGACTGGTTCTACATCCGCGGCTTCGATGCGGCACAGACGGGCCTCTTCCTCGACGGACTGCCGCTCTTCAGCTTCGGCTTCGGCAATTTCCAGGTCGACCCCTTCATGCTGGAGCGGGTCGAGGTGCTGAAAGGGCCGGCCTCCGTGCTTTATGGCGGGTCCAATCCGGGCGGCATCATCAACCTGATCAGCAAGCGGCCGCTTGACGAGCCGCTCTACTACACCGAGGTCGGCATCAACAGCAACGGCAATGCCTTCACCGGCTTCGACGTGAACGACAAGCTGAACGATGACGGAACGGTTCGCTACCGCCTCACCGGCAAGGTCGCCGGCGGCGACAACTATTCGGACTATTCCGAAGACCTGCGCGGCTTCATCCTTCCTCAGGTAACCTATGCGCCTGATGACGCAACCAGCCTGACCGTCTTCGGCCTGCTCCAGGGCCTCGATCAGGTCCATGTCGGCAACGGCTTCCTGCCCTATGTCGGAACCGTCGAAGACGCGCCCTTCGGCAAGATCGACCGGGATGCCTATTACAGCGAGCCTGATATCGACGAGGGCAGCTATACGCAGCAGATGCTCGGCTACGAGTTCAAGCACGACTTCGACAATGGCTGGACCTTCACCCAGAACGCGCGCTACGCCAATCTTCACAAACACGAGAAGTACCCGTACACCTATGGCTATGTCGGCGGCGCACCTACCGGCCCGGACTACCTCCTGAACCGCATCGGCTTCGAGGCGACGTCGAAAGTCGACAGCTTCTCGATCGACAACCGGACGGAAACGGATTTCGATCTCGGCGCCACGACCCACACCTTCCTCGCCGGCCTCGATTACAAATACTACCGGCTCGACCATATTCAGGCATGCTGCGGCGCGACCCCGATCAGCGCAACCAATCCGGTTTACGGCACACCTCAGGGTGCAAATTTCGTATATCTCGATCAGATCGTCACGCAGCAGCAGATCGGCCTCTACGCACAGGACCAGATTCGTTTTGGCGACGGCTGGCTGGTTACGCTCAACGGCCGCTACGACTATGTGGACACCAAATCCGACGCCGCGATCGGCACGAGCTACGAATCGAATGACGGTGCCTTCAGTGGCCGTGCCGGCCTCGCTTACGAGTTCGACAACGGCCTCACGCCCTATGTAAGCGCTGCGACTTTCTTCAATCCGCTGGTCGGCACGGGCACGAGCGATCCATCGGATCCGACGAATCCGGCAAAGATGGTCGCGCTCGAGCCGGAGGAAGGCTATCAATACGAGGCGGGCGTCAAATACGAGCCCTCCTTTATCGACGGGCTGTTGACTGCATCAGTCTTCCAGATAACCAAGCAGAACGTCTCAATTGCCGTTCCCGGCTTCTTCGTCAACTCGCAGCTTGGCGAGGTCCGTTCGAGGGGCGTCGAACTCGAGGGCAAGATCAATCTCAATACCAACTGGAAGATCATAAGCGCCTTCTCCTATACCGATCTCGAGGTCACGGAAGATCTCAACGCCAGTCTCATCGGCAATACACCGGTTCTCATTCCCGAAACACAGGCGTCGCTGTGGCTCGACTACACGGTTGCGAACGGCACGTTCGAGGGCGTGAGCCTCGGCGCCGGCGTGCGCTACCAGGGGGAATCCTGGGCCGACGCGGAGAACACGAAGAAAGTCCCCGCTGCGACACTCGTGGACGCCGCTATCCGCTACGAGAAGAACGACTGGACGGCGTCGCTCAACGTCGCCAACCTGTTCGACAAGGAATATGTTGCGGGTTGCCAGGGTCTCCAGACCTGCGGCTATGGCGAAAGCCGGACCTTCACGCTGAAGCTCAGCAAGAAGTGGTAAAGGGCGGGACCTCCCCCTCATCCGGCCTGCCGGCCACCTTCTCCCCGCAAGCGGGGCGAAGGGGACTCGCGGCCTCGCGGCTTGTCCCTTCTCCCCGTCAAAAATGGGTTGTGTGCGTCAAGTTCTGCAAAATTGGGCGGTCATGCGTGCTGGTCATGCGGCTTGACGGAGTGCGAGTTTCTTGTGCTCTCGCAGGTCGTCCATGTTGATGTAGCGATTGGCCTCCATCCAGTTTTCGTGGGTTTCGACGGCGAGCGCGCGGACGAGGCGTAGGCAGCTCTCGGTGTTGGGAAAGATGCGCACGACGTAGGTTCTGCGGCGGATTTCCTCGTTGAGGCGTTCCAGCATGTTGGTGCTCTTGAGGTGCTTGTGATGCTGGCGCGGCAGACGAAAGAAGGTCAGCGTCTGCTCGATGGTTTCCTCAACCCAGGAGGTCAGGCGCGGATAGCGGACCGACCATTTTCCCAGCCACGCGGCGAGATCGGCCTTCGCCTCATCAAGGTCGCGGCGATCATAGAGCCATCGAAGCTCCTGCAGGCAATCGTCGCCATGTTTGCGCGGCAGGTGATCGAGGGCGTTCCTGAGGAAATGCACGTAACAGCGCTGCCAGGCAGCTTCCGGGATCACCTCGCCAATTGCCGCGACGAGACCGGCATGGTCGTCGGAGACCACCAGTTCGACGCCCTTCAAACCGCGCCCTTTCAGCCTGACGAGGAAGTCCTTCCAGGCGCAACGGCTTTCACGGCCGGCCATCTCGACCGACAGGATCTGCCGCCGTCCGTCCCAGTCGATGCCGACAGCGATCAACACCGCCTGGCTCATCACCACACCGGCCTCGCGCACCTTCTCATAACGGGCATCGAGAATCAGGTAGGCAAACGGCTCTTGAAGCGAGCGCTCGGCAAAGGCCTTCAGGCTCTCGTCCAGCCGCTTGTTGATCGCCGAGATCGATGACGCCGAGAAGGCATGGCCGCACAGCTCCTCGGTGATCGCCTTGACCTTCCGCGTCGACACCCCTTGCACATACATCTCCGCCAAGGTTGCCACCAGCGCCCGCTCGGAGCGCTGATAGCGTTCGAACAATTCGGTGGAGAAGTGCCCCGAGCGATCCTGCGGCACCCGCAGCTCGAGCTTGCCCACCCGCGTGATCAGCGTGCGGCCATAGTGGCCCGAACGGTAGCCGAGCCGCTCCGGCGTGCGCTCGCCTTTCGCAGCTCCCAGCGCCTCGTCCATCTCCGCTTCCAGCACCTCCTGCATCACCGTGCGGATCACCTCGCGCAGCCCATCGGGGTTCGAAAGCAAAATGTCTTTGACGGCGGCGCTGGCTGTCTTACCTTCAGTCTTGGTCATGGTGGCGTTCCTTCCAGGGAATCAGGTGACGTCAACATCACCAGCCTGCCATGACCGCCTCTCTCAGTGAATTTGCAGAACCTTCAGCACACTACCCAAAAATGCTACGGCATGCACATATCTCTTGCGCGCCGGTGCGGCGGATACTGCTCATGAAAGGGATCCCTCGGGAACCCAACCGCCTCAACCTCGCTCGGTCGGGATTGCCCCTCAACCGGCTGCCGCCACCTTCTCCCCGCAGGCGGGGAGAAGGGATATGCCGCGCCCGCTCGCTCCCTCGGGCGGACGGTGAATGCGGGGTTCAGTTGGCGCCGCTTGTCCCTTCTCCCCGCCTGCGGGGAGAAGGTGCCGGCAGGCGGATGAGGGGCGGGTGACCGCTAATGCCAATGTTAGCGCATACGGGTTTGATCCCAAGGACCCATCCCCAAGCCTCGCCACTGCTGGAAATACAGATGCGGCCACTCCGGAGTAAATCCGCGAAGGGCCGGACAACAAGAGATATGTGCATGCCGTAGCGTCAAAACGGGGAGCACCCGGCACACCGCCCCCCAGACGAAAACACCCGGCATTGCTGCCGGGCGTCTCGCTGCGTGCGCATGAGGGAGGATCAGCATGCCCCGCAGAATTCGCGACCGTTACTTCGCCTGATCCAGGCGGTCGATCGCTTCGACATTTGCCGCCGAGGGACCGTTGGGGTCGAACTCGGAGGCGAGCCACGTATCGACGATCGATTTCGCCAGTTCCGGGCCGATGACGCGCGCGCCCATGGTGATGATCTGGGCGTTGTTGGATTTGGCCGCCCGCTCGGCGGAATAGGTGTCGTGGGTCAGCGCGGCGCGGATGCCGGGCACCTTGTTGGCCGAGATGCACACGCCGATGCCGGTGCCGCAGATCAGAATACCGCGTTCGTTTTCGCCGGCCGTGATCGTCTGCGCCAGATCGCGGGAGAGATCGGCATAGTAGCCGGTCTGACTCAGGTCCTTGACTTCGAGATCGCTTCTCTTGGCGAGATGCGCGGCGATGACGTCGAGCAGGGGCTTGCCGGCGCTGTCGGCTCCAATCGCGATTTTCATGTCGTTTCCTTTCCCTAAGGTGTTGTTGCCCGGCAACTCAGATCGCCCGGGCTACGCGTTGCAAAATGTCGAGATAGCCGCCGACGTCCCAGGCGGAGCGGCCGATGAAGAGCCCGTCGATATGGGGTTGGAGGATCAATTCCTCGCAGTTCTGAGGATTGACGCTGCCGCCATAGAGCACCGGAACCTTCACGCCGAGTGCACGCTCGGCGACTTCGCCAATGAGGCGATGGCGGGCGTCCGCATAGTCGGCGGTCGCCGGTATGCCGTTGACGCCGATCGCCCAGACGGGCTCGTAAGCCAGAAGAACGGGCGCCTTCCGCGCCGCGCCTTCGAGAAAGGCAAAGGCGCCTTCCACCTGGCGCTTCAGGACAGTATCCGCCTCGCCCGCTTCGCGTTGCGCGAGAGTTTCGCCGATGCAGATCAACGGCACGAGCCCATGCTTGACGGCGGCTGCCGTCTTCAAGCCCACGGTGCGGTCGGTCTCGCCGAAATGCTCCCGCCGCTCGCTGTGGCCGAGCTCGACGATGTCGAGATCGCAATCGCTCAGCATGACCGGGGAAATTTCGCCGGTCCAGGCGCCGGCATCGTCCCAGTGCATGTTCTGCGCACCGACCTTGACGCTCGTCGCCTTAAGCCTTTCCTTCACCTGCCGCGCGGCGGTGAACGGAGGAATGACGAAGCGCTGTATCCGCTGATCGCGCGCATCGTCGGCGGCAGCAAGACCGTCGGCGAAGACCATTGCCTCGGCCAGCGTCTTGTTCATCTTCCAGCTCGTGCCGACCCAGAGACCAGACTTGCTCATGCGTTCTCCAATATTTTCCTGACGTCGATCCTGACGAGCTTGACGCCGGCGTCACCGAGCGCCGCCGCATTCCCCTCGGACACTTCGTTTCCGGTCAGCACCGCATCGAAGGCCGTGAGCCCCGTCAGAAAATGCAGGGCCGAGCGGCCGAACTTGCCGTGGTCCACCAGGAGATATTTGCGGCTGGCGGATTTCACCATTTGGCGCTTGATCTGCACGACCTCCTGATCCTGGTGGAAAGCTGATGCGCCCTCGATGGCCGAACTCGACAGGAAGGCCACGTCGGCGCGCAGCGAGCGCAGCGCCTCCTCGGTGACGACACCGAAAAAGCCGTTGAATTTCTTGCTGTAATGACCGCCGAGCGCGATCAGGTTGATGCCCGGTGCTCCCGAAAGATCGGCAATGACGCCGAGATTGTTGGTGATGACGGTGAGCGGGCGAATATCCCTGACAAACCCTGCGATCGCGCCGGCCGTCGAGCTGTCGTCGATGATGATGCTCTGGCCGGGCTCGATCAGCGTCGCCGCATGTTGCGCAAGGCGGCGCTTCTCGCCGGTCGCGATCTTTTCACGGTACCGGAAATCGCTTTCAAATTGCGGGCTCGACTGAATGGAAGCGCCGCCATGGACCTTCCGCAGGAGCCCCGCCTGCTCGAGATCGTCAAGGTCCCGATGAACCGTCATCTTGCTGACGCCGAAGCGAAGGGCGAGTTCCTCGACGGAGGCTGTCCCAGCCTCCATCAGAACATCCATGATCGCCTGGCGTCTGTCTTCCGGTTTCATCGTATCGTCCCGTCAGGTGCAGCCTCCGCTGCCCCAAGGGAAAGGTAACATTCTTATGTTATTTTTCAACTCAAATCTGGGATTTTGTTACATTCACATGTGATATTTCGAAGCATTGAATCCGGTGTCGATAAACGGCTCCCAGAATTCAACAGACTCCCGGATCATCTCCACCACGTTGCGGTCGGTCGGTTCACGTTCGCGGAAGGAGAGTTCGAGGCAGATCTCGTTGTCCGTGCCGCCTCCCCTCCTGACGGCGTCGAGCAGTCGCTCGGGCGTGATCCTGCCGTCCTTGTTGTAGACGGCCGTGAAGGGCCAGTGTCCGCCCTTGTTCATCGAGGACTGCTTGACGTGGATGATCGGCGACTGCCGCGGAAAGGCCTCCGCCCAGGCATAGGGATCGACATCGGCGGCGTTCGGCGATGTGACGTCGCCATGGTCGATGTCGACCATCATCCTCATCGGGATCGGCAGGTCGGCTGCCGCCAGACGCCGGTCGAGTGCCCTGCACTCCTCGATCGTGTGGCCGAACTCGCGGCCGACCGACATCGGCTCCCAGAAGACATAGGAAAGGCCCGCGGCCTTGGCGTGCTCCGCCACCTCGCGCCAGCATTCGATGGCGATCGTCATCAGTTCTTCCCGACGCGCAGGGTCGTGATAATCCCTGAGCGTGAAGATCGCGAATTGCGTACCCATGCCGGAAGCGCCGAGCTCGGCGGAGATATCGGCGAAGGTCTTGAACCAGTCGACATAATAGCGCCGGACGTCCGCGTCGGGATGTCCGAAATGATTGAGACGGCCATAGGGGCCTGTCATGCCGGAGGTGATCTTCACGCCGGTACGGCCGAGCGCCGTTCGAAACTGCCGGAGCGTCTTGTTGATCGTCGCCGCCGGCCAGCCGGGATTGACGAATTCATGGGTGAGCTGGACATGACCGATACGGATCTTCTCGGCGATGGTATCGATCAGGTCGTCCGCCTCGGCAAAGCGGTTGACCAGAGGATTGGTGTTGAGCGACAGCGTGAAGGCCATTGCCGGCTCCTTGCTACCAGAGGAATTTCGGGAGGATGAAATCGGGGCTCGCGCCGTGCTCCCGGAAGAGTTGCCGGCGCTCCGCGTCCGACCGGTGCTCGAGAATGCCGGTGGCGACGAGCACCGAGCCGAGCCCGGCCGCCGCAGCCCCGGCGATGTCATGCTCGACGCTATCGCCTATGGCACAGACGCGCCGCGGGTCCGGCCGCCCGAGAAAATCGAGCGCGAAGTCGTAGATGTCGGCAAACGGCTTCCCGATCCAGCGGACGGGACCGCCCAGCTCTTCGTAAAGCTCGGCGATGCGACCGGCGCCGAAGGCCGGGCCGCTCCTCGTCAGCATCACCTTGTCCGGATTCGTGCAGAGGCACGGGATGCCCCGCCGGGCCGCCGGGCCCAGCAGATCTTCGTAATAGGAAAGCGGATGGATATCGCCCTCGCTCCCCGCCAGCAGCACGATGTCGGCATCCTCACCGCTCTCGGTGCGGACGAGGTTCAGCCCCTTGAGCGGCGACTGATCGCCATCGCGGCTGATCAGAAGGCATTTGCGCGCTGCGCCACCCTCGCCTTCGGCCTCTCGTTTCAAGAGCTGCCAGGCAACCTCCCCCGAGGTCAGGAACCAGTCCCAGCTTCCGCCCTCGAAACCGAGCGCCTCCAGCCGCCGGTCGTTCTCGGCCGAGCGCTTGCCGGAATTGGAGAGGATGATGACCCGCTTTCCGGCCTGCTTGAGGCGGACAAGCGTTTCCGCCGCACCCGGATAGGGTCCGCGCCCGTCTCTCAGCACTCCGTATTGATCCACGAGGAAGGCATCATATGCGTCTGCGACCGCAGAGAGGGCTGGAATTTCCCGGACGACGCTCATAGCACGCCCGCCTCTTTCGCTCCGGAAAGCGCCAGGCGAGCGGCGCCGGCAGCAGCCTCCTCCGATAGCACCGGCAGGAAGGGAACGACGAGCCTCCGTTTTCGGATTTCGGTCCACACCCCGTTCTTCGCGCCGCCGCCGACGGTGCGGATCGAGCCCAGGGCCGGGCTGCCGAGGGATACGAGCCGCTCATAAGCAAGACGCTCGACGCCCGCGATGCCCTCGAAGATCGCCTTCAGGAATTCGGCGTCCTCCGTCGGGCGCGGTTCCATGCGCGGCATGAAGGCGGGATCGGCCACCGGGAACCGCTCGCCGGGTTTCAGCAGCGGATAGAAGTCGAGGCCCGTGTCGCTCGCCGGATCGATTTGCTCCGAAAGCTCGGCGATCCGATCGTTGCTGAAATGCGCGGCGAGAACCGCGCCGCCTGTGTTGGAGGCGCCGCCGGCAAGCCACATGTCGCCGATCCGGTGGCTGTAGAGCCCGAATTCCGGGGCAAAGAGCGGCTTGTCGGAGAGCATCTTCACAGTCAGCGTCGTGCCCAGCGCACTTACGGCGTCACCCGGCCGGTCAGCCCCGGTCGCAAGGAAAGAAGCGCAGCCATCCGTCGTACCCGCGACGATAACGGTTTCGCTCGGCAGGCCGAAGGCTTCCGCCGCGGCAGGCGAGATCGTCGCGACCGGCGCCCCCGCCGGCAAAACATCGGGTAGAAGATCGATACGCGCGCCGGTCCGCGCAAGCCATTCCGGCCAGTTGCGGGCAACGGGATCGTAGCCGGTCTTCAGCGCGTTGTTTTCGTCGCTGATGTCATAAAGCCCGGTGAAATGGCCGGCAATCCAGTCGGCCTGATGAATGACACGGAAGACCTCCGGGAGCGACTGGAAGGTCAGCAGCTTGGCGAGCCCCGAGGTCGCGCCATGCGCGGCGCTCTCCTTGGGCGCATGGACGGCGATGCGCTCCAGAATGGCGGTGTCGCCGACCGGGTCGTTATACATGAGCGGCGTCGCGAGCGGCGCGCCGTCCGCAGCGACCGGGAGCATGGTGCCCGACGTGCCGTCGATGCCGACCGCACATATATGCGAGCCGTCGATCGCTTCGAGTGCCTGCGCAAGCGCGGCCTGAACCGCCTTCCACCAGCCGAGCGGATCGCGATGGTCATCGGAAAAGGCGGTAAGCCTGGCTGCGCCCGATGCGACGATCTCGCCTGCAGCTGTCATCGCCACGGCACGCGCACCGGACGTGCCAAGGTCGATTCCGAGAACGAGCTTGCCCTGCCCGCTCATTGCAGCACCTGCCCTGCACGGTTCAGCTGCTGGCGGTATTTTTCCGCGTCCCAGCCGAGAAGTTCCGCGTTTTCCGCATCGGTGAGATAGCGCAGACTTGCACCGTCCGGGATTCGCGCCGTCACGTCCGAAAGGCAGTGCGCCATGGCGAGCGCGCCGGCCGAAATATCCTTGAGCACCAAGGCGCCCTTGCCGGGAAAGAGAAGGACCGGCGGCAGGCTCTCTCCGGCGCGACGGAAGCCCTCTTCGAGAGAGAGCGCGTTTTCTCCCGGAGCCGCGACAACCGATCCCTTGCCGAGAAAGATCACGTGGTCCGGATAGAGGCTGCCTCCGGCGGCAATTCTGCAGCTTTCGAGGTCGGTCGCGGCATCGTGGATCCGCCCGTCGTCGGGCAACCGATAGGCGCTGTTGACCGCAAGGCGCGACAGCGCCTCCAGGTCGGCGGAAGGCGCCTGCCGCACCGGCACGGCAAAGCGTTGGGATACCTCTGCGAGAAGACGCGCCGCGTCCCCGACCGTCTCGGCGGCGACGGCGAGCCCGTGATTTCCGAGCACCAGGACCGAGGTGTCCGCCTGAATCCGCTCGGCAATTGCCTTGGCGAGCGGCAACCCCGGCCTGGCATAGGGAACGAAGGCGTAGGGAATGCCCTGAAGCTTCTCCCCGGCAATCGCCGCCGCGTCGGCGCGAACGGCGGTCGCGATCGTCTCGACGCAATGAACGTGCACCACCACCTTCTGCGGCATCAGCGCGTGGACCGTGGTTTCGATCGACGGCCTAAGGCCCGAGGGGTTCAGATCCCTAACGACGAAATCCTGCGCCTTCTCCGTCGCCGGGTCGTCCCGCTCCAGCGCGTCGAGCAGCGGGTCGAGCGCGACCGGCACCATCACGTCGCGCCGACGGGCATGGGCAAGCCACAGGCCGGAAGCCTTGATCCAGAGGGTTCCACCCTCCTTGATCGAGGTATTGCCGCCCGCGCCCTGGACGAGATCCGGATCGGCGCCGACACGCGCCGACAGATCGAGAAGCGCTTCGAATTCGGAGCTTCGCAACATCAATTCTTCCTTCTCACGCCGCAGCCTGCTGGCCTTCGAACCAGCCGCTGAAGGCCCGCTTCTCGGCTTCGCTCATGTGCAGGCCGTGCTTCGTGCGCCGCTCGATCAGGTCCTCCGCCGTGCGCGCCCATTCATTCTCTATGAGGAAGCGGGCTTCCCGCTCCCGGAAGAGCGGGGTGAACGCCGTTCCAAGCTCGTCGAGCGAGGTGGCGCCGCCGATCAGATCATGCGCCCGCGTGCCGTAAAGCCGGGCGTAGTGCTTGGCGAGGTCCGCCGGCAGCCATCGGTAGCGCGCGCGCAGTTCGCCGAGGAACTGGTCGAAATCCGCATCCGCCATGTCGCCGCCCGGTAGATGCGCACGCGCCGTCCAGGCCGGGCCCATCGTGGGAAAGAAAGGCCTCAACCGTTCGAGCGCGTGCTCGGAGAGCTTGCGGAAGGTCGTGATCTTGCCGCCGAACACCGAGAGCAGCGGCGCTTCCTTCCCGGCGGCGTCGAGCTCGAAAATATAGTCGCGTGTCACCGCCGACGGATTTTCGGCATTGTCGTCGTAAAGCGGACGCACACCCGAGAAGCTGTGAAGGATGTCGCCCGGCGCCAATTGCTGCTTGAAATAGCGGTTCACCGATTTCAGGAGGTAGGCGACCTCGTTTTCGTCGGCCGTGACGTCCTCAGGCCGCCCGTCATAGGGAATATCCGTGGTGCCGATCAGCGCCAGATCGTTCTGATAGGGATTGATGAAAATCACGCGCTTGTCTGGGTTCTGGACGAGATAGGCTTGCCGCCCCTCCCAGAACTTCGGCACGACGATGTGGCTGCCCTTGACGAGGCGCACGCTGCGGCTCGAATTCAGTCCGGCAACCCGGCCGATCACGTCGTTGACCCAAGGCCCGGCGGTGTTGACCACGCAGCGCGCCTTGGCCTCCGTCTTCGCGCCGGTCTCCGCATCGGTCATCTCGACGTGCCAGAGGTCGCCGCGCCGGCGAATACTGGTGCAGGCGGTGCGGGTCAGTATCCGGGCGCCTTTCTTTTTCGCGTCGAGCGCGTTCAACACCACGAGTCGGGCATCGTCCACCCAACAGTCGGAATATTCGAAGGCCTTGCGATAGGCCGGCTTGATCGCAGCGCCTTCCGGGGCCGTGCGCAGGTTGAGCACCCGCGTGCCGGGGAGACGCTTGCGGCCGCCCAGGTGATCGTAGAGGAAGAGGCCGAGCCGCACGAGCCAGGCCGGCCGGTCGGCGGGATTGTGCGGCAGCACGAAACGCATCGGCCAGATGATGTGAGGTGCGGATTCCAGCAGAACCTCGCGCTCGATCAGGGCTTCGCGCACCAGGCGGAACTCGTAATATTCGAGGTAGCGTAAGCCGCCATGGACGAGCTTGCCGGAGCGGGAACTCGTGCCCTGCGCCAGATCGTCCTTCTCGCAGAGGAGGACCGAGAGCCCCCGCCCTGCCGCGTCGCGGGCAATGCCCGCCCCGTTGATGCCGCCGCCGATGACGAAAAGGTCGTATGTGCCGGTTTCGGAACTCACGTGCTTGTCTCCTGTCGTCGTCATGCGGTCAGGCGGCCTCGCCCTTGGGTTTGTCCTGATGGCCGTAAGTGGCAAATCCCTCGATGACGCCGGCGATTTCCTCCTGCGGCAGGACCACCGGACCGCCGATCAGGAGCACGTGGTAATATTGCTTGGCGATCGTCTCGAGCTCGACCGCCGCCCACATCGCCTTTTCCAGGCTCGAACCGGTCGCGATCATGCCGTGATTGGCCATGAGGCAGGCGGAACGCCCCTCCATCGCCTTCAGCACGTTTTCCGACAGCGCCTTCGTGCCGTAGCGGGCGTAATCGGCGACGCGCACGTCGGAACCGCCGAAGGCGGCGATCATGTAGTGACAGGCGGGAATCGGCTTGCGCGCCATCGCGAGGATCGTCGAGAAGCTCGCGTGGGTATGAACGACGGCGCCGACATCCGGCCGCGCCCGCAGAATGTCGAGGTGGAAGGGCCATTCGACCGAGGGCTTCTTCGGCCCTACCCAGGCGCCATACTCGCCCTCGATCGGCATGGCGACGATCATGTCCGGCGTCATCTCGGCATAGGGGATCGCAGACGGGGTGATCAGCATCGTGCCGCCGTGGCGCAGGCTGATATTGCCCGAAGTGCCCTGGTTGAGGCCGATCGCATTCATGTGGCGGCAATGGTCGATGATCGACTGGCGCAGTTGAAGTTCGTTCATCGTCCTACCTCAGCACGGATTGACCGGCGGCAGGCCGGCGATGTAGCGGCGCACTTCCTCTGCGGCCATTTCCGCCGCATAGGTCACGGTGCGCACCGACGCGCCCGCTATATGCGGCGTCAGCGTCACATTGGGAAGTTTCAAGAGCGGCCAGTCTTCCGGCACGGGCTCGACGGCAAAGGTCTCCAGCATCGCGCTTGCGAGATGGCCGCTGACGAGATTCTCGTAAAGCGCGTCATAGTCGCAGAGCGGCCCGCGGGCCGTGTTCACGAAGATCGCCCCCGGCTTCATCTTCGCGAAGGTCTCCGCATTCATCAAGTTCTTCGTCTCTTCGCTGACGCGCGGATGAAGCGTAACCAGGTCGGCGCGGGCAAGCAGTTCGTCCAACGCGACGTGTTCGACGCCGGCATTCCGGTCTTCGGCGCTGAGCTGCACATAGGGATCGTGGACGAGCACCTTGGTGCCGAAAGCACGAAGCAGCCGGACCACCTTGGTGCCGATATTGCCGTAGCCGATGACGCCGACCGTCATTTCGGAAAGCTCGCGGCCGGTGCGGTCGGCGCGGTAGAGATCACCCCGCCATTCGCTCCGCCTCAGCGCCTCGTGCCCCACGCGGATGAGGCGCGTCTCCGCGAGGATGGCACCGATCGTGAATTCGGCGACGGCGCTCGCATTGCGGCCGGGCGTATTGACGACGAGGACGCCCGCCTCGCGAGCGGCTTTCATGTCGATATTGACCGGACCGCCGCGCGAGACGGCGACGAGCTTCAATCCCGGCAGGTCGGCCAGCATGGTTCGGGACAGCGGCGCAAGCTGCGTCACGAGGATTTCGGCATCGCCGACGAAGTCGACGATGTCCCCGGGCTTGCCGAGATATTCCTTGAGGCCGTCCATCCCCTCGACGGCATAGCCGTGCTCCATCGGCACGTCCGGCCAGGGCAGCTCGAGCATGCTTATCTCATGCTCGTCGCCGCATGCCTCGACGATCTTGTCGCGAAAAACATCCGGCAGCATGAACCGGTCGCCGATAATGGCTATCTTCTTCATTGCGGTCTTTCCTGTTGGTTTCCCGTTCCGGCTGCGTGGGAGAGCGCATGCCAGACGGGTTGAAGCGCGAGGCGCGACTGCTTGTAAGCGGGGAAAAGCGCGTCATAGCGGCGCGCGAGCTCTTCATCCGCGGGTTCTGCCGGCCGATGGTGCGGCCGCACCCATTCGCGGACGCAGTCGGCCATGGAGGGATAGATGCCCAGAGAGACGGCGGCGATCATCGCCGCACCGGCGGCACCCGCCTCCTCGCGTTCGCTGGTCTGGATGCTGGCGCCGAGAGCCCCGCCGAGAATGCGGCGTAGCGAGGCGCTGCGCGCAGCTCCTCCCGACAGACGGACGCAGGCCGGCAGCGGCCCCATCGCGGCGTAACAGTCCCGCGAGGCAAAGGCGAGGCCGTCGAAGACCGCGCGCACCATGTCCCCGAAGCCGTGGTTGATCGAAAGCCCGACGAAGGAGGCGCGGGCCGAGGCATCGACAAAGGGGCCGCGCTCACCGGCCTCCGAAATATAGGGCTGGAAGAGAAGCGGAGTCTCGTTCGCTTCGGAAAGCCAGCCGTCCACATGGGCGAGCAGATCGTTCTTCGATTTCTCGATCCCCATGCCCTTGAGGAGACCTCCCGCAAACTGCAGGATCCAGTCGATATTGAGCGTCGCCGCCATATTCGACTGCATCTGCGCATAGGTGCCGGGTATCGGCATGCACATGGTGTAGCCGGTGTGATCCTGGTTGAGCCGGACATCGTCGGCGCCGGCCGCCAGACGCATGTGCATGCCCGTGGAGCCTATGATCGAGCAGCCCGTGTCGGTTCCGGGATCGTAAAGGCCCGCGCCGAGCGCCGTGCAGACGACGTCGACATAGCCGAGCACCACCGGCGTCCCCGCCGGCAAGCCCGTGGCAGCCGCGGCGGCGGCCGAGAGAGGGTGATGCGTGCTCGCCCCGTCGACGATTTCCGGCAGCAGGTGCTTGAGTTCGTTGAGACCGAGAAAGTCGATCACCTCATCGGAATACTGGCGCTTGCGGAAATCGCCGAAGGTGAAATTCGCTTCCGAGGGATCGGTCGCGCGCTTGTCCGTGAGGTTGAAATAGAGCCAGTCCTTGCAATGGAAAGCGGTCGCAGCGCCTTGCAGCATCTCCGGCGCATGATCCTTCATCCAGCGCAGCTGCGGGCCCTGCTGGCAGGCGGCAAGACCCGAGCCGGTGCGCGAGAAACGCTCCGCATCGCCGCTTTCGGCACGCAGGCGCTCGACGATTGCGCCCGCGCGCGCATCGAGCCAGAGCCAGCCCTTGCCCACCGGCTCGCCCTCTCTGTCGATCATCCAGGTGCCGTCCCCCTGACCGGTCACCGCGATGGCGGCAACACGGCCAGGGAGGTTCTCGATCCTGGCCGAGAGCTCGACCAGGGTTTTGACTGTGTCCGTCCAGGTACGCCGCAACTCCTGAACGCTGCCGGTGCGGCCCACCGCCTCATAGCTGTTCGGAACCGCCGTCATCGCCAGCTGCCGGCCGCCTAGATCGAAGGCGACCGACTTGATGACGGACGTCCCGGCATCGATGCCGATGAGGATGTCGCGCATCAGGCGAGCTCCTCGCCGTGCGAGATCGCCATACCGCTCTCGCTGTCGAAGACGTGGAGGCTTGCAGGGTCGAGCCGGATGCCGATCGGCTGACCGATCTCCAGGCTGGTACGGTCATGTTCGACCAGCACCATGGTGCCGCCGGCGAAATCGGCCGCGATATGGGTCTGGTCGCCGAGCCATTGATTGACGGCAACGCGGCCCGTCACCCCGTCTGCACTGCGCCGGACGGAATAGGGCCGGATGCCGAGAACCACATTCTGGCGCTTCATCAGCGCATCGCGGACGGCATGGGAGAAATCGGCGGCCTGATACTCGAGCCGGACGCCGTCCTTGAGGCCGAAGGTCACGCGAGCATCCGTGCCGCTGATGCTTGCCTCGAAGACGTTCATCGGCGGCTCGCCGACGAAGGTTCCGGTGAAGAGATTCGCCGGCCGTTCCTTGATCTTCTGGGGCGTGTCGAACTGCTGCAGCACCCCGCCTTCCATGACGGCGATCCGGTCGGCGAGCGCATTCGCCTCGGTCTGGTCGTGGGTGACGAGGATGGCGGTCAGCCCGCGCTCCTTGATGTAGTGCTTGATGCGGCCGCGCAGCACGGCGCGCAATTGCGGCTCGAGCTGGCCCATCGGCTCGTCGAGAAGATGCAGGTCGGCATCGCGGATGAGCGCACGCCCGAGGGACGCCCTCTGCTGCTGGCCGCCGGAAATCGAACTCGGATAACGCCCGAGAATATCCTCGATCTCGAGCAGCTTGGCGATGCTCGCTACCTTCTCTTCGACGACGCTCTGCGAAAGCTTCGACGCCTTGAGCGCAAAAGCTATGTTTTCCCGCACCGTCAGCGGCGGATAGAGCGAATAGCCCTCGAAGGCCATGGCGACGTTGCGGCGGACCGGCGCAAGCATATGCACCTGCCGGCCGGCGACCGAAATCGTGCCGCGCGATACCGGTTCGAAGCCGGCAATCATTCGAAGGGTCGAGGTCTTGCCGCAGCCGGAGGAGCCCAGAAGCGCGATGATCTCACCCTTCTTCACCTCCATCTTCAGCTGCTTCACGGCGTGAACGCCGTAGTCGACCGGACCATAGAACTTGTCGACGTTGTCGATCAAAAGAGCGGTAGCGTTCATGCCGCTTCTCCATCGCGCTTGGATGCCAGTTCGGAAGGAAGGATGCGCTGACCCGTCGCCTTGTCGAACAGAAAGGCCGCCCGACCGTCGACTGCGATATGCGCCGGTCCGGCGACCGGGCCGGGGGTGCCGGCAGGGCGGGACACCAGTATCTCGCGGCCGCGGGCGGTCAGCGCCAGCGTCACGGTCTTCTCGTTGAGCGGCGTTTCCGCCTCGACGGTCACCGGAATCGCGCCATGCGCGCTGGCTTCGGCAAAAGCGATCGTCTCGGGGCGCAGGCCGAGGACGCACTGCTTTTCGATAATTTCCGCGCCGAAGCCCGGCAGGCGCAGCCGCATGTCGGAGAGTTCGACGAAGGCGCCGTCCGGACCGCGCTGCGGCACGACATCGAGCAGGTTGATGGTCGGATCGCCGAAGAGCCGGGCGATCTCGATGTCGGCAGGCGCGTTGTAGATTTCCGCCGGCGTGCCGATCTGGCGGATACGCCCATGCGCCATGACCGCGATGCGGTCGCCGAGCGCCATTGCCTCCTTGTAGTCCTGCGTGACGTAGATGACGGTCGCCCCTTGAGCGGCAAGCAGGCGCGGCAGTTCCAGCCTCATCTCGAAGCGCAGCTTGGCGTCGACGTTGCGAAGCGGATCGTCGAGGAGCAGCAGCGGCGGCGAGCCCACGAGGGCGCGTGCAAGCGCCGTGCGCTGCTTCTGGCCGTTGGAGAGCGCCTTCGGATGATGGCTCAGCACATGATCGATCTTCAGGAGCTTTGCGACTTTGTGCACGCCGGCGGCGATCGTATCCCTGGACGACTTCCGCGAGGTCAGCGCGCTGGCGATGTTGTCGAAAGCACTCATATGCGGGAACAGCGCAAAGTTCTGGAACGCCATGCCGAGGCCGCGATGTTCCGCGTCCACGTCCGTCATGTCCTCGCCGCCGATCAGGACCCGGCCGCCATCCGGTTCGATGACGCCGGCGATCAGCCGAAGCAGAACGGTCTTGCCGGAACCGGACGGACCGAAGAGCACCAGTCGCTCGCCATTGGCCACGTCGAGCGAAAGATCGTCCAGGACCGTCTGGCTCTTGTAGCGCTTGACGATGTTTTTCAGTTGCAGCGTAGTCATTCGATTATCCCTTCACCGCACCGAGCGACAGGCCTTCGACGAGGTAGCGCTGGGCGTAGAGTGCGAGTGCGAGCGTCGGCGTGATCGAGAGCACGATCGCGGCGGCGATCTGGCCGTACTGGATGCCCGAGGCCGTGACGAAGGCCAGCGCGCCGACCGTCACCGGCTGCTTGTCTGCGGAAGCCAGCACCAGGGCGAACACGAAATTGTTCCAGGCGAAGATGAAGGCGAGCAGACCGGCCGCTGCGATCCCGGGACCTGCCAGCGGCAGGGCGATCTTGCGGAACGTCGAGAACCAGGAGTGGCCGGCGATGCGATAGGCATATTCGACGTCGGCCGAGATGTCCTCGAAATAGCCGCGCACGATCCAGAGAATGAGCGGCAGGCAGATCAGCTGGTAGATCCAGATGAGACCGAAATAGGTGTTCGAGAGGCCAAGCCACTGAAAATACTGCGTCAAGGGCAGCAACACGAGCAGTGGCGGCGCAAAGCGGAAGGAGAGGAGCGTGAAGGCAATGTCCTCCGATCCCCTGAACTTGTGCCGAGCGAAGGCATAGGCCGCCGGCACGCCGAGGACCAGCGCCAGCGCTACGGAAGCGACCGACAGCAGGACCGAATTGCCGAGATTGCGCATGAAGGCGATATCGAGCGTGCCGGAAGCGGTCTGGAGTTTGCCGGTGATCAGCGCCGCATAATTCTCGAGCGTCGGCGTGAAGACCACCGATGGGGGTATTCTGAGGATCGTCTCGTTCGTCTGGAACGACATGAGGAAGATCCAGACGATCGGGAACATGAAGAAGACGACGACCAGGGTAAGCGCGACGCCGCGCAGGAGTCTTTCGACCGGAGAGGTGGTTTCCATTTTCGGCCTCCTTACGCTTCGCCGCGGGCGCGTTCGCGCAGCCGGAGCCAGTTCTTGATAAAGATGTTCGACAGCGCGTAGGTGATCGCCCACAGGATGATCAGCAGCGCCGCGGAACGCCCCACATTGGTCGACTGGAAGAAGTTGAGGTAAGCCTCGACCTGGAAGACCGTCAGCGTGTCTCCGGGCCCGCCCTGCGTCATCGCGTAGATGATGTCGAACTGCTGGATGGAATCGAGCAGGCGAAAGAGCGTCGCCGTCAGGATATAGGGCGTGAGCATCGGCAGGGTGATGCGGAAAAAGACGAAGCTGCGCGGCACGCCGTCGAGCGCGGCCGCTTCGAATGGCTGCGTCGGCAGCGAGCGCAGGCCCGCGAGCAGCAGGATCATGATGAAGGGCGTATAGACCCAGATGTCCACGAGCACGACGGTCAGCAGCGCCGTGTCCGGCGACGATGCCCAGCGGAAGTTCTCAAGGCCCACGAGACTTGCGAGATAGCTCAGGATCCCGAAGCCGGGATTGGTCATCAGCTTCCACATCAGCGCCGCAAGCGCCGGCGCCGTCATCAGCGGCAGGAGCAGCATGATCGAGATGAAGTTGTTGACCGTCGAGCGGCGCTGCAGGAGCAGCGCAATGCCGAGACCGAGCAGCAGCTCCAGGGTCACGGTGACGCCGGCATAGAGCAGCGAGATCTTCAGCGTGTTCCAGAAACCCGGATCGGTGAAGAAGTTCAGATAGTTCTCACCCCAGTTGAACTGGCGTGCCCAGGGCTGGCTGAGCCGGTAGCGCTGGAAGGAATAGATCACCGCCGTGAAGAACGGGATCAGGATACCGATGCACACGAGAAGCGCCGGCAGGGAGAGCACATAGGGCAAGGCCCTCTTGCTGATCCTGAACCTGCTGCCCCTTGGGCTGGAGTGCGTTACTGAAGCCATGGCCAGCTCCGTCTAAATGCCTGTGTCTATGACATAAGGGGTCGGCCGCGGCCGGCGCAGCCAGACCCCCTCTTCCATCTGTTTTTCGTGCCGAAACGGCGGCCCGCCGGCGGCGGGCTGGCCTGGAGCGGAAGGCGACGTCCGATGATGTCCGCCCGCTTCCGTTCCAAGCCGGGAGTGCGATCAGCCGAGCCCGGCTTCCGCGAGCTGCCGGTTGATGCTCTCGACAAGCCTGTCGAGACCCTCGTCGACCGGCACTTCCTTCGCCACCATCTTCTGCAGGGTCGCCGCCCATTCGGTGGTGAGGTCGAAGAAAAGCGGCTGGGGGGTGAAGTGGATCTTCGCGCCCGGCGCCGAAACGTCGTGCATCTCCACATATCCGGGATAGCTCTTGTTCAGCCGCTCGCGGAAGATCTCGTCCTTCCAGACCGATGCCCGGACCGGGTTGACGAAGTCCATCTTGGTCGCGCCGAAGATCGCGTGCTCGAGACCCGATGCCCATTGCAGGAAATACCAGGTCGCATCCTTGTCCTTCGCGAAGTTGGACATGGCCAGCGACCAGATCCAGATGTTCGGCGTCGGAGCCTTTGCCTCCGGGTTGGCGGCAAACGGAGCGTAAGCGAGCTTGCCTGCCATCTTGTTGTCGCCGCCGTTCATGAAATAGCCGAGAATGTCGGCGTCGTAGATCATGGCGGAGGCGCCGGCGCCGAGGTCCGTGCCGACCTGATACCAGGTATAGGTCGACCAGTCCTTCGGGCCGCTTTCCTGGATCATCTGCACCCATTTTGCGTGGAAGGCCTTGGATTCCGCCGTGTTCATCGCGGCCGAAAGCTTGCCGTCCTCCGAGACGTTCAGATCCTTCTGGCCGAAATTGGCGTAGCCGGAAAGGAAGCCCGGATGGATGGTCGCCCAGGAACGGGAGCCGCGCACGCCGATGCCGTAGACGCCGCCGCCTACGTCCTTGTTGAGCTTTGCCGCCGTGGCGACGAGTTCATCGAGGTTCTTCGGAACGCTGGCGCCGACCTTTTCGAACATCTCCTGGTTATAGGAGAGGTTGTTCTGCTCGTAGCCCCACGGAATGCACCATTGCTTGGCATCTTCCGAACCGAGCGCACCGCCCGGCTGGCCGTTCCATGCGCAGGAAGCCTTGACGCCCGGCAGGAAGTCGTCCCAGCCATATTGCGGATTTGTCTTCGCCGGATCCTTGATCCACTCGTTGAGGTCCGTGATCCAGCCGGCCGGACCGTAGGTCCAGGTCATATAGGCGCCGGTCATGAAGGCGTCGTATTCCGACGAGCCGGAAGAGAGCGCCGCCGTCACCTTGTCGAAATAGACATCCTCCGGGAAGACGTCATAGGTGACTTCGATGCCGGTCAGGTCCTTGAACGCCTGAAGATTGGCGATCATCGCATCCGCATAAGGATGCTTGTTCAGGAGCAGCTTCAGCGACTTGCCGGAATGTGCCTTCCAGTCGAAGTCGGCGGCAAGCGCCTGGGTCGACATCATGTTGAACAGGGTGCCGGCGGTGCCCGCCGTCAGGCCTGCCGCGCCAAGGCCCTTCAACAGGCCGCGACGGTCCACCTCTCCGCGCAGGAATGCGCCAATGAGGTCTTTCTCCTTGTCGTACATCTGTTCTCTCCTCCACTACGGGTAAAACTGCTCGACTGAGCTGCCGGCTACCCAACCGGTATTGCCTCCCCGGACCGCAGCGCCGATTTTCGTCGCTCCTCGGTCCCATGTTTCTCAAGCGGCCAGCGTCTGCGCAGTGCGCTCGTCCGTGATGAGCCCGCTCAGGAATCCGCTCTCCAGGACCGCGCGAATCGGGCGCGTCTTGACCCTGCCCCCGGCAATCGCCACGGTGCGGCGGTTCTTCAGGTCCTGCCGGCCAAGCGTGAAAGTGCGGTTCGAAAGCGCGGTCTCGATCGGCCTGCCCTTCTCGTCGAAGAAGTGGCCGAGCAGCTCGCCGACGCCGCCCGCTTTCTGAATCTCCGCTATTTCGCGCATCTCGATCATCCCGGTCGCCACAAGCGACGCCTCGCGCTCGGCCGTGCCGATTCCGACCATCAGAAGGTCGGCCGACTTCGCGAGATCGAAGACCTCACGCACGCCGCGCTGGCTGAAAAGGACATCGCGATCCTCGACCGTGTTGGCGAAGAACGGCACCGGCATCACATAGGCTTCGGCGCCCGTGCGCTCTGCCAGGCGGTGGATCACGTCATGCGGATTGGCGGAGAATTTTCGCGTGAGCCCGCCGAGCAGCGAAACGAAGCGCGTATTGTTGCTCGCCGTGCGCGGCATGTACTCGATGCTGGCTGCGAGCGTGCGTCCGTGGCCGACGCCGATCAGCGCCGTCTCTCCGCGCTCGATCTCGCGCCTGAGAAACTGTGCCCCGGAGATGCCGAGCGCCTTCAGCGGCAGGTCGTCGCTGTCGAAGTCCGGGACCACCTCGCAATAGTCCAGGCCGTAACGGCTGGAAAGCTTCTGCTCCAGCTCGACGCATTCGGAAACGTCCCCGTCGATATAGACTTTCACCAAGCCTTCCTGATTGGCCTTCATGATCAGCCGATGCGCTTTGAGCGACGTCAGTCCCAGACGCTTGGCGACCTCGGCCTGGGTCAGCCCGCCCGCGTAATGCAGCCAAGCGGCGCGGGTCGCCATGCTCGCCTCGTCGTCGCGGACAGCCATTCCACCGATGATCGCCATGTCCTCCACCCATGCTGCATTGCATGATAATTTTTGCAGCGCATGATATTTTTATCTCGATATGAAATAATTTTCATGGGTTGAAAAAATTGTCAAGTCTGAGTTGGTCGCATGCCGAAAAAACGCGGGCACATCGGCGATGCGTTCCGCTGAGTTTTCGAAAAGCCAAGGGAGTCTGGCGAGCGGGAGAAGCGGAGGCGGTCTCTCTACTGACCGAGATTCTTGATGTAGAGAGACAGGAGCTGGGTTTGCGAGGAAATGCCGAGCTTCCGATAGACGTTGCGGCGGTGCACTTTGACCGTGCCCGTCGAGATGCCGAGCTTCAATCCGATCGATTCGGAAGAATGCCCCTGAAGCACGAGTTCGATGATGGCGGCTTCCCGCTCGGTGAGGTTGAGATGCCGCCAGACCCCGTCTGCCGGCGGATGCGCCGCCTTCCGGCGGCCCCTGCCCTTTTTCGCGAGCGCCGTATCGAAGCGACGGTCGAGTTCCGCCCAATGATGGCGCACGAAAGCGGGCACCAGCGGCTCCGCCTTCTTCAGCAGTGCGAATTCCGCCGCGCTGAAGACGCCCGTCGCCTCCCGCCGCATCAATGAGAGGACGACGGTGACCTGTTCGCTGACCGGCACGAAGAAGCCGACCTCCTCGGCAAGCCCCGTCTGGACGTAGTAGGTCCGGTAGTATTCGCTCGAGAAGAAACGGTCGGGCGCCAGTTCCCGCATGCGCCACACGCCTGGCTTGGGGGCACGAGCGGCGTGATAGAACGGATCGAGCAGATAAGGTCCGGCCTGATAGAGGCTCACGAAGAGCACGTGATCCTCGGCGTCGAACGTACTGTAAAGGTCGAGCGGCCGTTCTTTTCCCCGGTAGGCGAAGACGACGACATAATCGAACGTCATCAAGGTGGACATCAGTCCCCGGAATGTGCAGCCGACAGCCTCGTCATCCATCGGCGCGCCGTTCACCAGCCGCGCCATCGCCTGAAAAAGTCTGTCGAGGTCGATGCCCAAACGGTTCTCCCGGCTCGCTCCGCCGCTCTGGGGTATACTCCTTCCACAGGGCGCTTTGGGTTGAAATACCTCTCTTGGGGTATATACCGGCCCGGGCGCTTTTGACTAGGCTATCCGATAATGACGGTGGAAGCGGCGGTGCATGAACCGCGAGCAATTCCAAGAACGACCGCAGGGAACAGACGTGACATCCGCTTCGACGAACGACATCGAATTCCGTTCGGTCGCCAAACGCTATGGCAGCGTGACGGCGGTATCGGACATCAACCTGACGGTGCCGAAGGGCGCCTTCGTTGCGCTGCTCGGCCCATCCGGCTGCGGCAAGACCACATGCCTGCGCATGATCGGCGGCTTCGAGCAGCCGAGCGAAGGCATGGTCTATATCGGCGGCCAGCCGATGAACGGCGTGCCTGCCTATCGCCGGCCGGTCAACATGGTGTTCCAGCAATATGCGCTTTTCCCGCATCTCGATGTCGAGCAGAACGTCGCCTACGGCTTGAAGCAGACGCGTCCCCGTATCCCGGCGGCCGAGATCACCCGGCGCGCCCAGGAGGCGCTGGAGATGGTCCGACTCGGCGGCTTCGGCAAGCGCCGCATCCACGAAATGTCCGGCGGACAACAGCAGCGCGTGGCGCTCGCCCGTGCCATCGTCAACAAGCCGAAGGTGCTGCTCCTCGACGAGCCGCTCGCAGCGCTCGACAAGAAGCTGCGCACCGCCATGCAGATCGAGCTGCAGAGCCTGCAGCGCGAGCTCGGCATCACCTTCGTGCTCGTCACGCACGATCAGGAAGAGGCGCTCTCTATGAGCGACTTCGTCTGCGTCATGAGCACTGGCCGCATCGTGCAGATCGGGCCGCCGCAGGAGATCTACGACCGCCCGGCAAGCCTCTTCGTCGCCGACTTCGTCGGCAAGACCAACCGCATCGCCGGGACGATCGAACCCGGCGCCGGCGCGGTCCTCCTCGCCAATGGCGTCGGACTTGCCAAGCCCGCCCGCGCCAACGGCACGGCAGGCCCGGTCATGGTGGCGCTGCGCCCGGAGGCGATAAGCCTGGTGCGCGACGGCAGCGCTGCGCTGCGGGGCACGGTGACCCACCGCATCTTCCTGGGCTCGTCCGTCGAATATTCGGTCGAGGTCGAGGGCCTCGGCGATTTTCTCGTTACCGCCGACCGCCGCAGCCTGAACGACAGCGATCTCGCCGAACCCGGTGAAAGGATCGGGCTCAGCTTCGACCCGAATGCAATGCATGTCTTTCCGGCCTGAGGGGCCCGATCTGCCGCAATCAATTGACGTCAACGATAAGGGAACAGCATCATGACCAAGTGGTACAGAGAGAATGCCCCGATCACCGCGGACAAGCTTGCCGACGAGCTGATGCGCCTGAAGCGCGGCTCAGTTTCGCGCCGCCACTTCCTTGGCGTCACCGGCCTCGGCCTCGCGACGGCCGTATTGGCGCGCCAGCCCGGCCTCTTCAACTCCGCCGCTTACGCCGCCGGCGACCTCGGCACGCAGATGTCGATCGCCACCTGGCCGAACTATCACGATCCCGCCACCTTCGAAGCCTTCACCGCCGCGACCGGCGTCGCGGTCGAAGTCAACGTCTTCGGCTCGAACGAGGAAATGCTGGCGAAGCTGCAGGCGGGCGGCATCGGCTGGGACCTCTTCGTGCCCACGAACTACACGATCTCGACTTATGTGAAGCTCGGCCTGATCGACGAGCTCGATCTTTCCAAGCTGCCCAACTACGACGCCTCGACGGAAAATGCGCGCTTCACCAATGAAGGCATTGTCGAAGGCAAGACCTATGCCGTGCCGAAGAACTGGGGAACCACCGGGATCGCCGTGAACTCCGACAAGATCAAGGCGCCGGTTGCGAGCTGGAAGGACTTCTTCGAGATTGCGATGACGGAAGCCGATGGCCGTGCCATGGTGCACGACTATCAGCTCACGACGATCGGCAATGCGCTGGTCTCGCTCGGCTTCTCCTTCAATTCGATCAAGCCCGAAGAGCTCGCCAAGGCCGAAGAGCTGCTGATCAAGGTCAAGCCGCATCTCTATGCCATCAACAGCGACTATCAGCCGTCGATGCGCGCGACCGATGCCTGGATGACGATGTGCTGGACCAATGACGGGGCCCAACTCAACCGCGACATGCCGGAGATCAAGTTCGTGCTCGGCAAGGACGGGGGCGAGATCTGGTCGGACTTCTACGCGATCCCGAAGAGTGCAGCGAACAAACCCGCCGGCTACGCCTTGCTCGATTACCTGATGACCCCGGCAAACGCCGTGAAGGAACACATCGCCAACGGCGCGCCGACGACCGACAGCCGCGTCATGAAGCTGCTTCCGGCCGATGTCACCTCGAACAAGATCGTCTATCCGGACGAAGCGGCCCTCACCCCGCTCGAGTTCGGCGCCGCGGTGACGCTGACGGATCCGGGCCGCGCCGAGCTGATGGCGCGTTTCAAATCGGCTTGAGGCAGAATGTAACCTGCCCCTCATCCGCCTGCCGGCACCTTCTCCCCGCCTGCGGGGAGAAGGGATATGCCGCACCGCTCCAGTCCCCTCTCCCCGCCTGCGGGGAGAGGGTTAGGGTGAGGGGCAGTTTCATTCCAGTTCACGGACAAATCATGCGCGTGGCAACGAACACGAAGAGGAACCTGGTTACGGCGGCGTTGATTGCGCCGGCGGCCGTGTGGCTCACCGTCTTCCTGGTTCTCCCATTCATCGCCATGCTCGTCTTCGCCTTTGGCGAGCGGGCGCCTGAAGGCGGATACCAGCCGGCTTTCACCTTTGCGCAGTTCGCCAATCTGCCGACGCGGGCGGCCGCGTTCTGGAATACGCTGATGCTCGCCCCGGCCGGCGCCCTGCTCTGCCTCGTCGTCGCCTATCCGGTCGCCTATTACCTCGCCGTCAAGGCAAACCCGCGCTACCGACTCATCCTCGTCTCGCTTGTCGTCGTTCCGTTCTGGACGAGCCTGCTCGTGCGTACCTATGCCTGGATGTACATCCTCGGCTCGCGCGGCATTCCCAATCTCCTGTCGATGATCGGCATCGAGGACGTCCGCATGCTGAACACGCCCGGCGCCGTGCTGCTCGGCATCGTCTACGGCTATCTGCCGCTGATGATCATGCCGATCTATGTGAGCCTGGAAAAGCTCGACCGCCGCCTGTTGGAGGCTTCCGCCGATCTTGGCGGCAAGCCCGTCTCCACCTTTCTCGGCGTCACTCTGCCGCTGTCGCTGCCGGGCGTCATGACGGGCGTCGCGCTCGTCACCATCCTGCTTCTCGGCGAGTATCTGATCCCGCAGCTGCTCGGCGGCGGCAAGGTCTTCTTCATCGGCAATGCGCTGGTCGATCTCTTCCTGCAGTCGCGGAACTGGCCCTTCGGATCGGCGATCGCGGTGACCCTCGTCGCCGTCGTCGTCGTCGTCCTCATGGTGGCGATGCGGATCGCCTGGAAGGTCGCCGGAACAAGACAGGTGGATCTCGTCTGATGCGCGCCTTCATCTCCTCCGTCTATCTCTTCCTCTATGCGCCGATCGCGCTGGTCGTGCTCTTCTCGTTCAATGCCGGCCGCAATGCGAGCGAGTTCACGGGCTTTTCGCTCGCCTGGTACGGCAAGGCGCTCGGCAACACATTTCTCGTCTCGGCGCTGCAGAACAGCCTGATCATCGCGTTCACCAGCGCCACGCTTGCCGCCGTCTTCGGCACCATGGCCGCACTGGGCATGGAGCGGCTTGGCTCTCGCATGCGGGCGCTCTTCGATGCACTCTTCGCCGCGGCGATCGTCGTCCCGGGCGTCGTCATCGGCATCGCGACACTGGTCGCGCTCGTCGCGGTCTTCTCCTTCGTCAACCCGACGATCGCAGCCCTCTGGCCCGGCGAGCAGCCGCCGCAACTGGGACTCGGTTACGGCTCCATCATCGCCGCCCATGGGCTCTTCTCGATGGCGCTCGTCACCATGATCGTCAAGGCGCGCATCGCGAGCCTCGGCCGCGACATCGTCGAGGCGTCGGGCGACCTCTATGCGACGCCGCTCACCACTTTCAGGCTGATCGTGCTGCCGCAGATCCTGCCGTCGATCCTCGCGGGCTTTCTCCTCGCTTTCACCTTCTCCTTCGACGACTTCATCATCGCCTTCTTCGTCGCCGGCTCGAAGACGACCCTGCCGATCTATGTCTTCGCCTCGATCCGCCGCGGGGTGACGCCGGAAATCAACGCGATCGCGACCCTGGTCCTGGTCGCCTCGCTTTTACTTATCCTGACCGCCCGCGTGCTCATGCGCGAAAAGAAAAGCAAATCCGGGGAGTGAAACAATGATCCTGAACAACCGGATCGCGATCGTGACCGGAGCGGGCTCCGGAATCGGCCGGGCGGGTGCCGCCATCATGGCCCGCGAAGGCGCACATGTGGTGGTCGTCGACCGCAGCGTGGAAGCCGCAGGGGACACCGTGGCAGCGATCGCCGCCGGGGGCGGCAGCGCTGAAGCGCTCGCGGTCGACGTCACCGACGACGACGCGCTTGCGGACGGCATTGCCGATATCCTCTACCGGCACGGACGGATCGACATCCTGCACAATCACGCCGGCGCGCAGGTCGCCGGCGACCTGGAAGAGGTCGAGGTGGCGGGTTTCGACCGGTCCTGGAACCTCAACGTCCGCGCCCATTTCATGGCCGCCCGCCTTGTCATGCCCTCGATGAAGAAGGCGGGCCGCGGCGTGATCGTCAACACGTCTTCCTCGTCAGGCGTTCTCTACGATCGTGAGATGATCGCCTATACGACGACGAAACACGCAGTCATCGCCATGACCCGGCAGATGGCGGGCGACTATGCGAAATACGGCGTCAGGGTGAACGCTCTTTGCCCCGGCTGGGTCGACACGCCCTTCAACGAGCCCTTCATCGACCAGATGGGCGGGCGCGAGGCCATCGAAGCCTATATCCGCGAGAGGGTTCCGCTCGGCCGCTGGGCGAGCGTCGACGAGATCGCCGAGTCGATCCTCTTCCTTGTTTCCGACCGTTCCTCCTACATGACCGGACAGATCCTCGTGGTGGACGGGGGCGAGACGGTGGTCTGATCGCTGAATCCTTTCTCGAGGGACTTGCGGCAGATCGCTGATTCGACTCGCAAAACTCACCTTCGCTCAGTTGCCGCGTGAAGCCCTTGACTCAGTTTTTCAGCTTGAGCCGCCGGCGCGTCTCGCTGGGGCTTTCCCGATAATGCGCGCGATAGCTGCGCGAAAATGAAGACGACGAGTTGAAGCCGGAAATCGCCGCTATGTCGGCGAACTCCATCCGCGTTTCGATGACCTTGCGCCGTGCAGCGTTGAGCCGCAGCGCCAGATAGTGTTCGTGCGGCGCGACGCCCATGGTTTCCTTGAAGAGATCCTGAAGGTGCCGGGCGCTGACCCCCACGCGCCGCGCCAGCCGCGCGAGCGTCAGCGGAGCCTCGACCGTTTCTTCCATCAGCTTGACCGCGGCGCCGACGCGGGTGTCGAGAATGCGCATGTTGCCGATTGCGGGTACCTGCAGGAGGTCGCCGCGGGTGCGTTCCTGCTCGTAGATGAAGAGGCGCGACACTTCGAGCGCCAGCGAATAGCCGTGCGCGCGGCGGATCAGTTCCAGCATCAGGTCCAGCGTCGGCAGCGAGCCGCCGGTGGTGATGCGTTTTCGGTCGATGACGAAACGCTCGCGCACCATCGTCACCTGCGGATAGGCGGCGGCGAAATCCTCGAAATCCTCCCAATGGGTGGTGGCCGAGAAATTGTCGAGGAGGCTCGTCTCCGCCAGCAGCCAGGAGCCGGATTCGATGCCGGCCATCATCTCGCGGTGCCGCGCCGTCTGCGACAGGAGCATCTTGAGCTGCGAGGTGGCGCTGCGCTGCCAGTGGTAGCTGGAAAGCACGAAGAGCGGCGCCGTCTCGCGCTGCGGACGGAAGGCGCCGGCCACCGGAACGGGAATGCCGCTCTTCGTTTCGATCGCCCTCCCGTCCGGACTGAACAGGCTCCAGCTGTAAAGCGTCCGCCCGGCGATGCGGTTGGCGGCGCGCAGCGGTTCGATAACCGATGCGACAAGGATGAGATTGGTCTCCGGCAGGATCAGAAGATCGATATGCTGCGCCTGCGCGATGCTGCTGTCCAAGGCAAAACTTCCTCCAGAGAATTCCGATAATGTATAGGATGGTTCTATCCATGAAAAGCAGCGCCGCACTTTCTGGCTCGTAATACGGACAACGAAAGGGAGGACATCAATGCCGCTCAGCATGAACCGCGAGGTGTTCATCACATGCGCCGTCACCGGCGCCGGAGACACCGTCTCGAAATCCAGCCACGTTCCGGTCACGCCGAAACAGATCGCCGAGTCGGCGATCGAGGCCGCCAAGGCGGGTGCCGCCGTCGTCCATTGTCACGTCCGCGATCCCGAGACCGGCGCGCCTGCCCGGCGGCTCGATCTCTACAGGGAAGTGACCGATCGCATCCGCTCCGCCGATATAGACGTGGTGCTCAATCTGACCGCCGGCATGGGCGGAGACCTCGTTTTCGGTAACGTCGAGAGCCCCTTCCCCGTCGACGAGAAGGGCACGGACATGGCCGGCGCCACCGAACGCGTCGCGCATGTCGCCGAATGCCTGCCGGAAATCTGCACGCTCGACTGCGGCACGATGAATTTCTCGCTGGGCGATTACGTCATGACCAATACGCCGTCGATGCTGCGCGAGATGGCACGGCAGATGACCGCACTCGGCGTGCGTCCGGAGATCGAGGCCTTCGACACCGGGCATTTGTGGTTCGCCAAGCAACTCGCCGAAGAAGGCCTGATCGAGGATCCGGTGCTGATCCAGCTCTGCATGGGCATTCCGTGGGGCGCGCCGGACGATCTCAACACCTTCATGGCCATGGTCAACAACGTGCCCTCGAACTGGACCTTCTCCGCCTTCTCGATCGGCCGGAACGCCATGGCCTATCCCGCCGCCGCGGTCCTTGCCGGCGGCAACGTCCGCGTCGGCCTGGAAGACAATCTCTATGTCGGCAAGGGCCAGCTCGCGACCAATGCCCAGCTCGTGGAGAAAGCGGTCTCCGTCGTCGAGAGCATGGGCGCGAAGATCATCGGTCCGGAAGAGGTCCGCAGGAAGCTGAAGCTGACGAAGCGGTAAGAGTCAGTTCGGCCCCTCATCCGCCTGCCGGCACCTTCTCCCCGTTGAAACGGGGAGAAGGACGCAAGCCGTAGGCGCCCAGTCCCCTCTCCCCGCCTGCGGGGAGAGGGTTAGGGTGAGGGGCATACTCGACTGGAGGGGTAGACTAGGATTCCAAGGAATCGAGGAGAGGGGAATGACCACAATCACCAAGGCCGCCTGTATCGGCGGCGGCGTCATCGGCGGGGCCTGGGCTGCGCGTTTTGCGCTTGCAGGAATAGACGTCAACATCTTCGACCCGCATCCGGAAGCCGAGCGCATCATCGGCGAGGTCATGGCGAATGCGGAACGCGCCTATGGCATGCTGACCATGGCGCCGCTGCCGCCGCGCGGCAAATTCACCTTCTGCAGGAGCATTCAGGAAGCGGTCGAGGGCGTTGACTGGATTCAGGAAAGCGTGCCCGAACGGCTGCCGTTGAAGCGCGGCGTCATCAACGAGATCGATGCGGCCGCCCGGCCCGACGCCCTCATCGGTTCCTCCACCTCGGGCCTGCTCCCGTCCGACCTGCAGGCCGAGATGAAGCATCCCGAACGCATGTTCGTGGCGCATCCCTATAACCCGGTCTATCTGCTGCCGCTGGTGGAGCTCGTCGGCGGCAGGAAGACTTCGCCGGAAACGATCAGACGCGCCGAGGAAGCGGTCGCCGAGATCGGCATGAAGGGAGTCGTCATCGCCAAGGAGATAGAGGCCTTCGTCGGCGACCGCTTGCTCGAAGCGCTCTGGCGCGAAGCGCTCTGGCTGATCCAGGACGACATCTGCGATACCGAGACGCTCGACGACGTCATGCGATATTCCTTCGGCATGCGCTGGGCACAGATGGGTCTCTTCGAGACTTATCGCATCGCCGGCGGCGAAGCGGGCATGCGCCACTTCCTCGCCCAGTTCGGCCCCTGCCTCAAATGGCCCTGGACGAAATTCACCGACGTGGTCGATCTCGACGACGCGCTTGTCGAGAAGATCGGGGCACAATCGGACGCGCAGGCCGCCGGTCGCTCCATCCGCGAACTCGAACGCATCCGGGACGAAAACCTCGTCGGTATCATGCATGCCTTGAAGGCCGGCGACGGCGGCAAAGGCTGGGGTGCCGGCAAGCTGCTCGCCGATTTCGAGAAGCGGCTTTGGGAAAAGGGCGGCAGCCCGTCGAAGAGCCTGGACGCGTCCGGGCCGCTGCGTCTGGTCGATACCAAGGTCAACGCCGCCTGGGTCGACTACAACGGCCACATGACCGAGCATCGCTACTTGCAGCTCTTCGGCGACACCTCGGATGCACTGCTCAAGGTGATCGGCGTCGACTTCGCCTATGTCGAGGCCGGCCACAGCTACTACACGGTCGAAACCCACATCCGCCATCTCGGCGAAGCCAAGCTCGGACAGGCGCTCTATACGACCCTGCAGCTCCTTTCGTCGGACGAGAAGCGCATCCACTTCTTCACGCGCATTCACGATGCGGCTTCGGGCGATGTCATCGCCACCGCCGAACAGATGATGCTGCATGTCGACGCCAAGGCCGGCAAGTCCGTGCCGGCTCCGGCGGAGGTGATGGCCAAGCTGAAGCCGATCGCGGAAGGTCATGCGAAGCTGGACGCGCCTGATGGCGCCGGGCGGCATGTAGGGCAGAAGCGGTGACGGAGATGTTGGCGGGATAAGAGCCCCTCATCCGCCTGCCGGCACCTTCTCCCCGTCCTGACGGGGAGAAGGGATATGCCGCAGCCGCTTGCACCCCATCTACCGTGGGGCACGTACCCTCTCCCCGCGAGCGGGGAGAGGGTTAGGGTGAGGGGCAGACCCGAGGAGAGGGGCAGACACTGCCCGAGAGCTCCGCAGTGGATCGTTGAGGAGCGATCTGCCGCGCGGACCAGAATGGACGAGGGAGAACAATGAATTTCGCACTGACCGAAGAACAGCAGATGATCGTCGACACGGTCCGCACCTTCGTCGAGACCGAGATCTATCCGCATGAGAACGAGGTCGAGCGGACCGGAGTGGTGCCGCGCGAACTCGGGCTGGAAATCGCCCGCAAGTGCAAGGAGCTCGGCTTCTTCGCCTGCAACTTCCCGGAAGAGGTCGGCGGCGCCGGCCTGGACCATCTGACCTTCACGCTGGTCGAACGCGAGCTCGGACGCGGGTCCATGGGCCTCACCGTCTTCTTCGGGCGGCCGTCCGGCATCCTGATGGCCTGCAACGAGGATCAGCGAGAGCGATACCTGCTCCCGGCCGTCCGCGGCGACAAGTTCGACGCGCTCGCCATGACCGAGCCGGACGCCGGCTCCGACGTGCGCGGCATGAAGTGTTTCGCGCGGCCGGACGGCGACGACTGGATCGTCAACGGCACGAAGCATTTCATCAGTCATGCCGATATTGCCGATTTCGTCATCGTCTTCATCGCCACCGGCGAGGAGCAGACGCCGCGCGGACCGAAGAAGAAGATCACCTGTTTCCTGGTCGACCGCGGCACCCCGGGCTTCGAAATCCGCGAGGGTTACAATTCCGTCTCGCATCGCGGCTACAAGAACTGCATCCTGACTTTCGACGACTGTCGGCTGCCTTCCGCCCAGATCCTCGGCGAGGTTCATAAAGGCTTCGATATTGCCAATGACTGGCTCTACGCCACCCGCCTGACCGTGGCCGCCACCTCCGTCGGCCGCGCCCGTCGCGCCTTCGATTACGCGCTCTCCTACGCGGCCGAGCGCAAGCAGTTCGGCAAGCCGATCAGCGCCAATCAGGGCGTCTCCTTCAAGCTTGCCGACATGATCACCGAGATCGACGCGGCCGACCTCCTGACGCTCTCGGCCGCCTGGCGGCTCGACCAGGGCCTGCCGTCCAACCGCGAGATCGCTTCGGCCAAGGTCTTTGCCACCGAAATGCTCGCCCGCGTCACCGACGAGGCGATCCAGATCTATGGCGGCATGGGGCTCATGGACGACCTGCCGCTCGCCCGCTTCTGGCGCGACGCACGCGTCGAGCGCATCTGGGATGGGACGTCGGAGATTCAACGACACATCATCAGCCGCGATCTGCTCCGGCCGCTGGGGGCTTGAGTGATGCGGCAGCGCTTTAGTTTCGGCAGTTTGCCCCTCACCCTAGCCCTCTCCCCGCGCGCGGTAGGGCTTTCGCATATGGCCGATTTCGAGGAATCGAATGGCGAACAGAACGGAATCGCATCGAGAACAAACCCTTCGATGTTCCATGCCTGTTCCGCATATGCGATTCCCCTGCCGCGCGCGGGGAGAGGGGACGCCCTTTGCGCAGTGGCTGCAGTTGAGCAGAATGGCGCGGCATATCCCTTCTCCCCGCCTGCGGGGAGAAGGTGGCGGCAGCCGGATGAGGGGCATGGCAGCGTTCGGAAGGTGACGCAATGACCACCCCTCCCCGCTCCCTCGACCGTCTCATCCGCCCACGCTCCATCGCCGTCTTCGGCGGCAAGGAGGCGCGCCGCGTCATCGAGCAATGCGACAAGATGGGCTTTGCCGGTGACATCTGGCCGGTCCACCCGCGCGAAGAAGAGATCCTCGGCCGCCGCTGCTATCGCTCGGTGGCCGACCTGCCGGAGGCGCCCGATGCCTCCTTCGTCGGGGTCAACCGCGCGCTCACGATCGAGATCATCCGCGATCTCGCCACGCGGGGCGCCGGGGGTGCCGTCTGCTACGCATCCGGTTTCCGCGAGGCCGCAAACGAGCTTGCCGATGGCAACGACCTGCAGGAGGCGCTCGTCGCGGCGGCCGGCGACATGCCGATCGTCGGCCCCAACTGCTACGGCTTCATCAACATGCTGGACGGCGCGCTGCTCTGGCCCGACCAGCACGGCATGCTCCGGGTCGAACGAGGCGTCGCGATCCTCACGCAGTCCTCGAATATCGCATGCAATATCTCGATGCAGAAGCGCGGGCTGCCGCTGGCCTATGTCATGACGGCAGGCAACCAGGCGCAGACGGGCCTTTCCGACATCGCCTGCGCCGTGCTCGAGGATCCGCGCGTCACCGCCGTCGGTCTCCATATCGAAGGCTTCGACAGCATCGAGGCGCTGGAAAGGCTTGCCGCCCGCGCCCGCGAGCTGCGCAAACCCGTGGTCACGCTGAAGGTCGGGAAATCGGAAGCCGCCCAGCTTGCCACCGTCTCCCACACCGCCTCGCTGGCCGGCAACGACCGGGTCTCCTCGGCCCTGCTCGCCCGCCTCGGCATCGGCCGCGTCGACACGCTGCCCGAGCTGCTCGAAACCCTGAAGCTGCTGCATCTTCATGGGCCGCTGCCCAGCGCCGATATCTCCTCGATGAGCTGTTCGGGCGGCGAGGCATCGCTGGTGGCGGATGCCGGCGTCCGGCGCAAAGTCAATTTCCGGGCACTCAGGGAGGAACAACGCCAGCCGCTGCGCGAAAGCCTCGGCGAAATGGTGACGATCGCCAATCCGCTCGACTACCACACGTTCGTCTGGGGAAATCGCGAGAAGCAGACGGCCGCCTTCACGGCCATGATGCACGGCGGCTACGCGCTCAACCTGATCGTGCTCGATTTCCCGCGGCTCGATCGCTGCGACGCGGCCGACTGGGTCACGACCTGTGAGGCGGTCATCGATTCGACGAAGGCTACCGGCGCGGTCGCCGGCATCGTCGCCAGCCTCGGCGAGAACATGCCCGAGGAAACCGCGATCTCTCTGGTGTCGGCGGGCGTCGTGCCCTTCTTCGGTATCGACGAAGCGCTCGGCGCCGTCGAGACCGCCGCTGCGATCGGCGCCGTGTGGGCGAAGCCCGCAGCACCTCCCCTCCTTCGCTCGCGTCCTGAGGGAGGCGAGATCGTCACCCTGAGCGAAGCCGAGGCGAAGGATGAGCTCGCAGCCGCGGGCGTCATCGTTCCCGGCGGCAGGAGCGCCGCGACAGTCGAGGAAGCCGCGGCGGCGGCCGAGTCCCTCGGCTTCCCCGTGGCCCTCAAGGGCCTCGGCGTGGCGCACAAGACCGAAGCCGGTGCGGTCAGGCTCAATCTGACAAACCGTGACGAGGTCATCGAGGCGGCGCGCGGCATGGCATCGGTCGCCTCCGGCTACCTCGTCGAGAAGATGATCGCCAAGCCGGTGGCGGAACTGATCGTCGGGGCGGCGCGCGACGCGGTCGCAGGTCCGGTGCTGACGATCGGCGCCGGCGGCATTCTCGTCGAATTGCTGGAGGATTCCGCGATCCTCACGCTGCCGGTCACCGAAGAGAGTATCCGCGATGCGATTGCGGGGCTCAAAATCAGCAGGCTGCTCGATGGCTATCGCGGCAATCCGAAGGGCGATATCGCCGCCTTGATACGAACTGTCGCTGCCGCGGCATCCTATGTCGTTGCAAACGCTTCCAAACTCGAAGAACTCGATATCAATCCTATAATGGTGCTGCCGGACGGCCACGGAGCCGTTGCCGCCGACGCCCTGATCCGCCGGAGGAAATGACGCCCATGACCGGACCGATCCTTACGCGCCGCGAAGGCGGCATTCTCGAAGTCACGATCGACCGGCCGAAGGCCAATGCCATCGACCTGAAGACCAGCCGCGTCATGGGCGAGATCTTCCGCGATTTCCGGGACGACCCGGAGCTTCGGGTCGCGATCATCACCGGCGCCGGCGAGAAATTCTTCTGCCCCGGCTGGGACCTGAAGGCGGCGGCGGAAGGCGACCCTGTCGATGGAGATTACGGCGTCGGCGGTTTCGGCGGCATGCAGGAGCTGCGCGACCTCAACAAGCCGATCATCGCGGCCGTCAACGGCATCTGTTGCGGTGGCGGCCTGGAGATCGCGCTTTCGACCGACATCATCCTCGCAGCCGAACATGCGAGTTTCGCACTCCCGGAAATCCGCTCGGGTACGCTCGCCGATGCCGCTTCGATCAAGCTGCCGAAGCGCATCCCCTACCATATCGCCATGGACATGCTGCTCACCGGCCGCTGGCTCGACGTGGTCGAAGCGAACCGCTGGGGCTTCGTCAACGAGATCCTGCCGGCCGGACGGCTGATGGACCGCGCGTGGGAACTGGCGCGCCTGCTCGAAAGCGGCCCGCCGCTCGTCTATGCCGCAATCAAGGAAGTGGTCCGTGATGCCGAGGGCCGGGACTTCCAGACGACCATGAACAAGGTCACCCGTCGCCAGTTCAGGACAGTTGATGTCCTCTATTCGAGCGAGGACCAGCTCGAGGGCGCCCGCGCCTTTGCGGAGAAGCGCGACCCGGTCTGGAAGGGACGCTGAGATACGCGGCCGCTTCGGCCGCGGACAGAGTGGAAGCCGGGGATGCCGGCCTTTCAGCGTGACGCGCCGCGAGCACCGGCGCTTGCGGCTGAGCAGTCATTCCATAAGACATGCTTATGGAAAAGATTTATAATTTAGGACGTTACAAGCCCCGTCCAAGCGGTTAGCCTTATGGATGAACAGCGCGGATAACGCGCAAAGAGACCAAATGAGGAGGTCAGGATAGAGACGATCACGGTGGACTGCAAACCACCTCCGGCCATCTCGACCGATGGCAATACGCGAACACTCTACCAATCACAACGAACGGCGAATGCCGGCTGAAGAAGGGAACAGGGGAATGAGCGATTACAAAGACTATTTGGCACGTCAGGTCATGCTCGGCAAAATGAACCGGCGTGAATTTCTCGGACGCGCTGCCGCCCTCGGCATTGCCGCGTCGACGGCGAATACGCTCTTTGCGTCCAGCGCCGCGGCGCAGGAGCCGAAGCGCGGCGGTCACCTGAAGCTCGGCCTCGAAGGGGCCGCTGCCACCGACTCGCGGGACCCGGCAAAGGCGCTGTCGCAATTCATGTTCGTGGTCGGCCGCAACTGGGGCGACATGCTCGTCGAGAGCCACCCGACGACCGGCGAACCGGTGCCGGCGCTTGCAGAATCCTGGGAACCCTCCGCCGACGCCGCCACCTGGACCTTCACGATCCGCAAGGGCGTCAAATTCCACGACGGCAAGGAACTGACGATCGACGACGTCATCAAGACCCTGCAGCGACACACGGACGAAAAGTCCGAGTCCGGCGCGCTCGGCGTGATGAAATCAATCAAGGAAATCAAGGCCGACGGCGACAAGCTCGTCCTGACGCTGACGGAGGGCAATGCGGACCTGCCGCTGCTGCTCACCGACTATCACCTCATCATCCAGCCGAACGGCGGCACGGACAATCCCGACGCGATGATCGGGACCGGCCCCTACAAGGTCGCAAGCTTCGAGCCGGGCGTACGCGCCACATTCGAAAGGAACGCCGACGACTGGCGCACCGACCGCGGCTACGTCGATTCAGTCGAACTGATCGCGATGAACGATGCGACGGCGCGCATCGCGGCGCTGTCCTCCGGCCAGGTCCACTTCATCAACCGCGTCGACCCGAAGACGGTCAACCTGTTGAAGAAGGCGCCGACCGTCGAAATCCTCAATACGTCGGGCCGAGGACATTACGTCTTCATCATGCATTGCAACACGGCGCCGTTCGACAACAACGACCTGCGCATGGCGCTGAAATACGCGATGGACCGCGAGACTCTGGTCCAGCGCATCCTTGGCGGCTACGGCAAGGTCGGCAACGACTTCCCGATCAACGACACCTATGCGCTCTTCCCCGAAGGTATCGAGCAACGCGCCTACGATCCGGACAAGGCGGCATTCCACTACAAGAAATCCGGCCACAGCGGTCCGGTGCTGCTGCGCACCTCGGACGTCGCTTTCCCCGGCGCGGTCGATGCCGCTGTCCTCTACCAGGCGAGCGCCAAGAAGGCGGGCATCGAGATCGAGGTCAAGCGCGAGCCGGGCGACGGCTATTGGTCCAACGTCTGGAACGTCCAACCCTTCTCGACATCCTATTGGGGCGGGCGTCCGACCCAGGACCAGATGTACTCCACCGCTTATCTCTCGACAGCCGACTGGAACGACACCCGCTTCAAGCGTCCGGATTTCGACAAGATCCTGCTCGAAGCACGTTCCGAGCTCGACGAAGCGAAGCGCAAGGACATGTACCACACTATGGCGATGATGGTGCGCGACGAAGGCGGCCTGATTCTGCCGATGTTCAACGACTTCGTGAACGCGGCCGGTAAAACGGTGAAGGGCTACGTCCACGACATCGGCAACGACATGTCGAACGGCTATGTCGCGACCAGGGTATGGCTGGACGCCTGATGATGGAAAGCGGACCGATCACGGGTCCGGTCGTGACGGATGCGACCGCAGGCGAGACAGCCCTGCGGTCCCCCGATCTTTCCGGTGTCCCAGCCAAACCCAACCCGGCCGCCGACGAGCTCGGCGGCACGTTCTGGCGGCGCTTCGCCTTTCGCCGTCCTCTCGCGGCGCTGATCCTTCAGCGCCTGGGACTGAGCGTCGGCCTGCTCTTCGCCGTGTCGCTGATGATCTTCGGCGGCATCGAGGCGTTGCCCGGCGATTTCGCCACCACCTATCTCGGTCAGTCGGCGACGCCGCAGGCCGTCGAGAACATCCGCGAGGATCTCGGGCTCGACCGCCCTTGGAGCGAGCGCTATCTCAGCTGGCTCGGCGGCGCCGTGCAGGGTGATTTCGGCACGTCCTGGGCGAGCAGGAATTCCGTCAGCGAGCAGATCGGCAACCGCCTCGGCAACTCGCTCTTCCTCGCCTTCTTCGCGGCGCTCATCTCCGTGCCGCTCGCCGTGGGGCTCGGGATGCTCGCGGTGCAATTCCGAAACCGCCTGCCTGACAAGATCATCAACGTGATATCGCTTGCGGCGATCTCGCTGCCGGAGTTCTTCATCGGCTATCTCCTGATCATGTTCTTCGCCGTCAAATGGGGCGTCGCCACTTTCCCGGCGACCGTTTACGACAGCATGGGCTTCACCGAGCGGCTTTCGGCGATCGCACTTCCGGTCGCGACGCTCGTGCTCGTGGTCCTCGCCCATATGATGCGCATGACGCGCGCGGCCATCCTCAACGTCATGTCGTCCGCCTATGTGGAAACCGCCGAACTCAAGGGGCTCGGCACGTTCCGCATCATCGCGCGCCACGCCGCCCCCAATGCCGTGGCGCCGGTCATCAACGTCATAGCGTTGAACCTCGCCTATCTGGTCGTCGGCGTCGTCGTCGTCGAAGTCGTCTTCGTCTATCCCGGCATGGGGCAATACATGGTGGATGCCGTGACGGTGCGCGACATGCCCGTCGTGCAGGCATGCGGGCTGATCTTTGCGGCCTTCTACATCTTCCTCAACATGGCGGCCGACATCCTCGCCATTCTCGCCAATCCGAGATTGAGGCACCCGCGATGAACCTGAGATCTATTCCCTTCAGCGCCTGGATCGGCATCATCGGCATTGCGGTCGCACTTCTGTGCGCCCTCTTTGCACCCGTCCTCGCGCCTTTCGGCGAGCGTGAGGTGGTCGGCGAGATCTGGCTGCCGGCAGGCGGCGATTTCCTGCTCGGCACGGACAATCTCGGCCGCGACCTGCTCTCGCGCCTGATCTACGGAGCCCGTACGACCATCTTCGTGGCGTTGGCGGCAACCGTCTTGTCGTTCGCTCTCGGCATGATCCTGAGCTTCACCGCGGCAGTAACGGGCGGCTTCGTCGATCAGTTCTTCTCCCGCTTCAACGATCTGATGATGGCGGTGCCGACGCTGATCTTCGCACTCGTCGTTCTCGCGGTGCTGCCACAGCATCTCTGGATCCTGGTCCTCGTCATGGCCGTGCTCGACTCGACGCGCGTCTTCCGCATCGGCCGCGCCGTCGCCCTCGATGTCGCGGTGATGGAGTTCGTCGAAGCGGCGCGGTTGCGCGGCGAAGGCAATGTCTGGATCATCTTCCGGGAAATCCTGCCGAACACGCTGTCGCCGCTGCTCGCCGAGTTCGGTCTGCGCTTCGCCTTCTCGATCCTGTTCCTCTCCACCCTCTCCTTCCTCGGCCTCGGCATTCAGCCGCCTGCCGCCGACTGGGGTGGCATGGTCAAGGACAACAAGGACGGCATCATCTTCGGCATATCGGCCGCGCTCATCCCGGGCGCCGCGATCGCCGCACTCGCCATCTGCGTCAATCTCGTCGTCGACTGGCTGATGAAGCGCACCTCGAGCCTGAAAGGAGGCCGCGGCGATGCCTGAGCTGCTTTCCGTCAAGAACCTGAAGATCGAAGCGACGAGCTATCCGCCGGGCGAACCGCCGAAAGTGGTGACGCTGGTCGAGGACGTTTCCTTCGATCTTCAAAAGGGCAAGGTGCTGGGTCTGATCGGCGAGTCCGGCGCCGGCAAGTCGACGATCGGCCTCTCGGCGCTCGCCTATGGCCGCGGCGGTTGCCGCATCACCGGCGGCGAGGTGCTGCTCAACGGCCGCGACATCCTGAAGCTCGGCCGGGGCGGAATCAATTCGGTTCGTGGACGTCATGTCTGCTACGTGGCGCAATCCGCCGCCGCAGCCTTCAATCCCGCCCACAAGCTCGGCGACCAGGTGATCGAGGCGTCTCTGCGCCACGGCATAATGAACCGTGACGAGGCGACCAAGCGTGCGCTCTATCTCTTCCGGGTGCTCGGCCTTCCCAATCCGGAAACCTTCGGAGACCGCTACCCCCATCAGGTATCGGGCGGACAGTTGCAGCGCGCCATGACCGCCATGGCGCTCTGCCCCAACCCGGAACTGATCGTCTTCGACGAGCCGACCACGGCGCTCGACGTCACGACCCAGATCGACGTGCTCGCCGCGATCAAGCACGCGATCGAGGAGACCGATACCGCGGCCCTCTACATTACCCACGATCTTGCAGTCGTCGCCCAGATCTCCGACGACATCATGGTTCTGCGCAACGGCAAGACCGTCGAGTACGGCACCACCAAGCAGGTGATCGAGGCTCCGAGGGAAGAATACACCCGCGCCCTCGTCAGCGTCCGCCAGGCGAAACGCGACGAAGCTCCGGACCAGACCGACACGCTTCTCAAGATCGAACATGTGCATGCCGGTTACGCCAACGGCTTCAAGGTATTGCACGACGTCTCGATGCACCTGCCGAAGGGCCAGACACTGGCAATCGTCGGCGAATCGGGCTCAGGCAAATCGACGCTCGCGCGCGTCATCACGGGCCTGCTGCCGCCGAGCGAAGGGCGCATCACCTTCGAAGGAAAGGAACTGCCGAAGGCGCTGAAAGGCAGGACGAACGATGAGCTGCGCCGGATCCAGATGATCTATCAGATGGCCGACACGGCGATGAATCCGCGCCAGACGGTGCGCGAGATCGTCGGCCGGCCGCTCTCCTTCTACTTCGGCATGCACGGCGCCAAAAAGACCGAGCGGGTGAAGGAACTGCTGGACCAGATCGAAATGGGGACGCGCTTCCTCGATCGTTACCCGGCCGAGCTCTCCGGCGGACAGAAGCAGCGCGTCGCTATCGCCCGGGCGCTCGCCGCCAAACCGGAGCTCATCCTGTGCGACGAGCCGACCTCGGCGCTCGATCCGCTGGTGGCGGAAGGCATCCTCAACCTGCTCCTGAAGCTGCAGGAGGAAACCGCGGTTTCCTATGTCTTCATCACCCATGACATCGCCATCGTCCGGGCAATCGCCGACAGCGTCGCCGTCATGCATCGCGGCCGGCCGGTGCGTTTCGGCCCGAAATCGAAGGTCCTTTCGCCGCCCTTCGACGATTATACCGATCTTCTCCTGAAGTCGGTTCCCGAAATGGAAATCGGCTGGCTGGAAAAGGTGCTGAAGACGCGGCGGATGGAGAGCGCCGGCAATTGAATGCGCGTGGCGGCCGCCACGCGCATCCGTCAATATTCCGCCGGAATGGTCAGCACCTCGGCCTCCGGCGCCTCCAGGAAGCGCCGGACCGCAGAAGGCAGATGCCGCGATCCGAACGGAAGCAGCCCGCAACGCGAAAGCAGCTGGCGTTTGTCCGGATCCAGCCCGATATGCCGCCAGATCATCCGCGAGGCGTAGGGCAGGTTCTCCTTGCGCCACGAGACCCCCATCGTGGTGCCGCGCAGATAGACCCGCTGGTGCACCTCGAAGGGCATCAGGATCGTCTGCGCCAGCATCGACGCCTGCCCCACCGTGCGCTCGGCTATGAAGATGCGGTTTCGCCAGAAGGTGACAAGGCCGACATATTTCGAGAACTGCTCGATCTCGTTCGCCTTATCGCGAATGCGCTCGATCGACTTCACCCGGATCGAGCCACCTTCCTCATAGATATGCGCGCAGGAACAGACGACGAAACCGGGCCAGGAGAGCGAAAGGTGATAGGTCTGGTAGTAGCCGAAATGGTGGCGAAGGGCTGCGGCATCGCCGGGGAATCCTTCCAGAAGCTGACCCGCTTCCAGGCGGTGCCGCTCGGGGCGGATCATGCGGGCTTCGAAGAGCTTCGGCGCCAGTGAGAAATCCTCGGCCGAAAGCCCGAAGAACGCCGCGATCCGCGCTACATTGTGAGCGGAAGGCCGCGCCTCGCCATTGATGTAGCGGTTGAACTGCTGACGGTTGATGCCGATCTCCCGGCAAATCTGCGAGATCGAGCGCCGCGTCGCACAGGCAAAACGCAGATTTGTTGCGAATGTGTCGTCCTGCTGCAAGTGCTCCACCCCTCGGATTGCGGGTAGCGTAAACCAGCGAAAAAACGCGTCAAGTCGCGAAATTGTCTGGTGCCCGGCAGGCGCTAGGTTTCTCTCGAACAAAACACGCAAGGGGAACTGGAAATGACCGAATTCACGAAGCGTCCCGACGGCCTCATCGTACCGGCCGGCATCAACCGGCGCGGCTTCCTCGCAGGCACGGCAGCGCTCGGCCTCGCCGCCGGCATCGGGAGCTCCATCGGCTTGGGCGAGGCACGAGCGCAGGAGCCCAAACGCGGCGGCCACCTGAAGCTCGGCCTCGACGGCGGAGCGACGACCGATTCGCTCGATCCGGCAAGCTATAGCGGCTCGGTATCCTTCGTGATCGGCCATCTTTGGGGCGACACGCTGGTCGAGTCCCACCCCGAGACCGGCGCTCCGCTGCCCGCGATCGCCTCCTCCTGGGAGTCGTCGGCAGATGCTTCGGTCTGGACGTTCAAGGTCCGGAACGACATCGCTTTCCACGACGGCAAGAAACTGACCGTCGCGGACGTGATCGCAACATTGAAGCGGCATTCCGACGAAGGCTCCAAGTCGGGAGCGCTCGGGCTGATGCGGTCCGTCAAGACGATCGAGGAAAAAGCCGGCGACCTCGTCCTGACGCTGACGGAAGGCAATGCGGACCTGCCGCTCCTCTTGACCGACTATCATCTCATCATCCAGCCCGGCGGCGGCGGCGACAACCCCGCCTCGCCGATCGGCACCGGGCCCTACAAGCTTGCAAGCTATGAGGCCGGCATCCGGGCAACCTTCGAGAAGAACACCGCCGACTGGCGTTCGGACCGCGGCTATGTCGACAGCGTCGAGATCATCGTCATGAACGACAACACGGCCCGCATTGCGGCACTTTCCTCCGGGCAGGTGCATTTCATCAACGGCGTCGATCCGAAGACCGTGCCGCTTCTGAAGCGTGCGCCCCGCGTCGAGATCCTGCAGACCTCGGGCAAGGGCTTCTACAGCTTCCTCATGCATTGCGACACGGCCCCCTTCGACAACAACGACCTAAGGCTCGCGCTGAAATATGCGATCGACCGGCAGGCTATTCTCGACCGCGTGCTCGGCGGCTATGGCACGCTCGGCAACGATTATCCGGTCAACGAAAACTACGCGCTGGCACCTGAAGGCATCGAGCAGCGCGCCTACGACCCCGACAAGGCCGCCTTCCATTACAAGAAGTCCGGCCACGACCGGCCGATCCTGCTGCGTACCTCCGATGCCGCCTTCCCGGGCGCGGTCGATGCCTCGGTCCTCTTCCAGGAAAGCGCCCGCAAGGCCGGTATCGAAATCGAAGTACGCCGCGAGCCGGAAGACGGCTACTGGACCAATGTCTGGAATGTCCAGCCCTTCTGCGCTTCCTACTGGGGCGGCCGCCCGACGCAGGATTCCCGCTATTCCACCTCCTATCTTTCGAGTGCGGAATGGAACGACACGCGTTTCAAGCGGGGGGACTTCGACAAACTGCTCCTGCAGGCGCGCTCCGAACTTGACGAAGCCAAGCGCAAGGAGCTCTACCACACCATGGCACTCATGGTGCGCGACGAAGGCGGCCTCATCCTGCCGGTCTTCAATGATTATGTGAACGCCGCCTCCGCTTCGCTGAAAGGCTTCGTGCACGACATCGGCAACGACCTTTCCAACGGCTACGTCGGAAGCCGCGTCTGGTTCGACAGCTAAAGTGCAATGAGAAGGTGCAGGTGGTTCTCCGCCTGCGCCTCGCGTCTCAACAGTCAAGCACCGATCGGAGGCAGCCAACATGGCCGAGCGTAATTTCACCGTCATCGAAAACGAATGGATAACCCTGGAGGACGGGACCCGGCTTGCCGCACGCATCTGGATGCCTGAGGGCACCGAGCAGAAGCCGGTGCCGGCAGTCCTGGAATACCTGCCCTACCGCAAGCGCGACGGGACCTGTGCACGGGACGAATCCACCTACCCTGCCTTCGCGGCCGCCGGGATCGCCGGCGTTCGCGTCGACATCCGCGGCTCGGGCGAGTCCGAGGGCGTGATCGACGGCGAATATACCCCGCGCGAACTCTCCGACGGCTGCGAGATCATCGAATGGATTGCGGCACAGCCCTGGTCGAACGGCAAGGTCGGGATGATGGGCATCTCCTGGGGCGGCTTCAACTGTCTGCAGGTAGCGGCCCTCAAGCCCCCGGCCCTCAAGGCGGTGATCTCGATCGCCTCGACCGTCGACCGCTACAATGACGACATCCACTACAAGAACGGCTGCCATCTCTCGGCGCAACTCTCCTGGGCGGCAACCATGCTCGCCTACCAGTCCCGATCGCCCGACCCGGAACTCGTCGGCGAGCGCTGGCGGGAGATGTGGCTGGAGCGCCTCGAGAACGAGCCCTTCTTCCTGGAGGAATGGCTGGAGCACCAGCGCCGCGACGATTTCTGGCGGCATGGCTCGATCTCAGAGGATTTCGACGGCTTTCCGATCCCCGCGCTGATGATCGCCGGCTGGGCGGACGGCTACCGCAACACACCGATCAAGGCGGTCGAGGGGCTCGGCGGCAAGGCCAAGGCGCTCATCGGCCCGTGGGTCCACAAATATCCGCATTTCGCCTGGCCGAAGCCGCGAGCAGACTTTCTCGGAGAGGCGATCCGCTGGTGGAACCGCTGGCTTCGCGACGAAAAGAACGATGCCGAGCAATTGCCGCAGATGCGCGCCTATATCCTTGACGGTCCGAGGCCCGCGGTCAGGCGCAATGAAGACCCGGGCCGCTGGATCGCCAAGGACGTCTGGACCACGCCGGAAATGCGGACCTTCGCGGTTTCGAGCGAGGGAGGCCTGGCGGCCGGTTCCCCATCCAGGCGCGGGATCGGCGACGTTTACCTGCGTTCGCCGCTCGATACCGGCACTGCTGCCGGTGAGTATTTCACGCTGAAACCCGACGCCGAGATGCCCGGCGACCAGCGCATCGACGATGCGGGCTCGCTCACTTTCGACACGCACCCGCTGCTCGAGGCGGAGGACTATCTCGGCCAGCCTGTGCTCGACCTCGAGCTTTCCTGCAGTGCCGAAACCGCCAATCTCGCCGCGCGTATCGTCGATGTCCATCCGGACGGAACGTCGACCCGCGTCGCCTTCGGCGTTCTCAACCTGGCGCACCGCAACGGCAATGCCAAGCCGGTGCCGATGGAGAAGAACCGCAAGACGCGCGTCACGCTGGTGCTCGATGCCTGCGGCTACCGCTTCCGTGCCGGCCACCGCATCCGGCTGTCGCTGTCGACATCCTACTGGCCGATCATCCTGCCGTCGCCGACCGATCCGGGCGTCACGATCGACACGGCCAGCGTCTCGCTTTCCCTGCCGCTTCTCGGCGACCATCGCGAGATCGTCGTGCCGCAGCCGGCCAATCCCGACCCGTTGCCGCACTATATCGAGCATTCACCGGCCGAAACGCGCCGCACCGTCGAACGCGACATGACCAAGTGCCGGACGCATTATCGGATCTACGAGAATACCGGCCTCGTCGAGCATCCCGGCACCGGCAATGCGACGCAGGACATCCGCGACGAAACCTGGACGATCGCACCGGACGATCCGCACTCCATGACGGGCGTTTCGACCTGGACCTGCATCGCGCGGCGTGGGCAGCAATCGCTGAAGACCGTCTCGACCTCCCGCCTCGGCTGTACGGAAACCGAGTGGATCACCTCCGCCAAGGTCGAGGCTTTCGAGGATGAAACGAAGATCTTCGAGAAGACCTTCGAGAAGCGGATCCGGCGGGATTTCATGTGAGGGATCGGCGCGCGACCGCCCCTCATCCGCCTGCCGGCACCTTCTCCCCGTTTTGACGCGTTTTGACGGGGACTCGGGAAGACGTCTCTATGCCCCTCTCCCCGATCTTGCGTACGGGGAGAGGTTCAAACTCACTGCGTTCAGTTGTCCCTGCGGCTGAGCGTCTGCAACACTTCGACGGCCCTTTTCGCGTCCGCCGCGGGCACGAAGATGTGGTCGTGGTAATAGGCCGCCACCACATTGGCGCTGATGCCCGCCTGCGTCAGTGCGCCGGAAACCGCCGCCGTCAGTCCTACGGCTTCGAGTGCGGAATGGACGCTGAGCGTAATCAGCCGCAGCACCGGTCCATAGGAAAGTCCCGCCGCCTCGGCACGGGCCCGCTCGAGGATGAGCGTAATCCCCTCATTTTCGCGAAAGGTTCCGATCGGCTCAAGCGCGAACCAGGCCGCAGCGCGACCTTCAACCGTGCAATAGACATACTCGCCGTCATGCAGCATCGGCTCCATCTCTGCCAGCAGTCGCTTGAGATCCGTCTCGCCGCTCATCGCCGCCTCAAGCCGTACCGGCCAATCTCGCCACAGCTTGCACGAGACGGACGAAGCCTTCCCGTGCGCCGGGGCTCATGCGGCGCGCCCGGAGCCAGGAATGGACCATCTGCGGCTCTTCCCGGTAGGTGACGTCCACGCCCGCCTGGGCGAGCCGGGCTGCATAGGCGCGCGCATCGTCGCGCAACGGATCGAAATAGGCGCCGGAAACATAGGCCGGGGGAAGCCCGGACAGGTCCGCGGCCCGCAACGGGTGCGCAAAGGGCTCATCCGCCGGTGCTTTCAGCACCTCGCGGTAATAGTCGACGTCGGCGGTGGAAAGCAGCGGCGCCTGGGCCATCTCGATATAGGAGCCGCGCGTCAGATCGCCGCCGAGGCCGGGATAGATCAGGACCTGGCCGACGATGCCGGCGAGCCCCTCAGCCTTCGCCTTCAGTACGATACCGGCTGACAGGTTGCCGCCGGCACTATCGCCGGCGACGACGAGCGGGCGCCCATCGGCAAGAAGCGCTTCGAGCACATCGCAGCAGTCCTCGAAGGCTGCGGGCCAAAGATGTTCGGGGGCAAGGCGATAGTCCACCGACACCAGCTCCACTTGCGCACCATGGGCAAGCTCGGCGCAGATCGCATCGTGGCTCTCAAGCGAGCCGACGACGAAGCCGCCGCCATGGATATAGAAGACGCGCGTCCCGCTCGCGACCTCCGCCGGCCGGTAGTACCGCACCGGAATTCGCCCAGCCACCCGCTCGTCCCGCCGGGTCAGCCCTTCGGGAGACGGCGCGTCGAATTCGGCGCAGAGCGCATCATACCATTGCCGTTGCTGCTCGACGGAGGCATTGACCGCATCGGCGGGATAGAACGCCTCGCAACGTTCGTGAAAGGCGCGAATCCCCGCTTCCGTCGGCATTGGCTTTGTCGTTTTCGAATCCATCCTGTTCCCCCTCACCGCACCTTAACAGCGTCGCGCTGGCGTGCACGACGAAATGCGTCAGCCCTGCTGCCGTTCACGCCGTGCTTGCGTTCCCTGCGGCGCACGGTGTTAATTCGCACATGGCATTCACACTCCGGCAGTTGCAATATTTCGTCGCCGTCGCCGAGCAGGGCTCGGTCACCCGCGCGGCGCAGAACCTCTCCATCTCTCAATCATCGATCACCGAGGCAATCAAGGAGCTCGAAACCGATCTCGGCGTCGAGCTCTTCGACCGGCACCCCCGCGGCCTCGCGATCACCCATAACGGGCATCAGTTTCTGCGCCACGCGACCAAGATCCTCGCCGATGTCTCCGATGCGCGGCGCAGCTTCTCCGACAGCCGCGAGGAACGCGGCGGCAAGCTCAATCTCGGCGTCACGTCCCTCGTTGCCGGCTACGTGCTCTCCGACCTGCTTGCGCGCTACCGCCGCGCCTGCCCCGGCGTGGAGGTGAGCGCCATCGAGGACAATGGCTCCTATCTCGAGCACCTCCTGATCGGCGGCGAGCTCGACGTCGCCGTGATGGTCATCTCGAATCTGCGCGACCGCATGGCGCTGCAAGCGGAAATCCTCGAAACCTCTCCTTACCGCCTGTGGCTGCCGATCGGCCATCCGCTCGTCAGCGCCGACATCATCTCGGTCGAGGACATCGCCCGTGAGCCGCTGATCATGCTGACCGTGGACGAGATCGAGGAGAATACCGGCAAACTCCTGACGGCGCTCGGCGCGCGTCCGCATGTCGCCTTTCGCACCCGTTCGGTGGAAGCGGTCAGAAGCCTGGTCGCGACCGGCGCCGGCATCGCGCTTTTGCCTGACCTCGTCTACCGCCCCTGGTCGCTCGAAGGCGACCGGATCGAAAGCCGCGATGTTTCCGGGGCGCTGCCGGTGGTGCAGGTCGGCATGGTTTGGCGCAAGGGGTCGAGCCTGCCACAGTCCGCGCGCGATTTCGTCGGCGTCGCCGAAGCGCTGCGCAGCGCCCGCCCGCGATGAACTCAGATATCGGAAATACCGATGTCGGCATTCTGATTAATGAATTTGCGAATACGGAGAAACCAAGGCACGCTTCGATCCGGGAACAAAGCCGCTAACGGCATGAAACTGGGGAGACTTCCGATGAAGCAGATCCTGAAATCCTGCACCGCACTTACCCTGTCGCTGGGCCTCGCCGCCCCTGCGCTGGCGCAGGAGCCGCTGAAAGAGCTCGGTCAGGGCGAAGGTGCGCTCTCGATCGTCGCCTGGGCGGGCTATATCGAGCGCGGCGAGACCGACAAGAATTACGACTGGGTCACCGATTTCGAGAAGAAGACCGGTTGCAAGGTCAGCGTCAAGACGGCGGCCACCTCCGACGAAATGGTCGCGCTGATGAACGAAGGCGGTTTCGACCTGGTGACCGCCTCCGGAGACGCATCGCTGCGCCTCGTCGCTGGAAAGCGCGTCCAGCCGATCAATACCGATCTCATCCCCAGCTGGAAGACGATCGACGAGCGCATGCAGAACGCGCCGTGGCACACCGCCAACGGCGTCCACTACGGCACCCCCTATGTCTGGGGCCCGAACGTGCTGATGTACAATACCGAAGCCTTCAAGGATCAGCCGCCGAAGAGCTGGAAAGTCGTCTTCGAGGAGATGACGCTGCCCGACGGCAAGTCCAACAAGGGCCGCGTCCAGGCCTATGACGGCCCGATCCATGTCGCGGACGCCGCCAACTACCTGATGGCGCACAAGCCCGATCTCGGCATCAAGGACCCTTACGAGCTCAACGAAGATCAGTACAAGGCCGCACTCGATCTGTTGCGCACCCAGCGCACCCTCGTCGGCCGCTACTGGCACGACGCGATGATCCAGATCGACGACTTCAAGAACGAGGGCGTCGTCGCCTCCGGCTCCTGGCCCTTCCAGGTCAACCTGATGCAGGCCGAGAAGCAGCCGATCGCCTCCGTCATCCCGGAAGAAGGCGTGACGGGCTGGGCCGATACGACAATGCTGCATGCCGACAGCGAGCATCCGAACTGCGCCTATATGTGGATGGAGCATTCGCTCTCGCCGAAAGTCCAGGGAGATGTATCCGCCTGGTTCGGTGCCAACCCCTCCGTCGGTGCCGCCTGCAAGGGCAACGAGCTTCTGACCGACGAAGGTTGCAAGACCAACGGCTACGACGACTTCGAGAAGGTCAAGTTCTGGAAGACGCCGGTGACGAAATGCGAAAGCCAGGGCGAGTGCGTGCCCTATCATCGCTGGGTCTCCGACTATATCGGTGTGATCGGCGGGCGGTAAGCCCTGCCTTCAGCGCAAGCGTTTGCCCCTCACCCTAGCCCTCTCCCCGCAGGCGGGGATAGGGGACGAGTAAGCCGCGCCCGCTCGATGAAATGAAGCCCGAGAGGGAGCCCCGAGTCGCCTTCTCCCCGCAAGCGGGGAGAAGGTGGCGGCAGCCGGATGAGGGGCCGAAATCTCGCCGAAATCTCCTGGAGTATCGCAATGAACGCCGCCGTCCTCTTCGACAATGTTTCCCGCTATTTCGGCGCCGTGCGTGCCGTCGATCGCGTGAACCTCGAGATCGCCGAGGGCGAGTTCTTCGCGATGCTCGGTCCATCGGGCTCGGGCAAGACCACCTGCCTGAGGCTGATGGCAGGCTTCGAGCAGCCGACCGGAGGCCACATCGAGATCTTCGGCGAGACCGCCGAAGGCGTGCCGCCCTACCGGCGCAGCGTCAACACCGTCTTTCAGGACTACGCCCTCTTCCCGCATCTCTCCATTCTCGACAACGTCGCCTATGGCCTGATGGTCAAGGGCGTCGGACGCGAGGAGCGCCGCAGGGCGGCCGAGGATGCGCTCGCCATGGTGAAGCTTCCGGGCTACGGCACGCGCCGGCCCGGACAGCTTTCCGGCGGCCAGCGCCAGCGCGTGGCGCTCGCCCGCGCGCTCGTCAACAAGCCGAAGGTTCTGCTTCTCGACGAGCCGTTGGGCGCGCTCGATCTGAAGCTGCGCGAACAGATGCAGGAGGAATTGAAAACGCTGCAGAAGTCGTTGGGCATCACCTTCGTCTTCGTCACCCATGATCAGGGCGAAGCGCTCTCGATGGCCGACAGGATCGCCGTTTTCAACGAGGGCCGTATCCAGCAACTGGGAAGCCCGGAGGAGGTCTACAACCGTCCGCAGACCCGTTTCGTCGCCGATTTCGTCGGCTCCTCCAACGTGCTTTCCGAGGACCTCTGCCGCCGACTGGGGCTGAAGGCTTCCTTCGCGAGCCTGCGCCCGGAGGCTGTGGCCATTGCGCCGCCGAGCGACGGAGCGCTGAGCCTTTCCGGCACTGTCGCTTCGCAGAGCTTCCTCGGCGCCACCAACCGAATCCTGATCGACGTCGAGGGTGCCCGCATCGCCGTGGCGAGCCCGGCGGCGCGTGGCGTTCCAGCGGTCGGCAGTCCGGTCACGATCAGCTTCGCCGCGCACGACCTCCACCCGATGGAGGACGCATGACGATCGTCGCCGAAAGCATCATGCTTCCGCAACGCCGCAGCACGGCGGGCCGCCTCTCGGATTTCTTCTGGCGGCACCCGCATGTGCTGCTTGCGATCTTTCTCGCACCCCCGCTCCTCTGGCTCGGGATCGTCTATCTCGGTTCGCTCTTCGCGCTGCTTCTGCAGAGCTTCTTCTCGATCGACGACTTCTCCGGGCTCATAAATTACGAGTTCACGCTCGCCACCTATCGGCAGCTCTTGAGCGAATCCAATCTCGACATCATCATCCGCACCGTCTCGATGGCCGCTCTGGTGACGCTCGTCTCGGCGCTCATTGCCTTTCCGATCGCCTATTACGCCGCCCGCTACGCGCGCGGGAAATGGAAGGCGCTCTTCTATCTCGCCGTCATGCTGCCGCTCTGGTCGAGCTATCTCGTCAAGATCTATGCCTGGAAGCTGATCCTCGCAAAGGAAGGCATCCTGACCTGGTTCTTCGCAAAGCTGAACCTTCTCTGGCTGATCGATGCCTGGCTTTCTCTTCCCGTCGTCGGCGGCAATTCGCTGTCCGTCAGCTATACGGGCACCTTCATCGTCTTCGTCTATGTCTGGATGCCGTTCATGATCCTGCCCATCCAGGCGGCGCTCGAGCGCGTGCCGGCCAATCTGATCGAAGCCTCGTCGGACCTCGGCGGAACGCCCGCCCAGACCTTCCGCCATGTGCTCTTTCCGCTGGCGCTGCCGGGCATCGTCGCCGGATCGATCTTCACCTTCTCGCTGACGCTCGGCGACTACATCATCCCGCAGATCGTCGGCTCGTCGCGGCTCTTCATCGGTCAGGCCGTCTACGCGCAGCAGGGCACCGCCGGAAACATTCCGCTCGCCGCCGCCTTCACGGTCGTGCCGATCGTCATCATGGGCGCCTATCTCTGGATGGCCAAACGCATGGGGGCCTTCGATGCGCTCTGAGAAGGCGAACTCCGCTCCATTGGGTCTGAAGATCGCTGCCGCCGCCGGCCTCGCCTTCATGCATCTGCCGATCCTGCTGATCTTTCTCTACGCCTTCACGACCGAGGAGAAGAGCTACCAGTTTCCGCCGCCGGGGCTGACCACGCAATGGTTCGCCGTCGCCTGGAACCGGCCGGATGTCTGGGCGGCGCTGACGCTCTCCGTCAAGGTCGCCTCGATCGCGACGGCGGTAGCCCTCGTCCTCGGCACCCTCTGCGCCGCTGCCGTCAGCCAGACCCGTTTCTTCGGCCGCGAGACGATCTCGCTCCTCGTCATCCTCCCGATCGCGCTTCCCGGCATCATCACCGGCATTGCGCTGCGCTCCGCCTTCTCCATGGCCGACATCCCCTTCTCCTTCTGGACCATCGTGCTCGGCCACGCGACCTTCTGCATCGTCGTCGTCTACAACAATGCGGTCGCCCGTTTCCGCCGGATTTCCGGCTCGCTGATCGAGGCTTCCATGGATCTCGGCGCCGACGGTTTCCAGACCTTCCGCTACGTGATCCTGCCGAACATCGGCACGGCCCTGCTTGCCGGAGGCATGCTCGCTTTCGCGCTTTCCTTCGACGAGGTGATCGTCACGACCTTCACGGCCGGGCAGCAATCGACCCTGCCGATCTGGATGCTGGAAGAGCTGATCCGCCCGCGCCAGCGCCCGGTTACCAACGTCGTCGCGATGGTCGTCGTGATGGCCACCTTCCTGCCGATCCTCGGCGCCTATTACCTGACCCGCGACGGCGACCAGATCGCCGGCGCCGGCAAATGACATTTCGCACTTGAAGGGAGAACAGACATGGACACCCAGCTCTTGATCGGATCGCGCTTCGAAGCCGGAACCGAGGCCGAGGAACACATCCTCAATCCGCGGACGGGCGCCGGGATCATCGACCTCGCCGAGGCCTCCCACGCGCAGATCGACGCAGCCGTCGACGCTGCCGAGCGCGCCTTCGTCGGCTGGTCGCAGACGACGCCGGCCGAACGCTCCAACGCCCTTTTGAAGATCGCCGATGCGATCGAGAAAGAAGCCGACGAATTCGCCGCCCTTGAGGCGCTGAACTGCGGCAAGCCGATCAATGCGGTGAAGAACGACGAGCTGCCTGCGATCATCGATTGCTGGCGCTTCTTCGCCGGTGCGGTGCGCAATCTGCATGCACCGGCGGCGGGCGAATATCTGCCGGGCCACACGTCGATGATCCGCCGCGATCCGATCGGCATCGTCGGCTCGATCGCGCCGTGGAACTATCCCCTGATGATGATGGCCTGGAAGCTGGCGCCGGCGATCGGCGGCGGCAACACCGTTGTCTTCAAGCCATCCGAACAGACGCCGCTGACGGCGCTGAAACTTGCGCGGCTCATCGCCGACATTCTCCCCGAAGGCGTCGTCAACGTCATCACCGGCCGCGGCGAGACCGTCGGCAACGCGCTGATCAACCATCCGAAGGTCGGCATGGTATCGATCACCGGCGACATCGCCACCGGCAAGAAGGTGCTCGCGGCCGCCGCCAAGACGGTAAAGCGCACCCATCTCGAGCTCGGCGGCAAGGCGCCGGTCATCGTCTATGGCGACGCCGACCTCGAGGCGGTCGTCAACGGAATCCGCACCTTCGGCTACTACAATGCCGGGCAGGACTGTACCGCCGCCTGCCGCATCTATGCCGAAGCCGGCATCTACGAGAAACTCGTCGCCGACCTCACCTCGGCGGTCTCCACAATCCGCTACAATCTCGACGACGACACTGAAAACGAGATCGGTCCGCTGATCTCTAGGCGCCAGCGCGACCGCGTGGCAAGCTTCGTCGAAAGGGCCGCCGACCAGAAGCACATCGAGATCACCACCGGCGGCCGCACGGGCAGCGACGAAGGCTTCTTCTTCCAGCCGACGGTCGTCGCGGGCGCCACTCAGGAGGACGAGATCGTCCGCCGCGAAGTCTTCGGCCCGGTCGTCTCCGTCACGCGCTTCACCGGCAAGGACGATGCCGTGGCCTGGGCGAACGACAGCGATTACGGCCTCGCCTCATCGGTCTGGACGAAGGACATCAGCAAGGCGATGAGGGCCGCGTCCCGCCTCCAATATGGCTGCACCTGGATCAACACACATTTCATGCTGACCAACGAAATGCCGCATGGCGGCATCAAACAGTCCGGCTATGGCAAGGACATGTCGGTCTATGCGCTGGAGGACTACACCGCCGTCCGGCACATCATGATCAATCACGGCTGAATTTGCCGGCGAAGCCCTCATCCGGCCTGCCGGCCACCTTCTCCCCGCAGGCGGGGCGAAGGGGAAGTCGCGGCAGCCTCGCACTCGTTCCCTCGCCCCGCTCGCGCAGGGCTGTCCGGGGAAAATTCATGCATAGCGGAAGACCATTTGGTTTGGGATGGTCCGGGGTTTTGGTCGGCTTGGATTGACCTGCGGCGGCTTGTGGATTTCGGCGATGCTTTTGCGCTGGAACAGGCACTGGGTGACGAGGTCGGTGAAGCGCAGGATCGGTAGAGGGACGCGGGCGAGGCGGGCGGCGATGCGCAACAGTGCATAGGCGATCATCGCGGCGAAGATCTGCAGGCGGATGGCGTTGTCGTTGTTGCCGAGGAACTTGCGGATCTTGAGGTGCTGTTTGATCCAGCGGAACAGAAGCTCGATCTGCCAGCGATCCTTATAGAGCTGGCCGATCTCGACGGCGGAGCGCTCGAGGTCGTTGGTCAGAAGCGTGATCGTATCGCCGTCCTGGCGCTTGACGATTACCCGGCGCAAGCCGATCGGCAGCTTGGAATCGCCCTTGCTGGCGAGGCTGACCTGGCTGTCTTCGAGGACCAGGAAGCCATCGCCTTGAGGTTGCTCAACGGGGCGTTCAGCGACCAAAGCCAGTCCCATGTTGGTCTTCGGCCGGGTGACGAAACTGGCGCCGGCTTCGGCGATCGCCGTCCACCAGCCGTAATGGCAGTAGCCCTTGTCGAAGACATAGGTTGCGCCCTTTTCGATGGTGATCGTGCGGCCGATCTGGGCGTCGTTGACGTTGGCGTCGGTGATGTCGAGGATGCCTGGACAATCGGCCTTGGGATCATAGACGACATGCAGCTTCATGCCGCGGATGCGGCCGTTCGACTTGGCCCAATCGTACAGCTTACCCAGCGGGATCGGGGTCGAATCGATCAGCCGCAGCATCTTGGTGCCCTCCCGGCGCGTCTGCCGGTCGAGCTGACCGGCCAGAAGCGCGAAGGTCTCGGCGAAGACGGCGACCGGGCGGCGGCGGTTGGCGTCCGACAGCGTCGAGCGCATCAGCCGGCCACTGCCGAGATGGTAATGATGCTGACTGTTGGCGTTGAAGCTCGCCTCCAACCCGCGCAGGCTGGTCGTGGCGCTCAACTGGGCATAGATCAGTGCCACCAGATGATCCCAGCTGGTAAAGCACTTGTCGTAGGCATCCCCGGCATGACGATCCACAATCGCCTGAAAGCTGCGGCGATCAATCGCTTTCAGCAGCTGGGCGAAAATGCTAGGGGTGAACCGCATGCTCCGTCTCCTTTTCTGAGTCTCGACAACCAGAAAATAGACGGAAAAACGCCGTCTGACGGGGCATGCGCCTGCGACATTTCGATTCACCCGGAACTTTCCCCGGACAGCCCTGCCGCTCGCGGGGAGAGGGTTAGTCCTCGGGTTAACCCGAGGAGAGGGGCAAAAGCGCGCTCCGACGCACGCACCCGCACGTTGCTGTTGCACATTTCCCACAACATTGTGAACATGACTTAAAAAGTCATGAAAACGGCTTGCGTTCAGCATAATCATGAGTGATTAGCTCACCTTATCAAATATAATGTTTAAGGTTGCGTCGCATGCCCTCGAAGTCCGCCCTCCGCCTGCCGTTGATCCGCCTTGCCCTCGCCGGCACGTCGGCCCTTGCCCTCGTCGCTACCGCACAGGCGCAGGAAGCAGAGCAGGAGACCGTTTCCAATGGCGACTCCACCGCCCTCGAAACATTGGTGGTCAACGGCAGCGGCGGGGTCATCACCGCCGAGGGCTATGTCGGAACCAGCAGCGCCACGGGAGCGAAGATTGACACCCCATTCCTGGAGACACCGCAGTCGATCTCGACGGTGACCGAACAGCAGTTGAAGGATCGCAATCCGCAGACGCTGCTGGAGACGCTCGCCTATACGCCCGGCACGCGCGTCGGAGCCTACGGCTTCGATCCCCGTTTCGATGCGTTCTTCGTCCGCGGTTTCGACGTGACCTATAGCGGCGTATTCCGTGACAATCTGCGCCAACCGGCCGCCGTGGACTCGATCTTCAAGAACGAGCCCTACGGGTTGGAAGGCGTTTCGATCCTGCGCGGCCCCTCCTCTGCCCTTTACGGCGCAACCGGAGCGGGCGGCCTTTACAACCTCATCACCAAGCGGCCGACTGAGGACACGCTCAGAGAGGTGCAGGTTCAATATGGCAGCCACGACCGATATCAGGGCCAGTTCGACTTTTCAGGTCCAGTGAATGAGAACGACCCTGTCTATTACCGCCTGACCGGTTTGTTGCGCGATGCCGACACCGAACAGGTTGGCCTCGCAGACGACCGTGCCTATATCGCGCCGGCCTTCACCTGGAAGCCGGACGAAGACACGAAGCTGACCGTTCTCGGCGAGTATTCGCGCACCAATTCGGGGGGCACGGCAACTTATTACAACGACCCGCTCACCGGCGAAGCAACCGACATATTTGCCGGCAATCCTGACTTCAACGACTCGGTACAGAAGCAGGGGCGTGTCGGCTATGAGTTCGAGCACCGGCTGAACGACACCTTTGTCTTCCGCCAGAACGCGCGCGTGTCCACTCTGAACATCGACGCGGACTGGGCCTTTGCCTATGCGCCGAACGCTGCCGATCCGACATTGCTCGACAGCAGCGCAGGCACATATGACGAGCGGCTGACCGCATTCGTGATCGACAACCAGCTCGAAGCCAAATTCGATACGGGCGCACTCGAGCATACGCTGCTTGCCGGCGTGGATTATACGAAGCTGCGTTTCCGAGCACTCGACGGGCGCGGCGTGTCGCCGCCGCTCGACACGAAGAATCCGACTCAGGGCCGCCCGGTCGATGCGATCGATTTCAACACGCGCACCGTCCAGGACCAGTGGCAGCTCGGTACCTATCTTCAGGACCAGATCCGTTACGACGCCTGGACGTTGACGGTGGGCGGCCGGTACGATTGGGTGTCCACCGACACGGATACCATGGATCTCGCCACCGACTCGCTGACGACGGTCTCGCAGAAGGACAAGGAGTTCTCCGGCCGCATAGGGCTTACCTATCAGACCGATTTCGGCCTTGCTCCCTATATCAGCTACTCGACGGCGTTCGCGCCTAATGCCGGCATCAACAAGGAAACGAACCAGCCCTTCAAGCCGACCGAAAGCGAGCAGCAGGAAATCGGCGTCAAATACCTCCTGCCGAACAGCAACACGCTGATCACCGCCGCGCTTTTCAACATCGACCAGAAGAATGGCCTCTACCTCGAAGCGTCCGGCGATACCGCTATCCAGGTACAGCGCGGAAAACTGCGTTCGCGCGGCTTTGAGATCGAAGCGAACACCAGCCTTGACAACGGCATTTCGCTGATAGCTTCTTACGCCTATACCGATGTGAAGATCATTCAGGGTCCTTCGGGAACGATTGGAAATTATGTCTCTTCCGCTCCACAGCACATGGCGTCGATTTGGGCCCATTATACATTGCCGGAGGATGGTCCTTTTTACGGATTCAGCCTGGGTGGGGGCGCGCGTTTCGTAGGATCAAGTTACGGTAACGACCAGAACACCTTCAAGAATAGTTCGCGTGTTCTCTTCGATGCTTCCGTCGGCTACGACTTCGCAGCGATCGACCAGAAATACGAGGGTCTGCATCTGCAGGTGAATGCCACCAATCTGTTCGACCGCCGCGAGGCCGTGTGCACCGCCGGCTACTGCCATCGCGATCAGGGCCGCACCGTTATCGGCTCGCTGCGCTATAACTGGTAAGCGACATGACAACAGCCCGGCATGAAAGCATGGCGGTAATCGACGAGCCGAAAGGTCTGTCGGCGGCCTTTGCGGGACCGCATGCCTGGTGCAACGAGAAGATGATGCTGTCGGAGAATCTTTCCGACGGCATTCCGCTGTCCGACTTCTTCGCCTCCGGCGCCTTCGACCGGACGCTCTCGCACTATGCCGGGGCCTCCGGCGGCACGGACCGCCGCGCCGTGGCCTCCATGTGGTCGCTCTATTATTTCTCCGCCCTGACCATCCCCTATGTCGTCGCCCGGGTGCTGGACCACCAGGCGCTGCCGGCGGATTTCGACCAGATGACGGTGGCGCTCTCCGACGACGGGCTGCCGCGCGCCTTCGGGGTCGCGACTGCAGGTCAGTGGCGCGACGATGACGGGCGTGACATCTTCGCCCTGATCGGCTCGCTCATGGACGAGCACCTTGCCAAAGTAGTGCCGCATCTCAAGGCGGTTGGCGGCATATCGCCCAGGCTCGCCTGGAACAATGCCGCCGTTTACATCGATTATGCGCTTCGAACCGCCGGGACCGACCCCATGAGCGACCAGGCCGATGCGATGGTCGGTCGCCGGCTGATGCCCAACGGCGCTCCCAATCCTTTCTTCGACTGTCTGCGCCAGGAGGAAGAGGACGGGACGCGCGTCTGCCGGCGCAAGATCTGCTGCCTGAGATATCTCCTCCCGGGCATCCCGAGCTGCGGCAGCCTCTGCGCCCTTCCAAGCCAAAGGAAACAATAGCCTTGTCTCGTCTGCTGCTCTGCCGCCGAAGCCTCGTTCGCGTCCTTGCCTTCCTGGCGATCGCCTTCTCGCCGCTCGTCGCTCTGGCGCAGGCACAATGGCCGATGACGGTCACCGATGCCGTCGGACGACAGGTTACGATCCCCGCACCGCCCAAAGCGGTACTGCTCGGCACGGGCTTCAATCTCGTGGCCCTTTCGCTCATTCATCCGGACCCGGTAAGCCTTCTCGCCGGCTGGTCCGGCGACATGAAGGCCGACAATCCCGAGATATACGAGAGCTATCTGCGCAAGTTCCCGAAGCTCGCCGATGTGCCGCTGATCGACGACGGAAGCGGCCCCGGGCTCTCCTTCGAGACCATCCTGACGCTCAAGGCCGATCTTGCCGTCCTCGCCAACTGGCAGGCGGACACCGAGGCGGGCCGGCGCGCGATGGAATATCTCGAAAGCACCGGCGTGCCGGTCATCGTCGTCGACTTCAACAACGAGGTGCTCAAGAACACGCCGGACAACATGCGTCTCCTCGGCAAGGTCTTCGAGAGAGAAGAACAGGCGGAAGACTTCGCCCGCTTCTACGAGGAGCGTCTTGCCCGGATCCGCGAGCGCGTTGCCGGGAGTTCCGAGCCGGGGCCGAAAGTTCTCATGGAAGCTTTCCCGGCGCCCGACCGTTGCTGCTGGGCCTATGGGGTCGGCGGCCTCGGCGAGTTCATCGCCATCACCGGCAGCCGCAACATCGCCGAGGGCGCATTGCCGCGTCCGGGCGGCATGATGAACGCGGAAGCGGTGATGGCCGAGAATCCGGATGTCTATATCGCCACCTCGTCGCCCGGCGGCAAATACAGCGGCTTTTCGATCGGCCCCGGCGTCACGGCGGAAGAGGCGGAAACGACCCTGACCGAATCCGTGGACAAGCCGGTGATGGCGAGCATAGCCGCCGTTCGCAACGGGCGTGTCCACGGCCTCTGGAATTTTTTCAACGCCGTTCCGCTGAACATCGTCGCGGCGGAGGCCTTCGCCTCGTGGCTGCGCCCCGATCTCTTCCCCGATGTCGATCCCGCCGCCACGCTCGCCGAGATCAACCGGCGTTTCGCGGCGGTACCTTTCGAAGGTTCCTATTGGATAAGCTTGAAGAAATGAGCTTCGGCTGAGTGTTGCGGCCTCTGCGAGGCAGAAGGGTCGAGGCAGGCGCGAACGATTGCCAGCGCCGCGCGTCCCTATATAAGGTTCTCCCAGGAGGATCTTCATGGCATGGCTGATTGCGTTACCGTTGGGCTTGGCGATCGTGTATCTCGCGGCTCGTTACGGTCGCTTCCGCAGCTGGATCGAACCGGTTCTTTCGATTGCGGTCGCGCTCGCCCTCAGCGCCGCCTTCCTCGTCTGGCTGAACGAGAGTGCTCCGGACGAGATCCCAGCGCCTGCTCCGGACCAGCCTGAAACCGGGCTCACCGCCGACGATATCGTGCTCGAGAATATGACTGTCGAGCCAAGCCAGACGAGGCGCAGCTATCGCGTTCGCGGCACTGCCGCCAATGCGTCGGACTTGGCGCTCGAATATTTCCGCTTGACCGTAACGCTCGAGGATTGCCCGCAGGACGCCTGCAGGCACATCGGTGACGACACCGCGCTCATCCTGCTGAGAGTGCCGGGCGGCCAGAGCCGCCCGTTCGAGACGTTCCTCACCTTTCCCTTCCGACCGGATGAAGCGCCGACCGCTCCGAAATGGAGCTTTAGGGTGAGCGAGGTCAGGGGCTCGAGCCGACGGTGATTTACGACGGTCTCGCCTGCATCCGCCCCTCATCCGCCTGCCGGCACCTCCTCCCCGCAAGCGGGGCGAAGGGACGCGCGGCGCCGACCCATTCCACCTCACCGCTGCTGGAGGTCGTCCCCTCTCCCCGCCTGCGGGGAGAGGGCTAGTCCTCGGGTTAAACCCGAGGAGAGGGGGCAAATCGCTGCCACTAAACGCATGAACAATCGTCTCAGCAATAGATCCCGAACCGCTCCCGTATCGCCCGGTCGACCTCCGTCGCGATCAGCGACGGAGCGGCATCGGCGAGGATGCGGTTCTTCCTCTCGATGGCGCGGGCGACGAGATCCGGCCGGCCGATCTCGACCCATTCCTTCGGGCTCGTACGGTCGGCGACCGCCGGATAGATATATTCCGTCTGCATCAGGCCGAGCGTCTGCGGATGGCCGAGATAGTGGCCGGGGCCGTCGAGGCAGACCGAACGCATGGTTTCGAGCGAAACCGAATCCTCGGTGACATCGATGCCGCGGATGCAGCGCTGCACCTGGCCCAGCAAGTCGTCTCCGAGCACCAGCGACTCCAGGCAGAAGCCGAGGAGCGATGCATGCATGCCGACCGCCTCGTACACCATGTTGAGCCCAGAGAGCCCAGCCATCACGTTGGAGATCGCCTGTTCCCAGCCGGCCTGCATGTCGGGAAGCTTCGCATCCGCGATGCCGGCGGCGGCGCCGCCAGGCAGGCGATAGAATTGGTGCATCTGCGCGCAGCCGGCCGTCAGCAATGCCTGTTCGCCGGAGCCGCCGGACATGGCGCCGGTCCTCAGATCGGAGACGAACGGCCAGGTGCCGAAGACGGCTGGATGGCCGGGCGAAAGCGCATTGACGTAGACGACGCCTGCAAGGCACTCGGCAACCGCCTGCACGATGGCGGTCGCGAGCGGCGCCGGGGCAGTCGCCCCCGCCTGTCCGGCGGATAGCAGCAGGACGGGCATGCCGCCACGGATGCACTTCTCCATGGTGATGCAGCTTTCCTCGGCGAATTTCATCGGCGGCACGACGAAGCAGTTCGAGTTCGAAACGAAGGGCCGCGCCCGCCACTTGTCCTCGCCGCCCGCGATCATGTGGATGAGATCGAAGCAGCCCTCCACATGCGAGGGATCGGAGAAGCTCGTCCCGACATGCTTCGTCGTTCCGGCGCAGCAGGCATAGAGCGTGTTGATGTCCATCAGGAAATTGTCGGAAACGTCCCGGCAGACCATGGCTCGCTGGAAGAAATGGACATTGTCCAGGTGATGGACGAGCTGCGCCGCATTCAGGAGGTCCTTGGCGGTCGATTCGCGGTATTCGCGCTTCTCGACGTCGACCACGTGCACCGCCGCGCCGGCCGTACCGTAATAGACGCGCGTGCCGCTGAGTTCGAGATCCTGTTTCGGATCACGCGCGTAAAGGGTGATGTCGCGCGCGGCGATGGCCAGCATGTCCTCGACCAGTGCACGCGGGAAGCGGAGTCGTCCATCCTCGCCGAGGATGGCCCCGGCGCCGGTCATGATCTCGACGCCGGATTGCGGCGCGTTGGCAAGGCCGATCTGTTCCAGCGCATCGAGCGCCGCCTCGTGAATCCGTCTGACGTTGGCCTCCGTCAGCGGCTTGTACTGTCCGCCGGAAAGGCCCGGACGGACGGGGCGGATGTTTTCGGCAAGCGGCGACGAACGAAGCGCAACGCGCGCCGCCCGTCCGCCGGACCGTCTCGAACCCGCAACTGCGCATTCCTCAGCCATCATTCATCTCCCAATGGCGCTGTCGTCGTCTTGTTCTTTGCCACTCTCCTCGGGTTTAGCGCGAGGATGAGGGGCAGTCTTTTTCAGGCCCGCACCCGCTCCGCCTTCGGGTCGTACATCGGCTTCAGCGAAGCCTCGGCCTTGACCCGCGTTCCGGCGATTTCGATCTCGTAGGCCGAAGCCAGCACATCGGCGTCGCTTTCACCCTTGCACGCCACATAGCCGAGCCCTATCGCACCCCCGAGATGGTGGCCGTAATTGCCCGAGGTGATCGTGCCGACGATCTCTCCGTCGCGCACGATCGCTTCGTTGTGGAAGAGCAACGGCTCCGGATCGGAAAGCCGGAACTGCACCAGCCGGCGCGAAAGTCCGTTGTCGCGCTTTGCAAGCACCGCCTCACGTCCGATGAACTCGCCTTTTCCGGGCTTCACCGCAAAGCCTAGCCCCGCTTCGAGCACATGATCCTCGTCGGTGATATCGTGGCCGAAATGCCGGAAGGCTTTCTCGATCCGGCAGCTATCGAGCGTATGAAGTCCACAGAGCTTCAGCCCGACATCGGCCCCCGCCAGTTCCAGCGTCTCGAACACATGCGCCGCCTGGTCGGTGGAGACGTAAAGCTCCCACCCGAGTTCGCCGACATAGGTGACGCGGTGGGCGCGGGCGAGGCCCATCCCGATCTCGATCTCGCGGGCGGTGGCGAAGGGGTGCGCCTCGTTGGAGAAATCGTTCGGGCTCACCTTCTGCATGAGCTCGCGTGCCCTTGGCCCCATGACGCAGAGCACGCTTTCAGCAGCGGTGACGTCGGTGATCACCACGAACTCGTCGCGCACATGTTTTCGCAGCCAGGCAAGATCGCGCTGCAGCGTGGCCCCCGGCACGACGAGGAAGAAGGCGGTCTGCGAAAGCCGCGTGACGGTCAGGTCGCTCTCGATGCCGCCGCGGGCGTTCAGCATCTGGGTGTAGACAACACGGCCGGGGTCGACATTCATCTCATTGGCGCAAAGCCGCTGCAGGAAAGCCTGCGCATCGCGGCCTTCGACGCGGATCTTGCCGAAGGAGGTCATGTCGAAAAGGCCAACCCCGCTGCGGACGGCGAGATGCTCTTCCCGCTGGTTTTCGAACCAGTTCTGCCGTTTCCACGAATAGCGGTATTCGCGCTCCTGGCCGTCCCTTGCGAACCAGTTTGCCCGCTCCCATCCGGCGACCTCACCGAAAACGGCTCCGCGCGCCTTCAGTTGTTCGTGGATCGGCGAGCGGCGAACGCCGCGGGCGGTCGCAATCTGGCGATAGGGAAAATGATCGGCGTAAAGCAGACCCAGCGTTTCGCTGACCCGTTCCTTCAGGTAGGAACGGTTCTTCTGGAAGGGCTGCGCCCGGCGGATATCGACCTCCCAGAGATCGAAGGGCGGCTCGCCGTCGTTCATCCACTGCGCCAGCGACATGCCGGCGCCTCCCGAGGAGACGATCCCGATCGAATTGTAGCCGGCTGCCACCCAGTAGCCCTTGAGTTCCGGCGCCTCGCCCAGATAGTAACGGTCGTCGGGCGTGAAGCTTTCCGGGCCGTTGAAGAAGGTGTGGATGCCGGCCGTCTCCAGCATCGGCATGCGGTTGACGGCCATTTCGAGGATCGGGGCGAAATGGTCGAAGTCCTCCGGCAGCTGGTCGAAACAGAAATCCTCGCGGATGCCTTCCATGCCCCACGGCTTCGCCTTGAGCTCGAAGGCGCCGATCAGCATCTTGCCGGCATCTTCCTTGTAGTAGGTGCACTCGTCGGGCACGCGCAGCACCGGCAGGCGGCTGAGACCAGGTATCGCCTCGGTGACGATATAGAAGTGCTCGCAGGCGTGCAGCGGCACGGTGACGCCGGATTGCCGGGCAAGCTCCCTGCCCCACATGCCGGCGCAGTTGACGACATTCTCCGTCTCGATCGTGAAGCTCTCGCCGTTCTGCTCGCAGGTGACGCCGGTTATTCGGCCGTCCTTCTTCAGGACCGAGGTGACTTTCACGCCCTCGACGATCGTCGCGCCGTTCTGCCGCGCACCCTTGGCAAGCGCCATGGCGATGTTGGCCGGATCACACTGGCCGTCGAGCGGCAGGTGGACCGCCGCCTTCACGTCGGAAACGTTGAGGTGTGGGTAAAGCTCCTTGACCTCGTCGGGCGTGACCTCGCGTACATCGACGTTGAAGGCGCGCGCCAGCGAGGCCTGCCGGTAGATCTCTTCCTTGCGCTCTTCCGTCAGTGCGACGGTGATCGAGCCGTTCTGGCGCATGCCGGTGGCGATGCCGGTTTCCGCCTCGAGCTTCACGTAAAGATCGGCCGAGTATTTCGCGAGCCGTGTCATGTTCTGCGACGCGCGCAGCTGGCCGATCAAACCGGCCGCATGCCATGTCGTGCCGCAGGTCAACTGCTTGCGCTCGAGCAGGACCACATCGGTCCAGCCGAGCTTCGCCAGGTGATAGGCGACCGAGCAGCCGGAAACGCCACCGCCGATGATGACGACACGCGCTTTTGCGGGAATGGGCTTCGTCATGCCTTCAGTCTTTCATTCGAGGGATCCCAGAGCGGCTGGTCCGGCTGGACGATAGCCTTGAAGCGGTCGCCGAAAATCTCCACCTCGACCTCCTGGCCGGGAACGGCCAGATCGGCGCGCAGCATGCCGAGTGCGATCGACTTGCCGGTACGGTAGCCCCAGTTTCCGGACGTGGTCTCGCCGACGACCTCGCCGCCCGACCAGAGCGTCGACATGTAGGGCGCGTCGCAGTCGCCGGCCTCGACCGTCAGCGTCACGAAGCGCTTCGCGACGCCCTGCTGCTTCTCACGCTCCAGCGCCGCCTTGCCCTTGAAATCCGGCTTCGCCCAGTCGACGAAGCGTTCGAGCCCGCCCTGCAAAACCGTGTAATCGGTGGAAAGATCGCCCTTCCAGGCGCGGTAGCCCTTCTCGATGCGCAGACTGTCGAGCGCCTCCATGCCGAAGGGCTTGAGGCCGTGCTTCTGCCCGGCGTCCCAGACGGCATCGAAGACCGCGGCGGTATCCTCCACTTTCGTGTGGATCTCCCAGCCGAGTTCGCCGGCGAAGGAGACCCGCACAAGCTGGCAATAGCGGCCGGCGATCTGCGCCGTCTGATGCGTCAGCCACCCCTTCGCAAGGTCGGCATCCGAGACCTCGGCCAGGATCGCGCGCGATTTCGGCCCCGTCAGGATCTGGCAGGCGAATTTCACCGTCACGTCGTCAAGCGTGAAGGCGGCGTCCGCCGGGCGATGCTTCCGCAGCCACTCGAAATCATGCCACTGCGCCGTCGCCGCGGTGATCAGGAAGAAGAAATCCTCCTCGATCGCCATGACGGACATTTCGGTGAGGATGCGGCCCTTGTCGTCGGCGAAATAGGCCAGCCCGATGCGGCCGGGCTTCGGTACGCGGCCGGTGATGAGGCCGGAGAGCCACTCGCGCGCGCCCTCGCCTTTCAGCCGGAAGCGCGAGAAGCCCGGCAGGTCGAGAATGCCTGCAGCATCGCGCACGGCGAGACACTCCTCCTCGATCCGCTTCGCCCAAGGGCCTTCCCTTCCCCAGGTCTGCGTCGCAGCCTCTGACGTGTCGTCGCCCGGTTTCGCGTACCACATGGCGCGTTCCCAGCCGTTATAGGGCTTGAACTGAGCGCCGAGCGCCGCAATGCGATCATGGATCGGCGAGAGCTTCCTGCCGCGCCCGGCAGGCCAGTAGTGCTTCGGGAAATGCATTGCATATTCGTGGCCGTAGATCTCCATGCCCTTGGCGATGCAATAGTCCTGGTCGGTATAGTCCGTGTAGCGGCGCGGGTCGCAGGACCACATGTCCCATTCGGTCCGGCCCTCGGTCACCCATTCGGCGAGCACCTTGCCCGCCCCGCCGGCCTGACAGATGCCAAAGGTAAAGACGCAGGCTTCGAAGGCGTTCGGCACGCCGGGCATGGGCCCGATCAGCGGATTGCCGTCCGGCGCATAGGGGATCGGTCCGTTGATGACGCGCGAAAGACCTGCCGTTCCCAGGATCGGCACGCGCTCGACCGCATCGTTCAGATACCATTCCAGCCTTTCGAGATCGTCCGGGAAGAGCTGGAAGGAGAAGTCCTCCGGCATCGGGTCATCCGGTGTTGCCCAATGAGCGCGGCAGTTCTTCTCGTATGGCCCGAGATTCATGCCGTATTTCTCCTGCCGGAGATAATAGGAGGAGTCGACATCGCGAAGGAGCGGCAGCTTGTGCCCAACCTCCTTCGACCAGGCGGCAAGCTCCGGGATCTCGTCGAAAAGAATGTACTGATGACTCATCACCATCATCGGCACGTCGCGGCCGAACATCTTCCCGACCTCGCGGGCGTAGTAGCCAGCGGCGTTGACGACATATTCGCAGCGGATTTCGCCCTGCGCCGTCTCGACCACCCATTCATCCCTTTCGCGCCGGGCACCGGTCACGGGACAGAAGCGGATGATCTTCGCGCCCATGTCGCGCGCGCCCTTGGCGAGCGCCTGGGTCAGCTGCGCCGGATCGATGTCGCCGTCATAGGGATCGTAAAGCGCGCCCGTCAGGTCATGCGTTTCGAGGAAGGGATAGCGGCTGCGCATTTCCCCGGGCGTCAGGATATCGAGGTCCATGCCCTGGTAGCGGCCCATGCCGACGACGCGCTTGAACTCCTGCAGCCGCTCCTTCGAATGGCCGAGGCGGATGGAGCCCGTCACATGATAGTTCATCGGGTAATCGACGAGCGCACCCAGGTCGCGATAGAGCGAGGCCGAATAGCGCTGCATGTTCATGATCGACCAGGATGAGGAGAAGGTCGGCACGTTGCCGGCCGCATGCCAGGTGGAGCCGGCCGTGAGCTCGTTCTTTTCAAGAAGCACGCAGTCGGTCCAACCGGCCTTGGCAAGATGGTACAGCGAGGAGGCACCGACGGCTCCCCCACCAATGATCACGACGCGCGCGTGAGACGGCAAATTCGACATGCTGGCTCCCTCTGTTACGGCGATTTTTGACGGGGAAGCCTGATGCCATCAAGCGCGGCGATTGAGCTTTATTGATCGAAGAATTCGATTAGATTGCCCGGTAGGAGCAAGGAGCGACACAAATGCAGGTGGACCTGATCGAAACCTTTCTTGACCTGATGGAAACGCGCAGCTTCAACCGGACGGCCGAGCGGCTCAACATCACGCAATCCACGGTTTCCCATAGGGTGAAGGCCCTGGAGACGCAGTTCAGCCGCAAGCTCTTCACCCGCAACAAGGGCGGAACCCTTCCGACCGCCGCGGGACTGCGCTTTCTGGATTATGCGAAAGCCTTGCAGAATCAGTGGCATGAAGCGACCCGTGCAGTAGCGAGTGCCGGCGCTCTGGAACGTTCGATGCGGCTCGGAATTCAGCACGACCTGGCCGAGACCATTGCCGGCCGCTGGGTGGCTGCGATCCGCCGCGATCTGCCGACCACCGAGATCTATATGGAGGCGGATTATTCGAACCAGATGAACCGCGATCTCGCCGCCGGGGAGCTCGATCTCGCGATCCTCTACACACCGCATTTCCTGCCCGACCTTCACTATGAACGGATCGGTGAACTGCATTACGTGCTGGTCACCACCGATGCTCCTGAGATGGCCGGGGTGAAGCCCGAAACCTATATCCGTTCGAGTTACTCGCCGGCCTTCGACCGGGCGCACCGCCTGGCACTTCCGCACCTTTCGGGCGCTTCGCTTGCCGCCGGCCAGAACATGGCCGTCACGGACCTGTTGCGCACGCTCGGCGGCGCCGCTTACGTGACGCAGGCGACAGCCGATCGGCTCTCCGACCGCGTTGCCGTCGTGGCCGACGCGCCGGTCATCCCTCAGACCGTCTATGCGGCAACGAGTCTCCGCACCCGCCATGCCCATCAGCACCGCAAGATCATCGGCGCAATGGAGGGACTATTGGTCGGTCTGTAGGGTCCCGTGGAGAAGGTTCAACCAGGTTGACAATCAACCCGGTCTGAACCCAAGCCTGCCCCTCACCCTAACCCTCTCCCCGCCTGCGGGGAGAGGGGACACCGTTGTGCGGCGCTTCGGCCTCAACGGATCCCAAGCGAACTCGTCCCCTCGCCCCGCTTGCGGGGAGAGGGTTAGGGTGAGGGGCAAACCCCGGGGTACCACCCGGTTCGAGGGGCTGACGTGCACCTACCGCACGGAGAATCGCGCCTTCAACCGCGTGACATCCTCGGCCGTAATCCCCTGCGGATCGGTGACCGCCATCCAGGCGTCGATGTAATGTTCCGGTGCGTAGACATGGCCGTAGCCCATCGGCGAGGTCGTCGCCAATGCCATGTCGGCAAGCAGCTGCAGCCCCGTGACCACGGGAAACCAGTTCAGCGCCGGCGAAACGTCCGGCCCCCGCGGGGGCTTCATCCAGTCCGGCTCCCGGTAGAAGGAATGGGGATCGAAAAAGGTCACCGGATCGCTGGCATATTGCAGATAGACGATCCGCATCGCGCCCCAATGCGCACCGGGAATGTCGAGCGCATTCTCCTGGCTGGTGAAGCGGATGGCGGAGCTGTCGCGATAGCGCGGAAGCCAGGCGCTCGAGCCGGCGACGCGGTCGGCCGTCACCGAACGCCAGAGCGCGCTCGGAAACGGCGGTCCGCTCCAGAGCGCGCCCTGGAAGGGATCGCTGATGACGTCGAAGAGATCGACCGATCCTTGCGAATTCATCGCGCCAAGACTCAGGCCGTGCAGGTAGAGCTTGGGCCGACGATCCCTGGGCAGCGTCGTCCAGTAGCCATAGACCGCGTCGAAGAGGGCGTCGGCCGCGTCGGCGCCGTAGCCCGGCTCGACCAGCAGGGAGAGCCAGCTGGTGAGATAGGAATATTGCACGGCCACGCTCGCGACGTCGCCGTGAAGCAGATATTCGACCGTGTCGAGCGCCTCGGGGTCGATCCAGCCGGTGCCGGTCGGCACGACGACAATCAGTGACTTGCGCTCGAAGCCCCCGGCACGCTTCAGCTCCTCCAGCGCCAGCTTCGCCCGCTCCCGCGCGGTCTCGGCGGAATTCAGTCCGACATAGACACGCACGGGATCAGGGGCTGCAGCCCCGAAGAAGGCGCCGATGTCAGCGCCGGTCGGTCCGGACGCGATGAACTGCCGCCCCTGGCGCCCAAGCTCGTCCCAGTGCACGAGCGACGCGCCGCTCCCCGTCCTGGCGAGGTCGGCAGGCGGTGCGATCTCGGGATCCATAAGCGCATCGAGTTGCTGGAAAGAACTGTCTGCGGCACGAAGCGCGAACTTGAAGATCACGCCGTTCGCAGCGGACCAGAACAGCGCGAGCGCCACCAGCCCGCCGAGAGCATTGGCGATCGGCCGCGTGAGGAAATATTGCAGCCATCGGGAAAGCACGCGAAAGGTCAGCCGGAACAGCCGCGCCAGGAGGACCAGGGCGATGAACATGAGCACGGCTATCAGACCGAGCTTGACCGGCTCGGCGCTCTCGATGGGCTCAAGGCCCATGATGTGCCGAACCGTGTTTTGCCAATGCGCCGCCTGCCACAGGAATACGGCCGCAGCCGCTATCGAGACGATCGCAGCGGCGATCTTCAATGTTCGCGCGCGCCGCACCGTCGGCTCGGGGAGTTCGAAGAAGGACCAGAGCCAGCGCAGAGACACACCGGCCGCGTAGCCGGCCGCAAGAGAAAATCCGGAGATCACGGCCTGAATGAGATAGGGCCTGGGTATCAGACTTGGCGTCAGCGAAACTGCAAAGAACAGAATGCCGACGAGGAGGCCGCTTGTGGAAAACGAACGCAGGAAGGTGGAGATGTGACGGTACACCGGTCTTGGCAGGTCCGTCTGCTGAACGTGTTCCATGGCGGACTCCACTTCGGGCGCTGGCGGCAATGTCGCTTTCCGCGGGCGCGCAGTCAATTCCCGCGAGCCTGCTGCAAAGGACAAAAACGTGCAGCGGAGGCACTGGAGAGGTTCTTTGCACCGGCAAGAGATTGCGGGCATCAAAACGAAGTGATCGCAAATAGCAAGGATCGTGCGCAGACGTTTGGTATATTCAAGCCGGTAGTAGAGTCTGCCTGCGCCAAGGAGAAAAACCCATGACCGCGCCGCACCCTTCCAAGACCCATATCGGCAACCACAAACTGCATCCCGAAACGCTGATGCTGAATTATGGTTACGACCCCGAGCTCTCGGAGGGTGCTGTCAAACCGCCGATCTTTCTCACCTCGACTTTCGTCTTCCACTCCGCCGAGGAGGGCCGCGACTTCTTCGACTTCGTCTCCGGGCGGCGCGAACCGCCCGCTGGCGTGGGTGCCGGGCTCGTCTATTCCCGCTTCAATCACCCGAACAGCGAGATCGTCGAAGACCGGCTCGCCATTTTCGAACGAGCGGAAGCCGGCGCGCTCTTTTCCTCCGGCATGTCGGCGATCGCCACCACGCTTCTCGCCTTCGTGCGGCCGGGCGATTCCATCCTGCATTCGCAGCCGCTTTACGGCGGCACCGAAACGTTGCTCGCCAAGACCTTCCTCAATCTGGGCGTCTCCGCCGTCGGCTTTGCCGACGGTACAGACGAGGCGGCCGTCAATGCCGCGGCTGAAGAGGCGATGAGTAAGGGACGGGTCTCCGTGATCCTGATAGAGACGCCGGCCAATCCCACCAACAGCCTTGTCGACGTCGCGTTGGTCCGCCGCATTGCCGAAAGGATCGGAGAAAGACAGGCGCATCGGCCGATCGTCGCCTGCGACAACACCCTGCTCGGCCCCGTCTTTCAGCACCCGATCGAACACGGGGCGGACCTTTCCCTTTATTCGCTGACCAAATATGTCGGCGGCCATTCCGACCTGATCGCCGGCGCCGTTCTCGGCTCCAAGGCGCTGATCAGGCAGGTGAAGGCCCTGCGCGGCTCGATCGGCACGCAGCTCGACCCGCATTCCTGCTGGATGATCGGCCGCTCGCTCGAAACCCTGTCTGTGCGTATGGAAAAGGCAAACGACAACGCCCGCATCGTCGCCGAATTCCTGCGCGACCATCCCAAGGTCGAGCGAATCCACTATCTGCCGTTCCACGACGCGGACACGCCGGTCGGCCGTGTATTCGCCACGCAATGCACCGGGGCGGGATCGACCTTCTCCTTCGACATCGCCGGCGGCCAGGAGGCGGCATTCCGCTTCCTCAACGCACTGCAGATCTTCAAGCTCGCCGTCAGCCTCGGCGGTACGGAATCGCTCGCTAGCCACCCGGCGGCGATGACGCATTCCGGCGTGCCGATCGAGGTCCGCGCCCGGATCGGCGTGCTCGAATCCACGATCCGCCTGTCGATCGGCATCGAGCATCCGGACGATCTCGTCGCCGACGTCGCGAACGCGCTGACGATGATCTGAGGCGTCAGGGCTTTGGCCCCTCGTCTGTCGCGGTATGGCAAGGGCTTGAACCTCATTCCTGTGCTCGTCACAGGAATCCAGTCAGCCCAAGTCCTTGGGGTGAAAGGACTCTTCCCGCGCCGCAGACGCGGCGCTGCTGGATCCCTGTGACGAGCACAGGGATGAGGAAGGAAGCAACCGGTTCCGAACGTGACCGATTCTAATTGGTTGTGACGCGGGATGCGGAAGGAAAACCGCACGCAATTTCCCCGTCCCGCTCTAAGTCCTCGGCCGGTGCGAAAGGACGTTGACGATATTGCCGAACGGATCGCGCAGAAAGAACCGGCGCACGCCCCAGCTTTCGTCGGTGATATCGTAGACGATCTCCACACCCGCGGCCGCGGCGCGGCGATAGGTTTCGTCCACGTCATCCACCTCGATCGAGAGCGCCGGGACCGGCGTTCCGGACCCGCCTTCGGTGGCGAAGCTCACCTGCGGCATGGCGGTGCGGCCTACCGCCGCAAATGTGACGATCCAGCCGTGATCCATCACCACCTCCATGCCGAGCAGGTCCGCATAGAACCGATGCGCCTGAAGCGGATCGGACACCTGAAGATTTGGCACGATGCGTCGTACAGTCATTTGACCCTCCCGATTGTCCGCTCCGACAGCGCCAGCTTGACGAGCGAGGCCGCCGCCGCACCCGCCGTCTCCATATAGCTCGGATCACGGTGGAGCAGAACGACGGCGAAGCTGCCGTCGAGGAGCAACAGGACCTGCCGCGCGAGCTCTTCCGCCTCCACGATCCCTTCCGCCTCGAACGCCTGCCGGAGCCAGTCCTCGAATTTTTTCTTATGCGCGGCGCCGATACGGATCGCCGGGTGCCCCGGCATGCTGGCGAGTTCGGCGGAGGTGCGCAGGAAGCCGCAGCCCTTCCATTTCGGATGTCGGGCGGCGCGGGCGAGATTGAAGAAGATGCCCTCGACCCTCGATGCCACGCCGCCCTCGGCTTCGCTGAACCATTTCTGGAAGAGCTTGAGGTTCGGCTGATCACGCCCTTCGAGATAGGCGGCAATCAGGTCGTCCTTGCTTTTGAAGTGATAATAGAGCGTTCGCTTCGTCACGCCGGCCGCCTCGGCGACTGCGTCCACACCGACGGCGCGGATCCCTTCGGCATAGAACAGCTTGGAAGCGGCGGAAACGATGCGTTCGCGTGTGTTCGGTGCCGTCGTCATGAGCCATGTATACCGACTAGTGAATATACATTCCTGTGTCGCCGACTTAGCCTCCGCTCGTCAATACATGATGGGAGACAATTCATGTCCGACACGGTTCTCATCGAAATTTCGGCCGGCATCGCCCTCCTGACCCTCAACCGGCCCGAAAAGCTGAATGCGCTCAACTACGAACTGATCGATCGGCTTTTAGCCCTTCTCGACCGTATCGAGATCGACGAGACGGTGCAGGCGGTCATCCTCACCGTCGCCGGCGATCGCGCCTTTTCCGCAGGCGGCGACATCCACGAATTTTCCGGCAGCGTGGCCAAGGGCGTGAACGCTGCCACCCGCGATTTTGTCCGGCGGGGCCAACAGCTCACGCACCGCCTGGAGGCCTTTCCGAAGCCTGTGATCGCTGCCGTCAACGGTCTCGCCTATGGTGGCGGCTGCGAGGTGACCGAAGCGGTGCACCTCGCGATCGCGAGCGAGCGGGCGCGCTTTGCCAAGCCGGAAATCAAGCTTGCCATGCCGCCGACATTCGGGGGCACTCAGAGACTGCCTCGCCTGGCGGGTCGGAAGCGTGCGCTCGAGCTGCTTCTGACCGGGGATGCGTTCTCGCCCCAGCGCGCGCTGGACATGGGGCTCGTCAATGCCGTCGTGCCGCATGAGCAACTGATCGCCTCGGCCCGAGCGCTTGCGGGTCGCACCATTCGCCATTCGCCTCTTGCCACCGCCGCCATCATCACCGCCGTGACGCGTGGCCTCAACATGGCGATCGGAGAAGGTCTGCTGTGCGAAAGCGAGCAATTCGCACGGATGGTTCCGAGCCATGATCTCAAGGAAGGGCTTGCCGCCTGGAAAGAGCGGCGAGAGCCACGCTATGCCGGGCGCTGATCCGGTTCTTCAAAACAACCCGGCTCCGGACGGAAAACCGTCCGGCAGTGCGCTAGATCCGGGCGAAGCCGAGCACGAAAAGGGCGAGCGCGCCTGTCGAGGCGATGGTGCGCACGTGGTTCCAGCGGACCCAGTCGGTCAGGTAGCGCTGCTGCCAGAGCTCGGCGGCTGCCTGGCCGGCAGGGGCGGCGGCAAGCGCGTCGTTCAGCGGGACATTGATTACGATAGTCACCGCGAGCGTGCCGAGGAGATAGACGAGCCCGCCGGCTGCCAACAGATAACTCCCCTGCCCGCCCCAGATGAAGGCCATGACGAGGAGGATAAGGCCAAGCAGCGCCGTTCCCATGAAGGCGAAGAGGAACAGCGGATTCTGGATGACCACGTTGATGGCGTTCATCGCGGCGACCCCCTGATCCGGCGGGAGCCGCGACAGCGCCTGCATTATGCAGACCGAGAAGACGAAGAAGAGCCCGGCCATCAGACCGGATCCGATCGCGGCGGCAAAAGCCAGCGCAGGAACAAGGGCAACCATTGCGGCACTCCAGACGGGAACGAAGCCGCTACGGGCCGCTTCCCTCGTTTCAGACTCGAGGCAGCGTCGACGAAAGCCAGCCGCCCGCAAAGCCGGCCCTGCTCAACCCCTGGCTGAAGGCCGGAATGCTGCGCGTCAGTTCCCAGATCAGGCCGCTTCTCCAGTTCTCGATCATCATGACCACGAGCCCTTGGTCAAGTCCGACGATTCTGTCGTCCACCCAGCCCTCGGGGCCGTCCCCCGGCAGGCTGGGATTGAAGCCGCCGGGAAGGCAACCCTCATTAACGAGCGCGGGATATTGCGACATCAGGTGAGAAAGGCTGCCGAGACATGCGTCCGGCTCGAACGGCAGACCGGCGAGCGACGCCCATGGAACGAGCGTACCGTCATCGGCGCCGAATGGTGCGCCACGTGCCTCGTAGCCGAGCAATCTCTGCCGCCGCCCGTCGCGAAGCCTCAGCCAGCCTTTCGGCGCGTGGCAGGCGCTGAACCCCCAGAGATCGCTGCAGTAACCTGCGAAGCCATGAGGATTTTCCTCGGCATGGGCGCGCTGCAGCCTGATGGCGCGGCGGGAGTTTTCGAAATAGTCGCTGTCCCTTTCACGCATCCCCCGGTCGCGAACGCCGCGAAAATCGATCCAGGCCTGCGGAAACAGGTGGACGAAGAGCGCGCCGGCGTGGAGATGCGCCACCCCATCGAGCGTGAGCCATTCATGCGCCGCGGTGTAGGCGTCGTAATTCTGCGGCACGATCGGCCGTGTTGGCGAACCCAGCGCCAGAACATAAAGAAGCAGCGCCTCGCTGTAGCCCCGCCAGCGGTGCTTCAGGAAGCGTCCGGGCGGGCGCCAACCCATTGTGACGGTATCGCCGCCATTGAGCGCCCAGTTCCAGTCTGCCCTTTCGTAGAGAAACGCCGCGTGGCTCCTGATCTCCCTCTCCTGCTCGCCGGAGCCGGAGAAATACGCCGCCGCGGCCAGGGCACCGGCGAGGAGCAACGCGGTGTCGATCGTCGAGAGTTCGCTGCGCCAGGCGCGCTCTCCCGACCGCATATCGAGGAAATGATAATAGAAGCCGCGATAGCCGGTTGCCCGCGCGTCGCTCTCCTGCCGGCTCGCCGCGAAGAATGCGAGGGCGGTCAGCACACGCCGCGCGGCCTCCGCCCGACCGATCCAGCCGCGCTCGACCGCGACCGGATAGGCTGCGAGCCCGAAGCCCGTGGCGGCGATACTCGACGGAGAACCCTTGCGAGACGTATCGGCCACCAGACCGGTTGCCGTGTCGGAATATCGAAGAAAGTAGCCGAACGCCGCGCGCTGCAGCCGCTCGACGCATGCGATATCCGAGTTCCGCCTGGTGTGAAACATGGTGGCCTATTCTTCGGTGACGTCGGTGACGGTGCGGCGGGTCGCGCAGCTCTTGCCGCGATCACCGAATATTGTAGGCCCGCGTCGCGCCGGCAGTCGCCGATTTCCAATCCTGTGGTACATTCATCGGATTACATCGGCCCGGAGGCCGAGGCCGGTTTTACGGCAAATCGCGGTGCCCGGGATAGAGGGGCAGAACGCCCGACGCGTGATCCACGATGATTGGCTGATGCGATGTTAGGCACGATAGCATTGATCCTGGCTCTGAGCGGGAGCCCGATACAGACGGCAGCCATGGCCGCCGACGTCGACGTGGAGCTGTTGCTGGCTGTCGACATGTCCGGCTCGATGGACATGGAGGAGGCACGCGTGCAGCGCTCCGGCTATCTGCAGGCGCTGCGGCACCCCGATTTCATCAATGCGGTCCAGGGCGGGCTCCTCGGGCGGATCGCCATCGGCTATTTCGAATGGGCAGGGCTCGTAAACGAGGCCTCCGTCGTAAACTGGCAGGTGATCGAAAATGCTGCCGACGCCGAAGCCTTCGCCGCCAAGCTGGAGGCGCGGCCGATCGGGACGCGGCGCGGCACCTCGATCTCCAATGCGATTCTTTTCGGCACGGGCCTCATCGATTCGAACGCCTTTTCGGGCGCGCGACGGGTCATCGACGTCTCCGGTGACGGGCCCAACAATACCGGGCCGCCGGTCACGCCTGCCCGCAACGATGCCGTATCGCGCGGGATCATCATCAATGGGCTTGCGATCCTCATCCGCCCGTCGGTCTCGACCGGGCCGCTCGACCAGTATTACGCCGAATGCGTCATCGGCGGCCCCGGCTCCTTCGTCCTGCCCGTCCATGAACCCGAGGATTTCGCGATCGCAATCCGCCAGAAGCTTATCCTGGAAGTAAGCGGCCTGACACCCGAGCCGGCGCTCCGTTTGGCGGCCGGCGAAGCTGCGGCAGATTGCATGATAGGCGAGAAGCTGCGGCCTGGTTTTCTCGACAGGGTCTACCCGGAGCTGGATCGCTAGATGTGAGCAACGCGCCGCGGGTCTTCCCGCAGCGCGCTTTTTCCCCCGCCCGACCATAGATCGCCTCCGCTCCAAGGCGTGTTGAGATTCGGGATACCCGCCGCGGCTTTTTTGATCTCCTCATTCCTGTGCTCGTCACAGGAATCCAGCCAGCCCAAGTCGTTGGGCTGAAAGAACTCTTCCCCGCGCCGCAGACGCGGCGCTGCTGGATCTCTGTGACAAGCACAGAGATGAGGAAGAGATTGCAGTCCTCCCCGCGCTGATCGACGCGCTCGGCAACATTGTCCGCACCGCGCTTTGCGAGGCGAGCCCGCGACCGCTGCTATTGCAACGAGTGCGTTCTGGCGTTGAAGCCCGCGGCCGCGATGACGAGCTCGCTGCGATCCCGCAACTCGTTGGCAACGGCCTGCAGAGCCATCTCGACGCAATATTCGACGGCCTGAGCGTCCAATGCGCGGGCGCTATCGCGAATGTGGCTCAGCATTCTGGCGATGCTCGCAAGTTCCGTTTCGGTGTCCGTCAAGGACGAAGGATGATTACCCATTTGAACCCCCATTCCGTGCGCTTCCCTGACATCGACTATAAACGACTTCGGAATTTCCGCGCGTTGCACGAGCGTTGCACACGCATCGGTAGAGTTCCGCGCCGGATCTCGCCAGGCGCCTTGCGGGTCTGCTCCTTCAAAATGCGAGCGCTTTGGATAGCGCGCGCGGACCGAAACGGCGTGCTCTTTCACCGTCGGGGTTCTCAAGATCGGGGACGAAGATCTTGACGACCGCGAACGGCAGAGCTTCGGCTGACAGGCGAACCACAATTGCAGATTGCACACCGGCATCCTTTAGATGATCGATGGTGTGGCGCATGAGCGCGTCCAGATCGCCGCCCGCAGGCGGCGCCGCCGGCGCATGCCGGCACGGTCCCGCGAGGAAGGCCTGGCGGGTCGAGTCCGGCAAAGGCCGGCTGAAGGTTTCGGGAAAGACATCGTCCCGAGCGCCGCTCATGAAGGTGAGCCGCGACTGCGCCGCTTCGGTCACCGCTCTGATCGCCGCGCGAACGGCAAAGACATGCGCCCCGCAGCCGCTTGTCACATCGACGAAACGACCATCGTCCCTGATGGCGATGTCGGAGGGGCCGAGCAATGCCAGAAAGCAGGGAATACCGATGTCGCTGGTAATGTCGAAAAGCCGGAGATCGAGACCCGCGGCTCTTATGCGCTCGACGAGACTATTCAGCGCTGCATCGCCGAACCCCTCGGGAGCAACGCATTGCCGGTAACGGCTCTCCGGCCCAGACACGCCCCACAGGACATGGGCGTCACGCTCGATGCGCTCCAGCAGCCCGTGCAATGTCGCTTCCTGGATGGAATTTCCCGATGCGAGCCCATCCGACGACATCCAGAAACGCGAAGGCCGGGTACGGTCCAGCAGCGCCGCTGCGAGCGGTACGAGCACCTCGGGGCCGGAGATCAGATCGGAGCCGGCGACCCATGGCAATTCCTCCTCCGGACCGATTTCCTCCTGCCCGGCCGCAATCAGCCCCGGAAGCGGGTCCGCGGTCCGTCCGGACGCCCGCAGGGCCCGGGTTGTGGCCATTATGGTTTCGACCGCGGGTTCGCCGGCAACAGCGCGCTCCAGCGCCTCCATGACGGCAGAAACCTTCGCGTCCGCATCCGTCAGCCCTTTGCCCTGTGCAACCACGATGGATCGTGCATTCGGCGTGTAGGCGCACCAGACCGGGATTCCGGTCCTGTCGAGTCCCGTGTGCCTCGCGATGCGGGCTATGCCGAAACCGGAAAGCAGAGGCCTTACACGTTCGAAGGTCTCTTCCGGGCTCAGCACACGATCGGAATATTCATTGCGCAAGTCGGCCCCACCCCCGATGTCGGGACCGGTCACCCGTCGAAATGACCCGAAAACACCTTGTCGGCGGAGGACACAGCCACTGCGAGGTCGACATTCTTGACGATCGTCCCCCCTTGTGCACGGAGCTTGTTCGCCGTGGCCAGGTCGCCCGTCACCTGATCGAGCGGCCTGACGGTTCCGTTCCCCAGGTCCGCCAGCCACAGACCCGGCTCGCCGGGAATGCCTATCACAACAACTTTCGCCATATCGCTATCCCTCATCCTCAAAACCCCGCTTTTTTCAGCCCCTCACGATAGAGGTCCTTCTGCCATTGTTCCTTCATGGGAACGACGGCAAGCCACTTATCGACGTCGAACGTCGGATTGCTCTTCAACGCCCGCATCCGGTACGCCCGTGCTTTCTTCTGGTCGCCGAGCATCGCCCAGCTTGCCGCAAGCAGCCTGTCGCCGGGCGACTTGTCCTTCATTCTCTGAACGTAGCCGATCGCGTCCTGATAGTTTTCGAGGAAATAGCTGGCACCGGCAGCGCTCCAGAAATAGGTGTCGGGCGCCAGCGGATTGAGCGAAAGCGCCTTGCCGAGCTTGTCGAGCGCCTCGCGCGGGCGGGAGACATGAACGAGCGTGTCGGCGTGGCTGTAAAGCACGTCGGCATAATGCGGGCTCAGGTTTTCGGCGAGATCCAGCGCCGCAAGGCTCTCGTCGAGATCACCCTGATAGAGCTTGACGACACCGAACTCGCGGTGTGCTCCGGGCAGGTCCTCATTGCTTTCGATCGCCCCCTTGGCGTGATGCTCCGCCACCGAAAGAAGTTCCCGGTCGCCGCGGGCAGTCAGGATCCACTCGATTGCATAGGTGCGCGCCATCCCGCTCAGCGCCGGAGCAAAATCCGGCTTGTGCTTGAGCGCGGCCCTGAAATCGCCGCGTGCCCTGCGGATTTCGGGAAGACCCACGCTGGAGAGGTTTCGCAGGCCGGCGAGATAGGCGTAATAGGCCTCCGGATGGGCCAGATAGTCGATACGCGCGGCACGGCCGGTCTCGACCTGCTCCGTCACCGCCCGGGCGACATGAAAGGCGATTTCCTGGCGTTGCTGCAGGAGACCGACCGGAGATATCGCAAACCGCTCCGCCCAGACGATCGCGTCGGACGGCAGAAAAATGAGCTGCGTGAAGAGCCCCTGGTCCGACATGCGGCAGTCGAGCGCATAGGTAACGCCATGCTTTTCCAAGAACGCAGCCTTGTCCGCGGCATCCCGTATGCGCTCCGCCGTGTAGGGAGCAACGACGGACATCGATCGTTGCGCACATAGCCCGATCGTGATGTCCTCGACCACGGCCACGCTGACCGCGTGAAGCATCGGATCGCTGCCGAAGGCCGCCGGCGGAAGCAGCGCGACACGGGGTGCCGGCGCAACCGGCGGAGCACTCGCCTCCCTTGCGGGCTCTCCGGCAAAGGCACCCTGCCGCAGCCGGGCCCTGTCCGGCTGACCGCTCCCGACGACCAGACCCCCGCCGGTCATCCGCTCCAGGATCGGACGCACGGCCGTATCCGTCGGATCGAGCTCGAGGAAGTGCATGCACGCGGTCCGCAGCAGCGCCCTGTCGGCAAACCGCTCTTCGCCGCCGATAAGCGCCGCGCGCAGCAACTGCGTGAACAGGCGCCGCTGTTCTCCCACCCAATCCGCATAGCGGCCCGGCGGCACATCCGCGCTTGCGAGAAACCCATCGCGCCATAACCGAAGCCCGGTGCGGAACGCCTCCTCCGAATGTTCCAGCGCCTGGAAACCGTCGACGTCGCAGGCAATCTCCCCTAGCGTAACCTCGGCTTCCGTTGCCGTAATGAGCGGTCCCAAATCCGCAGCAAGGTGGCGCATGCGCCACAAGGTCGACCGCAGGTTCTTGAAGGCGACGCTCTTTTCCCGCTCGGGCCAGATCAGCATTGCGAGCTTTTCACGGGAAGCCGTTTTCTCCCCGGACACGCAGAGATAGGCGAGTATCAGCGCGCCCCGCTCGGGACACGCCACAGCCACGCCGCCGGAATTGACCAGCCGCAATTCCCCGAATGTCTGCAGACGATAATGCGGCCCCGCCACGAAAACCTCAAATGGCTCGAATAGTGGAAGCGCCGCCGGCGACCGGCGAGACCGTCGACATCTCGTTCACCCAACCCTCTCCTGCCCCTTCGGCACGAACATCAAAGCGCACGCTGCAACCAATCCCCGCCCCACGGCTCATCGCTGGAGAATGGAAAGAGGACGCCGAGCATGCCCGCGATCTCTGCAGGCATCCGCCACCGATTGGCACGGTTCATACCTCCGGATGTGCGGCTGCGACGCCCGGAGCCATACCTGCCCGTCCCATTGTTCACTTCCCAGCCCGATGCGGCAACGCATGCAGCCCGAATGCGAAGATGCTCGAAAAGCCGGAACATGGCAACTCATGGCCGCCTATATCTGCAAAGGGCGCAACCCGAGCGGCGTCCGCGGAGCTTCCGCATCGTTGTTCGCCGGCCGTTTTGATGCTATTATCAACGGGCTCGATCGAGGGTGCCGTAACCCCGCTGCAGATCGTTCGCCGGAGCGCGCTTGGCCCAAACAAGCGCGCTTTTTGCTGTCGAATGCCAGCCCACGCTGGTTACCAATAGGCAATCCATGACGCAACAAAATGAATGGCGGGCTTCGGAAATCGTTGACCAACTCATTGCGCTCGGGGTGAAGCCTGGAGGCGTCCTGCTCGTTCACTGTTCCTTTCGCAGCGTCCGGCCTGTCGAAGGCGGGCCGCCTGGCGTGATTGCCGCTCTGCGCGCCGCCATTGGTCCGGAGGGCACGCTCGTCATGCCATCATGGTCGGGTCTCGACGACGAGCCGTTCGACCCGGCGGCGACACCTGCCACACCCGACCTTGGAATAGTCGCCGACACCTTCTGGCGTCTGGAGAATGTGACGCGCAGCGACCATCCGTTCGCGTTTGCGGCAACGGGCCCGCTTGCCGCACGCATCACATCAGACAGCCTGCCCCTGCCCCCGCACGCTCCCGCAAGTCCGATAGGGCGTATCCATGAACTCGATGGACAAGTGCTCCTCCTCGGTGTCGAACACGATTCGGACACCACGCTGCATCTCGCCGAGCTGATCGCGAAGGTTCCCTATGGGGTGCCGAGACACTGTACGGTCCTCGATAACGGCAAGCCGATCCGCGTCGACTATCGCGAGAACGATCACTGCTGCCAGAACTTTAACCTCGCCGACGCCTGGCTGAGGCGAGAGGGCTTGCAGCGGGAAGGCCAGGTCGGCCATGCCCATGCTCGCCTGATCCGCTCCCGCGACATCGTGAGGATAGCCTCGGATCGACTGGCCCGCGATCCACTCGTCTTCCTGCATCCGATAGAGGCAGGGTGCGAAGAATGCGATGCAGCACGCCAATCGGCAGGCTGCGCTCCCCGCAGCACTTCCGGTGGAGGGCAGTTTTAAATGGTAGCGCTCTGGAAGGCGGTGGGCGAGGAACAATTATCCTTCGTAGAGAAGCGAATGTCTGGAAGATCATTCACGAACATCTAAGCCAGTTCCCTCAGCGTCATCGCTCCGGAAGGTTACGGGGAAGCTTAGGTTAGGAAGTTCTCCTCCATCCGCGAACGAGCGAGCACAAGATCATCGTCGTTTTGGCCCATCCATGGCCTGCATCGAGGCGTGGTGGGTAACCGCCGCGTTCGCAGCGATAAGCTGCTTTGGGGGAACGTCTCCAACGGGTCGAAATTGGAGCTTACTCGCGGGAACGCGTAAGAACCGTCAGTCCATGCGGACCGACGTTTTCTTCGAGGCGACGCCATCCGAATCCTTCGTAGAAGGAACGCCTTCCCGGCAACGCGCAGAGATAGGCGATGTCGTGGCCCAGATCGAACGCCGCCTCGGCTGCGCGTCCGACGAGAGCTCTGCCTATTCCCCTACCCCGATGTTCGGCCTCGACCCACACGGCAGCCACCCAAGGAGCGTATTGCGGGCGCTCGTCCAGGTCGCAGGAGATAATGAGCGTCGATCCGAGATATCGCCCCCCATCATGGGCCACGAGACCGAAGGGCAGCGCGTTGTCGTTCAGCATTTCCTGCATGTGGTCTGTCACGTGTTCCAGTGGATGGCCTGCTCCTTGCCACCAGGCCCTCCAAATCCGGTCCGCGACCGTTGCGCAGAAGGCAGGCTGATCACGAAGGTCAGAGATGGCGTAAAGCTGCCGCTGTGGTTGGGACATGATGGTCATGAAGCCTTGCTTGCTGATCGGTCAGCAATTCGCGTTCGAAGGCCAAAGCTGGGTGATCAGGTCAACCGTCTACTACGGCCTGTCTGACGACATGGGACGGCTTCACGAAGCCGAGTATTTGACCGTTACGCCGCGCTGCCGAAAGTAGGCCTGCATCAGCTTCCTGCCAGAACGGTTGTTCTGCGCGAGCCTAGCCGGGTCAAAGACGGCCTCTTTCAACCCCTCCCGCGCCAACGCTGCCTTGAGGGTCGCGATATGCGCGTCGAGGTCGGCATTGTCCGCTTGGAGCGATTCATAAATGCGGTTTGTTGCATCCGCGACGGTCGGTTCGCTCACCATTACACTCCTGTTATTGCTGGTTGGCTGGCGCTTACCACATTTTTCGGCTTGACCCTAGAGGACGCTCTGTCTCCAACAGCATGACGTCATTGACGATCTAAAGGAAGCGACCCATCTAGGCGTCATGCCGAAACACGACAAGAACCACATCGAGCTGCTTAAGACATGGGTGCTGCCGCCAGCGGCAACATTGGGTTCATCTGTCCGCATGAAGGGCATCCTTCTGGAAATTCGCGCGCGGCTTCCGCATGCCACGAAGAAGTCGCTCAATCTCGATGGTCGCGAGCTCACGCTTATGATGCCCGCAAGCGAGAAGGCTGAATTCCATGCCGCATCGGCTGTCGTCGTCAAGGCGTTGGTAGACATCGAGACCCTTCCGGTGATTCCGCGCGAGATCGAGGACATCCTTGCGATCAAGACGAGCGAAAGACATCGCTGGCTGGCCGACGGTCGCTTGCCAAGCGCCGGAACGCGAACGGTCAAGCTGCGCGGGCGCGCCAGGAAGATAACATTTCACGTCTTCGACCCGAGGATTGTCGGAGACATTCTCGATCGAGGCGTCGTCGAAGATTGGCGCGAGGAAGACGCGGCGGCTGCCGCCGAAAATCGCAGACGGGCTGCGTACAAGGCGAAGTTGACGCGGACGTTGAGAAACACCACCAAGGGCGGGTCAAATTCCGAAACCGAACACGGCGACGCCGCCTCCAACCTGGCCGGGTGGGAGGAGTTCGGACGCGATGGACTTCTTCGATAATCGGTAACCGACCGGATTGCACCAACAGCGGTCATAGCAGATTGTAAATTCTGGCCTCGTCTGCGATCTTGCGAATTGAACACCACGTCGTATTGGGCGAATTGTCTCCGGAATCACTCGATCGGGGTGCGCGATGAGCAAAGGCGAGGAAGCTACATGCCCTCCCCATTTGGGCGACTTCGAGAGCTTGCAAGAGATCATACAGAAGGCCCAAGGAGCTCTATCAAAGGAAAAATGGGATAGCCTCGTAGGTGGGGCGGAAACCGAAACGACCCTCAAACGCAACCGCTTGGCAATCGATTCCATTGCCTTCAAGCCGCGTGTGCTGCGTAATGTGAGCGTGGTAGACCTCTCGATTGAGCATTTCGGTCGAAGGTTGCGCTTGCCAATCTTTCTTGCTCCCACCGGTCCGCTGAACCTGTTCGGCCCAGGTGGAGGGGCAGCCGTGGCATCAGGCGCTCAGGTGTTCGGGGTCGCCCATATGCTCAGTTCGGGATGCACACCACTCGAGTCCGTCGCCGAGGCGGCCCCTTCAGCACTACGAATGGCGCAACTCTACGTCAGAGGCGACGATGCCTCCGTCCATAAATACGTTGGTCGTGCGCTGGCATCCGGCTGTGCCGCAATCTGCCTAACTGTCGATAGCGCCGTCCTCGCTCGCCGCGACCGCGATATTGCCAATCGACATCGGACGGCTGGATTAGGAAAGTGGCCTGGTCAGGCGTACCAGGCCGGTCTCGATTGGCGGACCGTCAAGTTGATCAAGGACTCCTACGACATTCCACTCGTGCTGAAAGGAATTGCCACAGTCGAGGACGCTCGTATCGCAGTCGATCATGGCGTGGACTGGATTTATGTTTCGAACCATGGTGGCCGCCAGCTCGACCATGGCCGAGGTACGATGGATGTACTGCCAGAAATCATCGACGCCGTGGGCGGCCAAGCAAAGGTGATGGTCGACGGAGGGTTCTGTCGTGGGACGGACATCATAAAGGCACTAGCAATAGGCGCAAACCTCGTTGGTCTTGGTCGCATGCAGTGCTATGCATTGGCGGCGGGGGGCGAGGCAGCAATAATTCGCATGCTTGAGCTGATTGAAGACGAGATGCTGCGTTCCATGGCTCTGCTTGGTGTGCCGACTATTGGCGACTTGGATCGATCATATCTGTATCCAGCGGTCCCGGTCACGATCCCAAGCGCCTTGAGCGCATTTCCGCTCATAAATTGATCCGGCTTGATTGACCGCTTGCGGCGGACAGATGACGAGCACGTCGGCCGGATTGCGCCATCACCAGCCATTGCGGCCCTGCGATGGAAGGCGATATGGTCGAAGTGGTGACCGGAGCTAGATGATGATTATTGTCGTGGAAGGCATCAGTGCGGCTGGTAAGACCACCTGGTGCAAATCGCACGGTCAATCGAACCTGATACCCGAGACGTTTCCGGCCGATCGAAAGGCTCAGCCCCTTACTGGCATAGAAACCGCTCAGTACTGGACGGACTGGAATGCGAAAAGATGGGGCGATGCGCTCCAGATGGAACGGGGGAAGGGTCTGGCTATCTGCGACACAGACCCCTTGAAGCTGCACTATTCCTGGTGCCTTTGCCAGATCGGCGCACTCCCGAAACGCCAATGGGAACTTCAACTCCAGGCAACGAGAACCGCGCTCCAGGAAAAACAGCTGGGGTTCGCCGATGCTTATTTCGTCAAGGTCATCGACTACCAGACAGCTAAACAACAATGTGAGGAAGACACCTGCCGCGTGCGGGATCGTTTCGAACTGCACTTTCGCTTACAGCCATTCCTCGTCCACTGGTATGAACTTCTGGAAAAGGCATTAGGTGGTCGAGTGCTTTTGACGTTGCCGGATGACGGCCTGCCTCCCGACGTTATTCCGCTCAATGAACTCCGCTACGACATCAACGTGTTTGATCGCTTCGTTTCTTCGTTAGAAGGCAAAACGAAGTAGCCCCTCGTTGCACATGAGGCTTGCCTTCAATCGACTTCCGCCTCAGTAGTACAGCGCCAACACAGGACATTGCTTCGTCCCGCTAAACGAATAAACAAACCTTGTAGCACGTGTGTTTGGAGGTCGCGTAGATGCCACGGCACGTTTCTTCCGAGGAAGCGGTAAGCCTACTTGCGAACGCCAAGCGCGTATTGGTAATCGGGTGTTCAGGCGGCGGCAAAACGACGTTCTCTGCGAAGATCGCAGCGTGTCGCGACCTTGAATTTCAGTCGCTGGACCGAGACGTGCGATGGCTTCCGGGATGGGTAGAGCGTGATCGAGCTGGACAACGAGCGATAATTGAGCAGTTGGCTCGGCGCGAGCGATGGGTCATGGACGGCAGTGGAGCATCTTCGTTCGACATCAGACTTGTGCGAACCGATTTAGTCTTGTGGGTTCGAGTCCCAAGACGCGTCGCTCTTCTCGGGCTATTTAAGCGTGTTTTCCGATACTATGGGTCAGTCCGACCGGAAATGGCTGAGGGTTGTCCAGAGCCCTTGCCTGATATGGATTTTCTCTCCTACATCTGGAACTTCGAAAAGCGTTACGCGCCTCTTTTTATCAAACAAATCGACCAACACGGGCCTACTGTTCCTGTGGCCGTGCTCCGGTCTCATCGCGAGATGGATTTAATGCTTCAGCCTTTCACTCAACAGCGATGACGGCTTCGGGCAATCACATAATACCACCGAACCGTCGGAGGGGTAGATGTCCTTGATCAGAGCGTTGATGATCGATGTGGAAGGCGTCTTGGTTTGCGGCCGCCCTTCCGACGGAAGGCCGTGGGCATCGACCATTGAGGATGATCTCGGGCTGTCAGTTGCGGCCCTTCAGCAAGAGTTTTTCTCTCCTTACTGGAACGAGATCGTTCTTGGGCGGGCGGCGCCGGTCGATCATCTGAAGCCGGTCCTGGCAAAGATTGCTCCCCATCTCCCCTACGATGACTTCATTGCCTACTGGTTCGAGAACGATGCACGGCTGAATATTAAGCTGCTTGAAGAACTCCGTCAGCAGCGCAAGGCCGGAAAAAGAGTCTATCTGGCAACTGACCAAGAGCACGTCCGGGCGGCGCATCTCGTTGAAGCACTTGGGCTTGGCAGCCATTGTGACGGCATCTATTATTCGGCAGCCTTAGGAAGCCGCAAACCCGATCAAGCCTTTTTCAAACAAGTGGCTGCCCTTTCAGGTCTTAGGCCAGACCAATTACTTCTAGTCGACGATCCGCCCGCAAATATTGATGCCGCACGACTCTGCGGCTGGAATGCCATACACTGGCAACAGGGAAGTATGCTTTTCGCTAGGTTGGCAGCGATTGAAGATTTATGCCCGAAGAATACAGACTAGAGCCCACTTCCGGCATGGCTTTTATGCGCCAACAGCGGTCATTGCGCTGTGGATGTCTCAAGCTATAGGCTTAATCTCGGTTCGGTTTGTAATGAGCAGATGATGAATTTAATCGATTTCGAAACAAAACACTTTCCAGTCCTTCGCAGTTGGCTCAGCAGCGAGCGCGATGTGGTGCAGTGGGGCGGACCTGATCTGACTTATCCGATCACCGACGATCAGCTTGAACAGATGATCATCGACGGGACAACGGCACCACCAAAGCGGCTATCTTGGATGGCTGTTAACGCCACTCAAGCTCTGGTAGGCCATATCCAATTAGCTGTGGACTGGAGAAATGGCGTTGCAAGGATTGGCCGCGTCATGGTCGCGCCAACAATGCGGGGGCAAGGACTAGCTAAATCGTTGCTGGAAGCGGCATTGGAACAGGCATTCTCTCATCCGGAAATCGAGAGAACTGAGCTAAACGTATATAGCTGGAACAGTGCCGCTATCCGAACCTACAACAAGGTCGGTTTTTTTCACGAGGGAGTGAGGCGGTCGTCTGTCAAAGTTGGTGACGAGAGATGGGACACCGCAATCATGAGCATGCTCCGTTCGGAATGGGAAGCGGGACTACCTAAATGACCGGTTTGGGCCGGAAGCTGCCTATCTCCCGACCACGATTGGTGGCGGCAAGCGGGTGACTTCGGCCGCACAGAGTGTAAGTTTGTACCCATCTACCACCACGAAGAGAGCGCCGATGCCCCGTTTTCTAGCCGTGTACACCATGAAGCCCGAAGACCTCGCCTCTTTCCGCAGCCTGCCCAAGGCCGAGCAGGACGCGGTCGATGCCGTCGGCCTGGAACAGTGGGCAGCGTGGGAGGACAGAAACGCCGCATCCATCCTCGATCGTGGTGGCATGGTGGGCAAGACGACGCGCGTGACCAAGGACGGTGTCGCCGCTGCCGTGAACCCCTTTTGCGGCTACCTTGTCGTCGAGGCGGAAAGCATCGAGGCCGCGGCGCGGCTGTTCCAGGACCACCCGCATATTACAGTCTTTCCAGGAGACGGCGTAGATATCATGCCCTTTTTGACCTGAACTCCTTCGGGTCAACCATTCAAGCGATATTGTGCTCCAAACGGAAACGCATTGCCCATTCATGATTGGTGGCGTCGGCTAGCTTTCCCACACCGGGTGTGATGCCGCTCGCGCCCTCGCACTTCAATCCCAGTCGGCTCAGTACTTTGCGCAGGCTCCCCAGGGGATCGGCTGAAAGCGCCTCATATGCGATCCGAAAGGGCTCAATTCCTTGCATTTCGAACCAGTCGTTCCAGGCCTGGTCATAGGCTGCAAATCTCTCGTACCAGGTTCGGATTTCATCGGAGTTGTAAACAGGTGCACTTGGCGGCGCGGTCCGTTCCAGCTCGGTTCCATCCGGAGCTGCATGCCACAGCCCGGTTTGCTCGGCCTTTACCAGCGAGACAGCCTGCTCAACCTTGTCGAGCCGAGTGAGATGGAGAAAAAGTGTCTGTCCGAAGGCCGCTTCAATTCGTTGCAAATCACTGGAGCGTTCCGGGTGCAGGACTGCCAGTTTCTGGACGAAGAAATCAAAGCTATGTCTTTGGAGCCGCAGGCCGAACATGCTTGTATCACCGCTTCCTTTGGCGATTGCCGCTCGAAATATCGTAGCCAGAATATCGGCCTCGGGCCTTGAGGCGTCTGCGGCCGGTTCGAAGTAGGCCAGCCATTCGGCAATCGAGGGGCGATGAAAGTAGGACCCGGGGTTCCCGGAGATGCCCGTCGCCGCCAGCAGCTTGCACAAAAGCGTACTGCCGCTGCGCGGAGAAGTGCAGATCACGTAGGAGTCGAATTTTGGCATGGCTGCTTCAGAGACAAAGGGAATCCTGACGAATTTCAAGCCCGAATTGCCTCATGTTGCAAGTGCGTGAACTCTGGTTGCGAGCATCCCAAAACGCCCTCGTCGGCGCGGATGAATTGATGCTAGGTCGCCGCCTGATAATGGCCGTGAGCAGCTTTGGGTCGTCCGCGCGACATAGTCAACGATGGGACCGGCAGCCGTTGCGCAGTCCTGTTGCCGTCAATTGCTTGCGAAGCAGTAGAAGAGACCGTCTCCGCCGGTTCCCTTGAATGCCTCGTTCGAGCAGCCGCCTCTTGTCGAATGCGACGAGTTCCAGGATTTCGCCGCATCGGAATCGTCCAGGCCCGTGCGGTCGCTGTGGCCGACGATCGCCGCGCCTTCCGCACCGCCCATTGTCCAATTTCCGCAGGTTTCCGGTGCGGCGGTTCCATCGGGTTTCGAGCCGGTCAGGATGTCGTGGCGGTTCGGGCTGTCGCCACGGCCGGGAATGACTTCGCCTTTCTCGTTGAGAGCCGACTGCTTGGTCAAGTTGTTGTTGTCGCTGTGAAGCGAGGCGACATCGTCAGCGATCTTCTCGCCCTTGGCGTTGTACCAGGGACCATTTCCGATCCGATCCCTGGCGTTCTCGGTGTCGGTGGATAGATAGGCTCTCCAGGTCTTGCCCGTCGAACCACTCGCCGTCGCCAAAGAATTGCAGTATGCGTCGGCTCCGGCCAGGCCTCCGAGGTCGCCACCCCTGCCCGGATTTGCGCTGGTGACGAAGAAGCTCATGGAGGTGTCCTGGGCCTGTGCCGACAGCGGAGAGCAGGTCAGGACGGCTACTGTGAATGCAAGCGCGCGGTTCATAGCGATTCTCCAGCATTTCGTCGGTGAAGCGTATTGCTGAAAACGGCTGGCGTAAAATCGAAATCCTGTGATTTGCAAGCGGCAACCGATGAGTAAAGCCACGTTCGTGCAAGCTCTGTTCAGGCATCGCGCCAACACCCGTCACTGCCGGACCGACTGCCGCGACACTTCCAGGACATCGCGGCAGTTGAGCGCATTAGGCAACGTCTTGAAGCCGGGCCTCACCATTGTGTAGGAAGTAGGCTTTGTTGAAGAGCCGCAAATCAACGAGATTTGGAAGACGAATGTCCCGAATGTCCGGCAAGCGCTTACTTTCCGGATCAAACGACCGATCTACCTGCGAGATGAACCCGAATACAACTCCGGTCTGTCTGGCGAAGTCGCCAAGAGCCAGAACCTGATCCGAGAGTGCTGGCTTGCTTCGCTGCTGATCCAGTATCTGCAGATAGTCGATAACGGCAACCGTCCCGCGCTCCGACCCCGATAAATGGCGAATGATGTAGTCCGCGCTGATATCATCAGACGTCAAGATTTGCAGCTTATCGCAGAGACCGTGGCGCCCCTCGTCCAAAGACCGAAGGTGCCGCCTCGCCTGCTGTTCTGTAAACTCCAGCGTGAAGAAGACCGCTTTTCTGCCGTCTCGGGCAGCGTCGAGCAACAGCTGAAGGCCGAGCGTGGTCTTGCCATGCCCTGGGCGGCCGGCCACCAAGAGCAAATCACCCTCATCCAGCCGAGCAAGGATTGATCTGGACAGTGACGCCGCTGCGACTTGGGACGAGAGCAGGCTCCATCTTGCCAACCCTGTCACTGGCTTGGCGCGTTTATCCGCAAATTCCTGCGCAGATCGATGTCATCAATAAGGTACTACTCAACAACGGAGCGGCGTTTGCCGCTCCTGCTTCCGCTATCGAAGCCTTCGGGGTCTTCCGCAAGAAACTGCTCGCGCAGCCGCGCCGGGTCGGTTAACGTCCCGTGCAAAAATCACGCCATTAAACCCAAGCAGGGCCACCAGCTATGGCAGATATCACTTTCGACCCGCGTAAAGTGTTCCACTATGGGTTCGTCGTGCCGAACATGGATCGTGCGCTGAAAACGTGGACGCAGCAGGGAGCTAGGCTGGTTGTGCCGCCTGCAATCGATCCGGCCCAGAATGTGTCCTGCGCGCTCCTTATTTATCTCGACAGTGTTCCGATCGAACTGGTGGCTCCGTTGCGTGACGGGCCGAATCCCGTCGCGAGTCGGCTGGCCAAGGGCGGCGGTCTCGATCACGTCTGCCTGTTCTCAGACAATCTGGAGCACGACGTGGCGAAACTCGAGGCAGATGGCGGAATGGTGGTGGTTGCCCCCTGCTATGGCGCGGTTTTCAAGAGGCGTCTTGCTTTCGTAGTCACTCGGGCCGGCTTGGTTGTCGAACTCATGACAAGAGCGACCGTGGAGGGCGCCGAGGGAGATCCGCTCGCGCCGCTCAACGGTCACGCGTGAAAGGAGCACCGGCTTCAGGAGAGCGGCGCCAACGCATTTTCGTCAACACCCCGTAGGTTTTAATTTTGAATCGCAGTCACATAGGCCGAAGGCATTACTATCCTATTTACATCTCTTTCAATGCGTGCTTTTTTTACCCCTGAATTTTAGCTGCAATAGAAGACTCTGCCGATAACCTCGTGTTTCGGTGCATAACCTATAGTTATCTCTTCATTGTTCGGCAGCGTCAAATAAGGCTGTCAAAACTTATTGACATTCGGGCTCCGCAGCGAGCTGCGTTGGCATCGCAAGACAAAGACGAATTACATCACATGTAGGATTCGCAGCCTCAGATAAGTGGCTGCGGACCAATTTTGACATTGGTTGGGTTTGATATGATCTTTATCGATCCACTCTTCCTATTTCTCTTCCTGCCGGTGACACTTATTGCGTTTTACCTTGCGCTTTTGACGCGAGGCAGGAATGAAGCACTACTGGTCATTTTCACGGCGTCAATTATCTTTTATGCCCCTTATGGAATATCTTCGGTATTTCTTCTGCTGGTCGCCCTGCTTGTCAATTTCGGAGTCTCCAACGCACTCCTTGCTACGGACGACAGTAATCCATATCGACGAGTGCTGTATGGGTGCGGTCAGGGATACAACATAGCCTCACTGTGCTACTTCAAATACATGCCGATTCCGATGAAGCCGCCCCTTTGTTCCGAGATGATTGCGCCCCCGGTTTCCGGGATGATCTCGCCCCCTGTTTAGTGGGGTCTGCAGGCGATGATTGTTGTCAGTTCATTCAGGCGAGGTGTCAAGCTTTGCGCGGTAGATTTCGGCGCAGACTATCGCCGCTCAATTCGATGCGGTGGGCATTGTGGACCAACCTGTCGAGTATGGCATCGGCGTAGGTTGGGTCGCCAATGACGCCGTGCCATGCGGACACGGGAAGTTGGCTGGTAATGATCGTTGATTTGCGTCCATAGCGATCTTCGAGGATTTCCAGCAGGTCGTGGCGGGCCTGTTCGTTGAGCGGCTCGAGCCCCCAATCATCCAGTATCAGGAGCTGAACATGGCCCAAGGTTCGTTGCAGGCGGGCGTAGCGGCCATCACCACGCGCGAGCGCAAGCTGGGCAAACAGCCTTGGGACACGCTGATAGAGAACTGAGCGATCGTCTCGGCAAGCCTTGTGGCCGAGAGCGCAAGCCAACCAACTCTTTCCGACACCCGAGGGTCCGCAAATGGCCAGATTGTCATGGGCGTTGATCCAGTCGCCACCGAGCAGCTTCATGAAGAGAGCACGGTCGAGGCCGCGGTCGGCGCGATAGTCGACATCTTCTGGGGTGGCCTGGTGGCGAAGCTTGGCAAACCTGAGGCGTGCCGCAAGCTTCCGATCGTAACGGGAGCTCCACTCCCGTTCGAGCAGCAGTCCGAGCCATTCGGCGTGCGAGAGATGTTCGGCTTCGCCGTTGGCAACAAGTTCGCCAAAGGCCTTTGCCATGCCGGCCAGGCCCATGGCATTCAATTTATCCAGTGTTGGATGGGCAAGCATCTTTCGTTCTCCTTAGTGGTAATAGCGAGGTCCGCGGATGTTGGCGTGATGGATCGGTTCATGCGGCGCCGCTCCATTTGAGGCAGCCGTCCGGTCAAGGTGATTGTCGAGGATGGATCGCACCGAGCCATAGGTTCGTGCGCCAATCTCCAACGCACGGCCGCAAGCGGCATTGACCCTGTCGCGGCCGAAGCTCTTGTTGAGGCGGATGATGCCGAGGCAAGCTCGAAAGCCCTGCTCGGGATGAGGCCTGTCGGCAAGAATGCGCTCGCACAACAGCGCAACATCCGGCCCCATCGCAGAGGCTTCGCGTTGAATCCGTTCAATCGTCCAGTCGGCAAAGCGGCGATGCGCAGAGGGCATATGATCGGGGATCGTCGTGTGCTTGCCGTTGCCGCTGGAGCGCCGGTGAGCGGCAATTCGCTCGCCCTTGTGGAAGATCTCGATCGTATTGGCGGTGATACGAGCCTCGACCTGCTCGCGGGCAAAGCGATAGGGAACGGAATAATAGTGCCGCTCGATCTCGACGTGATAATCCAGCCCGGCGCGCCGGATACGCCATTCGGCAAAGACATAACGTTCGACAGGCAGCGGTCGCAAAGCCGGACGATCAAGCTCCTCGAACAATTGGCGGCGCGTGGCGCCGACACGGCGCAGAACGCGCTTATCATTGAGATCATGGAGCAATTGGCCAATCGCCGCATTGACCTCGGCCAAACTATAGAAGATGCGATGGCGCAGCCGGCCCAACAGCCAACGTTCGACGATACGAACCGCAGCTTCCACTTTCGCCTTGTCCCGCGGGCGTCGCGGCCGCGTCGGCAAGACGGCGCTGCCATAATGGGCCGCCATCCCGCAATACGTCCGGTTGACCTGGGGATCGAAGTGGCAGGCCTTGATGATCGCTACCTTGGCATTGTCGGGAACCAGCAAGGCTGGCGCACCGCCAAAGAACTCCAGCGCCAGGATATGGCATTCAATCCAGTCGGGAAGCGTCTCGCTCCAACGTGCCTGCGCATATGAAAGGCTGGATGCTCCCAGAACCGCCACGAACAGGTGCGCCTGCCGTGTCTTGCCGGACAGCCGATCAACGACAACCGTGACCGTGTCGCCGGCGTAGTCGACGAACAGCTTGTCGCCGGCCGCGTGATCCTGCCGCATCGTCACAGGCAACTTCATCGCCCAGCCGCGGTAGAGGTCACAGAAGCGACTGTAACGATAGCCCTCCGGATAACGGCTGATGTATTCGTCCCAAAGGATCTGCAGCGTCATATGCTTGCGCTTCAGCTCGCGGTGGACCTGCGTCCAGTCCGGCTCAGGGCTCCGACGATGACCCGTCTTCGTCCCGGCTGCCTTGTAAAGCGCCGCTTCCAGGACTGCATCGCTGATGTCGTCACCCAACGGCCACGATAGCTCCGCAATGGCCGCACGCCGAAGCGTCTCGCGCACCGTCGATGGCGCAGCTCCAACCCGAACCGCGATCGACTTGTGGCCAAGTCCTTGTTCGAAGCGATATCTCAATATCTCGCGGACACGCCGCATCTCCAGTCTCTCCGCAGGCATCCCGTTCCTTCCTCGTCACGTCGAAGGAAGAAACTTCACACCAGCAGAACACCCACGCCAGATGCTTTCCGATGGGGGCGGCATCATCTCGGAATCAGGGGGCGACTATTTCTCGGAATTGGGGGGCGAGATCATTTCGGAATCAGGGGGCGGATTGCCTCGGAATTTGCAAAATACAAGATCGTTACAGTTCTCCTTGGCGAAAATAGTGACTTCCTGACCGATATTGCCGGCGTGGCGATACCGGCTGGTATTTCATTCTACACGTTCCATCAGGCGGCCTTTCTGGCGGATGCCTATGTTCGCGAAAAGAGCGTGGTCGAATTTTTCGAAGGGACTCGTTCGTTGAGGTCCGGTTTTTGGGCGTTTTGCCGTTATGGCGCTTTCGTCAGCTTCTTTCCGCAGTTGATTATCGGCCCAATTACCTATCTGCACGAATTCCATCCCCAGGTAAAATCCAGGAAGTTCATCAGTTTTGACCCCCTCGATATCGCCGTGGGACTCGCCTTTATCTCGATCGGCATGTTCAAGAAGGTCGTCATCGCCGACAATATTGCACCAACCGTCGATCTTGTCTTTGGTGCTGCGGGAGCCGGAGCGGTGATGGATCCCGCACATGCCTGGATCGGCGCTCTCTCCTACATGGCGCAGCTCTATTTTGACTTTTCAGGCTATTCCGACATGGCGCTCGGCCTCGCGCGCATGTTTGGTCTGCGATACCCGCTCAACTTCTATTCGCCGTTCAAAGCCAATGGTATCCTCGATTACTACCGGCGCTGGAACATGACTCTGACGCGCGTGATCGCGCGTTTCCTATTTACGCCGCTTTCAATCGCGGGGACGCGCTACTGCGCGGTGCATCGGCTTTCACCGCTGCCGACACAGATCCTCGGCCTCTGGCTGCCGATGCTAATCAACTTTCAGGTTCTCAGCCTATGGCATGGCGCCGCCTGGACCTTCGTGGCCTTCGGCCTGATGCAAGGCGTTTGGTCTGCGGCCGAGGCGCAGATAAGGGGCAGCAAGAAATACAAGCGCATGTGCAAGGTTACATCGCCGTTCATCCGATTGCTGGTGGAACGCGTCATATTCTTTATGCTGATCTGCTTCAGCCTGGCGATGTTCCGCTCCGAAAGCGTCGGTGCCGCGTTTCATCTTTATGCGCAGATGTTCGGCGCATCACTCGATGCCCCATCGGCCTTCGAAATGCGTGAGCCCGTGCTCATGCTGTTCTGTGCATTTTCAATCATCTATCTCATGCCAAACGCCGTGGAACTGATGCGCCGCTATCGGCCGGCCATGATGACCTATGAAAACGAGAGCTACGGCTTCGCGTTCCTGCGCAGCATTTGGCGACCTTCCTGGGGCTGGGCTGCTTTTGCCGCCATCCTCACCATCTCGTCGCTGCACTATGTCTCGCGGCAGCCGCCTTTCCTCTATCAGGGATTTTAAGCCATGATCGGAAAGATGCTTGTCGCGTCGACAAATCCACATTTACCGTCGGCCGCAGGTCGGTGGATGGGAGCGGAGCATGTGCATGGCCGGAGGGGCACGCTCCGCAAGAAACCAAGCTTCTCGCCACGCTGGCGCGCCGCCCTTCCAATGATCGTGACCTTTTGCCTTGTCTGGCTGGGGTATCTTTCGATCGTGACGATCGTCATTGCGACGGATCCATACGACATCTACCGCTGGGGAGCGAGGCTCAAACTGACGCGCAATGACGTCCCGCGCGATGTCGTCGTGCGGTGGGTAGACGTCGTGTCGAAGCAATCGGGAATCAACACGTTTCTTGTCGGCGGCTCGACCACGGCCATGTATTCCCCCGATGACATATCCTCAGCGCTGGGCGGAAGTGTCGTAGCCTACAATCTCAGCTATGGCGGGCCGCGACCGCTGGACCGCGACATCGTTCTCGATCAACTCGCCATCAACGCGCAAGCCAAACGGATCATCATCACGTTTGACTGGATGTACATTCTCGACCCGGAAAAGATGCGTCAGGGCTTTCCGGAGTATCTTTATGACGAGGAAATCAGCGACGACATCCGAATGGTCGACCTGAAATCGTTGCGGCGTACATGGAAGGTCCTGTTGGGAGAAACGAGCTACGAAGCGCAAGACGACAAAAGGTACGCCAAGTTCACGGAGAGGCAATACCGGTCCTTTCAGATGCCCGCCCAAATGGCTGAACTGCAGGCCCTGATCGAAGAGTATCGGTCGGTTGTTGACGCCCCGAGCGGCAGGACGTGTGCGAGCTTCAATGCCGTGAATGAGCAGCTCGTGCCGAGGATTCGGAAATTCGTCGAGAAGGGCGCGCAGGTCGACGTCATCATGCCCATCCTCTCCTACGCCAATTACTATTTTCGCATGAGCGACATAAGCGCGACGTTGCTGGATGAGGTGCTGCTGTCGCGGCGGTGCTTTGTCAAATCGATAGACACCCTGCCAAATGTGCGCGTCTTTGCATGGGATGATGACCCCAGGATTGCCGGTGACCTCGGCAACTTTCGTGATCCTGGGCACGTCTATAACCCGGGGCTACTCAGGCGAACGCTTACGTCACTTTCGACGGGCGAAAACAGGCTTACCGCGGCAGACGTCGAGGCCTATGAGCGCCGTATCCGGACCGAGGTGAAGAATTATCGGCTTCGAAACAGTTATCTCGAACGAACTGCAAGGAAATGAATCGCGCACCGCATAGCGCTGTCGACGGCCAAATACTGCTGTCAAATCAAGGTTGAACAAATGTCTGACCATCAACTTTATCTATCTCAAGTCGCAGACGTGATCCGTGAGCTGTTCGATGAATACGACGGCCCGATTACGCTGGAGACGACGGCCCGCGACGTTCCGCAATGGGACAGCCTGTCCAATGTCAGACTGATGGTTCTGATCGAGCAGGAGCTCGCAGTCCGCTTCAGCACGGCTGAGGTGCAAGGTTTCAAGAACCTCGGCAGCCTTATCGATGCCGTGGTCAAGCGCAAGCAGAACTGATCGATCATCAACGCCCCGGCGCGGGGAGGCACGGCTTTATGAACACGTTCTTTCCGTGGAGACGGCCGCTTGAGGAGAACTGGGCCGCACGCGTGGCCGAGCTCGAGGCAATTGCCGCCGGCGGCGAAATGCCCGACTACGCCGCCACCAGATCGGTGGCCAACCAGCAGTTGGGCCCACGCCAACAGCTCAGGATCGAGCGCCTCGGCAAGCGGCTGGGCAAAATTAAGGGAAACGGCTTCACCCGCATCGAACTCGGCCTCCTCGGAAACCGGACGCTGAGCTATCTCTGCGATCCCTTGGGTGCGGCAGGTTTGGCGCGTGGTCTCCTCGTCTCGGCGCATGAAGCGCCATACGACGGGGTAGCTGGCTTCGCTTTCTCCGCCAAAAATTGTTTCGAGCGAGGACTCGATGCCGTGCTTGCCGTTCTGGATGAGAGCGCCCTTCACGGGGAAAGGCCACTGCTGGACAGGGTCGCGGAGGATGAGGCTGTGCTTGAGGCCGAAAGGATCGCTTCCGCGATCGCCGAGGCGGCGCGATCGAAGACCGGATGCCCGGCAATCATTGCGACGCTGCCGCCGTGCATACAACTGACCTCCGCAGACATCGCAACGCCGGGTTCGATCGCCCGGTTCCGGCTGCGGGTCAACATGATGCTTGGTGATGGCGCTGCTGAGGGGCGGTGGCTGATGTGGGACCAAGCCGCCCTTGCTTCACGGATCGGCATTGAGCGCTGGTTCGACCCGGTGGCCTATCATTCGGCGAAGGTGCCCTTCAATGTTGAGCTCTGCCCACTGGCGGCGGACAACATTGCTTCTCTCCTCGCGGCCAAGTCCGGCAAGAGCGCCCGCGCCCTCGTGCTCGATCTCGACAATACCCTTTGGGGCGGCGTCATTGGTGACGACGGCCTTGCTGGTATCCGGATCGGCCAGAATTCGGCAGAGGGAGAGGCCTTCATCGCGTTCCAAAACTTCGTCCTGGGGCTCAGGGAACGCGGAGTAGTCCTCGCCGTCTGTTCGAAAAACACCGATGCCGTTGCGCGTGAGCCGTTCCGGCGGCACCCTGATATGCTATTAAAAGAAGAGCACATCGCCGTGTTTCAGGCCAATTGGGACGACAAGGCCACTAATATTCGTGCGATCGCCGAAAAACTCGGTCTCGGTCTTGAGTCACTTGCCTATGTTGACGACAATCCTGCCGAACGCGAACGCGTCCGACGGGAGCTTCCGCTCGTTTCCACAATTGAGGTAGGCGAGGATCCGTCCTTCTTCATCGATCGCGTCGCGGGTTCAGGTCTTTTCGACCATCTGCCGCTGAACTGCGACGATCTGGCGCGGGCAAACAGCTACGGGGGGCGTGCGGCAGTTGCGGAGATCCGCGCGCGGGTAGGCAATTATGAGGAGTATCTGAAGTCCCTAGAGATGCGGATGACCATCTCACCCTTCGACGAGGTAGGCCGTCCGCGCATCGTTCAACTCATCAACAAGTCCAACCAGTTCAACCTCACCACGCGCCGCTACAACGATGAAGACGTTCGGCGCATGCAGGGAGACCCAAATTTTATCGGTTGGCAGATAAGGCTCGACGATAAGTTTGCGCAGCACGGCACGATCGGAGTCGTCATTGTCATCAAGAAGGGGTCCGAATGGGAGATCGACACCTGGCTGCAATCGTGCCGCGTCCTTGAGCGGGGCGTTGAACAGGGCTTGATGAACAGCCTGATCGAGGAGGCGGTGTCTGCCGGTGTGGTCAGCATTCGCGGGCGCTATATACCAACAGAGCGCAACGCAATGGTTTCGGATTTCTATCCGCGGCTTGGCTTCGGCCTTGCGGGTACGAATGGCAACGGGTCAGTGGATTTCGTCTGTGTCATATCGCAGTATGAACCCCATTCCGTGTCCATGAACATAAACCTGGGTGTGTAGCTGTCTCCTCCTTCATTGCCGGCATGCTCAAGCAATGACGCCGCGGCACCTTGCCCGGTTCTCTGCCTTGCGTTGGAGCGAGCAGGCGAACCGCTATGGCTGATGGCGAGGAAGATCTGAAGATCTTGCGGGTCTTCGAGCAGCACCTTCCACTTCGCTGCCGGGTTGCTGCCGACCTTCTTCGTCGGCTGGTAGCCTTCTACAGACTGCGTGATCGTCCGCCGTATTCCTTCCTGATCGCATCGACGCGTTCTAAGGCGTGTCGAAGCAGGCGAGCATTGCACGATGACGGTCTTCACCTCTTTGCTGAATCTTCCTTTGCCATTTCTCTATCAGTCTCCGGCGCGGTCGACTCTTCACGCGAAGCGAAATCAGTGTATCCGCTACATCCCGTAATAAAAAACACGAAGTGGGGTGAACTGCGCTTCGCGATGGAGGCGCTTGATCGGCCGCCGCTCTGGCGTTGCAAGGACGTCAATGGCCACTACTCCGGCGATGACCGAGAGTGGTTCCATCATTTTCAAACGGGTCGATATGCCAGCAACTTCGGGGTGGGACATCACCGCTCAGAGTCCCGCTCACCGAGACAGCGATCAAGGCTTGCCCCTAAAGGCGATTCACCTCCCCGGGGAAGAGACCGAAAGTGGATTCCGAGTCTTCGGCTACGGCCAGAAGGGCCAAACCTTAGAATACCTCTGACCTAAGGCCACCCTTAGCTGGCAGGTGCCGCAAGCATGGCGATCTGCCCTCTCGCGATCACTGGCGGCTGGTTGGCTGCATCGACGATCGCTCGGACATCAGCAGCGTCTGCCCCATAGCGACAAACGACACCCAAGAGCTCTTCCACGTCATGGCCGCGGATGGTGAAGATCTCGGCGTGGGCCAGGTGCGCATGCTCCTCTTTGCGGAGCGGAGACGACGGATCGAGGAAGGTTGCCTCTATCCATTCAGGCATGTCTTCAGCCGGGACGAAGGCCGGAGAGTTGATGTCAGCGAAGAGAGAATGAGGCGGCTGAGGTCTCACCGGTTATCCCCAATCCCTGTGAGTTTCGAGTGCAACTCTCACGAAGGTCGTTCTTAGGTTGCGAATCGGCCCACATTCATCGTTCCCGCTGATGCAACGACAAACGGAGATTGGAATGCCGCCATTCATCATCACATACTGAAAATAAATGGTGGGCCCGGAGGGCCCAATTAACGTTTTGAAACCTTTCAGGTTTTCTAACGCTCATTTCCCTATTTGTTCTCGGGTTTTCTCGCCGCATCCCGTATCTTCTCGTGCGGGTTTTCTAATAACTGCGGCGTCTGCCGTAGCTGGTCGGCGATTAAAATTGCGCCGTCTATTTGAATAGATTGTGTAGTGCGCGCCTTCGATCTCGCGGCGCGCGGCATTGGCCAGAAAGGCCGAGCGGGTCAGAGAGCGATCCTTCGCCGCCTTGTCGATTGCCCTAAGCAGACCGCGCTCGAAGGTGACGTTGACGCGCACAACAGCGGTGTCGTTCTCGATGAACGGAATGGCGATGAGATAGTGGCCAGCGTTGAGCCGCTCGCGCACTTCCTTCAGGCTGGTAACGGTGGCCACGTCCGAAGGCTCCGGCATGTCCATGTCCTCGGCCCACAATTGCAGCGCCTCGATGGCTTGCGGGAGAATGTCGTTCTCGTCGTCGGCAGCTGAATGCACACCGGGCAGATCGGGGAACGTAACACCATGCGCACGGCACTCGTCTCCGGGCTGGATGAGTGCCAGATAGGTTTTCATTCGTCGCTCCATCCAGCAGCCTGCCCGAGCAATCGATTGCGCGGTTCGGCAGGTCGCTCTTACTTATTATTTGACGAGACGCAGGCGCGGCTGACCATGCTTTTCCTCAAGTAGGCGACTGCCTGCCGCCGTTGTCTTGCGTTTGTCGACGCCCTTCGCATAGAGCGCCACCTGCTGCATGGTGGTATGGCCGAGCATGTCTTTCTGCTGCTGGAAGCTGGCACCACTCTCGGCGACCATCGTCGCATAACTCTTGCGCAGGCCGTGCAGCGTGTAGCCAACCTCACCGGTTTTTCTGTTCGAGACCGGGATGTCAGCCTGCTTGCACCAATGCGCCATCATCCCGGTCAGGCTCTTTTCCGAGAACGGCTTGCCATAGGCTGTCTTCAAGACTGTGCCCCCTAAAGATCGATCAAGCGGTGCGAGCGCCTCGGCGAGCATCGAAGTCATCGGTCGGAACTGAGTCATGTCCTCGTCGCTATGGACTTGCTTGTGCTGCTCATATTCGAAGCCTTCGACGACCTCACCGTCGATCTCGACGGTGATCAGCTGGTCCCATGCGATCCGGGCAATATCGCCCCGGCGACCACCCATCCATTTGGCGAGAGCATAACAGGTGCGCGCCGCCGAACCGATCTTGTGGCGGGCCTCGAATTGGAGGCAGACTTCTTCCGGCCACCGTTTCCAGCCGATGTAGCCGCCTTTCTTGCCGCCGCCACGCTTCCATTTGACAAGCTCGGTCGGATCGTCGTTGCGCCATCCCTTACGGCGGGCCTCAAAGAAGATCTTCTTGAGCATTACCTTCATGTGCCACGGCTTCGACGGCGTGACCTCCCAGCGCTCGATTAGCAGTTCCAGATCCTCGTAAGTCATGTCGGCGACCGGAACGTCACCCCATGTCAGCTTCTCACCTACGACAATTGGCATGGCCAAGAATTCTCGCGCCATGCGTTCCGGCTTCGCTTGGCCCGCTGGAGCGAGATCGCGCCACGCTTGTGACTTCAAGACGAGCTTCCAACCAGCGTTGAAGGTTTCGGGCAATGACGCATTGTTGGGGATATCGACCACGACGTCGGCCTTGCGCGGTGCGCGGTTCTCAATGATCGCTCGGTAAGCGACGTCGAAGGCTTTCGTCCCCGGCTCGATGCCGACCGGGATCAGAGTCGTCTTCATCCCTTTTTTCTGGAACCGCCAGCGCAATTTGCCGAGGCGGTCCTCCCACCGGGTGATGCCGGGATACTGTTTCTTGATTTCGTCGAGCGTCATTTTGCGGCTCCGTGCGAGGCACGATGGTTTTGTACATCGTGATCGATAGCAGTCATGGCTTGCATGAGCATAAGCGGATAACGAAAGCCCCTGCCTTGCTCGATGCCGTTCAACGTGCGCACCGAAATGCCGAGCAGAGTAGCAGCAAAATCGGCAGTGATATCCAAGTAGGCACGCCAGCCGCGCACCATCTCGGCGAGATGTTTGGGATCATCAAGGGAATTGGAAAATTCACGCCAGATGGCGGGCGCGTCTGAATTCTTCTTCCGGGCCAAGAGCGTTTTCTCCAGGTGTTTGCAACGCTCATGTCAATTGCGCACCATGCGCAGTAATGCAAGTCCTATCTTCGCTGCGACCGAGCGCGTTCCAGCGCCCTCTGGATGTCGCTGCCGCCATTCTGCGGCGCTGACGAAAAAGCCATATCAAGTTCAACGCGATCCCAAACGACACGATTGTGCAGCCGCTTCGGCCTCGGCATCGCACCTTCGGCAACAAGCTCGTCAAACAACGTCGTGCCGACGCCAACATATCGCGCAGCCTCCTCGCGGCTCAAGCCGCGCGGCGGATAGGCAAATGAACCACCCTCCTTGATCACGACATGCGATCCTTCTTGCAGTTCGAATTGGCGGCGTCCGGCGGAAATTTCATGACGACGATTTCGTTCAGCATCTGCCTCGCGAAATCGTCGCCCTCGTAGTGAGCGAGGATACCAACCATCGCACCGATCACCGCGCAGGCCCCGATCACCGGATCATCCGATTCGGTGACCGCCTGGACGATCGTTCTCGTGTCGGTCTCGCTCCAATTCATCGTCGCCATCAGTCGTTGTTCATTTCTTCTCTCAACGCGATCAGCCGCAGTTCCAGCGCCGAGATAATATCCTCGCGCAATTCATCGAGGTCGCCGTTATTCTGTTCGGCGACAAGCATGTACTGATCGATCAAATCCATAAGTGCGTCATCAAAGTTTTTCTCCATCGTTCGTCTCCTCCGGCCAACTGTATGGGTGGCCTCTCCCATGAAACAGCAGCACCTCGTTGATCGGGATAAGCTGTTTTGTCAGAACGATGATTGAAACAAGCGCCTGTTCCCTGATCGGCGGCGCGTGGCCAGCCAGCAGCGTCGCCAGCATGTCGGCGATGATCGCGCTCTGAATCTCCGGGCCATGACCTTCGATCAAAGGCCAGATCTGCGCCTTTATCTTTTCGATCAGCAAAACGCGCGGGTCATCGGTCAATGCCAAACCCTTTCGCGAAACAACACCGCTGGACCGGCGATCCACGGCAGCGCCTCCGGTATCGGATTGCGGGCCGGATCGTGGACAAGCACATTGTTGCGGTAGATCGCCGTCGCCAGTTCGTTTCTCTGTAACCGGCGGACGTGTCCCAGCTCGTTAACGAACAAGTCGCGGTAGCAATATTGCTCCTCGCCCGGAAAATTCCAGTAGACGTTGACGTGCTCGCAGGAATCGCCGACCACCGCCTCGATCACCTCCCGCAGCCGCGGCCAGAAGCGCGGGCTTGAAAAATCGGGCAGGTGCGCGACGCAACGCTCACCCTCGCGCCTGCCGGGAAAGATCGCCAGATAGGGAATACTCTGCTCGCTGGTCATCGTTCGACCACCTGGAAATGCCGCTTGGCCTCGTCCGGCAGTTTTTCGAAGGCGCTGTCGCAGTCGCCCTGTTGCAGGATCGGCATGAACATCACCTCGATGGCACGGGCCAGTTCATAAGGCTTGATGTCCTTTTTCGGCTGCCAGACGTATTGCTTCGGCTGGCGCAGCTGGACGACGCCATCCTTGCCGACCGCCAGCAATCCCTGCTTGGCCAGATGCTCCAGCGCCTGTTTTGTCGCGTCGTCGTTCATGCCTTTCCCTCCATGTCCGGCTGGCCCTCGAAGCGGGCCAGTTGCTCCTTCAGAAGCACGACGATGTCCTCGCGACGGGCATTGGAAATGTAATTGCAGCGCCCGTCATGACCGGTGAACGGAAACACCATCAGCACGAAGCCGTTCTTCTTGCCGCTGCCGTGGCCGTTCAGGATCTCGTCGAGACCGTGCGCCAGACCGTTCATCATTTGACGAAGATCGGACTGGATCGGGCCGTCGCCGAGCGTGTGTTTATGCCTGTCACGAGTCATTTTTGATGATTCCCCGCTCGGCGACGAATTGGCCGTCGATGGCCTTGCCATCGAGATGCTCGGCGGTGAACCGCAACAGCTGCGCCACCGAATCGCTCGAACTCTTGGTTCCGAACTGGCAAAGCGAGCCGATCAGCGAACCCTTATGGACTGCGGCCATGACGATGATCGGGATATAGATCACGCCATGATCGCTCACGCTGCTTTCCTCGGCGGAGATCACCTCTGCCTTATTTAGCAGCCAGTCGGAGACCTTGCGCATCGTCTCGGAGGCGTCTGCATGAACCGCCTTTACCCATTCCGGTCGCTTGTTCATGCCGTCACCATTTCCGCAAACGCAAGCAGCCTGGTAGCAGGACGCATCTCACGCTCTGCCGCTTTCCAGTCGACCTTGCCGGTCGCCGCCAGATGGCGCAGCGTTGACGCCGCCCATTCCTTCGAGATGTTGTGGCGGGTAATGATTGTGGCTTCGGACGTGCTCCGCGACGGCGGCGTATCCACGATAGCGACCCAGAGCGGCATGAACAGCTGCCGCAGATCGTCGCCATAGACGCAGAGATATTGACCGGCGGCTCCGGGAAGGCTCGGGCAGCAGCGAAGCCAATCGATCTTCCTTCCCTCCGGCAAATCGCCGAGCATCCGCCACAACGCCCATGTGGCAATACAGGACGGCCTGTAGCTGTCGTCCAGCCAGCATTCCATGTCGAAACGGTGATCCGGCGGCAATCGCTCGATGTAACTGGCGAGATCGAGCAAGCGGATCTGCTTTTCGGTGAAGCGGACGTTATGCATTTTCTCTCCTCCCTTTCAGAGCCGCAGCCTGAGCAGGCAGCAGCTGGTCGAGCAGCGCCGAAAACCGCTGCTTGCACTTTTCCAGTTCATTGACCGCCTTCGCACCTTCGCGCTTGGCCAAGCGGTCGAGGTTGTAGATGCCGGTCGCAATCGAATGGTCGACCTCGGCGCGCGTCGCCAATCTGCCCTCGCGGAAGAACTGCACCCGCTCCGGCTCGCCGATCCGAAACAACACACCATCTGGTTCGTTCATCACACGGTAGCGCTTCGTCACCCACAACAGCGTGACGCCGGGATTACGCTCAATGCCGATCCCGGTTATGGTCGCGCCGGTCGGCAAGTTGCGGTCGTTGCGGCGGGCCAGTGGTCGTGTCAGGAAGGGGCAGGCCGAAACCGCGAAGCGGGCACAGTCGTAATGCGACGGTGGTTCCGACGAAATCCGGTTGACGCCGCACATCGGCCCGATGGTGAAGCAGAGGAACCGGCCCAGTTCCTCGCCGCAGATCCAGCAGCGCCGGTATTTGACGGCGCGAGCGAGATTCTTCGACGACATCACCCGGAAGTCCGGCTTGCCGTCGATCCACTCGACGAAGTACGGCACCGGATAGCCGCGCTCGTCGGTCGGCAGCTTGGCGATGCGCGGCGGCAGATCCTTGAAGCGGGGCTCGGTCATTTTCATTTGCCCTTGAATTGCTCGAGCCTTTTCGAAGCGATCTTCCAGGCCTTGTCGCGGCCCTTCTTGTCGCCGTCGAAATAGGCGTCCAGCTCCATCTGCTCCCATACCGCATGCACCGCCTCGCTCGACGGCGCGGCGGCCATGCGGCGGGTGATGGTATCGTAGATGTCCTCCGCCAGCGTTGGGGGGGGCGTCCCGCTGGCGGAGGTCTCGGCCCCGGCATCCTCCTGCGGATCCGCGATTTGATCCGTGCCGGAACCTGCGGCGAAGGTTTCAAGCGTTTTACTGACAGCAGCGCTCGTCTCGACTTCGCCGGTCTCATTGTCCGCGCCCTGAAGCGGCGGGAAGGTTTCGTTCCATGTCGCCATGCCGTCGGTGACCGCCTTGGCCATGGCGATGATCTTGGCGACGTCGGTCGCCAACCAGTCCTGACGCGGCCTGCCGATCACCCGTTCGACGCGTTCGATGTCGACATGGGCGGCGACCCGCTCGATGGTGCGTTGACGGTAACCGTCGAGATCCTTGCCGATGCGGTCGATCAGCGCGCCCTTGGCTTCCTCGAAGGCGAAATCGGAAAACGTCTGCAAGGCATTGACGACGACGTTTCGGATCGCTTTGCTTGCGCCGATCTGGAAGGCGATGTCCAGCCGCCGCTCGTCATCTGAGCCGCCGATCTTGCCGCCGGATTTGCGCTGCTGGAACGGGCGAATGAGCGAAAAGCCGGTTTCGAGATCGACGAAGCGGGCATGGAACAGCCAGAAATCGCCAAAATCCTGCGCGCGGCAATCGACGGCGCAGTTGCCATAAAGTCTGGAAAGATCGTTGGCGAGCTTGATCGACGGGCCTTCGATCCAGTCGGTGCGGTTCTCTTTGCGGTTCTTCACCGGAAAGCGATAGTACCAGTCGGTGCCTGCGGCCTGCGCCAATGTGCGCAGCCGGGTGAGCACCAGCCCTTCGTCGCGATGCACGGCCACCGCCTGCGCCGAGACGACTTCGAACGACTGCGTTTGGGCCGCTGGCAGAAAACTCGTCGGCCCGGTGATTTGCGCCGCCGCGAATTCATCGAGCGCCGAGCGGCGTCCCTCACGGTTTTCTTCCACGGTCATGAGACTTCCTCCTTGTAACCGGTGAGCATGACGTAGCCGAGGCCAGCGGCATCCATGGCCTTTGCGCCGGTAATGCCGAGATCAACCGGGGTTATTACCCGCCACAGGCCGAGCACCTGGCCGAGCGCCATCAGGCAGAAGGCCGCACCTTGATCACCGATCTCGGCTCCGAGCGTGATGTAGGACGGGCCTTGTTCAAGCAGCCGGCCAAGCGGTTTCATCAGGCTTGCGAATTCGTCGCGGTAGCTTTCGGCCTTCGGTCTGTCGACGCCGATCTTCAGCAACACGCAATCGACGACGGTTTCGGTTTCCGGCGCTTCACGTGCATGCGCCAGCGGCTCGTAAGTGATGACATGCACGACGCCGCCAATGTCCTCTTCGCGGATCTCGCGTTCGTGCACGCGGTACTGCCGGGTGCAGTCGATCAGGATATGCCAGAGGCGTTGATGTTGCGGGAGGTCCATCATCAGGCGCTCCTCTCCTTGGAGACCAGCGCCACTGCGAGCTTCCTGCCGTGCGAGAACAGGTTGAACATCCGACCCGACCATTGGCCGAGGCCGGAACTTTCGTCATCCACCCGCGCGCCCAGCAGCTTCGATTGTTGCTTGGCAATGAACGTCGTCAGGCTGAACGCGCCGTTGCGCTCGAAGGTGGAAATCATCACTGCGTCGTCGCGCTCGTTTTCGGGCCGTTCCGATGGCAGCGGTTCGTCGTGGTCGAAGGAGCCGTCGGCGGCGGGCTTCTGCGACGCCATCCAGACTTCGACGATCGACGCGTATTGCCGCGCCTCGGAAATCATCAGCGCCAACGCAATGGCGTCATAGGACAGGAGCTTCTCGGCTTCACTTTCCCAGCCGGTCTCGATCCAGACCAGCGCCTCGCCGTCGTCGATGATCCACAGGAACGGCACGTCGCCGGTTCTCGGATAACGCTCCTCGACGAAGGCCACCGCTTTTTCGTGCAGCGCCTCGCGGGAAATGCCGCCAGCGCCCTCCTCCACCTGATAGATCCTCGGCGTCATTCCCTGCCCCTTTCGGAAATGTTGAGCTTGCGCCCTGACCATTCCGGCACGGTGTAGCTCTTGCGCGTCTGGTTTCGGTAGGTGATCCGCCAGCCGGGAAACTCGGCTTCCTCGACGTCACCGATCTTGTCGCGGATCTCGGCGTCGAGCGCCGACAACTCGTCGGCCACCGCCTTCTGGCGCTCTTTCAGGTGCCGCCGGTATGGCAGGATCTCCGCCAGCCGGTTGTCACCGGAAAGATCGATGGTCTCGCCTTTCTTCGCCTGCGGATGCATTTCGGCGATCACGTCGACGTCGAGGCGATAGTCCGGTTTCGGCAATCGGCCCGCCTCGACGTTTTGCCAGAAATCCTGTGCCACTGAGGCAATCTTTTTTTCCGCTGCTTCGTGACGCGGCACCTCGAAAAGATGCAGGCTTGCCTCGTAGGTCGACACCGCCAGCACTGCCAGATAGCCGTGCGCGGCGTCGAGCAGCATGTTCTCGGTCGCGACCTGCAGCGTGTATCCCGCTGGCGGGACACCGTGCCATTCCTCGAATTTCGGTGCCGAGATCGTCTTGATCTGGACGTTGCAGATGCCGTCCTTTCCAGGCACCTCGGCGAGCACGTCCGGGGTACAGGCAAGCCGCCTTTCGGTGTCCATGACAAAGACGTGAGGGCGGGCGATGCGCCAGTCGTGGTGCTCCTCCGCAAGGTATGAAACCGCCGCCGACTCGAAGTGCCTGCCGCGCCGCATGATCGGCGTCTCGGTGACAGAGGTTAAGCCCAGCTTTTCGGCGTAGAGCGACAACGGCGAACGATACTCGTCGACGCCGACGGCTGCGGCTACCTCTGAGGCACAGAGAAATGACCGCCGCCATTCCAGCCACAACGGGACGGTTGTGATTGCCCGACGTTCGATCATTGCAGCTGACGGCGACAGCCCGACAGGCCTCCGCGCCGCTCCCACCGGATGCACGCGCCAATCGACGACCATGCATGGTCGGGACATTCATAGGCGAGCGCAGCAAGGATGGCTGAAAGATGCTGGTGACGATTGTGCAGGGAACGGGCCGCGAGTACGTCGAGCCCGATAAGGATCTGCATCAAAACGGCATTCTTTAACGGCAATGTCCCATCTTCAATGAAAGAATGAAGATCTTCCCGAAATTCTTCCGGTACGTCGCGCAGCCGCACGCGCAACGCTCGGCTCCCTCGTTCAGTCGACATCGCAAGTTTCCTCCCCGCGATGAAAGAGCCATTCGCCCGTCGAAATTCGGCGGGCGATCAAAACGCAACAGCAAGTGGTAATTAAGAAGATTCGATATGGAAATTGACGATATACCTAGGAGGCAAGGTTGACAAGCCGAATCAGCTTGGCTTGTCGTTCCCGTCCTCGCCGCCCTTGCCGTCATTCTTCCATAGCGACGACTCGTCGGAAGACCATAACGAGGAGCGGATCGCGGCAGTCAGGATCTCTTCGGCGCGCCTGCGATCCTCGGCGTTGCCTCGAAACAAGGCATCGATGGATATCTGCGACGGGGGGCGGCCAACCGGATCGCCGGGGCTGGGGCAATTGCAGGCTTTCGCGAATCTGAACAGATAAGACCCGACAAAATCGCGTTTTTGTGTTTCGATTCTGGATACCGTCGCGGCGTTGACGTTGAGAATGAGCGCTAGTTCCTCCTGCGAATAACCTGCGTGGATGCGCCATTCCTTGAAGTAAACGGGGCCGGTTGGAGACTTTGCCTTCATGGCTGTCTGTCCCTTCTCTTCAGCATTCATGTGCAACATTCCTAGATTTCACATTCGCGCCATATTCTGCAACACGTCTGTTAAAGAATTTTATTGCCGCCGCTTGTGCCTATGAGGTAAGTTGGCCGCATGCATCCTTTGAAAAAATGGCGGGAGGGCCTTCCCGAAGGCCAACGGAGCTTGCAGGCGGTCGCCGGTCGGCTCGGCGTCACGGAGGCGCAGGTGTCGCGCTACGAATCCGGCAAGCGCAAGATTCCCGCTGAGAAACTCGACCGTTACGAAAAGATTACGGGCATCCCGCGCTATGTCCTGCGCCCCGATATTTTTCTGCCCGCCCCAGATGAAGCCCGCTGACGCCTGACGGCCTCCCGCCACGATGACGGCTGACCGCCCATCCACCTTTGGGGAAGACCGTCATGAGACACGAAGCACAGATCGCCGCCGGATTACCCGCCGCGCCCCGCCTCGTGCCGCTGTTCAAGGTCTCTGAATTGCAATGCCGCTATCCCATCGTCGCGGCGAACGTGCCGGGAAAACATCTGTTCTGCGGGCTGCCTACGGCGCTCGGCAAGACCTTCTGTCCCTACCACCACGCGCTCTGCTGGCGCGGCAGACACGAGCCGTTCGACCGTCAGCCGGTGAAGCCGGTGCGGCGGAGGCTCCGCCATGCTTAGCGATTATCAGATCGGCCTCATGAAAGGCATGTTGCGCCGCGGCGACGACCAGCACCATATCGCCGCGCTCTTCGGCATCAATGCTGGTCGAGTGGCCGAAGTTGCCAACGGCATGAAAGACAAGCCGAACGGCAAGGAACGCGGGCGCGAGATCATACCGGCGCCGCAATCGGATTTGCCACCACCCGGTCCCTACTTCCTGAATTTCGTTTCCGAGCGCGACATCATCCTCGATGGCCTCGAAGCGGCGATCCCGGCGGTCGCTGATTATGTCGCGAGCAATCCGACCGAGGCGGCGCGCGACATGCAGCGGCGATTCCACAGCGCCATCGCCGAGCGCAAGCGTGAACTCTACAAGGGCGGCTGAGATGAGGCGGGTCGCATCCAATCATGACAGCGAATTGATCCTGTATGAAACTGTCTCGCGATGGGTGACTAGTGTCACCGAGGCGTGGCAATCGACGATCCATGGCATTTTCGAGACCGGACGGTTGCTGATCGCCGCCAAGGCAGAATTGCGGCACGGCGAATGGCTGGCAGTGGTTGAGCAACTGCCGTTCAGTCCCAGAACAACCGAACGGTTAATGGCAATCGCATGCGACCAACGATTAGTAAATTCGACACATGTGTCGCTTTTACCGCCGTCGTGGGGCACGCTCTATGAAATGACAAAACTGCCTGATGGCACGTTTCAGATGCTCGTCGAGAACGGCACGATCAATCCAGAATGCGAACGCGCTACCATCACTCAATTCCTGAAGAAGAAAAAGCGCGCTGTTCGCGAGCGAGAACTTTCCGCAAAGATCGAAGCGCTGCCGGCAAAACGTTATGGTTTGATCCTCGCCGATCCCGAATGGCGCTTTGAGCCTTATAGCCGGGAAAGCGGCATGGATCGCGCCGCCGACAATCACTATCCGACATCAGCAACAGAAATCATCGCCTCTAGGCCAATCGCCGGGATTGCCGCCGCCGATAGCACGCTGGCATTATGGGCGACCGTGCCGATGCTGCCGCAGGCGCTGTTCGTCATGGAATCGTGGGGCTTCGAGTACAAGAGCAATCTTGTCTGGGTAAAAGACAAGATCGGCACCGGTTACTGGTTCCGCAATCAGCATGAACTTCTGCTGATCGGAACTCGCGGCGATGTTCCGGCACCGGCCATGGGCGACCAGTTTCCTTCCGTCGTCTATTCGCCAGCGATCCAGCATTCGGCCAAGCCGGAACGGATCCTTGAAATCCTCGAAAGCTACTTCCCGAACATTCCAAAGATCGAACTCAACCGACGTGGCTCACCTCGCAACGGATGGGATGCATGGGGCAACGAGGCCGAGCCATGCTGATCCTCGGCGTCGATCCTTCCGTCACCCAATGCGGGCTGGCCCTCTACCGCTTCCCCGGTTCCGAGCGCGAGATCGAATGCCTGTCGTTTACGTCACAAGGCGATACGACCGAAGAGAAATGCGCCTTCTTCGGCCTGCGCCTGCATGACATCTGCTTGGCCCGCCGACCCGATTTCATCTGCCTTGAAGCGGCGATGCGGCTGATCGCGGGTTACCAGAAGCGGGTAAAGACGGATCTTGGCGGCAAGACCACCGGCTACTGGACGCCGAACGCCGACCAGATGGTGCTGCCGGAAATCCAGGGTCATGTGCGCCAGCTCGCCATCGACCGGGGCATCGGTTTCGAGACGGTCGCAGTCAAGACATGGCGGGCCGCTCTCTATGGGCGCGGCGGCGGCTCGCTTGGAAAGGACGAGGCCAAGCGTCGCGCCCGCGACTATTGCCGCTGGCTCGGCATCACGGCCAAGAACCACAACGAGGCCGAAGCCGCCTGCGTCGCCATCTGGGCGTCGCGCTGCTCGCAAAGCCTGAAACTGATGCGCGCGGGGCTGGCCGGATGATGACGATCCTGTCCCTTGGCGCGGGTGTGCAATCGTCGACCATGGCGCTGATGGCGGCTGAAGGCTGGATCAAGCCGATGCCCGACTGCGCCATCTTCGCCGACACCGGCTGGGAGCCCGCCGCCGTCTACCGCCATCTCGACTGGCTGATGCCGCAACTGCCCTTCCCTGTCCACATCGTCTCCGCAGGCAACATCCGCGATGGCCTGGTCGCCGGTTCCAAGGGACACCGCTGGGCGTCGATCCCCGCCTCGATCCGCCGCCAGTGCACCAAGGAATACAAGATCGTGCCTATCCGCCGGAAGGTGCGCGAACTGCTCGGCATCGTCGGCAGGCGCTCGCCGAAGGAGCCAGCCGCCACGCAATGGATCGGCATCTCATGGGACGAGGCGTCGCGGATGAAACCGGCTTACGAACGCTGGTGGGCCAACCGCTGGCCGCTGATCGAGCTTCGCATGAGCCGGTGGGACTGCTTGCGCTGGCTGGAGCGCCACGGATATCCCGAGCCGCCGAAGTCGTCCTGCATCGGCTGCCCGTTCCACGACAACGCGCTCTGGCGCGACATGAAGATCAACCGCCCGCAGGAATTCGCCGACGCGGTCGAGATCGACCTGCTGATGCGGCCTGCCGGTCCCGGCTTCAAGGCGCTGTCGAAGAAGGCATATCTGCACCGCTCCTGCCAACCGCTCGATCAGGTCACTTTCGACAACGCCGAGGATCGCGGCCAGCTCAATCTGTTCATCAACGAGTGCGAGGGCATGTGCGGTGTCTAAGCTGCTCGACCTGTTCTCCGGCATCGGCACCGCGAAGCTCGCCTTCGAGCCCTATGGCTGGCACTGCGTCGCCCATGCAGAGATCGATCGCTTCGCCGCGACGCTCTTGCGTTACCGCTTCCCCGACACGCCGAACTTCGGAGACGTCAATGGCTACCGCGACTGGCCCGACCTCGACATCGACCTTGTTACCGGCGGCACGCCCTGCCAAGCCTTCTCGGTCGCCGGACTCAGACAGGGGCTCGCCGATCCGCGCGGCGTCCTCATGCTCGATTATCTTGCCGTGGCTCGCCGCTACCGCCCCCGCTGGCTGGTTTGGGAAAACGTCGCCGGAGCCCTGTCGCACAACGATGGTCGGTCTTTTGCGACCTTCCTCCGGGGCCTGGAAGAATGCGGGTATTGCTGTGCCTGGCGGGTGCTTGACGCTCAGTTTGTCCGAACACAACGCCTTCCCCGCGCCGTGCCGCAGCGACGACGGCGTCTCTTCGTTGTCGGATGTCTTGGAGACTGGCGCGGTCCCGCCGAAATACTACTTGAGCCCGAAAGCATGCGCGGGGATTCTCCGCCGCGCCGCACGCCGGGGCAAGGCGCTTTCGCCGATGTTGCTCAAAGCCTTGTCGCAAGTGGCCGCGGCGTCGAGCGTCCCGGCGAGCCGCGCGGACAGGATCCGGTCGTTGCCGACCGCCTCGTCTCCTTCGGCGAATACGAAATAGACGGCACCGGCAGAGGCCAGCCGTTGATCCCGGTCGTGGCACCGACGCTTTCAGGTGCTGCCAACCGGACCGGTGGCGACCGCCCGCCCGGAACCATGGGCGCGGACATGCACGACTCGCTGATCCCGATTGCCTTCGATTCGAAAAGCCACCGCTCCGGCGGCGAGGTCTCGCCGACGCTGCGCGCGATGGAATTTTCCGGCAGCCACGCCAATGCCGGCGGACAGGTCGCGGTGTCCTTCAACGCGCGACAGGATCCAGTGCCTGGTGACGTGCCTGGTAGCTTGGACGAGGACGGCTACAGCCAAGCGGTGGCAGCGCACTGGGGCGTCCGGCGGCTAACGCCGCGCGAATGCGAACGGCTGCAGGGCTTGCCCGACGACTGGACCGACATTCCGTGGCGCGGTGCACGCCACGCACCGGACGGCCCGCGCTATCGCGCCATCGGCAATGCATGGCCATTGAACGTCGCTGATTGGATCGCCAGCCGCATCACCGAATGGGAGGTGTGGCATGGATGACGAGCGCCGCGAGCGCATCGATGCGCTTCTTTTCCGCGTTCACCGCACGAAGCTCGCTTTCGAGGCCCGCTGGCAAGGCCGCGCAGAGGTGCTCGCCCGCCGCTATCAGCTGCACCGTTTCTGCGCCGAGTACCGCAAGAACCACCACCGCTACCAGCGGATCGCCGCAGCCCGCAAGCCCGCGCGCCCGGTTAAGGACACCGACTGGCGCGAGCCGATGCAACACGATGAACTCGGCCTGCCATTGCCGAACCAGTACAACGCCTATCTCTGCATGAGCGAATGCCCGGAGCTTTCCGGCCTCGTCGGCTACGATCTGTCGACAGGCCGCATGATGCTGAAGGCACCGCTCCCCGGCGACTGGCGGATAGATAAGCCCGACTTCGAGATGCGGGCTTTTTGCCGCGACGACCTCACTGCGCTTCTCGTCTTCGTCCAGGCCATCGGCTTTCCGCGCATGCGCCGCGACACGCTGTTCTGGGCCGTGCGCCGTGCTGCGCGCTTCAACGAATTGGGTCCGCGCCATGAAGGGTGAGGACGATTTCCCCGGCGACCGCCCGCCGAACAAAGAAAACGTCGTCCGCTTTCCGGTGAAGGCACGCCGTTACCGTTTCCGGGACGGCAAGACCATCCCGCCACGGCCATGGATCATGCGCGGTCTCATCCTCAGAAAACAGATCACCTCGATCATCGCCGCCGGAGGCGCGGGCAAGTCGATCTTCGGGCTTTGCGTCGCGCTGCATCTCGCTGCGGGCATCTCCTTCGGTCCGTTCAAGACCGTCCACGGCCCGAAACGCGTCGCGATCCTGACGGTCGAGGAGGACGATGATGAGATCGACCGCAGGCTCGCCGCCATCGCCAAGCATTTCGGCTTCGGCAAAGACGAGTCCGACCGCGTCTTCATCGTCGAGATCGACGATCCGCCGCTGTTGGCGCAGGTGGACAAGCGAGGCGTTATCCATGCCACCGAGAAGCTTCGCCGCCTCGAATGGGAACTCGGCCAGCATGGCGTCGACGTGCTCATCCTCGATCCCTTCATCGAACTATGGTCGGGCGCGGAAAACGACAACGGACAGGTCAAGGCGGCAGTCGCCGTCATTCGCGGCGTCATCCGTCGCCTCGACGCCGGGTGCCTGCTGATGCACCACGTCAAGAAGGGCCTCGTCACCCCCGGCGATATCGATGCCGGTCGCGGCGCTGGTGCGCTCGGCGGCATCGTCCGGCTGGCGCACACTATTACCAACATGACGGCGGATGCCGCAGCTTCGCTCGGCGTCGAAAACCCGCGCGGCATCGTCCGCGTCGATTTTGCCAAAGGCAATTATCTGCCCGATCCCGGCGAGGCGAGCTGGTTCAAATTCCTGTCCATCGATCTCGAAAACGAGAGCCCGCCCGCTTACCCCGACTCGGACAAGGTCGGCATTCTCGTCGCGTGGCAGCCACCCGGCCTGTTCGAGAATCTCGCTTATGAGCAGATCGACCGGGTGCTTGACCTGATCCAGTCCGCCGACGGTCTTGAACACGAGCGTTACACGCTCGCGCCGCAATCGAGGGACCGTTACGTCGGCATCCTTATCGTCCGCGTGCTCGACGTCAGCGAGGAGCGCGCCGACCGCATCGCCAAGTGCTGGAAGAAGTCGGGTTTGCTCTTTGAGCAGGAATACCCCGGCGGCAAGTCAAGGTTGAAAAAAGGAGTGTTCGTCGACAACAGCAAGCGCCCCTCGGCGACCGCTGAAACGTGATGTCCCGGTTCTCATTCCGGGGAACCGGGCAGAACCGGGAAAACCGCTCTGAAAACATGTCCCGGTTCTTCTTTTTTGCCCTCTCCTTCGGAGAGGGAGGGAGAACCGGGAACGGTATCTCCCGGTTCCCTTCTTCCCTACCGGGAAGGGAACACGGGAACGAAGGGGAAGGACAGGGCAAAACCCGCGACCAAACGGGACGCCGCCATGACAACAGGAAAGGGAAAACACCATGCCAAACCCAGACCTCGACAACGCAACCGAAAAGGCGATTGGAGCCGCGTTGAACGACTTCAAACCGAAGGAGGAAGCCAGAATGAGTTCGATCACCACCACGCCTTCGACGCCACCGCCTCCGAGGAAATTGTTCGGCTATGGCGAACCGGTGAAGACCGAGCCGCTTGGCAAGCGGCTCGCGCCGGTCGTCGACAAGGCGCAGGCGGTGCTTACCGAGGCGCAGGCGCTCTGCCAGCACGTGACCGGCGTCCAGGCGCTCGACCAGGATCCCGGCAAGGACGATGGCAGCCGAGGTCTCGCCGGTCAGATCGACTGGCAGGCTTCGCTCATCGAGAAGAAGCTCGACGCCATGCTGCAAGCCATCGATACGGTAAGGCGAAGGCTATGAGCGAGCACCACGACACCTTCGCCTTCACCGTGCTCGTCGTCGCAGCGGTGCTGCTGGCGCTGTGGCTGCTGGCGGGATGAGGCGATGCGCAAGCGCCCACGCAACATCCCTTACGACCACGAATGGCACCGACTGGCCCGTCGGTTCCTGAAGGTGTTCCCGCTGTGCTCGGTCAGAGGCTGCAGTAGACCCGCAGAGCACGTCGACCATGTCGTCACGGTCAGGGCAGCGCCCGAGCGCAGGCTGGACTGGACGAACCTGCAGGCGCTCTGTCACCGCCACCATTCCAGGCTGACACATGCTTACGATCAGGGACGGCTGACGGGTGCCTGCGACGAGGACGGTTTTCCTGTCGACCCCAACCACCCATGGGCGCAGCCAACCCAGCGGGAAGCGATAGCCGCTGCCAACCGTGAGCCTGTCGCCGACCCCGAGACGGCAGCACGGTTGAAGCGCGGCTATGTGCGTGGCGAGAGGCGGTGAGATGAGCATCGAGGCGTGGCTCAACGCAACCGTTCTGACGCTGGTGGTCGCCGCTGCGCTCTGGTGCCTGCTTTGAGCCGTGCCCGAGAGGCATGGCCTCGACCGCTCACCATCGCCGCTCGGAGCGCAGGCCCTCGGGGGCCCAGGCCGGGGGGGGGACTGGCCAGAAATCCTCGCCAAGGGGGCCGGAGGCGCGCCCGTAGTCTCGTTGTAATTTCAGGACGGGTTTTTTTGGCCTATATTTTCGATGGTTACGCAAAGCAAAGGCGGCGAAAATGCCAAAAGGCGAAAAACCGAAATCGAAAATAGTCAAACTGGCCGAAGGCAACCGCAGCAATGTCGGCATCCATCGGATCTACGACGAGCCGCAGGGACTCGGCCATCCGCGCATGCCTCCGGGGCTAAATGAGCTGGCTGAGGAGATGTGGCTGTACACCGTTAGTTCGCTGCCGGACGGCGTGCTGACGCGGGCGGATGAAGCGGCTTTGGAAGCCTATGCGGTCAACTGGTCGGTGTTCCGGCAGGCCCGCGAGAAGCTCGACAAGACCGGCCTGCTGGTCCAGTCGCCGCAGGGGCCGGTCCGCAATCCGCTGCTGGTGGTGATGAACAACGCCGTCAAGGCGATGATGTCCACCGGCTCGGAACTCGGGCTGACGCCTGCCGGTCGGGCGCGGCTGGCGCATCCCGAAAAATGGGACAGCGACCCGATCACGCTGCTTCTGGGAGAATGACGATGAACCTGCCGTGGCCCGCCGACGCGGTCGAGCGCAGACCGCTTACAAGCCTGAAGCACTATGGCGCCAACGCGCGCACGCACTCGCCCGAGCAGGTGGCGCAGATCGCCGCGTCGATCCGTGAGTTCGGCTTTACCATCCCGCTCTTGGTCGACGAGGCGGGCGAACTGATCGCCGGACATGGGCGCGCGCTGGCGGCGCAAGAGATCGGCCTGGAACTGGTGCCGGTGATGGTTGCCCGCGGCTGGACGCAAAAGCAGATCAAGGCTTACCGGCTGGCCGACAACCAGCTGGCACTGAATGCCGGTTGGGACGTCAAGCTGCTCGCCGCCGAACTGGAGACGCTGCCGGATATGGCGGCGTTGATCGGTTTTTCGGAAAGCGAGCTTCGCCGCCTTGGCCGTCTAACCGGCAATCCGGGGCTGACCGATCCCGACGAGGCCCCGGCGCTGCCCGACGTCCCGACGTCAAAAGCAGGCGATCTCTGGCTGTGCGGCCAGCACCGCATCCTCTGCGGCGATGCCTGCAATGCGCAGGACGTCGAGCGGCTCTTGTCCGGCGTGAAACCGAACCTGATGGTGACCGACCCGCCCTATGGCGTCGACTACGATCCGCACTGGCGGGCCGAGGCAGGCGTCAACAACAACCGGAAAAAGATGGGCGAGGTCGTCAACGACGAACGCGCAGACTGGCGGCAGGCTTACGACCTGTTTCCCGGCGCGGTCGCCTATGTCTGGCACGCCGGGAAATACGCCAGCGAAGTGCAGGCGTCGCTGGAGGCTTGCGGCTTTCAGATCCATTCGCAGATCATCTGGGCCAAGGACCGCTTCGCGCTTTCGCGTGGCGATTATCACTGGCAGCACGAGCCGTGCTGGTATGCCGTCAGGCAGAAGGGAAACTGGTGCGGGGACCGCTCGCAATCGACGCTATGGACGATCCCGAGCCGCGACGACTCCGGCCACGGCCACTCGACACAGAAGCCGGTCGAGGCGATGCGCCGTCCGATGCAGAACAATTCAAGCGCCGGACAGGCGGTCTACGATCCGTTCGTCGGCTCCGGCACGACGCTGATCGCGGCGGAGATGGAGGCGCGGGTGGCGCTCAGCCTAGAAATCAATCGGGCCTATGTCGACGTCGCGGTGGCGCGCTGGCAGGATTTCACAGGAGAAAAGGCCCGCTTGGACGGCGGGCCTTCGTTCGACGATGTTGCTGGTACTATCAGACCTTGACGATGCGGTAGACCCGCCCGCCCCGCTCCTCGACCTTTTCCGAGGAAAGCGTGTGGCCCTCGGGAAACTGCTTCTTCTTCGGCAGTGTCGAGATCGCCGCGCGGGTGGTGTGCGGCTGCCAGCCAAAGGCCTTGGCGACTTCCGCGACTGTGGCACCGTTTGCTTCGAGCAGCATCAACGCCAGCGCGTCAGTCTTGTTTTCGCGTGGCTCCTTCACCGGCTTTTCCTTCTTCGCCCGCTTCGGCTTTTCCGCCTTGGTGTCGCCGCCACCCGTCTTCGTGGCCTTGGCCTTGCGCTTGCCCTTTACCGCTTCCTGCGCTTGGCCGAAATCGACCACCGCATCCGGGCTGGTGTCGCGGGCTTCGTCCGCCTCGCCGCCACCACCTACGATTTTAAAATGCATCATCTGTACGCTAGTTCTCGTGTTGTGGTTGTGGTTGTGGACATACGATTGTGTTTATCGACAAGCAAGCGCCATCCGCTGGTAAATCTCAGATCGGGCTGACGTCCGAACTGCGCCATCTCATGGTGCTGCGCCAAGTGCCAAAAAAGGACTGGGGCCTGCCGTCCGGCAGGGCGATTGCGTTTGCGCATTCGCTGATCGTCCCGGCGGGCAAGCACGTCGGCAAGCCGCTCCGGCTGGCCAAGCCGCAGATCGAGTTTATTCGCGACGTCTATAATCCGAGAGACAAGGATGGCCAGCGCAAGCGAAGGCAGGCGGTGTTCTCGGTGGCGCGGCGCAACGGCAAGACGTTGCTGGCTGCGGTGATAATCCTTCTGCACCTGGTAGGCCCGTTCAAGAAGCCGAACTCGGTGATCGCCTCGGCTGCCACCACCCGCAAGCAGGCCTCGATCGTCTACCGCTTCGTCGCCCGCATGGTGAAAATGAACGTCGTGCTCGCCAAGCGGCTGAAGGTGGTCGACTCGACCAAGCACGTCACCCACCGCCGCGACGGCTCGTTCTATTCGGCCATCGCCGCCGAAGCCGGTGGCCAGTTCGGCGAAGGGCTTGACCTCGTGGTGTACGACGAGCTTTCGCAGGCGAAGAACGCGCTGCTCTACGACGTGCTGATGACCTCGCTAGGCGCGCAGGTCGAGCCGCTGATGATGATTATCTCCACCCAGGCTCCCGCCGACGACCACATCCTGTCGGAGCTGATCGACTACGGTCTGAAGATCCGCGCGGGCGAGATCGAGGACGATACCTTTACCGTCCATCTCTATGCCGCCGAATCCGGCTGCAAGCTGCTGGATGAGAGAGAATGGAAAAAGGCCAACCCGGCGTTCGGCGATTACCGCGACATCGGCGAATTCCGCGCCGCCATGAAGCGGGCCGAAAAGGTGCCGTCGCTCGAGAACCGGCTGCGCAATCTCTACCTCAACCAGCGCGTCCAGGCCAAAGCACCGTTTCTGTCGCCGAACGTATGGGTGCGTGGCGCAAAGCCGACGGTCGAAGATCTGCTCTACGATGGCAGGCCGGTCTATGGCGGGCTGGATCTGTCGGCCCGCACCGACCTCTCCGCCTTCGTCATGGCGGTCGAGGACGACGAGAGCAACATCCACCTCGTCCCGCGCATCTGGACGCCTGGCGATACGCTCGACGAACGCGGCTTACGCGACCGCGCGCCCTACCGCGTCTGGGCCGACAAGGGGTTTCTGATACCGGTGCCCGGACAGGTGCTCGACTATGATTCTCTCGCAGCCGACGTCGGCGAACTGTCGTCGACCATTCCGTTTGCCAACGTCAATTACGACATGTGGCGGATCGACGTCCTGAAACAGTCGTTCGCGCGGCTCGGCGTCGACGTGCCGCTGTCGCCGTTTGGTCAGGGTTATAAATCGATGTCACCGGCCATCGAGTCGTTCGAGGAACTGGCGGTGCAAGGCAAATTGTTCCATGGCGGGCACCCGGTGCTGCGCTGGTGCATATCGAACGCAGTGATTGACAGCGACGCCGCCGGGAACCGCAAGCTCACCAAGGCCAAATCATTCGGCAGGATCGACGCGGGCGTCGCTGCGGTGATGGCGGTCGCCGCCTGTCGGCTGAGAACGGAAGCTGAGCTGGATATCGCCAACTTGGTCGCTTAAAAAGTTCGTGCCTTGCCGACGTCTCCTTGCGCTACCTGACAATCGGCAAGGCCGATCCGGTCCGGTATTTCGCTGGCAATGTCTCCGGATCGGCCAGGACCGCCGATGGCAAGCAGATCACGATCTATGACGATCATGCCGACTTCGACGGCAAGTCCTACCAAGGCAGTTGCTCCACAGAGCCTAATCCGAAGGACAGGCTATGAATTGGAAGGATCCAGCCGCCCGCCTCATGACCGTCAAGGTGGTCAGCGGCCACGCCAAATCCGCACACAAACGACTCGCCAAGAAAGAGTATCAATGAGGAAAGCCGCTGCTTACAGTTTTCGCCGCCCTTCCGCTCGCCGATTGTATCGCCAGCCCGCAAGGCCTCAAGGCTGAATTCGCATCGGTTTCCGGCGGGACCGGTTCCGGCCAACATGCTCGCCCATGCCAAGGCCCGCTGCGAGGAACGCTTCCAAGGCCACCAATCGGGCCATGGCCTACGGCCTCGAGAACGTCGACGTGACCGGCCTTATTGTCGATGCCAAAGCTTGTATGCGCCGCCACGGCGTCGTCATCAAAGGCTGGCGGCAGAGGACGGCAGGCTCACCCCCTACCCTATCTGGCCGAAATACATGGAGTATTGAACTATGGCACGACACAAGTACAGGCACACCTTGAGCATGGATGAATACGAATTCAGCCACAGAATCGAGAGGACTTTTCTTGGCATCCGTTCGCTGGTGACCAGAAATTCAGACGCCCTCGATTTTCACAACGTTTCCGTTTGGCAGGTCGAAAGCGCGCTAGTCACCTGAATCCGAAATTCGGACTTTCTGGCAGAAACGTTTGACGGAGGTCAGGTCGTCAATTCGGCGGCCTCGCCGAATTGAAAAGAGCGGCGAGGCCATGCCGCAGGCGATCTCGAGAGGATCCGCTACACAAGCTGGCGCTTAAGGACACGTTGACAACGGCAGTCGGCGGTGGCTTTCGCTCTGTCAACGTGTGGCTGCGCGAAAGCTTCGACGCCTACGCCAATGTGCGCCCCGCAAAGACCATCGTTTCGGGGCGGGCCACGAGGATATCGATATCGTGCTAATCCGAACCTCGAAGGCTTCTATGTCGCCGTCCAGCACTTCATCGCAGTCGGCGACGATCGTCAGGCGGTCGCCAGCTCGCACGACATAAGCACGAGGGCCGAATGCCGCCGGATTATACGCTACGCCTCGAACCCGCGCTGGCGAGTCGGCTAGCCACGGATGAGCGCATCGTCGACGCCTGCGCCATGCAGTTCGTCATGAAGCCGGATCAGTTCGATGTCCATCACCACCAATCTGTTCGGCGCCAACCAAATCGCCGGCCTCGGCATGACGCTGGGCGCCAATAGCGGTCCGGGTGCGGCTATCTTTTAGGCGGTGCACGGCTCGGCCCCGGAAATGCGGGAAAGGTGTCGCCAATCCCACCGCAATGCCTCCGGCTGCCTTATGCTTGACCATGTCGGCGAAGGCGAGAAGGCGACAGCTATCCGCAGTTGACATGCCTGCTCTTTCCATGCCGGCGTCGAGCGGATGACTGCCGGCGCCTATACGACATAGTCCGTCGCCTTGTCGCATCAACGACACAGATTGTTCCTTCAACCGTGGGTCAATTTCCAGACCTAACTATCTGAAAGAAAGCCATTAGCATTATTTTAGTCGCTCCTGCGGCCTGGCACGACTTTTGCACGATCAGATTTCATGAAAACGATTTGAAGCACGAAAGGAAGCAAGATGGCGTTCTTCGATCGCATCTACGGCGCCCCCGGCGAGGAAAACCTGGACGAGCTCGTGCTGACACGTCACGAGCAAGGGGCGATCTTGATGGCCGCCGCCCACAGCCGACCCACCAGTCGGCCCCATGCTCGACCATGTCGCCAAAGGCGAGATGGCGAACGCCTCGATCGACACGATCACCTAGAGATCCACGGAGGACAAAACGATGACGAAAGCTGACCTATATCGGTTCGTCGACGACCTGGAAAAAGACGGCAATCTGCTTGAAGCGGTGAAGCCGAAGGCCACGGGTCTCGCGGCGCTGGTAGCTGCCGCAAACGAGCGCGGCTACGAGTTCACGCTCGATGAAGCTAAAGCTTACATCCAATCGCGAAGCCCAGGCGATCCGAACGTCAAGCAGGTCAATGCGGTCGTCGACGGCAAGCTAAAATCGGACGTTGCGACCTCGACCAAGGTCTTTCAGACGGCTGCGGTCGCTACCACCGCGGTCCAGGCCGTGGAGGCAGGGACGACTGTGCTTACAGCAGCCGAAGCCGTTGTCACCGTCGTTGTGGTGGTGGTCTGACCAAGCGGCATTCACCCGTGATGAAAGATGAAAGTGTGAGAGGGGGACCAAACAGTCATGCCAAACGCTGCGGAGTACTACCGAAAAAGATCTTTGACCGGCGCACGCCGCAACAGCTTCGCAGCTGGCCACGCCGGCCGCTCCTCACGCGGCGTGGCTTTTAACTTCGAGTGCGTTCTGGCGTGGCAGTCACTTTTGTCGGTTCCGCGAGACAGGCTTGTTTGCCAAGTCATGTGTCCATTCCTCGAGCCAAATTTTTCCTATCGCCCCTAAAAGGAGGACAAAACGATGACGAAAGCTGACCTATATCGGTTCGTCGACGACCTGGAAAAAGACGATGATCTGCTTGAAGCGGTGAAGCCGAAGGCCACGGGTCTCGCGGCGCTGGTAGCTGCCGCAAACGAGCGCGGCTACGAGTTCACGCTCGATGAAGCTAAAGCTTACATCCAATCGCGAAGCCCAGGCGATCCGAACGTCAAGCAGGTCAATGCGGTCGTCGACGGCAAGCTAAAATCGGACGTTGCGACCTCGACCAAGGTCTTTCAGACGGCTGCGGTCGCTACCACCGCGGTCCAGGCCGTGGAGGCAGGGACGACTGTGCTTACAGCAGCCGAAGCCGTTGTCACCGTCGTTGTGGTGGTGGTCTGACCAAGCGGCATTCACCCGTGATGAAAGATGAAAGTGTGAGAGGGGGACCAAACAGTCATGCCAAACGCTGCGGAGTACTACCGAAAAAGATCTTTGACCGGCGCACGCCGCAACAGCTTCGCAGCTGGCCACGCCGGCCGCTCCTCACGCGGCGTGGCTTTTAACTTCGAGTGCGTTCTGGCGTGGCAGTCACTTTTGTCGGTTCCGCGAGACAGGCTTGTTTGCCAAGTCATGTGTCCATTCCTCGAGCCAAATTTTTCCTATCGCCCCTAAAAGGAGGGACATGCAATGACGAAAGCTGACCTATATCGGTTCGTCGACGACCTGGAAAAAGACGATGATCTGCTTGAAGCGGTGAAGCCGAAGGCCACGGGTCTCGCGGCGCTGGTAGCTGCCGCAAACGAGCGCGGCTACGAGTTCACGCTCGATGAAGCTAAAACTTACATCCAATCGCGAAGCCCAGGCGATCCGAACGTCAAGCAGGTCAATGCGGTCGTCGACGGCAAGCTAAAGTCGGACGTTGCGACCTCGACCAAGGTCTTTCAGGCGGCTGTCGTCGCTACCACCGCGGTCCAGGCCGCGGAGGCAGCGACGACTGTCCTTGCAGGAGCCGAAGCCGTTGTCACCGTCGTTGTGGTGGTGATCTGAGCAAGCGGCATTCACCCGTGACGAAAGTGGGACAGGGGGACCAAAAGTGATGCCAAACGCTGCGGAGTACTACCGAAAGATCTTTGACCGGCGCACACCCAAACAGCTTCGTACGCTGGCGCACATTAAGCGCTTCATGGAGCGCCTGACCGGCGACCTCGCGTTCCGCACCGAGCTCAACGAGAACCTCGACAACCCTCGAAAGGTGACCGAGCGCTACGGCATCGACGTCGACCCTCTGGAGATGCTACCGCTCTGGCGCCGCGACTACATGAACTATCGCTCTAAGCCCGAGTGTTCGTCCTGGCCGCTGGCTATAATATGGTATGAGTATATCGACGAGATGATCCGCCATCGCGACATCCTGCGCGATGAGGGCCAAATGGCGATGGTCGCCCCTCGTTTTCACGTGTGGCGCGAGCGCCAGATCCGCCGCTGCAATAGCCACGTCGGATCAGCGGGGGCGATCACGCACCCCATTATCGCTTTCGAGCTGAGCGAAGGCTGCACCGTCGGTTGCTGGTTTTGCGGCCTGTCAGCTGGCCGCTTCAAGGGCTACTTTGAATATAACGAAGAGCATGCCGAGCTTTGGCGCGGCGTGGTCGGTGTCGCGAGCGAGATGTTTGGTTCGGCTGCCCGCACCGGCTTCTGCTACTGGGCCACCGAGCCAATGGATAACCCGGACTACGACCGCTTTCTGTCCGACTACTATCAAATCACGGGCGCACTGCCGCAAACGACGACGGCGGCCCCCCTCAAGGATCGGGCACTCACTGAACGCCTGTTCCAACTATTCGACCGCTACCGAAGCGTTACAAATCGTTTCTCCGTGCTAAGCACCGATCACCTCAATCAGATTCACGCGGCGTTTTCGCCCGAGGACCTGATGGGGGTCGAACTCGTCCAGCAGGGCAAGGAGGCGCAGGCCCCAAAAGCTCTCGCTGGGCGCAGTCGCGAGGTAACACTCAGGGCAGTCAACAACAAGGATGCAATCGCGGTACCGGAGTATCGTTCCACGACAATCGCCTGCGTTTCCGGCTTCCTCGTGAACATGCTGCAAAGACGGGTACAGCTGGTCACGCCAGTACCAGCGAGCAAACGCTGGCCACTCGGCTACCGCATCTTGGATGAACGCTTTTTCAAGACGCCAGACGGATTCCGGGAGGAACTCCAGAGTATGATCGACCAGCATATGCGCGAGAGCCCATCTCCCAACCTGCCGATCCGCTTTCGCGGAGACCTGCATTACGAGGCCGGGAACCGCCACTTTCACCTGCGCTCACGTTACAATGAATATGTGATCCTCGACGACGTGGCTCCGATCTCCGTTGGTGATCTAATCGCGTGCGGCGATTGCACAGCGTCGGAGATAGCTGTGCGAGTCATAGCGGACGGAGCGAGTGCCCTTGCAGTCCCCAATCTGCTCGAAGAGTTGCACACGGAGGGGCTCCTCGAAGAGGACATCGATGACCGCTTTGCTTGGCAGACCAGCGAGGGCACGAGATGAGTGCCGATGTGCCAATCGTGCTAGTCAATATGCCGATGTCGGCAATTGAGCGGCCGTCGCTAGCGCTTGGTCTCCTAAAGTCGGTGCTAACGCGGGCCGGACTGCGATCCAAGACAATGTATGCCAACATCTCGTTCCTGGAATATGCCGGTCTCGCCAACTATCAGCTGCTTGAGCGTTCCCCTTTTGCGCTTGCCGAGTGGCTGTTCGCAGGTATCGCTTTCCCTGATTGGAAAGCGGACGACGACGCCTTCCTCGACCGGTATCTGAAAGGCCATCCGAGACACCCCGATAAAAATATGGCCGAGCGTGCCAATATCCTCGAGCTGCGCTCGCTCATCGGCGGCTTCATCGATTGGATATCCAACAAGATACTGGAGCAACGGCCGGCCATCGTCGGATGCACCTCCACTTTTGCCCAACATGTTCCCTCGCTCGCCTTGCTGCGTCGACTGAGAGAGCGCTCACCGGGGCTGGTTACTCTCATGGGTGGCGCAAACTGCGAATCGGTGATGGGACGTACCACTCACGCGAGTTTCCCGTGGGTCGACTACGTCGTGTCGGGCGAGGCCGACGCACTGATCGGCCCGCTTTGTCGCAACATTTTAAAGCACGGTAAAGATATTCCGCCGGCCAACCTACCATTCGGCGTCTTTGGTCCAGCACATCGCAAGGCCGGCTATCCTGCGACCACAACGGGCGACTTGGTGCCCCGCGCAGTGGTCGAGAATATGCATGACCTGCCGCTGCCCGATTTCTCGGACTATTTTGCCGAACTCGATCAGTCGCTCTACGCCGACCGCGTCTATCCCGGGCTGCCGATGGAGTTCTCTCGCGGCTGCTGGTGGGGGCAGCGCAGCCACTGCAAGTTCTGCGGGCTGAACGGCGGATCGATGACCTACCGCCAGAAACCAGCTGAGCAGGCCGCAGAGGAGATGATTGAGATGTCGGCGCGTTACGGCTCGTCGCGCATCGAAGCAGTGGACAACATCCTGGCCACTGACTACATCGAAAAAGCCCTGCCCCGCCTAATGGCCCTACCCGACAAGCTTGCCATCTTCTTCGAAGTCAAAGCCAATCTGAAGCGCCGTGAAATCGAGAAGCTGGCTGCAGGCGGCGTCCGCTGGATCCAACCGGGTATCGAGAGCCTGGATACCCGTCCTTTGAAGCTGATGAGCAAGGGAACGACGTCAGCCCAGAATGTTCAGCTCTTGAAATGGTGCCGCCAGTATGGCGTTTGGGTCATTTGGAGCATACTGTGGGGCTTCCCCGGCGAGAGCGACGCTTGGTATGCGGAAATGGCCCCGTTGTTGCCGCTACTGCATCATCTGCGGCCACCGGTAGGTGTGGTGCCATTGCGCTACCACCGCTTCAGCCCCTATCATCGCGCAGCCGAACAGCATGGGCTGAAGCTCCGCCCGGCCGCCGCCTATCGTTACCTCTATCCGCTTTCGGAGCCCGATCTCGCGAATCTGGTTTACTCCTTCGAAGACAGTGAAGACAGTGATGTCGCCGCTTATTCCGCTGCGCTCGACGCGAACCGCCGCCCAGGGCTGGATGCCGTTGTCAAGGGTGCCGAGGCCTGGAAGGAAGCCTGGCTCAACCCGACTGAACCCATGCTATCGATGCGCGACAGCGGCGACGAGATAACAGTCGAGGACACGCGCCCCATAGCAGTGGAGCGTGAACATCGGGTCAAAGGCCTCGCGCGCGAAATTCTTCTAGCTGCTGACGAAGGCACGCCAGAGGCCCGCCTGCGCGGGCGGCTGAGCACGGCGAATGTGATGCAGAGTGAGATTGACGGGGTAATAGCCGACATGATTGCTCGCAAGCTGATCGTGCGGCTGGACGCGCGACTGGTTGGGCTTGCCCTTTGGAATCCCCACACACCAATGCCCCCCCACACGGCGTTTCCGGGAGGCTATTTCGACAAGGGACCATGAGTGCCGCCACGTGAACGAGGACAAGTGCAATGTGCAATTCGCAGTCGGTGGTCGACGGTGCACCATTAATCAATGCGCAGGGAAGTGCGAGTGAACCTCCACCCAGGCCATAGACCGCGTCGGGGGTCTGTCGACGCAATCGTGCCTAGCATACTCAAGGCATTCGCTGCGGGAGCCAGCAAGGTCAGCGTCGCTCATCCGTTCTTAGACTTAGACTAAGACTTGCCCAAAATCTCAGCCTCAAGCCGACTGGGCCGTCCGGGAAGCATGGACTCGACAGTTTATGTAAGTCTTCTGTTCCTTTGCTGCTCGGGTTCCGTAGATCGTTTGGGGGCTATTTGTGATCCACCTAATATTTACCGGGGGACGATGAAATGAGCGGCGGAAAAATTGCTACGGTTTTTGCCATATACACGTCGTTATTACTCGGAAATCTGACTCTGCCGCAGGACCTCTCCTACACTCCGGTGCCATCCGGCTTTGACTTCCCGGCAGATGAGCGCGTCTTGTTGGACGCCGTCAATAGGGCCGATGAGGAACAATTGCGCACGCATGCGTGGGCGGTATTTGCAGGATTGACGCAAAAAACTCGGCAGAACGATCCGAACAGTGAAACAGTCTGGGAGACCTGGTACACGGGCGATGAGGTTTTCTCTGCAGAAACGGGCGCACCAAAAGGTCTCAGATCTCTGAAGAGAGATCTCGTCGCGCCACGTCAATTCTCCCCGCATGGCGGTGCACATTTGAAAGCGGTCGGCGAGTCCCAATTATCATCCACCCTGTTCAATCAAGAGCTGAAGGATCACACCCGGTCGGAGAAGTTGTATCTTCATAGAACGATGAAAGCCATCAACGATGGTTGGCCAGCGCAAACCCCGGTCGAAAACCGGAAGGTGAAGGATTATCCACGCGGCGCAATGTCGCTCAAATTGGTGTGGATGCCAGTGGCGAAGAACGGCATGACCGCGATGCCTATTTGGGACGGAATGCCAGTGACGGACGTTGCCGGGGCTTTCCCCCCGTCATCCTGGAAACGTCGGGTGGCCGTGGATCCGAGCCGAAGTTCGGTTCCCGAGGGCGAACTAACCGATCTGCCGGGATTTCCCGGATCAAGGGTTGTCCCGCTCACCGCGTTTCATCACTTCAAACTCGACGCTGAACAAGCAGCGAGGTTCGGCGGCGACGAAGGCGACTATGCTGTCTTGGTGGCCATGCACTACACAACCAAGGAGATCCCAAATTGGTTTTGGGCTACGTTTTGGTGGCATGACAAGCCGAACGACGGCCCCTATGCAGCGGACCGGCTCGATGACACCAAGATCAGGGGACCCTGGCGAAATTACCTGATGGATGTCGCCTATGACATGGATCTTCCCAAAGAGACAAACGGCACGCCCAACGCCGTATTCAACCCTTGGCTCGAGGCCCACTTTGAAAACGGCGTCAATTCGAACTGTATGACCTGCCACCAACGTGCCGTCTGGACTGAACCGGACGCCACTTTCCTTCCCATCACAAGGGGGGCTGCGCCTGCAAATGATCCCATCTTTAGAAACAGCACAAAGGTAGATTTTCTCTGGTCACTGCCGCTTGAAGGGAACAATTGATTGCGCGGCCGACAACCAAGGTGAGACTCAGCGTCAATCAGGATGAGACTCGGCGGCGGGGGTGTGACCAAGGGAGGGCGTAGCCCGACCGGAGTTACACCCCCGCCGCGGCGCAATTTTTAGGCGTCTCATGATCGCGGTCGCCCACTACGGTGGCGGTTTTCTGGAATGGAGAACCACCTTTGTGCCGAGTCGCCATGTAACCGATCATCAGATGAGATTATTCATGAAGTACCGACAAACGCATTCTGTTGAGCTCGCCGCCGCGAAGGCGTCGATCAGCCGGGCGACGGCCTTCCGCATGGAGAAGGAGCAGCGCCTTCCGTCGCAGACCAAGCCGCCGCGCGGTCGGCGTCGCCCCGACCCGCTTGAGCATGACTTTGATGCGGAGGTCGTTCCGCACAACTAACCAGAGGAGCGTTCCTTTAGGGAGGAACAAACCGAGAATAACCCGAATGATCCGGGGCGGCAAAAGCTGCTCTTTTTTGCTATTGCGTTACTGGCGGCACTTCGACCGGCGTGGCCAGCCCGAACAATTGCAGCACGACGAGGATGACCACGACGACGGCAATGACGACGGTTACCACCTTGACGATGCATTGATCGGTTCCGGCACCTGCATCGCGTCGACCGCCCAGTAGACCAGTGCCGCGATTGCCGCGACGACCAGCAGATAAACCAGCGCTGAGGCCATGATGTCCTCCCTGCCCTTCCGCTGTACCTCTCAGGCACAAGGCGATCATAACACCGATTTCCGCTTGACACGTTTCCGCTGCTATACTCGGTATTTATGAAGCCGGAAGAATTCGCCGCCATCATTGCCGGACTGGAAAGCCAAGGCATGACGCCGACCGAGATCGCCCGAGAATCGGGTCTCTCGCGCATGACCGTGTGGCGGATCGCCAATGGCGAAACCTCCCGGCCCTCCTACGACACCGTGATCCGCCTGAAATCGCTCGCCGTTCGCCGCACCGCTGTAACGGACATGTTACGCCGGTAGGGTGTAAATGAACCAGCCAAGCAACTTCAAGGCTTGGCACCATGCAAGGTCTCGTCTACCGCGCTGCGAAGCAATCCGAAACCGACCCGCTCGAATACGTGCTCTCGGATGAGACCGTTGACCGCTACGGCGACGTGATCGCCGCCGACGGCTGGGATCTCGGTGAATTCAAGCGCAACCCGATTGCCCTGTTCAACCACAACCAGAGCGCCATCGTCGGCGCATGGGAAAACGTCCGTGTCGAAAAGGGACGGCTGATAGGCCGACTGCGGCTCGCCGTCGAAGGCACGTCGAGGCTCGTCGACGAAGTCCGCCGCCTGCGCGACCAGGGCATCCTGCGCGCCGTCTCGGTCGGCTTTTATCCGCTCGAATCCGAGCCGCTGGATTCCAAGGCCGATCCCAACTGGGGGCCGTTCCGCTACATCAAGAACAAGCTCGTCGAATGCTCGCTCGTCGCCGTTCCGGCGAATCCGAACGCGCTGCAGGTCGGCAGGAGCTTCGCACTTTCCGCCGAAATTCGCGAACAATTGCGCGGCAAGATCGCCCGTGCGCCGTTGCCCGCGTCGGCTCCCTCCCCCGGCAAGCTCGCCAGTCAGCCACCCGCAAAGTCCGGGGCAAATACCATGTCTAAACTCGCAAAGCGCATCGAGGACGCGCAAAAACACATCAAAAATCTGAAGGACCAGCTCGTCGAACTGTCGAATCTCGACGAGCCCGACGAGGATCAAAGCGGCCTGATGGCGGAACTGCCGGACCAGATCGCCGACCTTGAAGCTGGATTGGAGCGCGACAGGAAGATCGAACAGGCGATTGCTGTCCGCGCCATCGAACATCAACCGCCGCCAGAGACCAAGCAGGCAGCGTTGTCGGAAAAACGGCCCTACGCCGTCCCGGCAAAGAAATTTCAGCCCCGCGATCTGCTCGTTCGCGGCGCGGTCGTGCAATTCCTGGCGCATGTCCACAAGCAGGCCCCGGACGCTATTCTGAAGGCGGTCTATCCGAACGACGATGCCGTGCAGATCATGGTCCGGGCAGCGGTCAACCCGGCCAAGACCGACGTGCCGACATGGGCACAGGAACTGGTGCAGCAGGCCGTCGGCGACTATCTCGATCTGCTGCCGCGCGACTCAATCTATCCGGCGCTGTCGTCAATGGGCGCGCGTTTCACCTTCGGGCGCAACGGCCAGATCAAGATCCCGTCGCGCGCCGCTACGCCGAACGTCTCGGGCGCGTGGGTCGGTGAAGGCGAACCCATTCCGGTCCGCCGGGTCGGCTTCACGTCGATCACCCTGGTGCCGAAGAAACTCGGCGTCATCTCGACCTTCACCCGCGAGCTTGCCGCGCATTCGACTCCGTCGATTGAAGGTGTGCTGCGCGAGGCCATGGCCGAGGATACGGCGGTCACCGTCGACACGACGCTGATCGACGCAAACCCGGCTACGGCAATCCGTCCGGCTGGACTGCTGAACGGCGTCGCGCCGTTGACGCCAAACGACGAAACCGACCCGCTGGCAATGATCGCCGATCTCAAGAAACTGGTGACCGCAATTACCGCCAGCCGCGGCGGTCGCAACATCGCCGTGCTGATCAATCCGGCACAGGCGATTGCGATTGCCTTCCAGCAGACGAACACCGGCGAGTTCATGTTCTCGTCGACCGATGAGGCAGGCCGCCGTCTCAATCTGCGGTTCATTGTCTCGCCGACCGTGCCCGTCAACACGGTGATCGCCGTCGATGCCGCCGACTTCGCCTCGGCGACCGGCGACATGCCCGAATACGACGTCTCCGACCAGGCGACGATCCACGAGGAAGACACGACGCCACTGCCCATCGTCGGCGGCGGCGGCACTCCGGTCACCGCGAGCCCGGTCCGCTCGCTGTGGCAGACGGCCTCCATCGGCGTGCGCATGCTGCTCGACATGAACTGGTCGATGCGCCGTGCCGGCATGGTCGCATGGATGGAAAATGTGACCTGGTGAGGGGAAACCCCAATCTCCCCCACTTCGCCGGGTGGCTCCTAACGCGCCGCCCGGTTCTTTTCTGGAGGAACGATCATGGCGACAAAACATGTCGAAGCGCTGTTTGGCCCCTATGCCGGTCGCATCATCGCGCTCGACGAGGCCGATGCGAAGTCGGCGATCTCGGACGGATGGGCGCGCGACCCTTACGGTCCGGCAGCCGAAACAAAACAGGTCGACCACAACAAGGCGGCAGCGGCGGCGGAAAAGGCGGCGCGCAAACTGCGCGGCGAAGACGAGCCGTCAAAGCCGAAGGCAAAGCAGGAACAGACGGCAGCCGAAAAGGCGGCGACGCCCGAGCCCGAGAAGGGCGCAACCTACAAGACACGCCAGAGCGAAACGAAAGAATGATCGATGCCGGGGATCATTCAGCAACTGCTGAAACCATTCCGGCGGTCGTCCGAGCTGCCGCGCGAGGGTGAATATCGCGAGGGGCCCTGGGTGGTCATGAACCCCGATGGCGTCCTGCCGCAGGCATGGGGGCAATACTCGAACTTCTGGCAGATGGGATACGATCCCGTCTCAGGCGCTCGCGGGGCCGTCGTCGAGGCATGCGTCGCGGCCTATGCGCAGACCATCGCTCAATGCCCCGGCGACCATTGGAAGACGCTGCCAAACGGCGGGCGCGAGCGCGTGACCAATTCGGCGCTGTCCCGGATCCTCAGAAGCCCGAACGAATATCAGTCGCGATCCGACTTCGTCATGAACCTCGTTCGCGATCTCTATATCGAAGGCAACACCTACCATCTGGCCGAGCGCAACAACCGCTTCGAGGTCGATCAGCTGCACCCGTTTGATCCGAGACAGTCGAAGCCGGTGATCTCGACGGAAGGCGGCATCTTTTACGAACTCGCCGGAAACAACGTGCTCGAAAGCCAAGGCCGCGCCCGCGAATATGGCGTCGCCCCTGCCCGCGACGTGCTGCACATCAAGCTCGAAGCAAAACCCGGCGAACCGCTCGTCGGCATTCCGCCGCTGCGCCATGCCGAAATGGCCATAGCCGCGCAGGCGGCAATCGGATCGCAACTCATCAACTTTTTCAGCAACATGAACCGACCGCCTGGCGTCGTCGAAACCGAACTCAATCTTACCAAGGCGCAGGTGACCGAATTGCGCCAGCGCCTGAACGATGCGTGGCGTGGCGTCGACAATCTCGGCGGCGGTCCGCCGATCCTCACCAACGGCCTGAAATTCCGCGGCATCGCCATGAGCGCCAAGGAGGCGGAAGTCGCCGAGGCGTTGAAGCTGACGCAAAACGAAATTTTCATGGTCTACGGCGTGCCGCCAGCGATCCTCGGCCTCGCGGAGCAAGGCACGTTTTCCTCGACAGAAGCGCTGATGCAATTCTGGCTGTCGCGCGGGCTTGGCTTCGCCATCAACCATATCGAGGTGGCGTTCGACCAGTTCTTCGGCCTAAAGGGATGGCCCGACGAATATGTTGAATTCGATACGAGAGCGCTTTTGCGGGTGGCATACAAGGACCGAATCGAAGCCCTGGTGCGCGGCGTCCAGGGTGGCGTCTTCGCACCGGACGAAGCGCGCAACAGCGAGGATCTGCCGACGACTCCCTACGGCAACGAGCCGCGCGTGCAGCAGCAGGTGGTGCCATTGTCCGCATGGGCGAGGACAGCGGAACAACCGGCAACGCCAGCCGCGCCCGCGCCGCCGCCAGCAGCGGAGCCGGAAGAGCCGGAAGAGGAAAAACAGCAACTGGATTTCACGGCGTTCTTCGCTGGCATGGAGGACCATGATGGCTGGCGACCGCTTCAATGAAATGTTGCGCTTTCTCGGAACACGTTTCGCCGAGGAACGCGACCGGGTGAGCAATGCGGTGGCAGCCGTCATCGCCGAGCTCAGGGCCGAGCAGAAGACGATTGTTCTTGATCTTTCCGAACGTGTCGCGGCGGTTCGCGACGGCATGCCCGGAGCGCAAGGCGAGCGCGGCGAACAGGGCGAAAAAGGCGATCCCGGCCCGCCGGGTAAAGATGGGAACGACGGGGCACCAGGCAAAGATGGTGCGGATGGAAAAGAGGGACCGCCCGGAGATAACGGCAAGCGCGGCGAAAATGGCGAGCGCGGTGAACGCGGCGAAACCGGCGAGCCGGGACTTCAGGGTGATCCCGGCCCGCAGGGCGAAACCGGCCCGACCGGCCCTCAAGGCGAAAAGGGCGAACAGGGCGAAAAAGGCGATCCCGGCCCACCGGGTAAAGATGGGGACGACGGGGCACCAGGCAAAGATGGTACGGATGGAAAAGAGGGACCGCCCGGAGATCAAGGCGAGCGCGGCGAACGGGGTGAACGGGGCGAACGCGGCGAAAAGGGCGAGCGCGGCGATCAGGGCCTGCAAGGTGAAATGGGACCGCGCGGCCTTCGCGGCGAGACCGGACCGCCGGGACCGCGCGGCGAAAAGGGCGAACGCGGCGAGAAGGGCACATTCGAGCCGCCGAGCGAATGGATCGACGGCAGCGTCTTTCATAGCGGCCAGCTCGTCCATTGCGAAGGCTCGACCTTTTGTGCGCGCCGCGACACCGCCCGCCGCCCGCCGCACGACGATTGGTCGCCGGTCGCGTTAAAGGGCAAGGACGCTCACGCTGGCGAGGCGCGCGGGCTTTACGATCCGAAGGCTGGTTACCTGAAGCTCGACCGCGTCGCCTTCGACGGCTCCGAATGGATCGCCCGCCGTGACGATCCCGGCCCGCTTCCCGGCGACGACTGGATGCTCGCCGTTAAGGCAGGCAGCCGCGGCAAACCCGGCGAGCGCGGCCCGCCTGGAGCAAAGGGCGATCCGGGCATTGGCGTCAAGGGCGGCACCTGCGACGGCTTCACGCTGCGCCTGACGCTCGACGATGGCCGCGCCGTGATAGTCGATCTCTCACCGGCCTTCGACCGTTATCATCGGGAGCGCGGGGCATGAACGATCAGCCGCTTTCCTTTCGACGTCGCGCCATGGTCGGTTCCGGTTCCGAAGATCAGGTGGCGGTCTGGGATGCCGACGGCAGATTGTCGGGCAGCGACGCCCTGATCTTCGATGGGCAGAGAATGAAGCTGCTGGTCGACGACGAACCGCTGGTCGAGGATACGCCGCTCGACGACACCGCCTATGCGCGCCGCAACGGCGAGTGGGTGCCGGTCGCGCGGACATCAGGCGGCGGCGGTGGCGGCGGCGGCGATAGTGGCGAAGGAATCCCCGGTCCGCCCGGTCCACCGGGACCGCCGGGACCGCAAGGCTCAACGGGGCCACAGGGCGCCGTCGGCGCGGCTGGACCGCAAGGCGAGCCTGGTGAACCGGGAGCGCAGGGCAGTCAGGGCGAGCCTGGACCGCAGGGGCTTCAAGGGCCGCAAGGGCCGCAAGGCCAGCCCGGACCGCAGGGTGCGACGGGACCGTCGGGCATGGACGGCGTCTCAATGTATTCGGGCGACGGCGATCCGATCACGCCGGGGCAGGAATTCGGCGATACCTATCTCGACCGTTTGACCGGCCAGCTCTGGCAATGGGGCGGCGCTGGCATATGGGGCGACACCGGCCAGAATCTCACAGGTCCGCAGGGACCGCCGGGCGAAGGCGGCGGCACTGGTGGCGGCATCGAGGAAGCGCCGCTCGACAGCAAGAGCTATGCGCGCCGCAATGCGGCATGGATCGAGTCGATCACCAAGGCGGCGTTCGATTCCGGCATGGCGTCGAAGCTTTCCGACGCGCCATCGGACAGCAAAATCTATGCGCGCTTCAATGCCACATGGACCGAAACCGTCACGTTGACGAAGTACAATACCGACATCAGCGCGATCAACACCGGGCTCGCCGGGAAGATCAATGACGCGCCGAACGACACGAATATCTATGGGCGTCAAGGCGGCGCATGGGTGACGAGCGTTACGAAGGCGACCTATGACGCCGGGATTGCCGCACTGCAAACATCCATCAATAGCAAGCTCGGCGACGCGCCATCGGACGGCAAGATGTATGCGCGGAAGAACGGCCAATGGGTGGAAGTCGTCATTCCGGCGACGGTCGACAAACTCGGGGCGTGAGCGATGAAACTTGAGCGAATTTCCATCGACAGAAAGGCGCTCGCCAGCGAACTGCTGCCTTTGTTCAAGAGCCATTGCCGTGTCGAATTTTCGCGCGACGACGATTACCTGAAATCCGCGTTAACGCGCGCCTTCGATACCTTCGAGCGGTTGACGGAATTCCATGTGTTTGCCGCCAGCTTCGTTTGGAGCCTGCCCTCCGGCGTGGCGGGCAGCGTCGAAGTGCCGTTGCAGCCGATTGACGATTTCGTCGTCACCGATCAGGACGGCGGGGATGTTTCCGCCGACTTCGAGCTTGTCGGCACGGTCGGCACCGACCAGATGGAGCGGCAGTGGCTGCAGCCGGTTGCGGGCGCGAGCTGGCCCGCCTTAGCGGTGGTGACGCTTGCCACCGGCTACGAGACCGGAGCCGACCTGCCGCCTGGCATCCTCGATATTTGTTTCAGGATCGGCGCTTTCCTCTACGAGAACCGCGAGATGGTCTCGATCGGCGGTGTCGACGTCGCGCCCTATGCCAATTCCCTGATCACCGCCTATTGGGTGCCGCGCGCATGAATCCGATCGTCGTCGATCTGTCGCATCACAATTCCGAGCCCGACTGGCCGACGCTCATGGGCTTTGGCACCGTCGGCGTGATCATGAAGGCGTCCGAGGGCACGACCTATATCGACCCGACGTTTTTCGAGCGGCGCATCGACGCGCAGGCGGCTGGACTGCTGGTCTCGTCCTATCACTACCTGCATGGAGGCCAGATCGAGGCGCAGATGGCACACTACCTCGCCGTCGTCCTGCCCGAAGCGGGCGAACGCATTTGCATCGATCACGAAGCCGACGCCACGCTCGACGAACTGGTCGCGGCGGTGAAATACATTCGCGACTGCCGCCGAGACCTGCAGGTGACGGTTTATTCGGGCCATACCATCAAGGAACAGCTCGGCGAGTCGAGAGATGCCTATCTCGCGGAAAACACGTCACTATGGATCGCGCAGTACTCCGAGGACGCAGCGCCGACATGGCCTCAAGCCACATGGCCTTGCTGGTCGCTTTGGCAATATACCGACAGTGCTCCGGTCGCCGGTATCCCCGAGCCTGTCGACGGAAATCGCTGGAACGGGACGGAAGAGAGCCTCAGAGAATGGCTCGCGCCCGCCGCGCCAACCCCAGCGCCGGAACCGGCGATTGCGACGGTCTATGTGACGATCCAGCGACCGGCGGGCGTCGAGATCAAGGTGATCGTCGAGGAGGTCGAGCCATGAAGGCGGGTGTCATGCGCCACCGGGTGCGGGTCGAGCGGTTCACCACCGCAGACGATGCCATGGGCGCGGCCAAGAAGACATGGGCGTTGGTCGCCGAGGTCAATTGCCAAATCCTCGAAGCGGGAGCCGGTCGCGAATATTTCGCGACCGCCACCGAACTCGCCGAGGGCACCACCCGGATCCGGCTTCGCGAAATTCCCGGCCAGAGGATCGATCCGGCGTGGCGGCTGGTCGATGTCGACACCAGCGATGTCTACGAAATCGTCGAAGTGCAGCCGACGGCGAGCCGCAACGACTATCTGCTGAACTGCAAGCACGGAGGCGCGAAACGATGATCGAGAAGGATATCGTCGATCTGCTCGATGCTCGCCTTGCAGCCGAGGTCTACTACGGCATGCAGCCGCAGCCGCCGGACAACATTCCCGCGCCGCTGCCGGTGGTGATCGTCAACCGTGTCGCTTCGGTTTGGTATGGCGGTTTTTTCGGCACCGACACCGATTTGTCGCGCCCCGGCATTCAGGTGGATTATTACGACGAAACCGCCGAGGGCGCTCGCAGGCTCGCCGATCAGGGCCGCATCGCGCTTCGCGATCTGGTCGCCTCGTCGGCTGGCGGCGGACTGCTGGATTCGGAGATCTCCTATTATGACGAGGAAAGTCGCGGCTGGCGCGTCCAGCAGAGATGGGACATGGCGGACTATTCACCAGCGCTTTCCTGACATCGGCTATCCGCCGGAGGGTGACGAAATGGAAGAAAAGGACATTCCGAAAGGTGCGGTCCTGACCCCGCTTGCCGAACTCAGATGGAAGAAACGCGTCAAGGGCGAGCCGGTCCTGCAGCAGCGGTTCCATGTCGAGGGCGAGAAAACCGTCTTCTACCTGTGGCGCGACGTGTCCGTCGTGAAGGAGGACGAACCGAATTGAGCGACCGCCTGGACGAAGCGATGCTTGCCGTGACGCTGTCGTTTCCGATGGCAGCGGATCGCACCCGCGCTGCGCGGATTCTCGAAAAGGCATTGTTCGAACTTGTAAACAATCACGTCGAAACCGACGCGCTCGGCGCGCCGCGCAAGCCGCTTGTGATCGAATTCCGTTACATTGAATGGGGCGAGCTGCGGGTCGCGGTGAAGCAGGTGATCCGCGAGATCGGCATCAATGCCTTCGCGCATTCCTATGGTTCGGCCTCGCCGGAGTCGGTGATCGACGTCGTTAACCGCCGCAAGGAGCCGGGTGTAAAAACGCAGGCGCGCATGCTGCGACTCGTGACCGAAAACATCGCTGCGGGTCGAAACCGGCCAACAAAGTAAGGTCAGCCATGGCCGAGAACCATTCAATCTTCGTCCGCTATGAGCAGCACACAGATGTCATCTTGCGGGGTGAGTATAGTAGTCCGTTGCTTGGCGCGCGTCACGCTAACCCGAAAATTCTGACGTGCTTGGGTCATCGCGCCATTGCGCACGTTCGAGGTGATGATGCGATCTGGATTGGCAACGATCTTACGCTTGACGCGCCTCGGCCAGCCCTCGAAGATTATTACTTCGTCGAATTGCTTTCCCTTCGCCTTGTGCATATTCATCACGACCACTCCGGATTCGGGCTTGTGTGCCGTGGCAAAGTGCTCTTGCATAAATGACTGCCGGGTTATCGCCAAGGCGTTGCGATAGCTCCCAAAGTCTCGCCAGTCCTGAGCGAGCCCCTGTCGAAGTTGCGTTCCACGCTCAAGCAAGCGCACATTCCGCACCTCTTTGGCGACCTCTTGGAAGCGGGAACATGCGCCGCTCTCCAGCACCGCACGCAGCGCTCGCCAGTCCTTATCCGGATCGCCCGTTAGAATTTCCGCCATTGCCGCTTCGTAGACCAAAGCAGTCGCGTTCAACACACTATTTCCAGGCGCCGACCTTCCCTTGGTCAGACGTTCATTCCACTTTACCAATGCCCCTTGAAGGCGAGCTGCTTCGCCCATGTCCGTTTTTGTTGGCGCGTTACCACCGCGTCCGTGGAAATAGCTGCACAAGAGCCGCACGAGTTCGTCAAAGCTGCCGGGGTCGAGCCTTTTTTGCAGCAGAAAAGCGAGAATGTCCGCCGCGAGGATCGGCCCTTCCATGTCAACGGAAGCTGTATGACTGATTGCTGGCAAGTTGCCAAAAGGCTCGCGCAACACATCAGAAACTAGGCGCGTCATGCGTTTGGTTGGGACAAGTATCGCCAGTGACCAGTTGCGCTTGCCGCTATCAATCAAGCGTCTACGCGCTTGGAGCACCTGTGTCACCAAAGTCGCGAACGCCTGGTTGTTGTTCGATTCGAATCCCTCGCATTCGACTCCTTGGTAGTCGCCTTGGCGAAATCTTCCAGCTAAGATGTCGTTTCCGAACAACACGATTTCGGTATCTTTGCTGCGGTGGTTATCGCCAGCGAGATCGTGAATAGACGGATTGAAGGCTGCCTTGAAATGGTCCAGTCGCGCCGGATCAGCGCCGATAAAATCGAAAATGCGCTGCTCAGGGTCAGCAAGGGCGATGAGCGTGCTTTCCATCCCGAGAGCATGCACGACCCGCCATTGGTCGCGGCTCGTGTCCTGAAATTCATCCAGAATGATAAACGGATACATTGTGGAGATCAGCGCCCGCACCTTCTGTGATCCATGCAGCAGGGTTGCCACCCGATCTGCGAACAGGTCGAAACAGATCTTGCCTTCCGTCGCAAGCCGCATACGCTCAGCTTCTTCGCGTGATTTCTTCTCCACCTTCTCCTCGGGCGAGAGTCTTGACTGCGCCTTGTAGCCGTTACGCACTGAGGACAAAGCAATCGCCTCGTTTGGCGGCGTCAGAATCGTCATGCGCCGAGGAAGGCCGACGAGATAACCGTGGGTCTTCAGGATGCGCCAGAAGAAAGCGTGATAAGTATCGACTTCGATGCTCTGCTTCTCTTCCCTTGAGATTTCGTTTTCTTCGTCGATGGCCTCCAGCACACGCGAGACTGTTGCGCGTGCAAAGCTCAGAAAGAGAACGCGCTGTCCGGGACGTAGCGCCTCGCGCGCGATTTTGGCAGCTTTTAGGATTGAGACTGTCGTTTTCCCGGACCCCGGTCCTCCGGTAACGAGCTGATAACCGTCCGTGCGGATTACTTCCTTTTGCGCTTCGGTGAGGTCAACCATCGCGACCTAAGCCCTAACCGAAGACATCAGCAAACTGGTCTTCCTCGTCATCGTCGGGTGGCGGCGGAGGAGGATCGCACAAATTCTTCAGCGTGAGGCAGGCATCGCGTAGCCATTCCGGTATCTCGTCCTCGCTGCATTGAGCAAGGAATTCGGCGATGCCCCAATTACCCTTCGATTTGATGAAGTACTCCTTCAAGGCGGCAGCGGCCTCCGCCTTCGGATTGGGAAATTTCGCAAGCAGATGAGGCGGCCATGGAAGTGCATCCGCGAACCGTTCTAGCGCCTCGGCAGTGGTGTTGTTCAGGACTAGGTCTTCAATACCTTTCTCCTCGTGCATGAAAAGATGCTCGACTTGAGCCTCGATGGCAGCCTTGGCCTCTTCCGTTTGCTTGTCACAAATGGCGAACGTGCGCTTGCCAAGACTTCTATAGAGACCAGCGAGATCCGCGATTTGGCTTTCCGTGCCAGCGTCGATCACGCAGACACCCAGCGCTTCGATGGGCGCGTAAGTCGCCGGGTTCAACTCCGCCAATCTCCGCGCAGCGACGGGGAAGGATGTCGCCTCGGTGGCTCCCTCGGCGATAAGTACACGACGTGAAAGCAGGCCCTCGCAGAAACGCGTCCGAAATTCTTGTCTATAGCGCTTGTGCTTCACGCTATCCGGAAGTGTGATCCTAGACTGACCCAGGACCCCATCGTCAGAACGAGACAGAATGACGGTTTCGTCGAGGCTGAATTCTTCCAGAACATAGGGCGAATGTGAGGTGAAGATCGACTGCGCGGAGAGCTTGCGCAGTTCATGGACGATGCGCTTCTGCGCGTAGGGAGGAATCGCCGTCTCTGCCTCCTCCATAGCAAATATCACGTTCTGCTTATCCTCTGCGATTTGGGATAGCATCGCCAGAACCAGCATGTTGATCGTGCCCGTCCCTTGGCGAAAGAACGGTGCGGCATGGTCGCCGTTGCCCGTCGCAATAAATGCCGTCACAACCTTGCGCAAATGCTCGCGGGTTAGGCTCGAAACCTTGAGGTGCGGCTTCACACCCCATTCTCGGGGGACATACTTCTTCAGCGAATTGTTGATACTCTCAAGCACTCCCGAGATGCCCAGCGTCGGATCGCTTGCAACGTCGAAACTGGCGAGTGCCGAGATCGTGTCTTCCCACATCTGTGGGCGAATCTCCTTTAGACGCAAGATGATGTCGAGAAGACTCCCATGCTCTAGGCTAAGCGCTCGTGACCCTGTTCGCAGCGACCGCAGGAACAGGAATCCGCAGTGCTGTTTGTCCTTTTTTGAGAAGGATGTTGGGGTGTCGTCGTCAAGGCTGCGGCTGAAATAGGTCGCACCGTCGAAGTCGTCCTCGTCGGATTTGTATTCGCCGACAAACGTGAATCGGAGAGCGGCAGTAACGTCGGCGGCATCAACGCCCGCAGGGTCGGGTGCGTCATATAGTGCTCCACTGCTGGTGTTCAGCCATTCGATATGGTCGCCGAAGCGCGCCTGCTGCTCATCCGAGAGATTTGTTATCGTCACCTCAACATTGATCTTTGGTGCCACGGGAGGCCCGGCTCCGTCGCCGCCTTCCTCCACAGCAATCGCACGATATTTGCCTTCATAGAAATCATGTTCATCGACGGGTGGGCGTCGACTCAGCCTGTCGGGACCCAACACGAGATCAATGGCCTCAAGCAAGGAAGACTTGCCGGTATTGTTGTCTCCGATCAGGACCGCATGGTCAGGCAAGACCACTTTTGCGAACCGAATGCCCCTGAAATTCTCGACCTCTACTGAGTAAATTTTCATTCTTCGCCTTATGGATGATCGCAGTTCGATTCGTACCAAATGGTTGTATGTCTATCGCGACCTCACAACACACACAACATGCTGGATTTGTGAGGGTCTGTAAGGATGGTGCGCTATCGCATCCGCCTCACATTCCCAGACGAAACGCGTCGATGGACCGCCGCCCGATCTCATACGCGCATGCCTCGTATCGCTGCCGCGAGGCGTCGAAACCGTAAATTTTTCACAGTCAAATTCGCATCCGGAATAGGAATATTTTTCAGGGTGCTCCTCTTTCGCGAAAGGGACCGTCCCATGACGAAATTCACCGCTCAGGGAACCGAAGTGTACCTGCAGAAGATCGCTTCCCCCGCTCCCGCCGGCTACGCCGTGACCGGCGTCACCAATGCCAAACCCGCCGTCGTTACGGTTTCATCGACCGACATCGCGAATTTCGCCGACGGCCAGTTGGTCACCATGTCCGGCACCGGTTCGGCGCTCGAAGGCAAGACCTTTCCGATTGCCGCCGTCGGCACGCCGACCAATAGCTTCACCCTCGAAGGCTCGGATCTTTCCGGCAACACGACGCCGGTCACCGCTGGCAAGGCGACGCCGATCGCCGCCGCCGACCTTTTGCGCTTCTGTCTGGCGTCGTGGGAATGGGAAGTCGAGGCAGCCGATGCCATCGACGTCACCACCTTCTGCGGCTCGGAATCGCTCGCTGGCACACCGCAACCGGGCAACATCTCGATCGAGGGCTTTACCGATTTCGACGTCGCGGCGCAGACCGAATGGCGCAACGCCGTGTTCGACGGCCAGCGCCGGGTGATGGAAATCGTGCTTCCCGGCGACCGCGGCGAGATCGTCCTGCCGGTGACGATCTCCGGTTACACCATGACGATGGAGACCAACGAGGCCGTCTCGTTCTCCGGCGAGGCCGTCGTCAACGAAGTTCCCCTGTTCATCACCGATTGAGGTCTTGCCATGGGAACGCTCGACAAACTCATGGCGCGGCGCTCGGTCGTGGTGCCGGTCAGGATCGAAACCACCACTGGCGATGTGATCGCCTTCGAGGCCGAGCTGCGCGACCCGCCGCTGGGCGAAACGATGGTTCTCAATCTCGCTCAGGAGAAGGGCGATCTCTCCGGGCAGGAATACGGACTGCGGCTGCTGGCGAGCTTCCTCTGGATCGATGGCGAGCGCGTCACCTGGCCGAAGATGCAGGCGCTCGATTCGTCGATCGTCTATGCGCTGGCGATGCAGACGCAGCCTGCGATGAACCGGCTGATCGGTATCGATAGCGACGAAGCAGGCCAGCCGAAATCGAAAAAAAAAGGAAAGGCCGTCACCGCTGACGATGGCGGTGTACGGGCTGGCGCTGAAGCTCGGCATGACGGTCGAGCAGCTGACGCAGAACATGACGTGGCACGAGCTTAGAGGCTGGAGCGCCTATTTCGAGGCGGCAGCCGACGAGGAGCGCCGCAGGAAAGGCAAGGCCGCAATCGACGAGGATCAATCCGAGGCCGTCGATCTCGGCAGCGCCAGCAAGGAGGAAATCGCCGCCATCTTCGGCGCGAAAATCGCAACGAGGCACTGATGCTGAAAATCAAGGTCAATGCCGACGAGATCGTCGCAGCACTGGAACGGGACACGAAATATCTCGCCGAGAAGGAGATGCGTGGCGTCGTGGCCGAGGCTGCCAACATCATTCGCGACGACGCGGTGCAGAACGCCGTCGAGGTCGGTTATTCGGCCAAGGGGCCGCACCGCATGCCGTCGGGCCGGATCTATGACCGCAAGGGCCAGATCCCGCAGGGCATCTACGCATTCGTCGAGGCCAACAAGGGCTCGATCGTCTCGGCCAAGATCGCCTTCGACGCCGCAAAGGCTGGCGGTGCCTGGTACGCCCTTATCGTCGAATTCGGCTCGCGCTTCATGCCGCCGGTGCCGTTTTTCATGCGGGCGCTTTCCGAAAAGCAGGCCGACGCCCTCAAGGCCGCGCAGAAGCGGCTCTCCGAGGCCGTGGGCCGCATGCTGAAGTGAGGACCGGCGATGGCGAACAAGCTTGAAATCAATGTCGTCGCCGACACATCCGACGCGCAAAAGGGCATCAAGGATCTCGAAAAGGACATCGAGGCAGTCGGCAAGGCGGCGGAGGACACCACCAGCGTCGCGGCCAAGCAGGCGTCGCTGTGGGGCGATTCGCTCGCAGGCGTCAAGGCGGCGCTGCCGACGCCCGCCGACGCGAAAGGCATAGAGGCCATCGGCGACGCGGCACTCGTCGCCTCGCGTTCGACCGCAATAGTCGAGACGCGGATGCAGCGGCTCGGTCGGGTGATGTCGACCATGGGCCGCACGCTCGCCAGCGGGTTTTCGCAGGCCTTCACCGGTCTGGCGCGAGCCGGTCTCGCCGCCGGACGGCTATTGGGCACGGCAATCATGACCGGCCTGAAACTGACCGCCATCGGTGCGATCATCGCGCTCGGCTATACCATCTATCAGCAGTTCCAGAAGCTGTTCGACAAGATTTCCGGCGCGGCGGCAGCGAGCGCCAAGGCTATTCGCGATGCCTTTTCCGCTGGTCTCGAAGTCAGCCAGCTGCGTGCCTTCGAGGGTCTCGGCAAGGCGTTGGGCCTGTCCGAGGAAGCCGCAACCGACATGGCCCAGGCGATGGGCGAACTGAACGTCACCCTCCGCGAAGGCGGCGAACCGGCCCGCCAGCTCGCCGCCATCGTCAAGACGCTCGGCGGTGACCTGGCGGCGCTCGACCCGGCCAATGCGCAATCGGTGGCGAACTTCCTCTCCTCTATACAAGGCTCCTACAAGCAACTCGATGCGTTGCAGCAGAAGGCGGTGCTGGAAAAGCTGTTTCCGAGTGCCTCGGTCGAAACGCTGGCGCAGATCCATACCGCCCTCGATGGCGCGACGATCGATGTCGGCAAGCTTACCGAAGAGATCAGCAAGTACCAGAAGCAGGCGGCGGCCACCGATAAATGGAATTCAACCATGGCCGCGTCGTGGGAAAAGCTGACGACCGCTGCCGGTAATCTCTGGAACGCGTGGCTGGAACTGACCGGCATCGGTCAGGCCTTTCAGGAGGCAACGAACGCTCTGCCGGCGATGGTCAGCGCGATGGCCAACCACGTCAATGCGGCGGCGGAGGTCGTGCGCAACCTGCCGCAGCTGATCAGCAAAGCTGCCACCGAAGTGCTCGCCGCGTTCAAGGCAATGTTCGATCAACTCGTCCAGGCGGCAATCACCGGCTGGAACGCCGTGTGGGACGCGGCGGTCGGCGCGGTCAACGCCGGGATAGCCAAGGTCAAATCGGCGCTTTTGGCGTTTGCCGACTGGTTCGAAGAAAGGATGCGGGCGATCCGCGCTGCAGGGTCTGGCGCTGCCATCGGCGGCATGGTGCCACAACCGCAGCGGCAATCGGTGCCGATGCCGTTCGCAGGCGGAGGCATCGGTCTGCGGGCCGCAGGCGCTTTATATCAGAACCCCTACTCCGGCCTTTCCGGTCGCGCCGCGCCACGCGCCGCCAACAGCAATATCGGCACCGGTCTGACGGCGCAGATGGACCAGATCCTGTTCCGCTGGAAGGAATATGAAAAGCAGGTGGAGAGCGCGGCGGCGGCGACGCAAGCGGCCAGCAAGACGATCACCACCTCGATGAAAACCGCCTCGGCGGGCACCGACGAACTGGTGAGTTCGGCGACGGCGGCGAATGACAATCTATCGGCGATGTCCGAGACCGCCGTCGATATGAACAGCGAATTCTCGGCATGGGCCGAGGATGCCGTGATGGGCTTCGTGGATGCGGCCATTGCGGGCGAGGACTTCCGTGACGTGCTGGCGGGCATCCTCGCGGATCTGGCCAAGATGGCGCTGCAGAAGTTCGTGATGGGACCGCTGTTCAGTGGCCTCTTTCCCGGCGCTTCGGCCACGGCTCCGGCGGGACTGAACGCTGCAGCGGGCGGCGGTGGCACCATCCCCTACGGCCTCGATACTGCCGCCACCGGGCTCGGCGGTCTTGCCAACATCGCCGGACGCGGTATCAGCCCGACAGCCGGTGGCGAAACGATCAACAACAACATCGGCGATATCAATATCGACATGCCGCGCGGACAGGTGACGGCGACCACCGAGGACCGCAAGCGGCTCGGGCTGCAGATCGAGAAGGCGGTGCAGGCAATCCTCGTCAAGGAATCGAAACCCGGTGGCATCTTGAGGCAGGTGGCGTGATGGCGTTCGATGGCACCGACAGGGACTGGTGTCCGGCGCTTCCTGCGCAGATGGCGGACGGTTTTCGCCTGCGCGTCGCGCAGTTCGGCGACGGTTATGCCCAGCGCACGCTCGACGGCATCAATTTCCAGCGGCGTCGTTGGCAGCTGCGTTTCGAGATGAAGACCGACGACGTCATTGCCGACATGCTTGCCTATCTCGAAGCGCAGCGCGGCAATTCGTTTTCCTATTACGACCCGTCGTCGGGAAAATACTATCAGGTCAATTGCGACGAATGGACGGTCGACTGGCTGCGCGCCAAATTCGCCGCCAGCGGCAACCGCACCGAATTGCGCGGCACGCTCTCGGCGGAATTCGTCCAGGCTTTCGGGGTGACCGCATGACGACGGTCCGCTCCGATGTCACACAGCTTGGCGCGATGGAGATGGTCGAGATGTTCGTCTTCGACGCCATCGCCATCGGCGGCGGGGTGCTGCGCTGGCATCCGGGCACGACCATCACCAGTGGCGCGGTGATCTGGCAGGGCCAGACCTACAATCCGATCCCGATCATGGTGGACGGTTTCGAGATCACTGCGACCGGGAAATTGCCGCGGCCAACCTTGACGGCGGCCAACATCGGCGGCGTGCTTGGCAATTATCTGAGGTCTATCGGCGACGGCCTCAAGGCCAAGGTGATCCGCAAGCGGACGCTCGGCAAATATCTCGACGCGGCCAACTTTCCCGATGGCAATCCCTACGCCAATCCGGCGACCGCATTCCCGGACGAAACCTTCTATGTCGCCCGCAAGGTCAACGAGAACCCGATCTTCGTCGAGATCGAACTGGCGGTGAAGTTCGACGTGCATGGCGTCATGCTGCCGCGTCGACAGGTGATCGCCGGTATCTGCCAGTGGGCCTATCGATCCGCCGAATGCTCCTATGCCGGACCACCGGTCGAGGACATCAACGGCAATCCGACCACCGATCCCAATCTCGACCGCTGCCGCAAGACGCTTGACGCCTGCAAGGCGCGGTTCGGCAAGAGTGTACTAAGGACCTCGGCGTTTCCGGCGTCGTTGCTGGTGCGGCAATGAACGACATGTTCGAACCGTCCGACACCGCTCTTGCCGCCGCTCTCGCCCATGCCGAGGCATGCCAGCCGCTCGAATCCTGCGGCGTCATCGCCGAGGACCGGTTCTATCCGGTCACCAACCGGGCGACACAGTTCGATACCTTCGTCATGGACATGAAGGAATACGTGGCGCTGGCGAAGGAGCACCGGATCGACGCCATCGTTCACAGTCACGTCTATGGCCCGCCGGTCGCATCCGACGCCGACAGGGCGATGTGCGAGGCGACCGGCAAGCCCTGGCTGATCGTCTCGTGGCCACTTGGTTCTCATGCCGTCCTCGAGCCCTCTGGCTGGCGGGCGCCGCTGATCGGTCGCAAATGGGCGTGGGGAACGCATGATTGCTTCGGGCTGATCCGCGACGCCATCAAGGACTATGCCGGGATCGAGATTCCGGATTTCGAACGCAAGTGGCTGTGGTGGGAGCACGGCGAGGACATCATCACCACCCAGTTCAAGGACGCCGGATTCCACGAGGTCGAGGACGATTGGCAGCATTGCGACGTCATCGCCATGCAAATCTGGCCGTCGAACGTCGTCAATCACCTCGGGCTGTTCCTTTCCCCGAACGTCATGCTCCACCAGATGCTCGGTCGGCTGTCGGTGCGGGAGGTTTATGGCGGCGTCTACATGAAAGCGACGGTGCTGCATCTCCGGCACGAGACGCTTCAGGAAACACCCATCGAACTTCCGGCCAGCTATTCGCCATGGAGTGAGCCATGACGATGATCGACGTCCGGCTGCACGGCGTCCTGGCCGAACGATACGGGCCGGAGCATCAGTTCGCCATCAACTCGCCGCGCGAGGCGATTGCCGCGCTTGAGGCCAACTATCCCGGTTTCCGCCGCGACTTCCTCGCTGTCAAGAATTACGCGCTGATTTGCGACGGCGACTGGCGCGACGAGAAGAACTGTCCTGACGTGGCGAACGCGCCGGTCGCCAAGGAGATCGATATCTGCCCGGTCATCGAAGGGCGGATCGACCCGGTGTCGTGGATCGCGGCGGGCATCACGGCGATCTCCGGCGGCGCGATCACCGGAGTCGCGGCGACCGTCATTGCTGGCGGCATCACCGTCGGTCTGCTGCTCGGGGCATCGCTCTTACTGTCGCCGAAGCCAAAGCGACCGACCGGCGACGATGGCAACAAGAGCGAAAACTACATCTTCTCCGGGCCGGAGAACGTCACCGAGCAGGGCGTGGCGGTGCCGCTGATCTATGGCCGCTGCTTCGTCGGCTCGGTGGTCATCTCAGCTGGACTTGAGGTCGCCGACGACGTCACGACCGAGACCGGCAATTCATGGGTCTGGAACCAGATGGCAGCAGCCGCCGGTCTTCTGGACATGAGCTTCGACGATCCGGCGATGGCACGCGCTGCGCTGGTGCAGGAACCGCCCGCTGAACCGGAGGCAACCTATCCGCGCGGTCGAAGCCCGCGCTGGTGGCCGGAGAATGCATGATGAACCAGTCGCCGCATCATCCTTTTGTGATTGCCGGTCGCGGTGGCGGCGGCGGCAAGCGCGGACGCGGCGGCGGCGGCGGGTCCGAAGCGCCGAACTCGCTGAAATCGAGGCAGATCGCCCGGATCATCGATCTCCTGTCGGAAGGACCAATCGTCGGACCGTGGGATGGCGCAAAGTCGGTCTACTTCGATGGCGTGCCGGTGCTTGGCGACGACGGCACGCCGAACTTCGAAAACTGGACGATTGCCGGGAACTCCGGCTGGCCGGATCAGCCGGTGCTGCCGGGTTTCGCGCAGCAGCAGGGCGAAGTCGCGGTGTCGCTGCAGATCAAGAAGGGCACGCCGATCACCAGGACGATCCTGAACGGCGACGTCAACCGCTGCCGGGTCACCGTCTCGGTGCCGTCGCTGCAGGTGCAGAACACCACGACCGGCGACATCAAGGGAACGTCCGTCGTTTTCCGCGTCTATCTGCAATCGAACGGCGGCGGCTTTGCGCTGGTGACGGAACATACGATCAGCGGCAAGACGAACACCCGCTATCAGCGGGCGCTGGCATTTCCGCTGACCGGCGATCCGCCGTGGGACATCCGCGTCGAGCGCGTCACCGCCGACTTGACGAAGAACAACCTGCAGAACGATCTATATTGGGACAGCTTCACCGAGATCATCGACCAGAAGATCAATTACACGCTCTCGGCAGTGATCGGCTACACCATCGATGCCGAGCAGTTCCAGACGATCCCGAAGCGCGTCGTCGATTGCGGCGGGCTGATCGTCTCGGTGCCGGTCAACTATGATCCGATCACCCGCGTCTATACCGGCGCCTGGAGCGGCACGTTCAAGCAGGCGTGGACGGATAATCCGGCGTGGGTGCTTTACGATCTGGTGACGCAGAACCGCTATGGCCTCGGCGATTTCGTCTCGATCAACGACATCGACAAATGGGGGCTCTACAGCATCGGCCAATGGTGCGACGCGTTGGTGCCGAACGGGCGCGGCGGACAGGAACCGCGCTGGACGTTCAACGGCGTGATCTCGTCGCAGCAGGAGGCTTTCGATTTGCTGGCGGCGGTCGCCTCGGTGTTTCGCGGCGGGATGTATTGGGCTGGAGGCCAGATGGTCGGCATGGCCGACAAGCCGTCCGATCCGGTGGCGCAGTACACCAACGCCAACGTGCTCGACGGCGCGTTCTCCTACCACGACGCCGATATCTTCGCCCGCAAGACCCAATACCTGGTGCGCTGGAACGATCCGACCAATCTCGGCGAGCCGCGACGGGCGCTGGTCGAGGACCAGACCGGCATCGCGAAATTCGGCATCAAGCGCGACGAGATCATCGCCATCGGCTGCACGTCGGAAGGACAGGCGCAGCGCGTCGGCGAATGGGCGATCTATACCGACGTCTATGAGGGCCAGACGGTCGACTTCGTGCCGGGGCTTGAAGCGGCATGGGCGCGGCCTGGCGACATCATCCAGATCGCCGATGTCAATGTCGGCGGCGAGCGCCGGGGCGGCAGGATCGTCTCGGCGACGACAACGGCGATCACGCTCGATGCCGCCGTGACGCTGATTGTCGGCCAGACCTATTATCTTTCCTGCATCCTGCCGGACGGCGCGGTCGTCACCCGGAAGGTATCGACCGGCGGCGGCTCGCATACGAAGTTGACCGTTGCCGCCTTCGCCCAGGCGCCGCTGAAAGACACGGTCTGGGTACTGGCCTCCTCCGACCTGCAGCCAACGCTGTGGCGGGTGCTCACCGCGCGGCAGACTGACACGGACCGTTACGAGGTCGTAGCGCAGCGGCACCTTCCCGGCAAATGGGACTACATCGAACGCGACAAACCGCTGTCGCAGCCGGACATCTCCAATATCGGCATCATCCCGCCGGTCAAAGGGCTCAACGCCAAGGATTATCTGGTGGTGCTGTCGCCTATCTCGCTCGGCGTCCGCATGCTGATCTCGTGGCAATCGCTGGCACCGGTATTCGATCTCGCCTATCGCCCGGTCAACGGCAACTGGATACGGGTGCGGGTCGACCAGACGGCGCACGATGTCGAGGTCGAGGAAGGCGATTACGATATCTGGATCACGCCGTTGAACGTCATCGGTCGTCGCGGCGTGACGACGAAAATCCGCTACACCGTCGTCGGCAAGGTCGCGCCGCCAGCCGATCCGGTGAACTTCCGCATCCAGCTCGTCGAGAACGTGGCGATGTTCCAGTGGGCTCCGGCCACCGAGATCGACATGATCATCGGCGGTTCCTACGAGATGCGCTATTCGCCGCAGACGGCTGGCGCGACATGGGCGTCAGCGGGCACGGTGCTGACATCGATACCGGGCACTGCCACCACCGTCGAACTGCCTTATCGGCGTGGAACCTACATGCTCAAGGCCCGCGATGCCGGTGGTACGTACTCGGCCACTGCCGTCGCCGTCATAACGAACATCGTCGGCGCGACACAATCGTTCGTGCGGATTTGCGAACAGCCAGCATGGCTTGGAACCAAGGTCAATTGTAAGGTCCAGCTGCCGCAGGAATGGCTGATCATCACCGACGAACAAGCCGGTCTCGGCACATATACCTTCAAGAATCAGATCGACATGGGTGGCGTCTTCCCGGTCGTTCTCTCGGTCGATATGCTGGCCTTTCCCTATTACGAAGGCGACGTCTTCATCGATGCACGTCCCGGCCTCGTCGACGACTGGCAGAGCTGGGATTCGGCGATCGACGACGGCGAAGGCATGGTTACGGTGCAGGTCCGCCAGACCGATGGCGATCCGGCGTTGGGCACCTCGGTTTGGAGCGCCTGGACGCAATTCATCGCTGGTGAATATGTCGCTCGCGGTTTCCAGTTCCGGGCATTGATGGATGCACCACCCGACCAGAACGTCGCCATCGAACAACTCTGCATCATCGCCGACGTCACCGCCAAGCAGGAATCAGGTGCCGATACCGTTTGGCAACCGGCGAAGCAGCGGATCAATTTTCTGGTGAAGTTCAAATACGTTCCGGCGGTTTCGATTGCCATCCAGAACGCTGCGCTCGGCGATTTCTTTGTCATCTCGAACAAGAGCAACACCGGTTTCGATCTGGAACTGAAAAACTCGACGGGAGCGATCATCACCGCAGCGCGCACCTTCGACTGGATCGCCGCAGGCTACTAGGAAAGGATTAAGACATGGCGCAGCACGACATGGTGGTCGACAATGCTCCCGGTCTCTCCGTGCGCACCGACATCAACGCAGCGCTGGCGGCGCTCGTTTCGTCATCTTCCGGCACCGTCGAACCTCTAACGAAGGTTGCCGGTCAGCTGTGGTTCAACACGTCAAGCGGACTGCTGTCGTTGCGCAATGCCGCCAATACCGCATGGGTCGGCGTTGCCAGCCAGCTCGGCGGCTCGATCACGCTGACTTCGCCGCTTTCGTTCACCGGCACGAGTGCTGGCGTCGGAACCGGTCTGATCGCGGTGCGCGATAGCGTTGTGACTGTAGGCGCGGAAGGTAACGCGGTCTTCGCCATCAACAAGCAGAACAGCGCCACCCATGGCCTGATGGTCGGCAACGACGGCAACGGCGCGGCACTGATCGGCAACAACAACGCGGCGCTGCGGTTCGGCAAATGGGTCTCCGGCGTCTTCACCGAATACCTGAACATGACGTCGGCGGGGATTTTCACCTTCGCCGGGACGCAGCAGGTGATCATCGGCGGTGCGGGTGGCGGGATCGAGGTTGCAGGCGCCGCGCCGAGCATCAAAATGACCGACACGACCGCAAGCGCCTATGACTTCTGGATGCATGTCGATGCGCAGAACTGGTATGTGCTGGTGGATCGTGACGGCAACGGCGCATATGAAACGCCACACCCGCTGACGCTGGAAGCCGATACGAACAAGGGTTTTCTGTTCGGCTCCGAAATCATGACGACGGCCGCCGCCATCGTGTCGCCGACGACGCAGGTGATCGCCGGGAACGGCTTGACCGGCGGCGGTGCGCTTTCCGCCAACGTCACATTGAATGTCGGCACGCCGGGGAACATTACCAATTCATCAACGAACTCTGTCGGCGCTGACACGCACGCGCATGCGCTCGGTTTCACGGCGGCGGAGGTCTACGCCGGAACGGGTGCCAGCGATACGGTCTTGCCATTGGGGCACACGATTTTCGTGGCCCTTGGTTCCGCGCGCTACGACAACAACAGCGCACAAACCATCTCGCTATCGGGAACCACTGGTTACGTTGTCGGCACAACAACCCCGTTGGCCGGAACCTGGCGCTCGCGCGGCGGCTTCACCGCAAGCGGCGACAGGTTTGGCGTTTTTGAAAGGACGGCATAATGGCACCGCCGATCTTGAACTCGATCTCCAAAGTCACGGCCACAGCCGAGCCGCAAGTTTACGTCGTTCGCTGCAACATCACCGAAGTCGACGGGATCACTTACGACACGGATTTTTGTTCGCGTCCCGACGACCCTTATGGCGTCAATCCGCAGGTCCGTGAATGGCTGGCAGCTAACCCGGATTTTCCAATCGATCCCTATGTGCCGCCAACGCCGGAAGAACAGCGCGAGGCGATGCCGTCGCTTTCGGCGGCGCAATATCGGCAAGGGCTGGTCGGCGCGGGCCATAGCCCGCAAGAGGTGACCGACGCCATCGCCGCCCTTCCTGATGGCCCGGAGAAGGAGTCCATCGCAATCGAGTGGGAATACGCAACGTTTTTCGAACGCCTGCAGCCATTCGTCATCGAAGTCGGCGAGATGCTCGGCATGACGCCGGAGGAGACCGATCAGATGTGGATGGCGGCGGCGTCCGGAAGCCGGAAACGGCTTCACTAGGGGAAATGCCATGGCGCAACACGACCAGATCATTGCCGACGCTGCCGGACTGGCTTTCCGCAACGACATCAATGCGGCGCTGGCGGCGTTGTTCTCGTCGTCATCCGGCGCGGCGGAACCGACCGTAAAAGCTGCCGGTCAACTCTGGTTCAACAGCAGCAGCGGCGTGCTGCAGGTCCGCAACAGCGCCAATACCGCCTGGCAATCCTTGACCGGTTCGCTCGGCGGCTCGATCACGGTCTCGTCGCCGATGACCTTTACCGGCACGAGCGCTGGCGTCGGAACCGGTTTGATCGCCGTACAGGATGCCCGCACGACTGTAGGCGAGGAAGGCAACGCGGTCTTTGCCATCAACAAGCAGAACAGCGCCACCCATGGCCTGATGCTCGGCAACGACGGCAACGGCGCGGCACTGATCGGCAACAACAACGCGGCGCTGCGGTTCGGCAAATGGGTCTCCGGCGTCTTCACCGAATATCTGAACATGAACACGTCCGGGGCATTCGAGCTTTCCGGCGGGCTGGTCATCGATCCGCCTTCGGCGGTCATGGGCTTGCAGATCGGGCAATCGGATGCGCATTCAGGGCGGCTGTTCCTGACCAGCACCAGCCTCAGCTGGGCGCTTGTCGCATGGGATACCGATCAGGCGCTGACGATCACCAGCGGCGGCACCTACGGGACTTCGACCGGCACGACGCGCGCCAAATTCTATCCGACCGGCGTGCTTTCTGTCGGAAGTTACATGGATGCACTCAGCTTCCAAGTTTCAGCCGGATTCAACGGCGTCCGGCGCGGGCTGTTCCAGGCGAAGACGACGGCGGGCGGCGGCGTTGCTTACGTCCAGTCCTTTGACGATACGGGCACTATCGATGCGCAGCTTGAACTATCGAATACGACGCTCAATTTCCGCCAGTTGACGAACCAGCCGACAACGCAAGTTTTCCGCATGACGGAAGCGGACGGGCAGCGCCGCCTCGATATGTATTGGGACGCGAACTACGGCCTCGTCATCTATGCGCGTGACACTCTCGGGGCAGCAATTGGCTATATCGCCATCCGGGCGACCGGCGAACTGGTCTTCTATAACGGGACGACAACTGCCGACGTTCTCACCGCTGCGAATTATCCTGCCGCCTCGATGACATCCACCGGGAACTCGGTTGCCCAACGCGATGCCATGGGCGACATCCACGCGCGCTTGTTCAGGTCGGAATACGATCCCACGAACTCGACAATCGGCTTCATCATGACGCAGGTCGATACCGTCAGTAACAATTACATCCGGCCATCAACACCGGCTCAGGTTGCGGCGGTGTTGGATGGGCTTGTCGGTGCCGAGGTCTATACCGGCACAAGCACAACGAACACCAGTTTCCCGATTGGATCGATGGTCGCAACGCATTGCACTGGCGTAAAAGCCCGAAATTCCACGGTCATCGTCTGCATCGACACCGTGAACAGCCAAAGATTTATAGAAACTGGCATGTCGGGCGCGGGAGCCGCGCTTGCTGGCACATGGCGCGCTCGGGGAAAAACGGATGAAGGCGAACATATCTATCTCCTTCAACGTGCCGCGTGATCTTCAGGGACAAGGAAAATGACTGACGAACCCGAAATACTACCAGAGCCGCCGCCGCCGCCACCGCCGGGGCAGGTCGTCAAGGCTTATGACTACGGCAGCTATATCGAGCTGATCGTGGTTTATACCGGCCAAACGGCGATGGTGCCCTTTACCTTGACGGCGGATGACCACTACGGCGATAGCGACCGCTGGCGGACCGAATACCAGCGCGCTCTGGCGGCTGGCGAGATCACGCTGGAACCGCCGCCGCCGATGCCCGAACCGCTTCCGGTCGAACCATGAGCAACGTCCCGGAAGAAATTCAGAAGACCGTGGCAAACTTGGCCGACGCGATGAAAAGCAATCCATCTTGCCTCGCGGTGGTGCTGCTGACTGCCCTCTTTCTGCTGATCGGGGCCTATAGCCTGGAACATGAGCGCAATCGCCAGCAGCAACGTTACGGACAGCTCTTCTCGATCTGTTTTTCCAATCCGACTGCACCACCGGAAACCCGCGCGCCGCCCTTGTGATCACGGTTTCGTGAAACGTTGCCGAGGAAGAGTTGATTGACGGTTCAATTAACCCATCGAAATTGAAGGTGAAGCCGGAAACAGGACCGTAAAATCTGACGGGTTTTCAGGTTTATATCATAGGACTTTTGGCCACTTGTTTTTTCAAAAGTATTATTATCAACTCCCCCAAGCGAGGAATGAAAGGGCGGATGCGGCTTGTCCGTAAACTCTTCGTTTCATGTGCAACACCCTCGTCAATCGCCGCCCAGGGGGAAAAAGGGTTGTTCCCTCCCGGCGGCGGTTTTTTCCCCGAACAATAGAAAACGAGATCGGCAGTGACGGCTACCGGCCCGACTTCGCTGACGCGATGACGGAAAGTGAAGCTGCTGGTGAACGATAGTGAAGGCGCGGTCTATCTGCTTTCGGCGGGGTATTTAGAACCGAGTGGATAATGCCGGCGGCTGTGCCTCGTGCTCATGGACGTGGCTCATCAGCAACAGGGCAACCGCCGCGCCCGTAAGCGCCACCGCCGCCGTCACGACTGTCACCAGTGCTGTTCTATTCATGCAGAATCATCCCGCTCCATTGCGGGATGATATCGCGCAAGCTCGGAAAGTGTTCCATGCGAGATCAAAAGAAAAGGATTCGCGTCAGGGGCGGAAGCCGGGGGGATATCGCAATCCTTTGTTTGCCGACCAGGATCAGGCTCGGATTTTCGTAAGGGCGCGCGCAGCGCGTTTTAAGGGCTTCCCGGCTACTACCACGCCACCGAACCCGAGATTTCGCGCGTGTGCGCCGCTATAGCCCCTTTCTGCCGCGCTAAATTGCTCTCACCTCTTCCCGCTGCTAGAGCCGAGGCATGAACGAGCCATTTTCATACGATGTCGAAAGCGCGATCTTCATCCGTTTCGCGATGGTCGGTCCTCCGGTGCTGAACGGTCTCGCCGCCAAAGGCCAACGCCGCCGCCGCGATCCGTATAGCGCCACGCTCTTTGCCCGCGACATCGTTCAATCGCTCCGGCGGCAGATCGGTTTCCGGCGGCAGGGCGAGCCGGTCGGCGATGCGGTGGTCGAGGAACTTCTGGCGACAGTGATTTGGGATATCCCGGTCGAGGATTTCGTCGTGCTCGTCGGGATCGATGCGACGCGGCGGGATGCCGTGAAGCGCGATATCTCAAAGCGGCTGGCCGAGCGATTGACCGCCGAATACGAGATCTTTCCTGCTCCGGCGTTCTATCACGGCCATACCGGAACCGGCCCGCTCGGGCCGAGGAAATAGAAAAAGCCCGCCGTTTCATGTGGCGGGCCGGTGGTTCGGTTTTCTAGTTTTCCAAAGTTTTCTAGTCTTCTATAGAAAACCACCCCGTAACCCTTTGAAAACAAAAGAAATTGGTGGGCCCGGAGGGACTCGAACCCCCAACCAAGCGGTTATGAGCCGCCGGCTCTAACCATTGAGCTACAGGCCCTGCCGTCGTCGCCGGCGGTTGCGGACCAATGGCAGTCCGCTGTGCAGGCTCTAGCGTAAAACCTTTTTGCCGACAAGCCATTGCCGCAATAGCTACACAATCGGTAAGCATGGAATCGAGGATAAACAACCGGAGAGAAACGTCCATGTTTTCTACACGCATTGCCCGTACCGTTCATGTCGCCGCAGTCGCAGCCGCCTTTGCCGGCGCCTTTGCAGCCGCAGCGGCGGCGCAGGAGAGCACCGCCGGCAAGGGGGATGGCAAGGGGCGTCCGGACGGCGTCAGGGGCCGTCAGGCGGTGATCAAGGTCTCCGGCGAGGGCCGCTCGACGACCGCTCCGGACATGGCGATCCTGCAGCTCAGCGTCGTCAAGGACGCCAAGACCGCGCGCGAAGCGCTCGATGCCAACAACAAGGCGATGGCAGACGTGCTCTCGGCATTGAAGCAGGCCGGGATCGCCGAGCGCGATCTGCAGACGAGCGGCTTCTCGATCAATCCCCAGTATCACTATCCGCCGAACAATGACGGCGGTAATCGGCCGCCGGAACTGGTGGGCTATCAGGTCGTCAACGGCGTCGGCGTGCGCGTGCGGGATCTGGGGCAGCTCGGCGAGATCCTCGACAAGTCCGTCACCCTCGGCGTCAATCAGGGCGGCGGGATCGAGTTCACCAACGACAAGCCGGATGCCGTGATCACGGAAGCCCGCAAGGCCGCGGTCGCTGACGCCATCAACAAGGCCAAGGTTCTGGCCGAGGCGGCGGGGGTCTCGCTCGGACGCGTGATCGAGATCGCGGAGCAGCCCTCCCGGCCCGAGCCGATCCCCGTGGTCCGCAGCATGGCCAAGGAATTTGCCGCCGCCGATTCGGTTCCGATGGCGACCGGCGAAAATGCTTACAACGTCACCGTCAACGTGACCTTCGCCGTCAATCAGTAACGCGGTCGCAAAGCAAAGAGCCCCCACGCCAGGGCGTGAGGGCTCCATTTCCGTCGGCCGGGGGAGACGGGACGGAAATCCGTGGATTTACCAGCGGCCGATGATCGGGCATCCGCGGGCGTTGGCGAAAACGATCGCCTGGCGGTGGCCGTGACGGCGGCCTTCGACGACGACGCGGCGACCCGTCACATCCGCAACATAGGCGCGGCGAAGGCCACGGTCGCGTGCCTTGTCGACCGCGAGGCCTGGTGCACAGCGACCGCGACGGTCGCGGCGGTCGTAGTGCCGGCGATCGCGCCAGTCGTCGTGGCGGTCGTGGTCGCGGTAGTGGACGCCGCCGCCCGGACCCAATTCCAGGGTGAGCGACTGAGCCGAGGCCGTGGAAACCAGACCGGTCAATCCGATCACGGCAGCGACGGCGGCGTTAACGAGGAACTTTTTCATTGCTTTTCTCCGGTGTGACGAAGCGGTTCTGGTTGACGATTGAGGCAAACATAGGCCGGCCAAACTGAACGGCACCGGAACCCTCCGTTCATGCAGTATTCAGGTTGATCACGCCCCTGACGCGCGACGAATCGCTTCATCCCCCGGCGCTTTCCGGCAGGCTAAGTTATTGATCCGGCAGGAAAGAGTACTTCCAGGAAAAATTTGTAACAGTTTTCCGTCCGGAAGCCCGTTGGGTCAAGCGGCTAGATCGGGCTCAACCCGCGAGCTCCCGCTCGAAGAGGCGGCTATTGCGGTAGTGGCTGAGGCGCGCAATGAGGCCGTCCTCGATCTCGAAGACGAAGACGCTCGCAATGGAATAGGCCTGACCGGAGGCTTCGGGAAAGCCGGCCATCGTCTCGCGGTAGGTGCCGCGCGCGGTCGTATCCGCCGCCACGCGCTCACCGGCGGCGTCTCGCATCAACACGACGTCGCCGAAGCTCTCGTCGAAATGGCGGAAATAATTCATCACCCAGCTCCTGAGCGCGCCGGCGCCGAGGGTCCGCTCCCCGGTCAGCGAGTCGAACGCGACGTCCTCGCCGACGAGGCGTGAAAGCGTGTCAAAGTCGCGGTCGTTCAGAGCTTCGATGAAATGGCTGGCTATCGTCTGGGCGTCTGTCATTCTCTCCTCCGAATTGGCCTCCGCTTCACTCTACCGCAGAGCGCGGGCGGCGCGGAAAGAGAAAATGGCAACGTCCGCCCGGACGGTTACTGCCGGACCTGCGCCTCGTCAGCTGCCGAGATGCAGGACGATCTCGCGGCGGTGCGGCCGGTCGCGGTGTTCGAACAGATAAAGCCCCTGCCAGGTTCCAAGCGCCAGGCGCCCCTGCATGACGGGAATGCCGAGCGAAACCTGCGTGAGTGCCGCCTTGATATGCGCCGGCATGTCGTCCGGCCCCTCCATGGTGTGGACGACCCAGCTCATCGATGGATCGGAGGACGGCGGCACCAGCCGGTGGAAGAAGGCATGGAGGTCACGCTTCACGTCCGCATCGGCGTTCTCCTGCAGGGCTATCGCATATGAGCGATAAGAGAAGTGAGGAATTGGTCATCCCAGCCCGCCTTTTTGATTTTCCGGCGGATGGAGGCCTTGTCGGGGTGAGATCGCAAGAGGTTGAGAGCGATCTTGCGCAAGAAGGCAATGTTCTGAGGGCCGTTGTCCTTGCGGTTTCTGGCGGCGTCCTCGCGGAAGTGGACATCCAGAACCCAATGCAGTTTGTTTTCGATTTGCCAATGGGTTCTTACAACCTCGATCAGCGCGCTCGGCGACATGGTGGTGGAGAGCAGGAAGTAGCGGACATGGCTGGTCAAATGGCCGTTGGTATGACGGCTTGTGGTCTCGACGCAGCCGATGGCCTGCAGGCCCGGAAAGTTGATATCGTCGACAGCCACAACGCTGGCGCGGCGTGTCTCGGTGCGGTCATGGGCAGTCTCGGCTGCAATCTGGATGCTCTCGACGTGGTCGGCGTCCTCGATGCGGGCGAGCGCCTGGGCCAAGAGGCCGGGCTGGTTGGCCTTCAGTGCCAGAGCATAATCGCCGCCGGCAGCGAGGATGGCGCGGGCGGTGTCGGGCCGGCAATGCAGGGCATCGGCGGTGACGATAGAGCCCTCCAGTGCCAGCAGCGCGAGCGCATCGAGAGCCCCTTGCACCTCATTGCGGCCCGGCGCGAGCTTTTGGCCGATGACCAGACCGGGACCGGCAGCCCAGACATTGACGAAGTGGAGTGGCGTGGCCTTGGCGGCGCGCCGGTAGGCACCGCGCACCGCCTTGCCATCGATCGCTACCACCCCTTCGAGACCCTGCGCAAAGCTCGCCGTGAGACGGCGAAAGGCCGCGTCAAAGGCATCCGGATCGAGATGGCGGAAGACGGTGGAGAAGGTGTCATGGCTGGGAATGCCATAGGGCAGCGGCACGATTGTCTTCAGCCATTTCTTCTTGGCAACGCCGAAATCGGCCATATCGGTACAGCTTTCCGCACCGCAGACAATCGCCGCAACGGCAATGAACAGGATCGACGTCAACGGATGGCGCGCATTGCGACCGCGCGGATCGGGCAAATCTTCAAAGCAAGCGGCAAATCTACTCATCGAGACCTCCAAGTCAGCGGAGAACTCCAAGAATCGATTTGCCGCAACAAAACAACCGCTTATTTGCTAAATGCGATTCCCCTGCGTTCTCCTGGATGATCAGCGAAGCGGAAGTATGACGGACGAACACCGTGAGCAATCCCTCGGCCACGCCGGACGCACGCACGAAGCCGTCAGCCTCGGCGGTGAACTCGTAAAGCCCCTGCCCCTTCGTAGATATGGTTATGACGGTCTGCGCCATTCCCCCTCCGCCTGCTTTGTGGTGGCCCCGCTTGTCCAGAGACGTACGGGGCCCGCCCGGCATCCGGTTCGCTCCATGATGGGCGGATCGTACAGCAGCCGGCAACGCCGATCCTATAATTCGAGAAAGGGCTCGAACCCGCCATAGATCATGCGTTTTCCATCGAAGATGGACTTCCATTCGTCGCCCTGGAGTCTCGGATCCGCCATTACCTTGGCGACGATCGCGTCCCGGTCCTGACGCGACCGGTAGACGATCCACGAGAAGACGACGGTCTCGTCGTCCTTTGCCTGAACCGCGCGCGGGAATGATGTGAGTTCGCCATAGGGCACGTCGTCTGCGAGGCATTCGACGTAATTGAGCGCGCCATGCTCCTTCCACACCGCGCCCGCCGCGCTCGCCAGCTTCTTGTAGGCCTCTATGTTGGCCGTCGGTACTGCAACGAGAAAACCGTCCACATACGCCATTTTCGTCTCCTCCACGTGTTGAAAGACATCACCAGGACGATCGAAGAGCACAGGTTCCGACAGGGGAACGACATTTTGATGGCTGCCGCCACCCGCTCGCGTCACGAGCCGCAGCCGCGCAACTGGCGCGCGTAGTTCGCGGCCATGCCGGATGCTCTCTTGGCGCCGGCCTTTGCGGTATCGCTCCAATTGCCGCGGGCATAGCCGCTGTGGCCGTGATAATAGGCGATATAGAGCCTGTAGGTGTCGTTCAGGGCGATGCCGTTCCGCTGGTGGCTCTGATTGTGATACCAGGCGATGAAGCGGATCGCGTCGCCGAAATCCGACCGGCGCGCCGTCCATCGGCCCGTCTCGGCCTGGTAGCGCGCCCAGGTGCCGTCAAGCGCCTGCGAATAGCCGTAGGCTGAAGAGACCCTTGTCCACGGGATGAAGCCGAGGAGCTTCGTCCGCGGCGGCCTGGCATTATGGCGGAAGCCGGACTCCGCATAGATCGTCGCCATCAGCACCGGGACGGGCACGCCATATTCGCGCTCTGCCGCATAAGCAGCCCGGCGCCAATTGTTGAAAAGACCATCTCGCTGCTCGAAAACCGCACAGGCGTTCCGGGTTTCTCTCGGCACCGTTCCGCAGCCGGCCAACAACAGGAGGACGACGACAAAAACCCAACGCATCGCGGAACCTCTCGTTTGAGAGAGGTTGATAAGACGTAAATCTTAAGGATCGGTTTTTACGCGTAGGCGAAGGTGGTCTGCCCCTCACCCCTTTAACCCGAGGAATAACCCTCGACCTCGCTTGCGGGCTAGGGCATATGCGGATCTGCTCCTCTGGCGGGAGCCGTTGCCACGGAGAGAAACCGCCTGGCTTTCGCTTCCAATACGGTCTGCCGACGGCATCGTTTGGGATAGGTGAAGGTCAAGCCGCTTGTCGTCTCCCCCCTTGTGGGGGAGAATATATGCGGCAGGCGCCGCGAGTCCCCTTCGCCCCGCTTGCGGGGAGAAGGTGCCGGCAGGCGGATGAGGGGCGATCCGGAGGCGCTCTATCAGAGCGTGCCGATCAGTTCGCGGTAAGCGGCCTCTGGGAAGGCCTTCAGCGTACGCGTACGCACATTGCCGTTCATGCCGAGCGTGATAGCGAACCGCGCGGCGACTGCGTCGTCAGGCGCTTCGCAGATCGCAACCATGTCGTGTTCGCCCATCGTCAGGTAGAAGTCCTTGAAGGAACCGCCCATCTCCTCGAGCTGCCTCCTTGCCGCATCGAGCCGCTTCGGGGACTCGCGCACATTTCTGATACCGAGCTCAGTCCAATTGAGAAGCAGAACGTAAGTCGTCATCTCACACCTCCCGCAAAGCATCCCGCCTTCGGCCGAAGGCGCTCAAGATGCCCTGTATCTGAAAAAGGCCGGCGCGCATTCACGCATTCATGTGCGGCCTCGGGACGCAAAGTATAAAGCAATTCGAGGAAAATGACGTACGGTTTTGCGCCGGGAGTAGAGCCGAAATAACAAAGCCGGGCACTGGGCCCGGCTTTGTCGTCGATGAAAAGGTCCAGGGATCAGCTGTCCAGGAACGAGCGCAACTTGCGCGAACGGCTTGGATGCTTGAGCTTGCGCAGCGCCTTCGCTTCGATCTGCCGGATGCGTTCGCGGGTAACCGAGAACTGCTGGCCGACTTCTTCCAGCGTATGGTCGGTGTTCATGCCGATGCCGAAACGCATGCGCAGCACGCGCTCCTCGCGGGGCGTGAGCGAGGCGAGCACGCGCGTGGTCGTCTCGCGCAGATTCGCCTGAATGGCCGCATCGATCGGCAACAACGCATTCTTGTCCTCGATGAAATCCCCGAGATGCGAATCTTCCTCGTCGCCGACCGGCGTTTCGAGCGAGATCGGCTCCTTGGCGATCTTCAGGACCTTGCGCACCTTCTCGAGCGGCATTGCGAGCTTTTCCGCCAGTTCCTCGGGCGTCGGCTCGCGGCCGATCTCGTGCAGCATCTGGCGCGAGGTGCGGACGATCTTGTTGATCGTCTCGATCATGTGCACCGGAATGCGGATCGTGCGGGCCTGGTCGGCGATCGAACGGGTGATCGCCTGCCGGATCCACCATGTGGCATAGGTCGAGAACTTGTAGCCGCGGCGATACTCGAACTTGTCGACCGCCTTCATGAGACCGATGTTGCCTTCCTGGATCAGATCGAGGAACTGCAGACCGCGGTTCGTGTACTTCTTGGCAATCGAGATCACCAGACGAAGGTTGGCCTCGACCATCTCCTTCTTGGCGATACGCGCTTCACGCTCGCCCTTCTGCACCATGGATACGATGCGGCGAAACTCGGCGATGGAAATGCCGGTCTCCGTCGCAAGGTTCTGGATCTCCTGGCGGATGTCGCGGATCGTCTGGTTCTCGGCCCTGGCAAACTCCTTCCAGCCTTTGCCGGCGAGATTGCTGATCGACTTCATCCAGTTCGGATCGAGCTCGGCGCCGGAATACTGCTCCAGGAACGCCTCACGCTTGACGCCATAGGATTCGGCCAGGCGCAGGAGGCGGCCCTCGTTCTGCGTCAGGCGCTTGGAGATGTCGTAGAGCTGCTCAACCAGGGCGTCGATGCGGTTCTGGTTGAGCGACAGCGACTTCACGGCCTTGATCAGCTCGTCCTTCAGCTCCTTGTAGCGGCGCTCCTGCGCCGGCGACAGAGTGCCGGTCGCGGCAAGGCGCGCTTCCACCTGCTGGTCCTGCAGCTTGCGGAGCTTCTTGTAGGTTTCGGCGATGACGTCGAGCGTCTCCATCACCTGCGGGCGCAGTTCCGCTTCCATCGCGGCGAGCGAGAGGTTCGACTCGTCGTCGTCCTCCTCCTCTTCCTCGGGTGCCTGGCCTTCGCCGCCGACATTGGTGATGTCGTCGTCGTTCGCCGCAGTTCGGGTCCTGCGGACCTTTTCCTTCTCTTCCGCCGCCTTGCGGTCGGCTTCGATCTTTTCCGGGCTCTGGAACTGCGGTGCAGCCTTTGCCTCGGGGCCGGAATAGGTCGTCTCGAGATCGATGATCTCGCGCAGCAGCGTCTGGCCCTCGTTCAACTCGTCGCGCCAGATGATCAACGCCTGGAAGGTAAGCGGGCTCTCACAGAGCCCGGCAATCATCGTTTCGCGGCCGGCCTCGATACGCTTGGCGATGGCGATTTCGCCTTCGCGCGAGAGAAGCTCCACGGAGCCCATCTCGCGCAGATACATGCGCACCGGATCGTCGGTGCGATCGGTCGGCTCCTTCTTCTTGCTGGCTGCAAGTGCGGTGCCGCTAGCAGGCGCGAGTTCGCCGCCTTCGCTTTCGCCCTCGTCGGCGCCGTCATCGTCGTCGCTGGCGGCAGCCTCCTCGGCTTCCTCGTCCTCGATGACGTTGATGCCCATGTCGGAAAGCATGGACATCGTATCTTCGATCTGCTCGGAAGTCACTTCTTCGGAGGGCAGAACGGAGTTGAGCTCGTCCATGGTCACATAGCCGCGCTTCTTGGCGGCCTTGATCATCTTCTTGACAGCATCGTCGGAAAGATCGAGAAGCGGACCGTCCGGTGCACCTTCACGTTCAACGTCGGCTTCTTCGTTTTCTTTGACTTTTGTTGCCATTTATTCGTCGCTTTCCTTGTCGCAACCGGCCGGCGCCCGGTAATCAATGCCACTCGGAGGTCCGGGCACGCCGCGTACCCGCCACCGATTATTTCCCCTGACGTAACGGGATGATATTTAATTCCTGATTAACCACGACAGCGATGAACGGGCAAGCTTCGACAAGTCCTGCCACTGAAACGTCCCTGGCATGATTTCCTATCCGCCGTACCATGTCGCCATTTCTGCTTGAAATGGTGATTCCCAGAATTTTTCATCCCGTCAAGCGTTTCCGGCGAAAAACCGCCTAAATCGGCAAAAAACGCTCATGGACGGGTTTTTGCGCTGTTTATCAGCTTTCGCTCAACATGTAGGAGCGCCCCAAAGAAAGACAAGGGTTGCACGGTTTTTCCGGAAGAATGCCCTGGCAATCGATCGCGGCTGCGGCTCCGTCTACCAGTCCATCACCACCTTGCCGGAATTGCCCGAGCGCATCGCCTCGAAGCCGTCGCGAAAATCGTCGATGCCGATACGGTGGGTGATTATCGGCGAGAGGTCGAGCCCGCCCTGGACGAAGGCGATCATCTTGTACCAGGTCTCGAACATTTCGCGACCGTAGATGCCCTTGAGGTTGAGCATCTTGAAGATGACCTTGTTCCAGTCGATCTCGAAGCCCGCCGGCGCAATGCCGAGGATCGCAATCTTGCCGCCATTGTTCATCTTGTCGATCATGTCGCGGAAAGCGGGCGCCGCGCCCGACATTTCCAGCCCCACATCGAAGCCCTCGGTCATGCCGATCACCCGCATGACGTCGGCAAGATTTTCCTTCGACGCGTCGACGACGTGGTCGATGCCGAGCTTGCGCGCGAGATCGAGACGAACGGGATTGATGTCGGTGATCACCACCTTGCGGGCACCGCAACGCTTGGCCACCATCGCCCCCATGATGCCGATCGGCCCGGCACCGGTGACCAGAACGTCCTCGCCGACGAGATCGAAGGAGAGCGCCGTATGCACGGCGTTGCCGAAGGGATCGAAGATTGCGGCGATCTCGTCCGGCACGTCGTCGGGGATCGACACGACATTATATTCGGGAAGGCAGACGAACTCGGCGAAGGATCCGGGGCGGTTGACGCCGACGCCGAGCGTGTTGCGGCAGAGATGCCCCCTGCCCGCGCGGCAATTGCGGCATTTGCCGCAGACGATGTGACCTTCTCCGGAAACCCGCTCGCCGACATGATGCTTGCTGACGGCCGGCCCGACCTCGACGACCTCGCCCATGAATTCGTGTCCGACGACCATCGGCACTGGGATCGTCTTCTCCGCCCATTGATCCCAGTTCCAGATGTGGACGTCGGTGCCGCAGATCGCCGATTTCCTGACGCGGATCAGGACGTCGTTCGGCCCGATTTCCGGCACCGGCACGCGCTCCATCCAGAGCCCTACCTCCGGCTTCGTCTTGACCAGTGCCTTCATCATGTTGGTCATCGCTCGATCCTGCCTGTGCCAATTAGATCACGCCCAGTTCGCGGCCCACCTCCTCGAAGACCGCGATGGCACGGCGGACATCCGCTTCGCTGTGCGCGGCGGACATCTGCGTGCGGATGCGGGCCTGCCCTTTCGGCACCACCGGGAAGGAGAAGCCGACGACGTAGACGCCCTTCTTCAGCATGCGCGCCGCCATCTCCTGTGCGAGCGCCGCATCCCCAAGCATGACCGGAATGATCGGATGGCCCTCGCCGGCAAGCGTGAAGCCGAGGCCGGACATCTCGCTCCGGAAGAGCGCCGCGTTTGCGTAAAGGCGGTTGCGCAGAGCGTCGCCGTTTTCGATCAGCTCGAAAACCTTGAGAGAAGCGGCGGCGATGACGGGCGCGAGCGTATTGGAAAACAGATAGGGCCGCGAGCGCTGGCGCAACCACTCGACGACATCGGCCTTCGCCGACGTATACCCGCCCGAAGCGCCGCCAAGCGCCTTGCCGAGCGTGCCGGTAATGATATCGACCCGTCCTTCGACGCCGCAATGTTCGGCGGAGCCGCGCCCATGCTTGCCGACGAAGCCGACCGCATGGCTGTCGTCCACCATGACCATTGCGCCGTATTTCTCGGCGAGATCGCAAACGCCCTGGAGATTGGCGATGATGCCGTCCATCGAGAAGACGCCGTCGGTGGCGATCATCTTGAAACGGCTGCCTTCCGCCTTCTTCAGCTCTTCTTCCAGTGCTGCCATGTCGTTGTTGGCATAACGGAAGCGCCTGGCCTTGGAGAGGCGCACGCCATCGATGATCGAGGCATGGTTCAGCGCGTCGGAGATGATCGCGTCGTCCTCGCCCAGCAGCGTCTCGAACAAACCGCCATTCGCGTCGAAACAGGAGGAATAGAGAATCGTGTCCTCCATGCCGAGGAAGGAGGATATGCGCGCTTCGAGCTCCTTGTGCTCCTCCTGCGTGCCGCAGATGAAACGCACCGAGGCCATGCCGTAGCCGTAACGGTCGAGCGCGCTCTTCGCGGCTTGCGCAAGCTCCTCGCTGTCGGCGAGGCCGAGATAGTTGTTGGCGCAGAAATTCAGGACACGCCCGCCGGAAGCGACTTCGATCTCGCCCGACTGCTTGGAGGTGATGACACGCTCGGACTTGTAGAGCCCGGCCTGCTTGAGGTCTTCGAGTTCCGAACGGAGATGGGAGAGGAAGGCCGTGGTCATGGCTGGGTGCTCGCGATCAAAGGACATCACCGTCTACTGCATGTTTCCTTTAATCGTATCCGATTAAAGGACACAGCAGATCAAAGTGCTACAGCGACCTTTGCGCGCCTGATAAGACGCGCGGCGCTGTAGAGGACTAACACGATGGCACCGCTCATGGAATTTGTTTCGACGCCACGTGCTGATGCCGATTCTCCTTCGCCCCGCTTGCGGGGAGAAGGTCGCGGCAGCGGGATGAGGGGCGGATGATCATTCGACATTAGCCCTCGAACGCCTCGATCACAGCGAGAAACGCTTCGCCATATCTCTCCCGCTTGCTCTCGCCGATGCCGGGAACGTCGAGCAGCTCCTCGAAATCGCGCGGACGCCGTTTGGCAAGCGCAATCAGGGTCGTATCCGGAAAGACGACATAAGGCGGCACGTCCATCTCGCGGGCGAGAGACAGGCGCTCGGACCGGAGCCGCTCGAACAGTTCGAGATCGGATCCCGCGAGGTCCGATCGTTCGCTGGCCGGCTTCGACCCGCGTGCGGTTTTGGCCTTGCCGGAACTCGGACGGTCCTTGCGGAAGAGCACCTGCCGTTCGCGGCGAAAGACGCTGCGGGCCTCAGGCTCGAGCTTCAACGCTCCGAAGGCGGCGTGGTCCACGGAGATCAGCCCTGCGGCGAGCAATTGCCGGAAGATCGACTGCCAGGTGCGCGCCGGCAGGTCCTTGCCGGCCCCGAAGACCGGCATGTCGACATGGCCGAAGCGCTCCGTCTTCTCGTTGACGCTGCCGGTAAGCACATCGATCAGATGGCCGGTTCCGAAGCGCTCTCCGGTGCGGTAGACGGCGGCAAGGGCCTTGATCGCCGCTTCCGTGCCGTCCCAGGTCTCGACCGGCTTCAGGCAGGTGTCGCAATGACCGCAGCCGCCCGGATGAGCCTCCCCGAAATGCGCGAGGATGGCCTGGCGCCGGCAGCCTGCCGTCTCGCAAATGGCAAGCAGCGAATTGAGTTTCGCCCGCTCGATGCGTTTGATTTCCTCGGGCGCTCCGCCCTCGTCGATCATCCGCCGGCGCTGGATGACATCCGCCATGCCATAGGCCATCCACACTTCAGAAGGCAGACCATCGCGACCCGCCCTCCCCGTCTCCTGGTAGTAGGCCTCGACCGAGCCCGGGAGATCGAGATGGGCGACGTAGCGCACATCCGGCTTGTCGATTCCCATGCCGAAAGCGACGGTTGCGACGAGGCACAGGTTTTCCTCCTTGAGGAATGCATCCTGATGCGCGTCGCGCGCCGCCCGCTCCATGCCGGCATGATAGGGAAGCGCACGGATGCCCTGTGCATCGAGCCATTCCGCCGTGTCCTCGACCTTCGCGCGCGACAGGCAATAGACGATGCCGCTTGCATCCTTGAAGCGCGACAGGAAGCGCAGCAATTGCTGGCGAGGCTGATCGCGTTCCACGATCTCATAGGCGATATTCGGGCGGTCGAAGCTGGAGGCGAAAACGCGCGCCCCGCCGAGTCCCAGCCGCTCGATCATATCGTCGCGCGTGTGGGGATCCGCGGTGGCGGTAAGCGCGATCCGCGGCACACCGGGAAAGCGCTCGGCGAGGCAGCCGAGGCCGCGATATTCCGGGCGGAAGTCATGTCCCCATTGCGATACGCAATGGGCCTCGTCGATCGCGAAAAGGGCGATATCGGCATCGGCGATCATTTCGGCGAAGCCATCGGTGACGGCGCGCTCCGGCGTCACGTAGAGGAGATCGAGTTCGTCTCTCGAAAGTGCGCGGCGGACCGCAATCGCCTCGTCCCGCGTCAATGAAGAGTTGAGTGCCGCGGCCCGGATGCCGAGCTGCTTCAGCGCTTCCACCTGATCGCGCATCAGGGCGATCAGCGGCGAAACGACGATGCCGACGCCCCGGCGGCAGAGCGCCGGGATCTGGAAGCAGAGCGATTTTCCCGCCCCCGTCGGAAAGAGCACGACGGCATCGCCACCGGCAACCACATGGTCGACGACCGCCTGCTGCTGGCCGCGGAAGGTGGAATAACCGTAGATACGCTTCAGGAGATCGAGGGGATTGCTGACGCCTTCCGTTTCGAACAGGCGGCCGGTGTTGTGGCTTTCGGGCATGGAATCGCTTTCATCGGGAGCACGCAGTATGGAGTCGAGGCTGATCGAAGGCAAACCCGCTCGGGCCGCTGCTCAACCTGCCCGTCGTGAGAGTATCGGCTACCGAGCCGCCGGCCCCTTGACGCGGCCGGAAAGCACGCCGAAGCCTTCGATGATCGCTTCGAGCTTGTCCATCCGGTGCAGCTCGAGCTGCACCTCCTCCATGGCGCGCACGAGCCGCTGACCCTGCTCCACGTCTTCGGAGGCCGTGGCTTCCGCGATCTCCCGCTCGAGCTCCCGCTTCTGCCAGAGCAGCGCCTTCGTCCGCCGATGAAGCGTCAGGGCCTGGAGATAACCTTCGCGCGCATCCTCCGGAGCCGCCGCCGCCGTTGCCGTCCAGAGCCGCGCATAGCGCACCTGCTGGTCCAGGGCGCCGATCAGCGCCGAGAAACCCTCCGCCTCGAGCTGCTCCATCAGGGTTTCCCGCGTCAGCCGCAATCCGTTGGCCGCCGCGGCGTTCAGAACCGCAGCCCAGCAGCGCTGCAGATCACGGTGGTCGAACTCGATCGTGGCGATCTCGTCATACTCGTCGAACAGCAATTGCGGATGATTGACGATCGTCAATGCAAGCACGCTCTCGCGAAGTACCGGCGGGCGAAGCGAGCCGCCGGCCTTCAGCATCTGATTGAGTTTGGAACTACCGGCGGTCCCAGCCTCCACGGCCGCGCCCATGACCGGATTGGGAGCCGGCGACCAGCCCCTGCCGCCCTGCCTGCCCGCCTGCCTCCCGCCCCGCTCGAACGGCCGCCTTTCGCCTCTGAACGGCGCGCTCCCCTGGAGAAACGCATTCAGGCGGTCGCGCATGTCCTGCCCATAGTGGCGGCGCACGCTCTCGTCGGCGATTACCGAGGTCACCTGCCGCAGCCGCGCTTCGAGTTCGGCGCGCTTTTCCGGCGTGTCGAAATCCCCGCCCTGCACCTCGCGCTGCCAGACCATGTCGGCCAGCGAGCGGGCATTGGCGAGCACCTTGTCGAAGGGCTCGCGTCCGTCATGGCGCACCACATCGTCCGGGTCCTTGCCCTCCGGCAACAGGGCAAAGCGCACGGACCGGCCCGGCTTCAAATGGGGCAGCGCGAGATCGACGGCCCGATGGGCGGCGCGGACACCGGCGCCGTCGCCGTCGAAGCAGAGCACCGGCTGGGTCGTCATCTTCCATAAGAGATCGAGCTGATTTTCGGTAAGCGCCGTACCGAGCGGCGCAACGGCATTTTCTATCCCCGCCTGATGAAGCGCGATCACGTCCATATAGCCTTCGACGGCAATGATCGTGCCTGCGCCATCGGCACCCTGCGAGGCCCGCCGGGCGCGGGCGAAATTGAAGAGCACATTGCCCTTGTGAAAGAGCTCGGTCTCGTTGGAGTTCAGATATTTGGCCGGGGCGTCCGGCGACATGGCGCGCCCGCCGAAGGCGATCACCTTTTCTCGCGCGGACGGGATCGGGAACATGATCCTGTCGCGGAAGCGGTCGTAGGAGACCGGAATGCCGTCGCCGTGCACGACGAGGCCGCAGGCTTCGATCTGCTCCTTGCCGATCCCCTTGCCGGCCAGAAACTCCTTCAGCGCATTGCGGCTGTCGGGTGCAAAACCGAGACGGAACGTCTCGATCGTGCGGCCGGTCAGTCCGCGCTCGCGCAGATAGGCGCGCGCCTTTGCCCCGTTCGCCGTCTGAAGCTGATCCTGAAAAAACTGCGTCGCCAGTTCCATGACGTCGAGCAGGCTCGTACGTTCGCGCTCGCGCTGCTCGGCCTGCGGATCCGGCTGCGGCATCGGGACGCCCGCCAGATCGGCGATCTGCTGCACGGCCTCCGGAAAACTCAGGCCCTCGAGCTCGGTCAGGAAGCGGAAATGATCGCCGGAAACGCCGCAGCCGAAGCAATGATAGCGGCCCTTGCGATCCTCGCAGTGGAAGCTCGGCGATTTCTCGCCGTGGAACGGGCAGCAGGCCCAATAATCGCCGCGCGAAACATTGGTCTTGCGTCGGTCCCAGGTGACGCGCTTGCCGATCACGTCCGAAATGGGGACGCGGTCGCGTATCTCATCGAGAAAGGACGGTGAAAAGCGCATGGTTACCTCTACTGCATGTCGCCCGAGCCCGTGCAGCGGCTTCGGGCAACGACATGCACGCAAACCTCCATATAAGCGGCATGGCCGAAGGAAGCCACAGGCAGCCTGCGCCTTGCCCGCTATTCACAGGCATGCGCTAAAGCCAAGGGGTAACGCTTGTCGGCCGGCGCGGCGCGGGTCGTTTGCCGTCAGCCGCCCAGGGAAGGCGCGCCCGCCGAAGCGGGCGCTGCGGCTTACTTCAGGAGGTCTTTGACCACCCCGGAGGCCTTGCCGAAGTCCATCTTGCCCGGATAGCGCTCTTTCAGGGCGTTCATGCACTTGCCCATGTCGCGCAGCCCGTGCGCACCGATTTCCGCGACGGTCTTGGCGCAGACTTCCTTGACCTTTTCCTCGGAAAGCTGCTCCGGCAGGAACTGGTTGATGATGGCGATTTCCTGCCGCTCCTGCTCGGCAAGCTCCGGCCGCCCGCCCTCGTCATAGACGCGGGCCGATTCCTCGCGCTGCTTGATCATCTTCGCAAGGATCTGCAGGATCTCGTCGTCGCCGACCGGGTCCTTGCCGTGGCCGCGATTGGCGATGTCGCGGTCCTTGATCGCGGCCTGGATGAGCCGGACGGTCGAGACGCGCCGGGTATCCTTGGCCTTGAGGGCTTCTTTCAGTGCATTGGCGAAATGCTCGCGCATGTCTTAACTCCATGTCGAAACCGACCCCAGGGCTTTATCTGCGGGGCCGGTTCGATGCGTTCTTTTGTCATCGTCTTAAACCAGTGCGGCAGGTACAATCAAACGTCTTTGGCAACCGATTGAATTATAAGGCATTTTATTTCCATACAATTCACAGCGGCTGGTTGACCTTGCCAGAGCCTTTGGCTATTTTCCGGCACCTGCACGTACATCGGCATGAACTTTCTCCCGCGGGGTTTCCGCGCGCCATGCCGCATGCGATCTGAAATGGCCCTGAACCGACCGGCTTTCAAGCCTCGCTTTCGGCCACAACGGGATAGAGACGATGACCGCGACACCCGCATGGACAATCCAGAAACCCACTGCCCTGCTCGTTCTGGCCGACGGCACGGTGATCGAAGGCAAGGGCATCGGCGCGACCGGGACGGTTCAGGCCGAGGTCTGTTTCAACACGGCGTTGACCGGTTACCAGGAAATCCTGACCGACCCCTCCTATCTCGGGCAGATCGTCACGTTCACCTTTCCGCATATCGGCAATATCGGCGCCAATGACGAGGACATCGAGGATCTGACGCCTGCCGCCCGCCACGGTGCCGTCGGCGTCATCTTCAAGGCCGACATCACCGAGCCTTCCAACTACCGCGCAGCCAAGCACCTCGACGCCTGGCTGAAGGCGCGCGGCATCATCGGGCTCTGCGGCATCGACACCCGGGCGCTGACGGCCTGGATCCGCGAAAACGGCATGCCTAACGCCGTCATCGCCCACGACCCGGCAGGCGTCTTCGACGTCGAGGCGCTGAAAGCCGAGGCAAAGGCCTGGAGCGGCCTCGAGGGCCTCGATCTCGCCAAGGTCGCCACTTCCGGCCAGTCCTACCGCTGGAACGAGAAGCCCTGGGTCTGGAACGAGGGCTACTCGACGCTGGGCGAGACCGACGCCGCTTATCACGTCGTGGCTCTCGACTACGGCGTCAAGCGCAACATCCTCCGCCTCTTCGCCGGCCTGAACTGCCGTGTCACCGTCGTCCCCGCCCAGACGAGCGCCGAGGAAGTCCTGGCGCTCAAGCCGGACGGCATCTTCCTGTCGAACGGCCCGGGCGACCCGGCCGCGACGGGCGAATATGCCGTGCCGGTCATCCAGGACCTTCTCAAGACGGATATCCCGGTCTTCGGCATATGCCTCGGCCACCAGATGCTGGCACTGGCGCTCGGTGCCAGGACCGAGAAGATGCACCAGGGACACCACGGCGCCAACCACCCGGTCAAGGACCACACCACCGGCAAGGTCGAGATCGTTTCGATGAACCACGGCTTCGCGGTCGATGCGAACTCGCTTCCGCAAGGTGTTGAACAGACTCACATCTCGCTCTTCGACGGCACCAATTGCGGCTTGCGCGTCGACGGCAGACCGGTCTTCTCCGTCCAGCATCACCCGGAAGCATCGCCAGGCCCGCAGGACAGCCATTATCTCTTCCGCCGCTTCCTGAATCTCATTCGCGAGAAGAAAGGCGAACCGGCACTCGCCGAGCGCTGAGTTGTTCTCAAGGCCCGCCTCGTGCGGGCCTTCCTGCATCAGCCGTCGACGAGACGCTCGGCGATGAAATCGACCGTTGCCCGCACGGAGGGAAGCTGCCCGCGCCGGTGCGGCATCAAGATCGTCGTCATCACCTTGCCGGCGGTCCACTCGGGAAGAATGCGGATAAGCGTGCCGCTTTCGATCTCCTGCTGACAAAGCTTGCCGGGCAAGGTGGTGATGCCGAGACCCGCGAGAGCTGCTTCTCGCAGGACGCGGGATTCGTCGGCCACGAAACGCGGCCTCGGCGAGACCGACACGGTCGACCCATCGGCGCGCTCCATCACCCAGCCTTCGGACGCCAGCGACGTGAGCAGTCCATCATGATGATCGAGATCCTCCGGGCGTTCGGGAGTGCCGTTCCCTTGCAAATAGAGCGGTGAGGCGACGATCAGCTTAGCCTGGAATCCGATGCGGCGCTGGACGAGGCCGGAATCCGGCAGCGGTGCGAAATGGTCTCGCACGGCAAGATCGAAGCCTTCCTGGATGACATCGACGAAGCGGTCCGTCGCATGCAGCGTCACGCGCAGCTTCGGATAGGCAAGTGCGAGCTGCGGCAAGAGCGGCGCCAGCGACAGCTGCGCGGTCGGCACCGAAGCCGTGATCCTCACCGTGCCGCTCGGTTCGGCAAGTCTGCCCCTGACGACATTCTCCGCCGCTTCCGCCTCGATCATCATCGCCGCCGCGTGGCGGTAAAAATCCTTGCCGGATTCGGTCACCGCGAAATGACGCGACGTGCGGTTGATCAACCGCACGCCGAGATCCTTTTCGAGTTCGGCCACGCGCTTGCTGAGCGTCGATTTCGGCAGGTTCAACGCGCGCGCGGCGGGCGCGAACCCCCCGTGGTCCACGACGTGAACGAAGAACGTGAAGTCGTTGAGATTGGCCATGGCTTTCCATCATCCACAAACATGGACGATAGGTCCACACAGAGCCATCTAGCACAAGTTCGTCCACAAGTGCATCTATTCATCATCATTGTTGAACCGAAAGGAAACGGACATGGGCAACTATCAGGGAAAGAAGGCGATCGTCATCGGCGGGACCCACGGCATGGGCCTGGCGACCGTGAGACGGCTTGTAGAGGGCGGCGCCGAGGTACTGCTCACGGGCCGCAACGAGAGCAACATCGCCCGCATCAGGGAGGAGTTCGGCCCGCGCGTGCATGCACTGCGCTCGGACATCGCCGATCTCAACGAAATCGCCGTGCTCGGTGCGGCCGCCGGTCAGACGCTCGGAGCGATCGATCTCCTGCACATCAATGCCGGCGTCTCGGAACTGGAGCCCTTCGATCAGGTGAGCGAGGCTTCCTATGACCGCCAGTTTGCCGTCAACACCAAGGGCGCCTTCTTCACCGTGCAGCGGCTGACGCCTCTGATCCGCGAAGGCGGATCGATCGTCTTCACCTCCTCCGTCGCCGACGAGGGCGGCCATCCGGGCATGAGCGTCTACAGCGCAAGCAAGGCGGCACTCGTCTCCTTCGCATCCGTGCTCGCCGCCGAGCTTCTGCCGCGCGGTATCCGGGTCAACAGCGTCAGCCCCGGCTTCATCGATACGCCGACCAAGGGCGTCGCCGGCATCACCGAAGCCGAGCGCGCCGAGTTCAAGACGCTCGGCGACAACATCACGCCGATGAAGCGCAACGGCACCGCGGATGAAGTGGCGCGCGCCGTGCTCTTCCTCGCCTTCGAGGCGACCTTCACGACCGGGGCGAAACTCGCCGTGGACGGCGGTCTCGGCCAGAAGCTCTCGACCGGCGCCTGAATGATTTCGAGAAAGGTACAATCAATGAGCAGCATTTCAATTCTCGGCTTGGGCGCCATGGGTACGGCACTTGCACGAACGCTTCTCAAGAACGGCCATACCGTCACAGTCTGGAACCGGACGCGATCGCGCGCCGAGCCGCTTGCCGGCGCCGGTGCGAAGATCGCGGAAAGCCCGGCCGAAGCAATTGCGGCGAGCGAGCTCACCATCCTCTGCCTCGTCGATTACCCCGCCGCACGTGCGGTCCTGGAACAGGCGCAGGAGGCGCTTGCCGGCCGTGACCTCCTCAACCTGACGAACGGCACGCCGGGTGACGCCAGGGAACTCGGCACGTGGCTGGCGGCAAGGGGAGCGATCTATCTCGACGGGGGGATCATGGCGATCCCGCCGATGATCGGCGGGGCCGGCGCCCTGATCCTTTACAGCGGCTCGCGTGCGCTATTCGATAGGCACAGTTTAGCCCTCGAAGCCCTTGCCGAAAGCCGTCACCTCGGTGAGGACGAGGGTTTGGCTTCGCTCTACGACATAGCGCTGCTATCAGGCATGTACGGGCTCTTCTCGGGCTTCCTGCATGCGAGCGCGCTGGTGACCAGCGCCGGAGGCAAGGCCGTCGACTTCCTGCCGCTGCTCCTGCCCTGGATCGAGGCGATGAGCGGTACCCTGCCCGACCTCGCCGGCAAGATCGACAGCGGCATGCACGGCCGCGATGTCGTCTCCAACATCGCCATGCAGAAGATCGCGCTCGAGAACATCGTTAGGGCAAGCGAAGAACAGGGCGTCGCCCCCGATTTCATGCGACCCATGTTGCGGCTGGCGGGCGACCGCGTCGACAGTGGCGGCCACGGCGACGACATCTCCGCCGTCGTCGAAGTGATCCGGAAGCGAAAATGATTCTGTTTCAATGGGGTAGGACTGCTGCTTGAATCGGACTGGCAGATCGCTGAATCAAGCTCTGAACATGAAGAAGCCCGCCGGTGACGGCGGGCTTCTTCATGTCGGTCTGCAGGAGAATTATCTGCAGGCGGCGCAGAAGCGCTGGATGCGGCGGCAAGCCTCCTCCAGCAGCGCCTCGGAAGTCGCGTAGGAGATGCGGAAGTTCGGGCCGAGGCCGAAGGCCGAGCCGTGGACCACAGCCACGCCTTCGGTCTCCAAAAGCTCGGAGACGAAATCCTCATCCGTTTCGATCACCTTGCCCGAAGGCGCGGTCTTGCCGATCAGGCCGGCGCAGGACGGATAGACGTAGAAGGCGCCCTCCGGCGTCGGGCAGGAAATGCCCTTGGCCTGGTTCAGCATCGAGACGACGAGATCGCGGCGGCCCTGGAAGATCTCCTTGTTGCGCCCGATGAAGTCCTGCGGACCGTTGAGCGCCTCGACGGCCGCCCACTGCGCGATCGAGGCGGCGCCCGAAGTCTGCTGGCCCTGGATCATGTCCATCGCCTTGATGAGATGAAGCGGCCCGGCCGCGTAGCCGATGCGCCAGCCGGTCATCGCATAGGCCTTGGAGACGCCGTTCATCGTCAGCGTGCGCTCGTAGAGGCCGGGCTCCACTTCGACCGGGGTCGCGAACCTGAAGTCGCCATAGGTCAGGTGCTCGTACATGTCGTCCGTCAGGACCCAGACATGCGGATGCTTCATGAGAACGTCCGTGAGCGCCTTGAGCTCCTCATGCGAATAGGCCGCACCCGAGGGGTTGGACGGCGAGTTGAAGACGAACCACTTGGTCTTCGGCGTGATCGCGCGGTCGAGATCCTCGGCCTTGAGCTTGAAATTGTTTTCCTGCCTGGTCGGGACGAAGACGGGTGTGCCGCCGCACAGCGCCACCATTTCCGGATAGGAGACCCAGTACGGTGCCGGAATCACCACTTCGTCGCCCGGGTTGAGCGTCGCCATGAAGGCGTTGAAGAGAATCTGCTTTCCGCCGGTGCCGACGATCGTCTGCGCCGCGGTGTAGTCGAGATTGTTCTCGCGCTTGAATTTCTTCGCGATGGCTTCGCGCAGTTCCGGAATGCCGGAGACCGGCGTGTACTTCGTCTCGCCGCGATCGATCGCGTCGATCGCGGCCTTCTTGATGTTGTCAGGCGTGTCGAAGTCCGGCTCCCCTGCGCCGAGGCCGATGACATCGCGGCCTTTCGCTTTCAACTCGCGGGCTTTCTGCGAAACAGCGATGGTGGCGGAAGGCTTTACACGGGAAAGGGCATCGGCAAGGAAGGCCATGGTGTGTTTCCTGATCGTTTCGAGACGGCGTGAGACGCTAGGGAACGGAAAACCAGGGTTCCATAGCGGTTAGGTCTATGTCGAAAGACGCCCGGTCTTGCAAGCGCTTCAGGCGAAAAACGGCGGCAAGGCAGCGCAAAATGCGTCACCATGACAAAGTTTCATAGGTGCGATCAAAGCGATCGATCGAAACCGGATGACCTCATGCGGCCGAGCGGCTGCCGACGCACACCGGTCGACGCGCCTCCGCCCGGACACTCCGGCGCTTTTTTCGCGGCCGAGCGTGCCTTTTTTTCGCCACAACAACTGTCTCAGCGCGCCGCAATTCCGTCCCGCAAGAGCCGATTTCCAAGCGCCAATTCGCGATGCGGATGCATCGGCATCTTGGGGGTATGCTATGTTTCTCGATGATGAAGTCGCCGCCTCGCGCACCCGCCGCAACGAGGCACGCTGGGGGTTCTATATCGCGCTCGCCGCACTTGCGGCCTGCATCGTGATGGTCCTCGGATTGATGACGCAGGTGACTACGCAAGCCGACATCGGGCAGCAGCCCGCGACGGCTCACGTCCAGTCCGAGGCCGGGCGCCATGGCTGACAACGATAACGGGTCGCAGCCGAGCGCCGACCTCTTCGCACGACTGTCGGCGATCCAGACGGTCGTCGTGGCGATTGTCGCCCTTTTCGCCCTTGCCGGCCTGATGCTCGTCGGTAAAGGCTTCTACATGAAGGCCAAGGACGAGGTCGCGCAGTACCTGCTCCAGAGAAACGAAGCACGACATCCTCCCGCGACGGAACGCGAACCCCAGCCGACGCGCCTCGAGGCGATCCGAGAAGCGCCGGGACCGCTCACCACAGGGTCGGTGCGATAAAGCCGTTTTGATCCGATTTGACTTGAAGGCCGGTGCGTGCCGCTCCAGTTTGTGCGTTGCTCGCGCGTTCGGACCTCCGAGACGGCACGATGCATTTTCGCAGACGGACGGACCGGAGGAATGCGATGCGGCACACGCGCTGGAATGCTGGCGGCTCAAGGGACATAGCAACAGTATTTCCATTCCCGATGGCGGCTGCAGTCTCGCTCTTTCTCGCCTTCGCCTCGTCCCCTGCCGCCGCGCAGGAGACGCGGGAATTTCCCACGCAGACAGGAACCGTCCTCGTCGAGACGCTTGCCTCCGGACTGGAGCATCCCTGGGCGGTCGAAGCCATGCCCGACGGGGCGCTGATCGTCACCGAACGACCGGGCCGGCTGCGCATCCTGCGCGACGGCAAGCTGTCGGCTGCGATCAAGGGGGTGCCCACAGCGGCCGCACACGGCCAGGGCGGCCTTCTGGACGTCGCCCTCGATCGGCAATTCGCAACGAACAGGACACTCTATCTCACTCTCTCCGTCCGCGGTGATGGCGGCTACGGCACCGTCCTCGTGCGGGCGGCTCTTTCGCAGGACGAGCAGAGCCTGACGGAAGTGAAGGAGATCTTCCGGATGAACAAGTTCACCCGGAAGGGGCAGCACTTCGGGTCGCGCATCGCCATCGACAAGGACGGCAGCCTGTTCTTCGGCATCGGCGATCGCGGCGAAGGCGAACGCGCCCAGGACTCCCGCGACCACGCCGGCTCGATCCTCCACATCAACGCCGACGGCAGCATTCCCGCCTCCAATCCCTATCGCGGCGGCACCGGCGGGCTGGCGGAAATCTGGTCCATAGGGCACCGCAACCCCCAAGGAATCACCTTCGACCCCGAAGGCGGCAAGCTCTTGACCGTCGAGCACGGCGCGCGCGGCGGCGACGAGGTGAACAATCCGCAGCCGGGCAAAAATTACGGCTGGCCGGTGATCACCTTCGGCAAGGATTACTCCGGAGTCGAGATCGGCGAAGGCACCGCGAAGGAAGGTCTTGAGCAGCCGCTCTTCTATTGGGACCCATCGATTGCGCCCGGCGCGATCGCCGTGTACCGCGGCAGCATGTTTCCGGAGTGGAACGGCGACCTTTTGATCGCTGCACTGAAGTACCAGTTGCTTGCCCGCCTGGACCGCGACGAGACCGGCGCCGTCACCAACGAGGAACGGTTGTTCGACGGAGAATTCGGCCGCATCCGCGACGTCATCGTCGCTTCCGACGGGGCTCTGATCATGGTCACCGACGAGGAGGACGGCGCAGTGCTCAGGGTCTCCAAAGCTCCGACGCAATGAGCCCGCTGGGGAACGGCTGTCGGGCCTGACGGCAACACGGAGCGGCTTGCCCGCAAAAATCGCAACTGATAGAGCGAGGTCGCAATCACCTGAGCAACATGGCTTCGGGGTGATTCTCGAAAGTCGCGGAATATGGCGCGAAGATCGCGCGCCTCCCGTGAGCAGGACCACGACCCCGGAGCCAAGCGGTGACTCGCATTCAAGCCAATCTCTTCCTCTTGTTCTCCGGTGCAATCTGGGGTGCGGGCTTCGTAGCGCAGTCGACGGCGATGGACGCGATCGGACCGCTCTGGTTCATCGGCCTGCGCTTTGCGATCGCGACACTCGTGGCACTGCCCTTGGCGCTCCTTGAAAAGAAGCAGGCCGCTACGCCCTTGCCGCGAAACGCCATGCGCAACTTCGTCTTCGTCGGACTGGCGCTTTTCGGCGGAGCCGTCACGCAACAATACGGCCTGCTCACCACCACCGTCACCAATTCCGGCTTCCTGACCGGGCTCTACGTGGTATTCGTGCCGGTACTGACTGTCGTGTTCCTGCGCCGCCGGCCGCACTGGGTCATCTGGCCGGCCGCCCTGCTCGCGGCTTTCGGCATCTTTCTCCTGAGCGGCGGCGCGCTCTCGGCGCTGACCGGCGGAGACATGCTGACGATCGTCTGCGCCCTGTTCTGGGCGGTTCAGCTGATGTTGGTCGGCTTGTTCGCTCCGGCCACGGGCCGGCCGATGCTCCTGTCGATGACGCAGTTCGCCGTCTGCGCCGTTGCCGGATGCGTACTGGCCGGCCTGTTCGAGCCGCTGAGCCTCGATGCGATCAACGGCGCCCTCCCGCAGATCCTCTACGCCGGCATTTTTTCAAGCGGCATCGCTTTCATCTGCCAGGTCGTAGGCCAACGCTATACGACGGCGCCGCAGGCTGCCATCTTCCTCTCGAGCGAAGCGCTCTTCGCCGCCCTGTTCGGGGTGCTGCTGCTCGGCGAGACCATCACTCCGGTCGGCTACGTCGGCTGCGCCGTCATCTTCCTGGCGATGCTTGCGGTCGAGCTCGTGCCGGAACTGACGAAGAAACGTCGCGAAGCCGCGCAAGCTGCTGTCTGAACAGCGGCTTCTGCTAGCCGTTCCGTGCAATTTCTCCGCGCGCTTGGCGCCCGGGTTAATACTACTAATACTCTCCGAAACCCCTCAATTTTGCTTGGAACGGCGAATTTCGCTTGAGCCGGCAATATATCCTGCAGTTTTTCTGTAGGCATGAAGGCAATGGTCCCTCGGACCAGTGCGCTGCGTGAACGACAAGCGATATCAGGCGCTTGGACCGGGAAACCAGGCTGCACAAAGTTGCGGCATACCCATGAGCGACGGAATTTGGCGCAAATGATCCTGCCGCGCCCCAATCTTTGGTCGAAAAGCTTTGAATTCAACAGCTTGCAATGCTTTTTGAATACGCGAGTCAAAACGACCAACTGACCTCTTTTTGAGCAATGAGAAGACGCAATACCTCGTCAGAAAAGTTTTGCTTGCCAATTCAAAATAAACCCATCACTCTTACTGTGTTCGGGCAATCTGCGAACACGGGAAGATCTTGAATAAAAGCGGGCCGGAGACGCAACCCACTCCGGGCGGCCAACGGGGGGAGGCTGTTATTCCTTCCTGCGGCTGGTCGCGATAACCAGGACCCTTTCCTCAATTGTCGAGAACTGCCCCCACGCCCATATCGGGCAAAACTGCAATGCTGCCCGCAACGCGGGTGGAGAGAAAAGGACCTGACGCATGGCCGAGACTGGCACTGTAAAATTCTTCAACACAGACAAGGGCTTTGGCTTCATCAAGCCTGAAAACGGTGGCGCGGACATCTTCGTTCATATTTCTGCCGTGCAGGCCTCGGGCCTGAGCGGTCTCACGGAAAACCAGAAGGTGTCCTTCGACACCGAGCCGGATCGCCGCGGCAAGGGACCGAAGGCGGTCAACCTGCAGATCGTCGGCTAACGCTGTTCTCTGCTGAAAGTTAAGTTCGAGCCCGGCAGTTTTGCCGGGTTTTTTCGTTCAGGCTCCGTTCAGTTTGGCTTATATAGACTTTGTTCATCATGAAATCCGGAAACCATCCGGTCGCATGCATAGGATTGAAGCCCATGAACAAATTCATCAAAGCAGCCGTCCTGTCGGTCGCCGCGGCCGCCATCGTTATCCCGACCTTCGGCACCGCCCAGGCAGGGCACCGCCATCGCAATAACGACGATGCATGGGTAGCGGGCGCAGTTGGCTTGGCCGCGGGCGCGCTCATCGGTAGCGCGATCGCCTCGCCGCCGCCGCCGCGCTATTACGGCGAGCGGGTCTATATCGATCCGGAGCCCGACTATTACGAGCCCCGCCCCGTCTATCGTCCGCGCCCGGTTTATCGGCCCGTCTATCGTCCGGTGGCGGTCGAGACCTACGGCCTCGAGCCCTGGACACCGGCTTGGTATCGCTATTGTTCGCAGCGCTATCGCTCGTTCAATCCGGACAGCGGAACCTTCGTCGGCTATGACGGCCGCAGCCATTTCTGCAACGCCGGCTGAAAGCCGCCGCGTACGAACCGAAAGGGCGCATGACTGGAGAAGTCATGCGCCCTTTTCATTTTCGCACCGGTCAAAGACCGCGCAGAAACGGATTGGTGCGCCGCTCTTCGCCGATCTGCCCGCCCGGGCCGTGGCCGCAGATGAAGCCCACATTGTCCCCGAGTGGCAGTATCTTGTCCCGGATCGAATCCAGAAGCTGCTGATGATTGCCGCCCGGCAGGTCGGTACGGCCGATTGAGCCGTGAAAAAGCACGTCGCCGACATGGGCGAAATTTTGTGCCCGGTTGAAATAGACCACATGACCGGGCGCATGGCCGGGGCAATGCAAGACCTCGAAAACGTGGTCGCCGAAGGAGACGGTATCGCCCTCTTCAAGCCAGCGGTCCGGCACGACGTTCTGAACCTTCATCGCGAGGCCGAAGCGCTCCGCCTGATCCTCCAGCCGTTCGAGCAGCGGCAGGTCGTCCTTGTGGGGTCCGACAATGTCGAGCCCCAGTGCTTCTTTCAATTCCTTGGCGCCGCCGGCGTGATCGATATGGCCGTGTGTGAGCCAGATAGCCTTCAACGCGATGCCGTTTTCGCGGATCGTCTGCAGGATGATGTCGACGTCGCCGCCGGGATCGACGACCACGCCTTCCTTGGTCTCGCTATCGAACAGGACCGTACAGTTCTGCTCGAAATGCGTTACCGGGATAATGCCTGCCTGTAACATCGGACCATGCCTCGCTCTTGCTCGTGAGGTGGCCTGGAAGTGAGAAGCCCTTCCCGATCCAGGCCGTTTTCCCAGCTATAGCGATAAGCGAGCGGTATGACAGCGCAAATCAGCGCAGTGCCACGATTTCCGAAGCCGGCGGCGAATATTGCACCGTCGCGAGCAGCAGCACCGAAACCACGAGCTTCGCTGTCACGACGACCACCACCAGCGGACGCAACCGCTTGGCAGCAAGCTTGGCATCGTCCGATAACTCACCTTGCATCTCGTCACTCCCGGCTGGAGCCAGCCTGTGTCGGGCAGAAATCGATAAATCGGCCGCGCATTGCCGGCGAACAATATAGGGAAGACTTCGTCAGCTTCCGTCAGCCCGGGCAACGCTTGACGACGGCAATATGTTTCATCCTCACATTTCGTGATGTCACGGGGGGAACATCCCTGAGGCGCGGCGCGTTCTGGCCTGCAAATGAAAGAGGAGCAAGATGATGAAGACTCTCTCTCCGACTCTGTTCAAAGCGGCCTCGCTCAGAGCGGCTTTGGCAGCCGGTGCGATGCTCGCCGCCATTCCCGCAGCCTATGCCGAAATGAGCGCAACGACGCTGACGGACCTTAATGTGCGTGCCGGACCGGGCCCCCAATACCCTGCGGTCGGCGTCGCCACACGCGGCAGCGCTGCCGTGCTCGATGGCTGCATGGAGGGAAGCAACTGGTGCCGCATAGACGTCAACGGCCTGCGCGGCTGGGCTTACGCCCGTTACCTGGCGACGGACATGGGCGGCACGACCGCCATTATCCAGGAGCGCCGCACGGAACTCTCGGTCCCTACGGTCGCCTATGAGGGCGAGACCGTGGTGGCGCCGTCCGAACCGCTCGAACTGGTGGGTCCGGTCGAGGAGGTCGAAGCGGTGACTCCGCCTCCCACGGTGCGCACCTATATCACCGAGAATCCGGTCGACACCGTCTATGTAGAGGGCGAAGCCGTGGTCGGTGCCACGCTGCCGAACACGGTGGCCGTCCAGCCCATTCCTGATTACGAGTATCAGTACGTGACCATCAATGGGCAGCCCGTCCTTGTCGATCCGGGCACAAGAAGGGTCGTCTACGTCTATCGCTGAGCGTCAGGCGAAAAGGGAAAAGGCATGGTGGCGCAGCGTCAATTGCAAAACGCTGCGTCACGGCGAATCACCCGTCCAAAACGCGTCGAGAGTAGAGGGCACGAGTGGTGTGGCTTTGCGGCTCCTCGTGCCCTCTCGCGCGCCCCGAAACGAATTCCCGAAACAACTCAAACGACTATCCCCCAGCCCCGCTTCCGGATCGTCACCTGTGGCCGACACCAGTGGTGGCAAAATTGACAAATCTCCCCTTCGGCTTCAACCTTCCCGTGCCGGGTTGTCCGGTATGTCGCGGCTCTGGATGAGGGGTCGCAGGACGGAGGGATCGATGGAAGCATTAGTGCCTATCATTACCCAGTTGATTGCGGGGGCAGCTGGCGGAAACGCGGCCAGCGCCATGCTGAAGCAGCAGGCATTCGGAGTCGTGGCACGCACGATCGTCGGAGCCATCGGCGGCCTCGGCGGCGGGTTCCTGATCCAGATGCTTGGCGGAGAGGCCGCCGCGACCGGTCTGGCCATGCAGGCCATCGGCGCCCTCATCGGCGGCGGCGTTCTCAACGGCATTGTCGGGCAGTTCGTCGGCAAGCAGGCGTGAGCCTTCAGGCGACATCCATCGCAAGGCAAAAGGCGGCTGCGGCCGCCTTTTCTGCGTATCGCCGAGGCGCGATATGCGTAAATTTGCACGTCTTCGATCTGGATGCCTGCGACTCGATGGAAATATGTCAACCAAACTGACATATATTGCGGTATGTTTCGAACGGCATTTCGATTGAAAGGATATGACCGCGTGGTCGGCCAGATCAGGGACAAGAGCATAAGCGACAGCGCTGGCGAAGATGTGGACACGATAGATTTCGAGATCATCGAGCTGCTTTTCTTTGCCTATCGCGACTTCACCGGCGACCCGGACGCCATTCTCGAGAAGAGCGGATTCGGCCGCGCGCATCATCGCGTCGTGCATTTCGTCAACCGCGAACCCGGCATGACGGTCGCGGATCTTCTTGAAACGCTGAAGATCACCAAGCAGAGCCTTGCCCGCGTCCTCAAGCAGTTGATCGATTCCGGCTATATCCGGCAGGTGACCGGTCCCGAAGACCGGCGGCAGCGCATGCTCTACACGACACCGGACGGCCAGGCCCTGGCGCGGGCGCTTGCCGAGCCACAGTCCCGCCGCATAGCCGATGCATTGGCAAAGGCCGGACCGGGTGCGCGGGAAACCGTGAAGCGGTTTCTCGCCAATATGATGAATGACGTTGCGGGCTGATCCACTGCATGTTTCGTTTGATCCTCGCCCATTGAAGGAGAAAAACATGCAGCGGCTTAAGTGCTACAGCGGCCATTGCGCGTCCGCCGGACGTGCGGCACTGCAGGGAAGGCGCCCGAGAGTCACACAACGATTCAAAATGTTACGCGACCTGTGCGCGTCTGATTGGACGTCGGCTCGTCGTTCGTGGCAAAACGGGTAGCCCCTTGAATGAGAATGGGTGACCGCGGCGCATGTGCTGCACGGTCTCCGGCATTTTTGGCGCAGCCTTTCCGGCTTGACCGGCAATGAGGGTACCGAATGATGATAGCAAAGGCGACAGTCTCCGACGATGCGGCGCATCTTCTGGTCGTCGACGATGACCGGCGCATCCGCGACCTGCTCAACCGCTATCTGGTCGAACAGGGATTTCGCGTAACGACGGCAGCCGATGCCGACGAGGCCCGGCGAAAGCTGATAGGCATCGATTTCGATCTTCTGGTCGTCGACGTGATGATGCCGGGGGAAAGCGGCATCGCTCTGACGCAAAGTCTCAGGCAGATCAAGTCCGTGCCGATCATCATGCTGACGGCCCTGGCGGAGGCGAATTCGCGCATCGAAGGGCTGGAGGCGGGCGCCGACGACTACCTGCCGAAGCCTTTCGAGCCGCGCGAACTCGTGCTCCGCATCAACAACATCCTGCGCCGCAACCAGCCGACACAGACACACAAGGTCGATCAGGTTATTTTCGGGCCCTACACCTTCTCGGTAGTGCGCAAGGAACTGCGCCGCGGGGCCGACCATATTCGCCTCACCGACCGTGAGCAGGAGATCATGACGCTGTTTTCGCAGCGCGCCGGCGAAACCATTCCGCGCCACGAGCTGATCGGCGACGACGCCGAGGTCGGCGAGCGCACGATCGACGTGCAGATAAACCGGCTAAGGCGTAAAATCGAGGACGATCCTTCCAACCCCGTATGGCTGCAGACCGTTCGCGGCATCGGTTACCGGCTGAGCGTTGACTGACGATGGGCCAGAAACGAGGGCCGGATCAAGGGCCATGGCAAGCTTTGACGGTTTGAAGCGCGAAGGAACGACACCCGCGGACGGCGGCTGGAAGCGCGTGGTCCGCTGGCTGCGGCGCCGGCTGCCGATGGGTCTTTACGCGCGCTCGATTCTGATCGTCGTCATCCCGATGGTGCTGCTACAGTCCGTGGTCGCCTTCGTGTTCATGGAGCGGCACTGGCAACTCGTCACCCAGCGCCTCTCCTCGGCGGTGACCAACGACATCGCCGCCATCGTCGACCTGATCACGACCTTCCCGCGCGAGGGCGATATCGACCAGATCGTCCGCATCGCCCGCGATCAGCTCGACCTCAACATAACCGTCGAGCCGGGCGGAGAGCTGCCGCCGCCGCGTCCCAAGCCCTTCTTCGAAATCCTCGACCAGATCCTCAGCGAGGAGATTTCGGACCAGATCCGGCGTCCCTTCTGGATCGATACCGTCGGCAATTCGAAGATCGTGGAAATCCGCATCAAGCTTGAAGACGACCGCATTCTCAGGGTCTATGCCCGCCGCAATCAGGCCTATGCATCGAACACACACATCTTTCTCGTCTGGATGGTCGGCGCATCGCTCGTCTTGCTGACGATCGCGATTCTCTTCCTGCGCGGGCAGATCAGGCCGATCCTGGCGCTGGCAAGCGCAGCGGAGAGCTTCGGCAAGGGACAGAAGATCGACGATTTCGCACCGCGGGGTGCCAATGAAATCCGGCGGGCCGGTCTCGCCTTCATCCTGATGCGCGAGCGGATCGAGCGCCAGATCGAACAGCGCACCGCGATGCTGACCGGCGTCAGCCACGACTTGAGGACGATCCTGACCCGGTTCAAGCTGCAGCTGGCACTTGTGGGCAACAATCCGGACCTCGAAAGCCTCAACCAGGACGTTGAGGATATGCAGAACATGCTGGAAGGCTATCTCGCCTTCGCCCGAGGAGACGCGGAAGAGGATGTCGGCCGGCTGAAACTCAGCGATCTGATGGCCAGGCTTGCGGCGGAGGCGGAGCTGTATGGCAAGACGCTGACAACCGCGATCCAGGGCGAGAACGAAATTCACGTGAGGCCGAACGCCTTCACGCGGCTCGTCTCCAACCTCGCGTCCAACGCCTATCGCTATGCGAACACCGTGCACATCGAGGCGCGCCAGAGCGCGAAATGGTTGACCATCACCGTCGATGACGACGGACCGGGCATTCCCGAACGGTCACGCGAAGACGTGTTCAAACCGTTCTTCCGCCTGGATGAGGCCCGCAATCTCGACAGTTCCGGCACCGGCCTCGGCCTCGCCGTTGCCCGCGACATCGCCCGCAGCCATGGCGGCAATGTCACGCTCGCAGACAGCCCCCTCGGCGGCCTGCGAGCGACGGTGCGTGTGCCGACGTAAATACGGGGAAGATCACATCAACTTCTTGCCGTTCGGCACCGGCTTGTCGGTGGATGCGAGCACGATCGCGCCGGCCTCGTCTTCGAAGCCGAGCGTGAGCACCTCGGAACGAACGGGGCCGATCTGGCGCGGCGGAAAATTGACGACACCCAGAACCTGCCTGCCGACGAGTTCCTCGGGCCTGTAGTGCACCGTGATTTGCGCGGAGGATTTCTTGATGCCGATGTCAGGGCCGAAATCGATCTTGAGCTTGATTGCCGGCTTGCGTGCCTCGGGAAAGGGCTCCGCCTCTACGATTGTACCGACACGAATGTCGACGCGCTCGAAATCGGCATAGGAAATGATTTCGGTCATGAATGTTCCCCGGATCACGTCGATGGGCCGATTCGACATACGACCAAAAGCGTGAACGATTGCGACAACTTCAGAGTGAATTGCGGGACACGCTGTCTCGCCAGGAATTACCCGGCCAGCTCTTCCGCGCGCTTGCGCGCCGCCGCAATGGCCCGGTCGAAGAGCGGCTGCATGCCGTCATCCGCCATCAATACCGCCAGCGCAGCCGCCGTGGTACCGCCGGGCGAAGTGACGTTCTGCCGCAGGCGCGCTGCATCGTCGGGGGACTGATGGAGGAGTTCACCAGCCCCCGCGACGGTTTCCCGAGCAAGACGCATGGCTAGGTCCGCCTCGAGTCCGGCCTTGCGCCCGGCCTCCGCCATGCACTCGACGAGATAGAAGACATAGGCCGGGCCGCTGCCGGAGACGGCGGTCACGGCATCGATATCCGCTTCGCTCCCGACCCATTCGACCGGGCCGCTGACCTTCAGCAGATCATGCACCAGCGCGCGCTGGGCCTCGCTGACGCGAGCATTCGCGAAGGCGCCGGTCACACCGCGTCCGATCATGGCCGGCGTATTCGGCATGGCGCGCACCGTCGCCGCCTCACCCAGGTGCCGCTCGATGAAACCCAGCGTCTTGCCGGCGGCCACTGAAACGATCACGGTTTGCGGACCGACGAGCCCTTTCAGGGGTGGCAGCACCGTTTCCATCACCTGCGGCTTGACCGCGAGGAAGATCGCGCCCGCCTTACCGCCCGCCGGAGCGGAGGTCGCATGTTGCACACCGCTATCCGCCAGGAGCTTTGCCATCGCCGGTGACGGGCCCGGATCGATGACGAGAACGTCGCTGCCACGGACTCCGCTTTTCAGCCAGCCCGCGAGCATGGCGCCGCCCATATTGCCGGCGCCGACGAGCACGATCGGACCCGAAACGGCAATGCTCACTTCATGCCTCCCCAACGGTCTCGAACAATACCGCGTCGACCGCGCGCTGCGCATCCATGCCCGACCAAACGACGAACTGGAACGCCTGGAAATAGGACTCGCAGGCGTCGAGCGCGTTCGAAAGGAGCACCTCGACCTGCTGGTTCGTCGGTTCCGCTCCACCGGCGAGCAACAGAGATTGCCGGAAGATGATGACTTCTTCTTGGCGCCAAAGATCGAAATGACCCATCAGCACCTGACCGTTGATGTGGGACAGAAGCCGGATCACCTCGTTTGCGCGGCTGTCCGGCACCTTGATGTCGAAGGCGCACGCCAGATGCAGCGCCTCGAACTCCTCCATCCAGGAAAAGGAAACATGGTAGTCCGCCCACCTGCCTTCGACGGTCATGGCGATCTCGTCTTCGCCGGATCGCTCGAAGGACCAGTCATTGTTCGCGGCAACGAACTCGATCATATCGACCGGGTTGGACTGGCGCTCGGCTTCCATTTCCAAAAGGCTCATGCATCACCCTAAAGGCGCGGCTAAGGCGCGCAAAGTCACGCTCACAGGACGCAACACTGCAAACCTAGTACCGGATACGAACACACTATGATTGCTGGACCTGCGACTATCCTGGCTTACTTACCCTGCCCGGAGCTTGCATGGTCCGTGTCGAATCATCATTTAAAATCAGTGTATAACGGCAGAGTCAGCGTGCCAGCCCCTGAGCCTAAAAATTGCCGGGAAGAATAGCGCCCCGCGCTATGATTCTGATTCAGCGCGGCTGCTTAAACGACTCTGCGATAAAGGTTTTTTGCCAGTGTCCACAGGTGGAAAACTTTTCAGTTTTTGTTAACCGTGACGCCAGCGAAGTGAAATGCGTCGGGCGACGGCGGGGTGGCCGATTTGGCCCCGCGCCGCATCCGCCTCCGTGAGAACCGCAAAGGCACGCGGTTCGATGGTCGACGACGACCGAAGGCCGGCGTGAGGCAGGTTCTTTTACTTGCCCGTCGTGATGTCGGCGGCCGCCGGGCCGGTCGCGGCCAAACGTGCTTCCAGCGCTTCGATGCGAGCAAGGAGAGCGTCGTTTTCGTCCCGTGCCCGCGCGGCCATTTCCTTGACCGCCTCGAACTCCTCGCGCTTCACGACATCGAGCGAATTCAACCAGTTTTCGGTTTGCGCCCGGAATGCCGCCTCGACCTCGCGCCGCACCCCTTGGGCCGCGCCCGCCGCATCCGTCATCAGCCGGGCGAGATCATCGAGAATACGGTTGGCGCCTGTGCTCATCTTTCCGGTCTCCATTTCCATCCCGCCACATGCGGCGGAGCTCATGATTTCAGGTAGGGTCCCCGGAGTGAGGATGCAAGGAAAATGACGTCCGCGACGCCGCTCATCGTTCTCCGGGACCCTTGAATTTGCGATGAGGCAATGGGGCAGTATAGCGCGCTGCGGCTACCTTTCTACGTTCGAAAGAGGCTGGAGCGTCGTTGCGTGGCGGCAGCGGGTGCTTGACCGCGCCGGATTCGCTCGTCATGTTCCGCCGAAATCATCGGTCCGGCACGAGAGAAGACCTTGGAAACAATCGCGACCCGCCTCGCCATCCTACCCTTCCCCGAAATCGACCCCGTCATCTTCACGATAGGGCCGCTCGCCGTGCGCTGGTACGGGCTGGCCTATGTCGCGGGTATACTGCTCGGATGGCTCTATGCGCGCCGCATAATCCAGAACGCTTCGCTCTGGCGCAACGGCACCGCCCCCTTCAACCTGGCACAGCTCGACGACTTCCTGCTCTGGGCGGCCGGCGGCATCGTGCTTGGCGGGCGCATCGGCTACATCCTCTTCTACGATCTCGGCTCCATCCTCGAGAATCCCGTCCGCGCGATCCAGATATGGAACGGCGGCATGTCCTTCCATGGGGGCCTTCTCGGCACGACCCTGGCGATAATCATCTTTGCGCGAAGGAACGCGATCCCCCTCTGGAGCCTGTTCGACGTCGTGGCAGCAGTGGTGCCGATCGGGCTCTTCTTCGGGCGCATCGCCAATTTCATCAATGGAGAACTCTGGGGCCGCCTGTCCTCGATGCCCTGGGCGGTCGTCTTCCCGACGGGAGGCCCCTTCGCCCGTCATCCGAGTCAGCTTTACGAGGCGGCCCTGGAGGGCATTGTGCTTCTCGTCGTGCTCGCCTGGTTCGTCTATCGCCGCAGAGCCCTGAAAATGCCCGGCCTCGTCACCGGCATCTTCGTCTGCGGCTATGCTGCGAGCCGCATTTTCGTGGAGTTCTTCCGCGAACCGGACGCACAGATCGGCTATCTTGCCGGAGACTGGCTTACCATGGGCATGGTGCTTTCACTGCCGATGGCACTGGTCGGTATCTGGGCCATTGCGCGGGCGCGCAGCGCGGCTGCCGCCGCTTGACTGGACAAGTCATGACGAATCCTCTCGCCGACAAGATCGAGGCGCTGATCCGGACCAATGGGCCGATCAGCGTGACCGACTATTTCTCCCTCTGCCTTGCCGATCCGCAGCACGGCTATTATCGCGTCCGCGAACCGTTCGGACGGGCGGGCGACTTCACCACCGCACCGGAAATCAGCCAGCTCTTCGGCGAGATGATCGGTATATTCCTCGTGCATGCATGGCAGCAGCACGGCACGCCTGGGGACGCGATTATCGCCGAGATCGGTCCGGGCCGCGGCACGATGATGTCCGACATGCTCCGCGTCATCCGGCGGCTGGCGCCGGCACTGTACCGGACAGCGACCGTTCATCTCGTCGAAACCAGCGACCGGCTTCGCAGGCTGCAGGCCGAGACCTTGGCCGAACACGAAGGCAAGGTCCGCTGGCATGAGAGCTTCGACAGCCTCCCCTCCGGATTCCTGCTCCTGGCTGCGAACGAACTTTTCGACGCAATTCCGATCCGTCAGTTCGTGCGGACCGCACAAGGGTTCCGTGAGCGCATGGTCGGCCTCGATGCGGAGGGCCGATTGACCTTTGCTGCAGGCATTGCCGGCATTGATCCCGCATTGCTGCCCTCTCCCGCGCCAGCCGTCGCGGAAGGCACGATCTTCGAGATCTCCCCCGCCCGCGACGCGGTGATGGCCGCGCTCTGCGAGCGCCTCCGCGCCGGCGGCGGCACGGCGATCATTATCGACTACGGCCATCTGGCGACCGGCTACGGCGACACGCTGCAGGCCGTCCGCAATCACGAATATGATCCGCCGCTTGCCAATCCCGGTCTCGCCGACCTGACCAGCCACGTCGATTTCGAGCAATTGGCGAGCCGTGCGAAAGCGGAGGGCGTGCAGATCAACGGACTTGCCCGTCAGGGTGATTTCCTGGTCGGCCTCGGCCTCCTGGAACGCGCCTCGACCCTCGGCCGGGACAAGGACGAGACGACTCAGGAAAGCATCCGCGACGATGTCGAGCGGCTTGCGGGCTCCGGCGCGGGAAAGATGGGAGAGCTGTTCAAGGTGCTGGTGGTAAGCAGTCCGGAAGTCGCCTTGGCGCCCTTCCGGAAGAAGGCGCCTTAGCGCCGGCCGTGGGCCGCCTCGGGTCCCTCGCCCCGGCAGGGCGATTGACAGTCCCCGCCTGCCGGGTCAACATCGCGCCGGCAAATCAGCTGCAAGTCGACGGGCCGCAACGCGCCCTCAATTCCAACGAAGCTTAGAAAATCACGAGGGCGAAAACACCGAATGCAGGATGATGCCTCGCTATCCCCTGTGCAGAGCCCGCTCTTCGGCGCAAAGGCAGGCCCGGCAATCGCACATGGTTATTTCACGCGCCAGGGAGGCGTTTCCGAGGGCATCTACCGCGGTTTGAATGTCGGTCTCGGCTCGAACGACGAGCGGGAACGGGTCGGCGAGAACCGAGCCCGGGTCGCCCGCTGGTTCGGCGCAGAGCCACGACGGCTTGCCACGGTGCACCAGGTGCATTCGCCGGACGCGATCATCGTCGACGCCGGTTACGACGGCGCGCGGCCGGATGCCGATGCGCTGGTGACGGCAACGCCCGGCATCGTCCTCGGCGTTCTCTCCGCCGATTGCGGCCCGGTCCTTTTCGCCGATCCGGAAGCAGGCGTGATCGGTGCCGCCCATGCCGGATGGAAGGGCGCGCTGGGTGGCGTGCTCGAAAGCACCATCGAGGCTATGATCTCGCTCGGTGCCCGCCGCGAGCGCATCATCGCCTGCCTCGGACCGTCGATCAGCCGGAGCCACTACGAGGTCGGCCCCGAATTCGTAGCCCGCTTCGTCGCCACTGAGGCAAGCTATGCGTCGTTTTTCACGCCGTCGGGCCGCGACGGCCATGCCATGTTCGACCTTCCCGGATTGACGGTCCGGCGGCTGGCCGAGGCCGGCGTGACTGCGGAAAACCTCGGCATCTGCACCTATGCGGACGAAGACCGCTTCTTCTCCTATCGCCGAACGACGCACAGGCAGGAGCCTGATTACGGGCGGCAGATATCAGCGATTTCCATACGGGAGGTTTGAGATGGCGCTTCATTTCGCCGAAGAAGAATATGCGGCCCGCCTGGCGCGGCTCACAGCCAAGATGCAGGAAGAAAAGCTCGACGCGATACTGCTCTTCGCGCAGGAGAGCATGTACTGGCTGACCGGCTACGACACCTTCGGCTATTGCTTCTTCCAGTCGCTCGTGGTCAAGCGGGATGGTTCGATGGTCCTGCTCACCCGTTCGGCCGACCTGCGCCAGGCGCGTCATACGTCGAACATCGAGCGAATCGAAATATGGGTGGATCGGGTCAATGCCGATCCGGCCATGGACCTCAAGAACCTGCTCAGCGAACTCGATCTCCTCGGCCGCCGCATCGGCGTCGAATACGACACGCACGGCATGACCGGAAGAACGGCGCGCCTCGTCGACCACCAGCTCTCCACTTTCGGGGAACTGGTCGACGCGTCGCTGCTCGTCAGCCGCCTGCGTCTGATCAAGAGCCCGGCGGAGATCGCTCATGTCGAGAAGGCGGCGAGCCTTGCCGACGACGCGCTCGACGCGGCGCTGCCACTCATCCGCCCGGGCGGCAGCGAGGCGGATATCCTCGCGGCCATGCAGGGCGCCGTTTTCGCCGGCGGCGGCGACTATCCGGCCAATGAGTTCATCATCGGTTCCGGGGCCGACGCACTGCTCTGCCGCTACAAGGCGGGCCGGCGCAACCTCGACGCCAATGATCAGCTCACGCTCGAATGGGCCGGTGTCAGCGCCCATTACCATGCGGCGATGATGCGCACGGTCGTGATCGGCGAGCCCACCAACCGTCACCGCGAGCTCTACAGCGCCTGCCGGGAAACGATCCAGGCTATCGAAATGGTGCTTCGACCCGGCAATACCTTCGGGACCGTCTTCGACGTGCATGCCAAGATCATGGACGAGCGCGGCCTTGCCCGGCACCGTCTGAACGCCTGCGGCTATTCGCTCGGCGCACGCTTCTCGCCCTCCTGGATGGAGCACCAGATGTTCCATATCGGCAATCCGCAGGAGATCGAGCCGGACATGTCCCTCTTCGTCCACATGATCATCATGGACTCGGACAGCGGCACCGCCATGACGCTCGGCCAGACCTATCTCACCACGGCCGACACCCCCCGCCCGCTCTCGCGCTACGGACTGGACTTCATATCTGCGTAAGGAAATCGCCCTATGATTTCCGTCGGAAGTGAAGAACGCGCCGGCGGCTGATCCTGCTGCAGCGACCTTTGCGCGTCCAATAGGGCGCGCCGGCGCTGCAGCCGCCGCATCCGGCGCCGGGATGTTCGAGCGGAGACGGTGGGAACGATGCGCAAGCAGATCAATCCGATCGCAAGCCTTGGCCTTGCCGCAGCCTTGGCCGGCTGCAACACGACAGACGCCCTGATCCCGCAGGTGGACGTGGGCGAAGGCAGTTTCCGCTCCCCTCCGGTGACCCAGTCGGATCTCGACGCCATGTCGGCGCAGACCGCGGTGATGCCGGTGGAAAGCGTGCCGCCGGGCCGCTCGGCCGCCTTCGCGGCGCAGCCGAACATTTCAGGCCCGCCTCCGCAGCACGCGAGCGGCAATGTCGGCTATAGCGACTACACCGACCCGGCCGGCACGCTGGAAGGCCAGGCTAACCGTCTCGCCGGCGGTGAAGCACCGGTACAGACGATGCAGCCTCAGGCGGCGCCGACCCAGATCGCTCGGCATGAGGCACCGCCTGTGGAAGAAGCGACGCAAGAGAATGGCGGCGAGCAGCCCACACCGGTCGAAACAACGCAGGCGCCCGCGCAAACGCAGCAAGCCGCCGCATCGCCTGCAGCAGCTACGACGGGCTCGGGCGGAATCCGTTTTCTGCCGATCATCGGCGCGCCGGTCCAGGCAGTCACGCCGCTCTCGAAGCAGCTCGGCGCCTCGGCGCGCAGCCAGGGGCTCGCGATCAAAAGCTCCACCGACAAAACCAGCGACCATATCCTCAAGGGATATTTTTCAGCGCTCAACGACGGCGGCAAGACGACGGTCGTCTATGTCTGGGACATACTCGACGGCAGCGGCAATCGCCTGCACCGCATCCAGGGACAGGACTCCGTTGCAAAGACCGCGGCCGACCCCTGGAGCGCCGTCCCGGCAGAAACGATGGAGGCGATCGCCAGCCAGACGATCGACGCCTATGTCGAATGGCGTCGGTCGACCGCGGGATAGCGCCTCCGCTCGGGCTCCGCTTGCCCGCGTTCTCCGATTTTCGGCCAACCGGCCCGGAATCGCCGTCATCCTAGCCGGCTGACGCAAAGTTTTTCGGATATTGAGCGCTGCGCCGCAGCAATCCCCTTGCATTCACCTTCAAGGACGCTAAAAAGCGGCCGATCAGCTCTGACAGCGGCCGTCCGCAGTGATTGCCCGCAATCGGAATGGCTCACGGAATCTGCGCGGAGAACCCACCCCCCGGACGACCGGACGTGGCCGCGCCAGCTCAAGGCGGACCGTCAATGAAGGTTTTCGCAGGCAATTCGAACCGGCTGCTGGCCGAAGCGATCTGCAACTATCTCAACCTGCCGCTCGGCAAAGCCACAGTAAGGCGCTTCGCCGATCAGGAAATCTTCGTCGAGATCGGCGAGAACGTGCGCGGCGAGGACGTCTTCATCGTCCAGTCGACATCCTTCCCCACGAACGATCATCTGATGGAACTTCTCATCATGATCGACGCGGTTCGTCGCTCCTCAGCTCGCCGCATCACCGCCGTGCTCCCCTATTTCGGCTATGCCCGGCAGGACCGAAAACCCGGTCCTCGCACGCCGATCTCCGCCAAGCTGGTCGCCAATCTCATTACCGAAGCCGGTGCCGACCGCGTTCTGACCCTCGACCTGCACGCCGGCCAGATCCAGGGCTTCTTCGATATCCCGACCGACAACCTCTACGCCATTCCGATCCTGGCGCGAGACGTCAAGGAGAACTACAATCTCAAGAACGTCATGGTCGTTTCGCCGGATGTCGGCGGCGTCGTGCGTGCCCGGGCCCTCGCCAAGCGGCTGGACTGTCTGCTGGCGATCGTCGACAAGCGTCGCGACCGCCCCGGTGAATCGGAAGTCATGAACGTCATCGGCGAAGTCAACGGCAAGGACTGCCTCCTCATCGACGATATCGTCGATTCCGGCGGTACGCTCTGCAACGCCGCCGAGGCACTGCTGAAGAACGGTGCGACCAGCGTCACCGCCTATATCACCCACGGCGTCCTCTCCGGCGGCGCCGTCGCGCGCGTCACGTCCTCGATGCTGAAAGAACTGGTGATCACCGATTCGATCCAGCCGACGACGGCAGTGCAGTCGGCGCACAATATCCGTGTGATCTCGACCGCCGCACTGCTCGGCGAGGCGATCAGCCGCACGAGCCAGGAAGAATCGGTATCGAGCCTGTTCGATTGACGTTTACGACGCCGAGCGTCTCGTCAAGACGCGGCCGGCATCACCTTTTGACGTCCAGCATATATGATGCTGCCTCACGGGCGGGCATGGCACTTTTCGCATAGGTGAAAGTGCCGTGCTCCTTGACCTCTCGTGCCGCGCTCATGAGTGCCGCAAGGGCCGCCCTTGCAAAAGAGCCGCCGACACTGATGCGCTTCACGCCCGCCTCCTGCAGTTGTTCCACTGTGTAGACCTGCCCGGCGAGCCCCATGACCACATTGACCGGGCGTTTGACGGCAGAGCAGACCGTGCGAATCGCTTCGATGTCAGGAAGCCCCGGCGCATAGAGGACATCCGCACCGGCCTCCTCGAATGCGACGAGGCGCCGGATCGTATCGTCGAGATCGGCCCGCCCGCACAGGAAGTTCTCGGCCCGCGCGGTCAGGATAAAGGGGTGCTTGCGGGCTTCCTCCGCGGCGGCGGCAACACGTTCCACGGCCAGGCCGAACTCGAAAACCGGATCGGCGGCATCACCGGTTGCGTCTTCGATCGAGCCACCGACGAGCCCGACGCCTGCCGCCAGCGAAATCGTTTCGGCGCAGCACAGGGGATCCTTACCGAAGCCGTCCTCCAGATCCGCGGACACAGGCAGTTCGGTCGCCTCGACGATATCGCGGGCATTCTGCAATATGACGTCGCGCGCAAGAGCCGCCGCCGAATCCCTCCGGCCGATGGAAAAGGCAAGCCCGGCGCTCGTCGTCGCCAGCGCCTCGAAGCCGACCGCCGCGAGAATGCGCGCAGAACCTGCATCCCAGGGATTGGGAATTACGAAAGCGCCCTCGCGATCGTGCAAGGCGCGGAATTTCAGATGCTTGTCTTGCTGCTTTTCCATGCCCCGTCATCCGCCGTTTGAAGATGACCAGCGATAACATGAAACGAACAAAAAGCGAACAAATTTCCCGTGGTCAGCCGCGGGGCTGCACCAGGCAAACCTCGCCGCCACCGAACAGGCGCGAGCGGGTGAGGAAGCGCTTCTCCCGGCCGTTATCCAGCGAAAACATGCCGCCCCTGCCGGGCACGACGTCGATGATCAGCTGCGTGTGTTTCCAGACCTCGTACTGGCTCGAGCTGATATAGACGGGCACGCCGTCGATCTCGCCGAGCTTCACGTCGTTGTCGCCGACGATGTAATCGTCCGCCGGGTAGCACATGGGCGAGGAGCCGTCGCAGCAGCCGCCCGACTGATGAAAGAGTATATCCGGATGATCGCGCCGGATTTCGCGGATGAGGTCGATCGCCGCATCCGTCGCAAGCACGCGCGGCTCCGTTGCACCGTCGCTCAATTTGCATCTCCTCATTCGCAGAAGCCGGAAGGCCCCCGATGAAGCATCGGGAGCCCGCCGGGAGGGATCAGGCTGGCGCGGGACGAGGACGATTGCACGGCCCCGCCCGCATACAGGGAAGATACAGCGGCCGGATCAGAAGAAGCCGAGAGCCTTCGGGCTGTAGCTGACCAGCATGTTCTTCGTCTGCTGATAGTGATCCAGCATCATCTTGTGCGTCTCGCGCCCGATGCCGGACTGCTTGTAACCGCCGAAGGCGGCGTGCGCCGGATAGGCGTGGTAGCAATTGGTCCAGACCCGGCCGGCTTCGATCGCGCGGCCGAAGCGGTAGCAGCGGTTGGCATCGCGGCTCCACACGCCGGCGCCAAGCCCGTAGAGCGTGTCGTTGGCGATTTCCAGCGCCTCGGCTTCCGTCTTGAAGGTCGTGACCGACACGACCGGCCCGAAAATCTCCTCCTGAAAGATGCGCATCCTGTTGTGGCCGTGGAATACGGTCGGCTTGACGTAGTAGCCGCCGGAAAGATCGCCTTCGAGCACGTTGCGCCCGCCGCCGGTCAGCACCTCGGCACCTTCCTCCTTGCCGATTTCGATATAGGCGAGGATTTTCTCGAGCTGTTCGCTCGAAGCCTGGGCGCCGATCATGGTTGCTTCATCGAGCGGATTGCCCTGCCGGATCGCCTCGACCCTCTTTACCGCCCGCTCCATGAAGCGGTCGTAGATGCTCTCCTGTACCAGTGCCCGGCTCGGGCAGGTGCAGACCTCGCCCTGGTTCAGCGCGAACATGGCGAAGCCTTCCAGCGCCTTGTCGAAGAAGTCGTCGTCCTCGCTGGCGACGTCCGCGAAGAAGATGTTCGGCGACTTTCCGCCGAGCTCCAGCGTGACCGGGATGAGGTTCTGGCTGGCATATTGCATGATCAGCCGCCCGGTCGTCGTCTCGCCGGTAAAAGCGATCTTGGCGATGCGCGGGCTGGTGGCGAGCGGCTTGCCCGCTTCGAGGCCGAAGCCGTTGACGATGTTGAGGACACCCGGCGGCAGGAGGTCACCGATGAGTTCCGCCCAGACGAGGATCGAGCCCGGCGTCTGCTCGGCCGGCTTCAGCACGACGCAGTTTCCGGCGGCAAGCGCCGGCGCAAGCTTCCAGGCGGCCATCAGGATCGGGAAGTTCCAGGGAATGATCTGGCCGACGACGCCGAGCGGCTCGTGGAAATGGTAGGCGACGGTGTCGTGGTCGATCTCGCCGATCGAGCCTTCCTGTGCACGGATGCAGGCCGCGAAATAGCGGAAATGATCGATCGCCAGCGGAATGTCGGCGGCCATCGTCTCGCGGATCGGCTTGCCGTTGTCCCAGGTTTCCGCCCGTGCCAGAAGCTCCAGATTGTCCTCCATGCGGGCGGCGATCTTCATCAGAATGTTCGACCGCTCCGTCGTCGAGGTCCGGCCCCATTTCTCCCTTGCGGCGTGCGCCGCGTCGAGGGCGATCTCGATGTCGGCGGCGTCCGAACGCGCGACCTCGCAAAGCGTGCCGCCGGTGATCGGCGTCGTGTTGTCGAAATAGCGGCCTGCAACGGGTTCGCGCCATTCGCCGCCGATGAAGTTCCCGTATTTCTGCTTGTAGGGGTTCTCGACGATCTTCTGATGCAGCATGGACTTCCTCCCTTGGAATAGACAGCGGTGCGGTTGCTGTGGAAGGAAGAGTGAGGCCGAATGCGCATTTCCGGTAGGGCGGCGCCGCGGTTGATGGCACCGACTGTTTCAGAATTGCGACAGGTGGGCGCCTGCTGCGCTGCTGCGCCGCAGCATCGTCCGCTGGGACCTGCCGTTCATCCGCCTGCCGGCACCTTCTTCCCGCAAGCGGGGCGAAGGGACAAGCCGCACCCCGCGAAGTCCCCTCGCCCATCGCGATGCTGTCAGTTCAGGGCCAATCGCTTCATCTTGCGGTAGAGGGTCGCGCGGCTGATGCCGAGGAGATCGGCCGCCATGGATACGTTGCCCTTCGCCCGGGAGAGCGCGCGGCGCAGCGCCGCACGTTCCGCGTCCGGCAATTCGCCGCCCTCGCCCGGGAGGTCTTCCTGAAGCAGGTCGGAAGCCGGGACGCCGGCGGCGATACGCTCGTCGTCGAGCCCGAGCCACAGCCGGGCAGCCCGCGTCGCGCCGAGAACGAGATCGTCACGGTCGACCGCAAGCAGTGCAGGTCCCGCCCGGTCGACGGGTACGAGAACGATGCGGGCGCCGACGAAAGCGCGGCGGAAAAGATTGGCCTCGATTCGCGCTGCGGCATCGCGCACCGCCTGCGAGAGGATCGAAAGCGTCGCCTCGGATGCGTCGTCACGGCAGGTGGAGATGTCTATCGCCGCGGCGAGCTTGCCGCTCTCGTCACGGATCGGCGCCGTGGCGCAGCTCAGGCCGATATTGCGGCTGAGGAAGTGCTGGTCGCGCTGGATGAGGACCGGACGCTCGTCCGCGATCGCCGTACCGATGCCATTGGTCCCGACGCTCGCCTCGCTCCACACGGTTCCCGACCACAACCCGATCCCGCGAAAGTCCGCATCGTCGCCGCCGGCCCCGCGTCGTTCCAGTGCAACGCCCTTTCCGTCGGTAAGCAGCAGGCAGCACCCGGCCTTGCCGACAGTGGCGAACAGCCGGTCGAGCTCGCCGGCCGCCTCTGCGATGAGGGCGCCGGAGCTTTCGCGCGCCTGCCGGAACTCGATCTCCGAAAGACGCCAGGGCGAACGCGCATCCTCCGGCGCCAGGCCGTGCAGCGTCATGCAACGGCGCCACGATGCAGCGACCGGCGAAGTCACCGCAGCGGAAGACTGATGTGCGATGCGGTAGACCCGCTCGGAGTGGTCCCTGATTGAAGGCATTCGCTCCCTCCCTGGATCGCGGCGACCGGGCCAACCGACCCGTGGCTGATCGACGCTCACAAGCGAAGCGCGCGGAAAGAATCCACGCTTCCTCCTCCGCTTGGACAGCGTTCTGCGGCGCAAACGGGCGCCGAACTCTGCAACGGCATATTCCCCCTTTCTAACTATAGACATCGATCCAGCGGCAGGTCCACCCTGACTAAAGTCTTTCTCCCCGCACCAAGGGCACTCGGCAGGGCTGTACCGACAGGCGGTATCGACAGGCCGGATGATGTGCTACTCGAAACGATATTCCCGACTCGTCGCAACATCCGGTTGTCAGCCATGCTTCGTGATTTCTCCGTCCAAAGCCTGTTCATGGGCGTGCTGATTGCATTCGTGGGCTTTGCCAGCTCCTTTGCGGTCGTTCTGCACGGCCTTACCGGCGTCGGCGCGAACGAGGCGCAGGCGGCCTCCGGCCTGATGGCCTTGTCGATCTCGATGGGTGTCTGCGCCATCCTCGTCAGCACCGTCACGCGGCTTCCCGTCAGCATCGCCTGGTCGACGCCGGGCGCGGCCCTGCTCGCGAGTTCCGGCGTGGTGGAGGGCGGATTCAACGCCGCCGTGGGCGCCTTTCTCGTCTGCGGATTGCTGATCATCATCGCCGGCCTGTGGAAGCCGCTCGGCAGGATCGTGTCCGCCATTCCGCCGGCGCTGGCGAATGCGATGCTTGCGGGCGTGCTCCTCAGTCTCTGCTTCGCGCCGGTGAAGGCGATCGCCTTCAATCCCCTCTTCGGCCTGCCGATCGTTCTTGCCTGGGCGGTCGTCGGCAGCGTCAGCAGGCTCTATGCCGTTCCGGCCGCGCTCATCGCCTTCGTTCTTGTCGTCGCGCTTGGGATAGACATGCCGGAGGGCGCCTTGGCCGGGCTCTCCGCCGCGCTCGTACCGCAGGCCGAGTTCGTTTCGCCTTCCTTCAGCGCCTCCGCCCTGATCAGCATCGCTCTTCCGCTTTTCATCGTCACGATGGCCTCGCAGAACATTCCCGGCATCGCGGTCCTGAAGGTGAATGACTACCACCCCGATCCGGGTCCCCTCTTCGCCACGACCGGGCTCTTCACGCTGCTGAGCGCACCTTTCGGCGGACATGCGGTCAATCTTGCGGCGATCACCGCGGCGATGTGCGCCGGCTCCGATTCCCATCCCGACCGCGCCCGCCGCTACTGGTCGTCGATCAATGCCGGCATCGCCTACGTCGTCTTCGGCCTCCTGGCCGGAGCCGTCACGACCTTCGTCAGCCTCGCGCCATCGGTGCTGATCGAGGCGGTTGCCGGCCTCGCGCTGATCGGCGCCTTCTCGAGCTCCGCAGTTGCCGCCTTCACGAATGCCGAGACGCGCGAAGCAGCCGCCATCACTTTTCTCGTCACTGCCTCGGGCGTGGGCTTCGCCGGCGTGTCCGGGGCCTTTTGGGGCCTTGTCGCGGGCGGCCTGATGCTGGCTCTGGCGCGCTTCGCCAAGGGTAAGGGGTGATGTGTGCTCGGCCTAACGCCGCGCCTTGCATTTAAGCCCGTTCTCGGCTATGGACCCCGCGTCCGCGCAGACACCCTTGGAGGCAACGCGGATGAAGCCGCCCGGCGGCTTCAGGTTTTTCCGCCTTTGACGGACGAACTCTCCAAATAACACAGAAAGGTCTACCTATGAGCGAAACTTACGAGCTCAAGGCCGAGACGCGCGATCGGGTTGGTAAGGGGTCCTCCCGTGAACTTCGCCGCAACGGTCTTATTCCGGCTGTCATCTATGGTGACAAGCAGCCCCCGCTTTCCATCGCGCTGTCCACCAAGGACGTGACGATGAAGATCCATGCCGGCGGTTTCATGACCACCGTTGCGACGATCGACGTCAACGGCGAGAAGATCCGCGTCCTGCCGAAGGACTATCAGCTCGATCCGGTCCGCGACTTCACCATGCACGTCGATTTCCTTCGCGTTTCGAAGGGCAGCCAGGTCTCCGTTCAGGTTCCTGTTCACTTCGAAAACGAAGAGAAGTCCCCGGGCCTCAAGCAGGGCGGCGCACTGAATATCGTTCGTCACGAAGTCGAGCTGAACGTTTCCGCGGACAACATTCCGGAATCCCTGACGGTCGACCTCACCGGCCTTAAGATCGGCGACACCGTCCACATTTCGAACGTCAAGCTCCCCGCAGGCGCGACCCCGGTCATCGCCGATCGCGACTTCACGGTCGCCACGATCACCGGCCGCACGCAGGAAGCCGAACCGACTGAAGAAGCCGAGGGCGGCGAAGAAGAGGCTTGATCTCTGCTTCAAGCGGTCGCCCGATCCGGGCCGTGCCGCGCCCCGAGTGAAAGAATCCCGTCCCATTTTCGTGGGGCGGGTTTTCTTTTGAAACGGTGCACCCTCAGCTGGCGGCGAGATTGGCATTGACTCGCCTCGATGTCGGTGATTTGGGGTGGCTGCATGACTTGACGGGGCAAGGTTCGCCCCTCACCCTAACCCTCTCCCCGCCTGCGGGGAGAGGGGACCTGAGAGGGCGCGGCATACCCCTTCTCCCCGTCAGAACGGGGAGAAGGTCGCGGCAGCGGGATGAGGGGCAGGCGTGCCCGCAACCGCTCTGCATCGCCACTGCCCAGAGGCGGAGCATCAGGAGTTTAGCCGCATGCTGATCATCGCGGGACTTGGCAATCCCGGCCCGAAATATGCCGGCAACCGCCACAATATCGGCTTCATGGCCGTCGACGCCATTCAGCGGCGCCAGGGCTTTTCCGCCTGGTCGAGGAAATTCAAGTCGGAGGTCTCCGAAGGCGAGATCGACGGCGAACGCGTCCTGCTGATGAAGCCGCAGACCTTCATGAACCTCTCCGGCGAAGCCCTCGGCGACGCGATGCGCTTCTACAAGCTCGCGCCAAAGGACATCGTCGTCATCTATGACGAACTGGACCTTCCCGCCGGCAAGGCCCGGATCAAGACCGGCGGCGGCCACGGCGGGCACAACGGCATCAAGTCCATCGACGCCCATTGCGGCAAGGAATACCGCCGTTTGCGGCTCGGTATCGGCCATCCGGGGGTCAAGGATCTGGTCCACGCGCATGTGCTCGGCGATTTCGCCAAGGCCGACCAGGCCTGGCTTTCGCTCCTGCTCGAGGCCATCGCCGACAATGCCGCGATGCTGGTGAAGGGCGAGGACTCGCAGCTCATGAACAAGATCGCGCTGGCGACCGGGGGCAAGCCCGAGACGGAGAAGCCCGTCGCTGTGAAGAAGCAGGCGGCGCAATCCCATATCCATCAGGCGCGTGCCACCGCCCAGCCGAAAAAGCTGCCGGTGACGGGCCCTATGGCCGACATGCTGAAGAAGATGTTCGGGCCGAAAGGGGATTAGGAAAAGTGGGAGCGGTTTTCCGCCCGCACCCGCTCCAACCGCGCAGGCCGCTGCCTCACTCCTCCGGCTCTGCCGTGAACAACAGCGGAAAGCCCGCCTCCTTGCCGAGGTCGGTTGCCTCCTTGGCCTTGGTCTCCGCGACATCCTTCGCGCACACCACCACGACCGAAGTGCCCATCTTGTGGGCCGTCATCATCACGCGGTAGCCCGCCTCCTCGCTCATGCGGAAAACGGCCTTGAGCACCATGACCACGAATTCCCGCGGCGTGAAGTCGTCATTGACGAGCAGGACCTTGTAGAGCTTCGGCCGCTCGAGCTTCGGCTTGGTCAGGCGCTTTGCGGCTACATCATTGTCGCTCATCGATAATCCGCCGTCGATGACATGAGAAAAGCGTTGGCGGCCGCGCCGGCTGCGGGGTGGCAAACCGCGCTGCGTTTTCCGCGTCCAGTATTGCCAATATCGCCCTCCGATCCCGCGCATTCAAGTGAAACTCGCCTCCGGAGGCAATCGGAAATGCGCGAAAAGCTTGACCGTCCCTCTCCTTTATCCCATAGCCACGGCCAAGCAATCAGGAACGACGGGTTTCAGCCATGGGCTTCAAATGCGGTATCGTCGGGCTGCCGAATGTCGGCAAGTCCACACTCTTCAACGCGCTGACAAAGACGGCGGCGGCGCAGGCGGCGAACTATCCGTTCTGCACGATCGAGCCCAACACCGGCGAAGTCGCCGTGCCCGATCCGCGCATGCGCAAGCTCGCCGACATCGCCAAGTCGAAGGAGATCATCCCGACGCGCATCTCCTTCGTAGACATCGCCGGGCTGGTGCGCGGCGCGTCCAAGGGCGAGGGCCTCGGCAACCAGTTCCTCGCCAACATCCGCGAGGTGGATGCCGTTGTGCACGTGTTGCGCTGTTTCGAGGACGACGACATCACCCATGTCGAAGGCCGTATCCATCCGGTCGAAGACGCCGACACCATCGAGACCGAGCTGATGCTCGCGGATCTCGACAGCCTCGAACGGCGTGCCGAACAGACGCGCAAGCGTGCGACCGGCAAGGACAAGGAGTCGATGGCGCAGCTTCCCATCATGGAAGCATCGTTGAAGCTGCTGCAGGAAGGCAAGCCCGTGCGCACCCTGCTTTCCAAGCTCGACGCCGATGAGCTGCGCATTCTCCAGAGCCTCAACCTGCTCACCTCGCACCCGGTTCTCTACGTCTGCAACGTCGCCGAAAGCGACGCCGCGACCGGCAACGAGCACACCCGCGCCGTCGAGAAGATGGCCAGGGAGCAGGGCGCCGAAACGGTCGTCATTTCGGCGGCGATCGAGTCCGAAGTGGCGCAGCTGCCGGAAGAGGAAGCGAAGGAATTCCTCGCGGCGCTCGGTCTCGAGGAAGCCGGCCTCGACCGGCTGATCCGCGCCGGCTACAAGCTCCTCGATCTCATCACCTATTTCACGGTTGGACCGAAGGAGACGCGCGCCTGGACGATCCCGCGCGGCACCAAGGCGCCGCAGGCCGCCGGCGTCATCCACTCGGATTTCGAACGCGGCTTCATCCGCGCCAACACGATCGCCTATGACGACTATATCGGCTATGGCGGCGAAAACGGCGCGAAGGAGGCCGGCAAGGCTCGCGACGAAGGCAAGGAATACGTCGTCCAGGACGGCGACGTCATCCATTTCCGGTTCAATACGTAGAGCGGATGAGGAAAACCTGTGTGCGGTTTTCCTCCCGCGTCCCGCGTCTCAACTTGTCAGAACCGATCACGTTCATGATTCCAGGTCGGCCCGGCCTAAAATCATCGTGATCCAGCTGCAGAATCTGCATGGGCGGCGAACGCCGGACGGCATGCCCAAAGTGTCTCGTCATGGCCGCCTTGCTACGGCCTTTGCCGATCCGGCAATCACTCCCGCGCCGAAATAAAAGCATCAAGATCATTGACACGATCGGCTGATATGAGTCCCTTTTCGGCGGCTGCCGCCAGGGCCTTGTTCAAATCTGTCATGGGCGGATCCTTGCCGGAAAAGTTGCCACGCACGACTTTCAGTGAGGTGATCCAATGAACAATCGACATGCGCAACCTGGAAAATCGGCCAGGCTGAAGCCACGTAAGGGCGGGCCTTTGTTAGGGTGTCAGGACGCGCGGCGGCGTGAAGGAGAGAATGAGGCATGCTGTATTTCGAGGATTTCACTCAGGGCCGGCGTTTCGACTACAGCCCGGTCCTGATGCAGGCCAACGACATGATCGCCTTCGCCAGTGAGTTCGATCCGCAGCCTATGCATCTGGACGAAGAGGTCGGCAAGAGCAGCATTCTCGGCGGCCTCGCCGCTTCCGGTTGGCACACGAGCGCGGTCGGCATGCGGATGATGATCGAGGCTTTTCTCGGCAATTCATCCTCGCAAGGGTCACCGGGCATCGACTTCATGGAGTGGAAGAAGCCGGTCCTTGCCGGAGATATCCTTTCAGGCTTCAGCCTGGTCCTGGAGGCGCGCCCGTCGAAAACCAAGCCCGCGATCGGCCTCGTCAAGTTTCGCAACGAGATCGAGAACCAGAGCGGCGAAGCCGTGGCGGTTTCGGAATGCTCCGTCATGTTCAGGCGCCGCAATGGGGAGGCGCGCGCATGATGACGCTGGAGGAGCTCTACCAGGCCGGGCGCAAGGTCGTCACCGGCAGCCTGACATTCACCGCGGAGGACATCGTCCGCTTCGCCCGCGATTTCGACCCGCAACCCTTCCACGTCGATGAGGAGCAGGCGAGACAGTCGCTTTTCGGCGGCCTTTGCGCCTCCGGCTGGCATACCAGCGCCGGCTGGATGCAGTGCTTCCTGCGGTTCTGGAAGGAGGAGATCCGCCGCCTTGCAGCCGAGGGATTGCACGCGCCGAAGCTCGGCCCCTCGCCCGGGTTCAAGGAACTCAGGTGGTTGAAGCCGGTCTATGCCGGCGACACGATCACCTATGCGGTCACTCTACTGGAGGCCCGGATCGTCGCCTCGCGACCCGGCTGGCGGATCAACACGATCCTCTGCGAGGGCGAGAACCAGCACGGCGAGCCGGTCATCCGCTTCGAGAGCAAGGTCATCGAATTCGCTTGAAGGGCCGGGGCCAGCTGTTTGGTCCTAGCCTATGAACCGGAGGGCTCAATGCCCCTCGAATTCGATGAGCGTGCGCACATTGACGCCGAGCGCTTCGAGCTTCTTGCGTCCGCCGAGCTCAGGCAGATCGATGATGAAGCAGGCTGCGACGATGTCCGCACCCATCTGCTTCAGGAGCTTGGCGGCGCCTTCGGCGGTGCCGCCGGTGGCGATCAGGTCGTCGACGAGGATCACCTTGTCGCCGGGAGCGACCGCGTCCCTGTGCATTTCCATCTCGTCCACGCCGTATTCCAGACTGTAGGCGATCCGCACCGTGTCGTGCGGCAACTTTCCCTTCTTGCGAATGGGTATGAAGCCGGCCGAAAGCTGGTGCGCGATCGCGCCGCCCAGGATAAAGCCGCGCGCCTCGATGCCGGCGACCTTGTCGACCTTGGTACCGGCATAGGGATGGACGAGCTCGTCTATCGCCCGGCGGAATGCCCGCGGGTTGCCGAGCAGGGTCGTGATGTCACGGAACATGACGCCGGGCTTCGGATAGTCCGGAATGCTTCTGATAGCGGAAATCAGTTCCGATTGAACAGCGGTCATGTGTGAATGCGGCCTTTGCTGGATCCTCTATTGCCACAGGCATAGCACCAACAAAGTGCCCGTTTACAGGATTTTCTTCGCTCGGGGTCCGGGCCGGAACAATTTGGCGAGAGCGCGGGTTGATGCTAGGCTTTTCTAGGGGAGGCTTTGCCGATTGTAGGAAGGAGGAACACCATGCGCCTATTCGAATGCGGTTCGCTCGTCCCGGGTTGCGCTTGGCACACCCGCGCTGACAATGATGCGGAGATCGTGCGCCGGGTCGTCGAGCACATGCGCGAGACTCATGGCGAGACGGTCATCCGCGAAAACATGGTCGACAACATCAAGGCCCGCATCGTCGACGAAACCAAGGTCGCCTGACCGCGGCCCGAACCGGTTTCAACCCGACCGCACCATCGACTCGAGCCGGGCGACGAGGGTCGCCCGCTCGACGCTGAAGTTGCGCTCGACCCAGAAGGCTTCGAGCTCTGCCAGCACCTCCCCCACCTTAGGACCGGCGGGAATCCCCAGTTTGAGGACATCGGCACCGTTCAACGGGAAGACGGGCCGCTGCCATTTCTCCGCCCGTGCAAGGAGCCGATGAAAGGACGCGCTGTCGGCAAGGAATGCCGGATCGGTTTCGGCCTTGCGGCGCGCCGAGGCAAGTGCAAGCCTCAGCCGGACGACGATGCCTTCTGTGCCATGGCGATAGAGCTGGCGTTCGAGCGCCGCATCCGCAAGAGTAGCGGCGATTTCCGGCGCTTCGGCGAACCGGTCGAGGTAAGCGCTCTCCGCCTTCGACAGCCGCAGACGTTTGGTCATGGCCTCGAGCCGGGCGGCGTCCGGCGGGACGATCGCCGCAAGCCTCAGGAGCGGGTCCGCCCTCCAGGAGAAACTCTTCTCCGCCGCGATCAGCGCCGGGATGGCGTCGATGCCCCATTTCTCGGTCTCGGGCAGGATCTCGCTCAGGACACCCGCCTGCCGCATCCACAGGAGCGCGCGGCCCGGGTCGTCGGCCGAAAGCAGCTTCTTCGTCTCCGTCCACACGCGTTCGGCGGAAAGCGTGGCGAGCTTCGCGCGGGCCTGGGCGCAGGCCCTCAGGCCCTCGGCGTCCGGACGGCCGCTGCCGTAATGCGCAAAGAAACGGAAGAAGCGAAGAATACGGAGATAATCCTCCGCCACGCGTTCGGCCGCGCTGCCGATGAAACGCACCGTCCGCGTCTCGATGTCCCCGAGGCCCCCGACATGGTCGATGATCTCGCCGTCCACACCGGCATAGAGTGCGTTGATGGTGAAGTCGCGGCGTTCCGCATCCGCTTTCCAGTCGGTCCCGAAAGCCACTTCGGCGCGACGCCCGTCGGTCGCGACGTCGCGGCGCAGGGTCGTTATCTCATAGGGAACACCTTCGATGACGAGCGTCACGGTGCCATGGTCGATTCCCGTCGGCACCGCCTTGATGCCGGCGCCCCCCGCCCGCTCGGTCACCTCCTCGGGACGCCAGGTGGTTGCCAGGTCGACATCACCGGCCGGTAAACCCATGAGGCTGTTGCGGATCGCGCCTCCGACGACCCGAACCTCACCGCCATCGGCGTTCAACAGGTCGAAGATGCGGCGCAGATGAGGAGCCTGAAACCAGCGCTCGGCGACAATGGAAGTCATGCATAGAGCCTTTCATAGAGCATGCGGACGATCCCCGCGGTGATCCCCCAGATGTTCCTTTCGCCATAGGGCATGCGATAGAAATGGCGCTCGGCGCCCTGCCAGTGACTGCTTCCTCGTCCATGATTTCGCGGATTCATCAGGAACGACAACGGCACCTCGAACACGCTCTCCACTTCCTCCGGATTGGGCTCGAGCACGAAGCCGGGCTGAACCACCGCAAGCACCGGCGTGATGCGGAAGCCGGACATGGCCATGTAATGCGGCAGCCGCGCGACCGTCTCGACGAAACGCGGATCGAGCCCGATCTCCTCCTCGGCCTCGCGGAGTGCTGCGACTTCGATGGAGTGGTCTTCCGGATCCACCGCACCGCCCGGAAAGGCGACCTGACCGGAATGCTTGCGCAAATTCGAGGTGCGCTGGGTGAAGATGACGCTGGCGTCTTCGCCGTCGTCGACGACGGGGACGAGGACTGCGGCGTCCTTCAGATGCAGGGACTCGAGATAGGATACGATGCCCGGGTTCAGCAGGAAGTCGCCGTGATCGCGCCAGGAAGTCTCGATCGGCCCCCCCGCCTGCTGCAGCGCGCGGCGACGGAATTCGTCGGCGGAGTATGGGTGACTGCTCATCGGGACAAAGCTTCCAGCTCGGCCGCGGGCATGATCGGGAAGATCGCTCCGGCCGATCTGACGCAGAACATCTCCACCCCTTCCACCGCGATGGTCTCGCCGAGCTCGACGATGTCGTACATCACCGGTCGCGAGACGAGCGCTTCCAGCCGCCCGCGCACATGGAGATAGGGTTTGAGTTCGCGATTGTCGCCGTGGATGACGAAGCGCAAGGGATGCTCCGGCCCCGCCTCCACCACGTCGCCGACATTCGTGCGGAAGGTCAGCACCCTGTCGCCGTCCTTCTCGGTCACGCTCATCTCGACGGCGATGAACGGCGCGTCGGCGACCCGGATGCCGACCTTTTCCACAGGCGTGACGAGGTAGGTCTTGCCGTCGTCGTCCTTGCGAAGCACGGTCGAGAACAGCCTCACCAGCGGCTGGCGGCCGATCGGCGTGCCCATGTAGAACCAGGTTCCATCGCCCCGGATTTCCATGTCGATGTCGCCGCAGAACGGCGGATTCCAGCGGTCGACCGGCGGCAACCCTCTCGCCTCGCCGCCCGTCTGCCCGGCAGCGCGTGCGATCAGCGCCGCCAGGCCGGCCGCATCGCCCGTTTGCTGAATCTTGGCTTCTGCCATCGTTCCGTCCCGTTTGGTCTCGATCTTGCGTCCGAAGCATGACGCCGTTGCCTGCTGCATGTTCCCTTGATCACAGCCGATCGAGGACAAAGCATGCAGCAGTTAAAAATGCTACAGCAAGCCTTGCGCGTCTGATAAGACGCGGCGCTGTAGCGTCGGGTATGCACCACAAGCTCGCTTCGGCGCATATGTCCGCATTCGCGCCTGGAACGCAATGTTTCAGGCTTTGGTGTCAAGCTCACGAGATAGTGCGACGGCGGCGGCTTGTCAGCCGCCCCGCGGGGTCTAAATTGAAAAACAGGAACTGGACAGCCGGCATCGGCGATCGATCCAGAAGCGGACGACCGGGAGACTTGCAATGAGTGTAATGAGAGGCGCGACCGAACTGGCCGACGAAAAGGCGATCGTCGCCGCAGCCGAGGCGGCGCTCGGAGAGATCGCGCTGGTCCGCGCCGAGATCGGCAAGGTCATTTTCGGTCAGGAGAGCGTCGTGGAACAGACGCTGCTCGCGGTACTTTCCGGCGGACACGCGCTGCTTGTCGGCGTTCCGGGGCTCGCCAAGACCAAGCTCGTCGCCACGCTCGGCACCGTTCTCGGGCTCGACAACAGCCGCATTCAGTTCACGCCCGACCTTATGCCTTCCGATATCCTGGGTTCGGAGGTGATGGACCAGGACGCGGCCGGTCATCGCTCCTTCCGCTTCATTCCTGGCCCGATCTTCACGCAGCTCCTGATGGCCGACGAGATCAACCGCGCCTCGCCGCGCACGCAGTCGGCCCTGCTGCAGGCGATGCAGGAGTATCACATCACCATCGCGGGCGACCGCAAGGACCTGCCACAGCCGTTCCACGTGCTCGCAACCCAGAACCCGCTGGAGCAGGAGGGCACCTATCCGCTGCCCGAAGCCCAGCTCGACCGTTTCCTGATGCAGGTCGATGTCGGCTACCCCGAGCTTGCTGCCGAAAGACAGATCCTGCTGGAGACGACCGGCCTCGCAGAAACCGAGGCGCGGCCGGTGATCGACGCAGGCCGCCTGCAGCAGGTCCAGGGGCTGATCCGTCAGATGCCTGTCGGCGAGAAGGTGGTCGACGCCATTCTGGCGCTGGTACGTTCCGCACGCCCCGGCAACGGCAATGCCGACACCGACAAGAATGTTGCCTGGGGACCGGGTCCGCGCGCCGGACAGGCGCTCATGCTCTGCGCCCGCGCCCGCGCGCTCTACGACGGGCGGCTTGCCCCTTCGATCGACGACGTCCTTGCGCTCGCCGAGCCGGTTCTCCAGCACCGCATGGCGCTGACCTTCGCCGCCCGCGCCGAGGGCATGTCGGTGCGCGACGTCATCGCCGACCTGGTGAAGCGGGCCAAGGGCTGACGCATGGCCTCGATCGGGCACATTGTCGCGCGTACCCCGTCCGGTGAGGTCCTGTCGCGCGCGCAGCAGCGCGCGATGCTCGTGCCAGACTGTCTCGTCGAAGCGCGCAGGATCGCCAACACGGTAATCACCGGCTGGCACGGCCGGCGCAAGCGCGGCATCGGCGAGAACTTCTGGCAGTTCCGCCCTTACAGCGACGGCGAGAGCCTTTCGCGCATCGACTGGCGCCGCTCCGCCAAGGACGACCACACCTATGTTCGCGACCGCGAATGGGAGGCAGCGCACACGATCTGGCTCTGGGCCGATCTCTCGCCCTCGATGATGTACAAATCGACGCTCGGCGCCGTTTCGAAGGAAAGCCGCGCTCTGGTGCTGATGCTGGCGCTTGCCGAAATTCTCGCCCGTTCCGGCGAGCGGATCGGCTGCCCCGGCGTGATGGAGCCGGTTTCGGCACGCAATGCCGCCGAGCGGCTGGCAACCGCAATCATGCATAGTCCGCTTTCGGAGGGCCTGCCCGATACCGGGATGATACGCGGCGCCAGCGACCTGGTTCTGATCGGCGATTTTCTCGACCCGGCCGACCGGGTGATGGAACGACTTGGACCGCTCGCCCGCCGGGGCCTGCGAGGCCATGTCGTGGAGATCGCCGATCCGGCGGAGGAAGTCTTCCCCTATGCCGGCAGAACCGAGTTCACCGACCCCGAAACCGGCGAGAAGCTGACCGCGGGGCGCGCCGAGATCCTGCGTGAGGATTACCAGCGTGCCTATCGCGCCCGCCGCGACAGCCTCGGCACGAGCCTGCGCCATCTCGGCTGGACCTTCATTCCGCACAGAACCGACCGGGCGGCCTCGGAAGCCCTGGTCGCGGTGCATATGCATCTTTCAGGCATGCCGGGCCGAGCCGCCCATGGGGGGCTCTCATGATCGGCGGCCTCTCCTTCATTTTTGCCAACCCCGCCATTCTGGCAGCACTCGTGGCACTGCCGGTGATCTGGTGGCTGCTGCGCATGACGCCCCCGAGACCTGCGGCCGAAATCTTCCCGCCGCTGCGCATCCTGGCCTCGGTGATGAAGCGCGAGGAGACACCCTCGAAAAGCCCCTGGTGGCTGACCCTTCTCAGGATGCTGATGGCCGCCGCCGTCATCTTCGCGATCGCCGACCCCGTCTTCAACCCGCGCAGCAATACGCTCGCGACCTCCGGGCCGCTGGCGCTGCTGATCGACAACAGTTGGGCAACGGCGCCCGACTGGGAGCGGCGTGTCGAAGCCGCCTCGGCGCTGATCGACGACGCCGAGGCGAAGGATGTTGCGGTTTCGATCGTCTTCACCGGAGAGCGCCAGCACGACGCGACGCCAGGCTCGGCGAGCACTGCGCGCAACCGGCTGGCGGCAGCGAGGCCCGAACCGCTGCCTGCCGACCGTGGTTCCGCAATCGCGGCCTTGCAGGCGGCCTTCGAAGACGCGCCTCCCGGAACGGTCGCCTTCCTCACCGACGGCATCGAAGGGGGCGACGGCAAGACGATGGAGGCACTGGCCGGGATCGGCGCGGCCGGTCTCAAGGTGATCGAAGCGGACGGCAGCGAGGCCGTGGCACTCACTGCGACGAGCAACGAGTCCGGCGGCATGTCGGTGACGGCGAGCCGGCTGAAGACCGACGACGGCCGTTCCTTGCCCATCGTTGCCTTCGATACCCGCGGCCGTGCGATCGCCAGTGGTACGATCGATTTCGCACCCGGCGCAGCGACCGCCAAGGGGATGATTGAGGCCCCGTTCGAACTGCGCAACGACTTCGCCCGCATCGGCATCGAAGGAGCCGCGACTGCCGGCGCCCAGCATCTCCTCGACGACGGCTTCCGCCGCCGTCGCGTGGCTCTGTTGAGCGGCGAGGCACGTGACCTGTCGCAGCCGCTGCTCTCGCCGCTCTACTATATCAATCGGGCGCTCGCCCCCTATGCCGATCTCGTCGAGCCCCGCCAGAGCGATCTTGCCGTTGCGATTCCGGAGCTTCTGGAGCAGCGTCCCTCGGTTCTGATCATGGCCGACATCGGCCGGCTGCCGGAGGAGACCTATCCCCTGCTTGCGAAATGGATCGACAACGGCGGCACGCTGATCCGCTTCGCCGGCCCCCGGCTGGCAGCCGCACCTGCCGACGATCCGCTCGTCCCGGTCACCCTTCGCCAGGGCGAACGGGCGCTCGGCGGCGCGCTCTCCTGGTCCGAACCGCAGCCGCTCGCCGATTATCCCGGCAACAGCCCCTTCGCCGGCATGGCCCGCCCCACTGACATTCTCGTCAAGCGGCAGGTTCTGGCCGAACCGACAGCCGATCTGGCGGAGCGCACATGGGCAAACCTCGCCGACGGCACACCGCTGGTCACGACTGCGACACGCGGGGCCGGCCGCATCGTGCTCTTTCACGTCAGCGCCGAGGCCACATGGTCGAACCTGCCGATCTCGGGCCATTTCGTTGAGATGCTCCGCCGCAGTGTCCAGCTTTCGCGCGGCGGCGGTATCGCCAGCGACGGCAAGGCCGTGAAGGCGCAGACCTTGCCGCCCTACCGGCTTCTGAACGCCGATGGCGTGCTCGTCGCCGAAACGGGCAATGCCCGTCCCCTCGACATCGTGCCCGGCAAGGCACCGGTCGCGACAGCCGACAATCCTCCGGGGCTCTACGGCTCCGAGGACGGCTTCACGGCGCTCAATCTCTTACCGCGCGACGCCGAGCTCAAGCGGATCGACATGACCACCGCCGGCCCCCATACCTCCGAGCGGCTGGCCGGTGCGGAAAGCTGGTCGCTGAAGCCGGCGCTGATGACGCTCGCCCTCCTGCTGCTGCTCGCGGACGCCCTGATCGTTCTCTTCATGGGTGGCGTCTTTTCACGCGCTCGGATGGCAAGGGCCACTTCGGCAATCATCATGGTCCTCGCCGGAACCTTCTTCCTCGCCCCGCCGCAGGCCTTTGCCGACGACGCGCGCCCGGACGACCAGCGCATCCTCGAGCGGCTGGACACCACGCACCTCGCCTATGTGGTCACCGGCGAGGAAGAGGTGGACCGCCTTTCCGAAGACGGGCTGAGAGGCCTCACCGACTTCCTGACCTATCGCACCACGCTCGAGCCCGGCGCGCCCGTCGGTCTCGACATCTCCAAGGACGAATTGAGCCTCTACCCCATCATCTACTGGCCGATTTCCGCCAGCGCGCCCATGCCGAGCCCGCAAGCCGTCAGCCGAATCGATGCCTATATGCGAGCGGGCGGCACGGTGCTGTTCGACACGCGTGATCAGTTTTCCTCGCTCGGCTCTTCATCGACCGGAACGAGCGCGAACACCGAACGTCTCCAGGCGATCCTCGGCAATCTCGACATACCGCCGCTGGAGCCGGTTCCGGCCGACCATGTCCTGACCAAGGCCTTCTATCTGCTGACGAATTTTCCCGGCCGCTATACCGGCAGCCCCCTCTGGATCGAATCCCAGCTCGATAGTCGCGAGGAACCGAGCAACCGGCCGGCGCGACCGGGCGACGGGGTGACGCCGATCATCATCACCGGCAACGACTTTGCCGGTGCATGGGCAGTGGATTCGAACGGAGTCGCACTGCTGCCGACCGTGCCGCCGGACGAAATGCAGCGCGAATACGCCTTTCGCTCCGGTGTCAACATCATGATGTACATGCTGACCGGCAACTACAAGGCCGACCAGGTGCACGTGCCCGCCCTGCTCGAGCGGCTCGGACAATGAGGACCCGGCGATGACAATCGATTTCTCGCCGCTTCTCGCCTGGCCCTATCTCGCGGCACTGACGCTTGTCGCAGCCGTTCTGGCGGCACTCGGCATCTGGCGCGGCGTTCGCGGAGCCTGGATCAGGGCGGCGGCGCTTGCTGCATTCTGCCTTGCGCTTGCAAATCCCGTCCTCTTCCAGGAGGAGCGCGAACCCCTCTTTACCATTGTCGCCGTCGTTGTCGACCGCAGCCAGAGCCAGGAGAACGGTGACCGCCGCGCGCAGACGGACCAGGCGCTCGAAGGTCTCAAGGAACGCCTTTCCCGTTTCCCCCAGATCGAGGCGCGCATCGTCGAAGCCGCCGACGGCGAGGAAACCGAGGCGCCCTCGACCAGGCTCTTCGGCGCCCTGACAACGGCGCTTGCAGACGTGCCGCCCGCCCGTGTCGGCGGCGCCATCTTCATTACCGACGGCCAGATCCACGACGTGCCGGATGTCAACCAGAAGCTCGGCTTCGATGCGCCCGTCCACGCCCTGATCAGCGGCAAGCCGGACGAGTTCGACCGGCGCATCGAAATCGTCAGCGCGCCCCGCTTCGGCATCGTCGGCGAACAGCAGAGAATGACCTTTCGGGTCGTGGACGACGGCGCGGCTCCCGGCGGCAGCGCCGAGGTGACGATCCGCCTGAACGGCAACGAGATCGCCACGGAGCAGGCGGAGCCCGGCACGGACGTTCCGTTCACCTTTACCGTACCGCGCGGCGGCAACAACATCCTGGAATTCGCCGTCAATCCGGTTGCCGGCGAAGTGACGGAGACGAACAACCGCGCCGTCCATGTGCTCGACGGCATCCGCGAAAATCTTCGCGTGCTCCTCGTTTCCGGAGAGCCGCATGCGGGCGAGCGCGCCTGGCGCAACCTCCTAAAATCCGATGCCGCGGTCGATCTCGTCCATTTCACCATTCTGCGGCCGCCGGAGAAACAGGACGGCACGCCGATCAACGAACTCTCGCTCATCGCCTTCCCGACGCGGGAGCTTTTCGTCGACAAGATAAGCGAATTCGACCTCATCATCTTCGATCGCTACCAGCATCGTGGCGTGCTGCCGATCCTCTATTACGACAACATCGCCCAATACGTGCAGAACGGTGGAGCGTTGCTGATCGCCGCCGGGCCGGAGCACGCCGGCGACGATTCGATCGCTGCGACCCCGCTTGCGGCGGTGCTGCCGGCAACGCCGACCGGCGTCATGAACGAGAAGGCGTTCTTCCCCCGGCTCTCGGAGGAAGGAAAGAAGCATCCGGTCACCCGCGGGCTCGAAGGGGCAGCGGACGAACCGCCGGCCTGGGGCCGCTGGTTCCGTACCGTCGATGTGGACAGGCCGCTCGGCCAGACGGTGATGGAAGCGGCAGACGGCAAGCCGCTGCTGGTCCTCAACCGCGTCGGCAAGGGGCGTGTCGCCATGCTGCTCTCCGACCAGGGTTGGCTGTGGGCGCGCGGCTTCGAAGGGGGTGGGCCGCATGTCTCGCTCTATCGCCGCACGGCGCATTGGCTGATGCAGGAACCGGCGCTCGAAGAGGAGGCGCTTACCGCTCGCGCGATGGGCCGGACGCTCGAGATCACGCGCCAGACGATCGAAGGAGATCCCGGCCAGGCGACCCTCACCTATCCTTCCGGCCGGACCCAGGAAGTCACGCTCACGGAAGGCGAGCCGGGGCTCTACAAGGCTGAGGTCGAGACCAATGAAATCGGCCTCTTCGAAGTTGCCAACGACGAACTGACGACGCTCGTCCATGTCGGCAATGTCGACGCGCCCGAATTCAAGGCGGCGATTTCCACGGAAGAGAAGATCGAACCCTGGGCGGAGAAGACGAAGGGCCTGGTCCGCCGTCTGGCGAGCGCCGACGGACCGGTCGACCTCCCGTCTATCCTCCCCGTTCGCGGCGCCGTCCGCGTCGCCGACGATCAACGCCTGTCGCTGCGCATGACCGACGAGACGGTGCTGAAAGGCATCGATTCTCTTTCGCTTTTCGCGGGGCTCTTCGGCCTGGCGGCACTGCTCTTCCTCATCTCGGCTACCTGGTACCGCGAGGGCCGGTAAACGCCGGCGAGGTATCAGGCAGCCGCCCCTTGCGCCTCCGCGCGCGCGGTGAGGCAGGTGGCGCCGTCATCCCGCCAAGCGATCATGCCTTCAAGCCGCGCGTGAACGTCCAGCGCGACCGGCACGACGAGAACCCTCGCCGGATCGACGGGACCCGGGAATTGGAGCGCGCCATGGCGCACCTTCTCGAAGCCGAGCGGCTGGTAATAGGGCGGATCGCCGACGAGGATAACCGCTTCGGAGCCCTTCCGGCGCGCCGCTTCGACTGCAATGCGGACGAGTTCCCGGCCGATGCCCTGGTTCTTGTGCGAGGGCCGGACGGCAAGTGGGCCGAGCAGATGTCCTTTCACCGAGCCGGCGGTCACCGGCGTCATCCGGACCGATGCGATCGTTTCGCCATTATCGGCGCAGATGAAGGAGAGCGCCCGGTCATGGGGTCCCTGCTCGCGAATCCGCGCAGCGGCGCGGGTGAAGCGACCCGGCCCGAAGGCCTCTTCATTGATGATTTCGATGGCTGCGTCGTGGGATGCGTCTTCGGTCAGATAGACGAGATCGTGCTTTTTCATGTGTCGAGAACCGGCATGCGAACGGACATGGAGGATGGCTCGCCCCGAATGGGCGTTTGCAGCATCAGCGTCGTCGCAGGCTTCCCGACAGGATCATGGTGGTGATCGTTTCCCAGATGAAAGAGCTACCTTTTCGCCGATAGCAGAAAAACGCCGCCAGTCAAAGGGTAAAACGCACTGTTCGGAATTTCACATCTATCGGCCGCGGTTCTCAGCACTAATTATGGCGTCAGCAAACGATCGAAAGGAGTTGGCCCATGGGTAGGCTGGTGAATGGCGTCTGGCAGGATGTCTGGTACGACACGCGTGCAACGAACGGTCACTTCAAGCGCAGCGAATCGCAGTTCCGCAACTGGATCACGGCAGATGGATCGCCCGGCCCTTCCGGCGAAGGCGGCTTCGAGGCCGAAGCGGGCCGCTATCATCTCTATGTGTCCCTTGCCTGCCCCTGGGCGCACCGCACGCTGATCTTCCGCAAGCTCAAGAAGCTCGAAGACCTCGTCTCGCTTTCCGTCGTCGACCCGCTGATGCTGGCCAACGGCTGGGAATTCAAGGGAGAGGACGGTGAGGGCGAGAACGGCGGCACCGCCGATCACCTCTTCGGCTCGCGCATGCTCTGGGAAGTCTATCTGCGCGCCGACCCGGTCTATTCCGGCCGGGTGACGGTGCCGGTCCTCTGGGACAAGCGGAAGAACACGATCGTCTCGAACGAGTCCGCCGAAATCATCCGCATGTTCAACTCGGCCTTCGATCGTCTGACAGGCTCGACGGAAGACTTCTGCCCGCAGGAACTGCGGCCGGAAATCGACGCGCTCAACGCGCGCATCTACGACGCGGTCAACAACGGGGTCTACAAGGCCGGCTTCGCAACCAGCCAGGCGGCATATGAGGAGAGCGTCACCGCCCTCTTCGCCATGCTGGACGAACTGGAGAACCGCCTCGCGTCCAAGCGCTATCTCACGGGAGACCGCCTGACCGAAGCCGATTGGCGGCTGTTCACGACTCTCGTCCGTTTCGATCCGGTCTATGTCGGCCATTTCAAATGCAACATCCGCCGCATTGCGGACTATCCGAACCTATACGGCTATCTGCGCGAGCTCTACCAGGTGCCGGGCGTCGCCGAGACGGTGAATATGCACCACATCAAGGCGCATTATTACCGCAGCCATACGACGATCAATCCCACGGGCATCGTGCCGGTGGGGCCGGCGCTCGACCTTGAAGCGCCGCACGGGCGGGACCGGCTGTAGGCGGCGCGGTCAGCACGCGTCCGTCCTCCCCACCGAATTCGGACACGGCCTTCCATCGCCGTTTCGTTACGGTCGAACCCGCCTTCGAAACATCGGAAAATGGGGCGAAATGCTGGATTTGCAGCATTTTCCCTGTTAAGGTAGCATGCAACTGGAGATTTGCCGATGAACGTTCATTCCCGCCGTCGGGACCGTTCTCCGGAAGCCATCGAGAAGCGCCGCAAGGCCACCGAGCAGGCGCGGGCTGCCAATATCCGGCAGGGTTATGTTCACGATCCGGTGCTCGAGGCGGCCAACGCCCGCTTTATCGCCGGCGACATTACCACGGAAGAGTTTCGCGAAGAGATGCTGACGCGCTTCAAGCGCGCCTAATCGTCGATCGATGAGTTGTACAAGCCGCCTGCATTCCCGGGCGGCTTTTTCATGAGGAATCGATGGCAAGCGGACAGCCGAAGGGCTCTTACACCTACCCTGCCGTTACCGATGATCCAGATCGCACGGGCGTCTTGCGCAACAAACTGAACCTGACGGCACATTCCGAACTTCGACCGGCCGAGTATGCACTGACCAACATCCGGCTGGTCGAGATAAACCAGGGAAGTGGACCGAGCGGCAATTTCGACACGGCCCACCTGAAGGCGATTCACAGGTACATTTTTCAGGACGTTTACGAATGGGCCGGGCATACGCGCAACGAGAGTCCCGTTGTCGACGGCCAGAGGGTCGAGCCTGTCGGCGGACTCTTCCAGGGCGGCACATCCTTCCTGCCCGGCTCACGCATAGAAATGGGTCTGAACGAGGCGCTGAGGCCGATCGCAGATCCGCCGGCCCTTAGCAAGGCAACGCCGGAGCAATTTGCCGAGCGGGCCGCAAAGGTCCTTTCGGAACCGAACTACGTGCATCCATTCAGAGAGGGCAACGGCCGTGCTCAAGAGGCTTTTATTTCCGAGTTGGGCCGCCACTACGGGCACGCGATCGATTTTTCCCTCATCACCATGCCGCGCATGATCGAGGCGTCGATCGAAACCACGAACGACCCGTCCAGTCCCCTGATGAAGCACGCGATCGAGGACGCGATGAAGCCGGGCCGCCGTGAGGCCATCCGATCCGCATTCGACGACTTGCGGGAGAGCGGCGAAGAGCCTCTACACCATCATGTCCGCACTGCCCGCGCCGGCGAAGACATCACTGGCCGGGTTCTCCGCCAGGACGATCGCTTTGCCAGTCTCCTGACCGATCACGGGATCGTCGTGGCCGATCGCGCGGACCTGCCCGAAAGATTGCCACACGACGAGAAGATCACGGTCACTGCTCGGTCGGACTTCCCAAACGCCGAACGCTGATGGCATCTGCGGTAATCCATTTACAAACCGGAAGTCACTCCAACAGCCGGCGGTTTCCACACCCGCCGCCTGCTCAAGCTTGCGCTGAAGCCGGCGACATTCCTCGTCAGGGGATATGCGGCCGTTACCAGAACCTGTCCGGCACTACGTCTCCTGCAAGCTCCGCCAGCCGGCGCCGGGTCGCAGGGGTCGTGTCCGCCGGAAGGTCCTCGAGCGGAAAGAAGCCCGCCGCGGCGATTTCGAGATCCGCACGCTTCGGCCGCTCCTGGCGGACATTATCGCAGCGGAAGAAGATGACGTGATCGCGTTTGCTGGTGCGCCGGTTGTAGTAGACCTGAAAGAGCAGCGGTGCCGTCGTCAGCACGAGGTTGCCCTCCTCCCTCAGCTCGCGGGCAAGGCCCTCCACCGCCGTCTCGTTGCGGTCGAGTCCGCCGCCGGGAAGATGCCAGCCCGGCAGATAGGAATGCCTTACGAGAAAGACCCGCCCCTCATCGTCGAAACAGGCAGCCCGCACGCCGAGCGTCATGCCGCGCGCCAGGGCGAAATAAACATGGGCAAACCGCGTCAGAAAGCGGAGCCGCCAGGAGGGCATCTCCGGCCCGCGGCTCTCGTCCATACGCCTTCTCCTCACATTCGCGGTGTCCGGGAATAGTCCATTACTGATTCCCCTTCACGGGAATATGCGCTAGACGGGATCAATGTTCAAACTTGCGCATATATCCGATGTCCACCTGGGGCCGTTGCCCGATCTCTCCCTCCGCGAACTCGCCTCCAAGCGGATCACCGGATTCGTCAACTGGCACAGGAACAGGGTGCGCCACCTCTTTCCCGGGACGCTCGACTGCCTGATGAAGGACATCGAGGTGCGCAATCCGGATCACCTGGCGATTACCGGAGATCTCGTCAATCTCGCCTCTTCCCTGGAGATCGAGGCGGTTACCGAATGGCTTGCGGAAGCGGGCGACCCCAATGAAATCTCGGTCGTGCCGGGCAACCACGACGCCTATGTGCCCGGCGCATACGAGAAGATCACGCATGCATGGTATCCCTTCATGCGTGGCGATGACGGCCCCAGCGGCTGGATGAAGAAGCATGCCTGCTTTCCCTATATGCGGGTGCGCGGCAAGGTGGCGCTGATCGGCTGCTCGACGGCTGTGGCCACTCCCCCTTTCGCCGCCAGCGGCTATTTCGGGCCGCGACAGGCACGCGCGACGGTCAACCTCCTTCGCCAGGCCGGCGAAGCCGGATTGTTCCGCATCGTCATGATCCATCACCCGCCGATCCGCGGCGCGACCTCGATGCACAAGCGCATGATCGGCATCCGCCGTTTCGCTGCCACCATCTCCGCGGGCGGGGCCGAGCTGGTTCTGCACGGCCACACGCATCTCAATACGCTCCACTGGCTCAAGGGGCATACGGGGCCGGTGCCGGTCGTCGGCATCGCATCCGCCTCGCAGGGTCCCGGCGGCAGCAAGCCCGTCGCCGCCTATAATCTCTTTTCCGTCGACGGCGAGCCCGGAGACTGGCGGTTGACCCGGGAGCGCTACGCGATCAACCCGGACGCGACCGGCGTGGTGCTCGCCGAAACGACGTATTTCTGAAGCGCCGGAAGCCTTTCGATCCCGGCCGATTCAAGGACGCGCGGCGCCGTGGGGAAAACCGTTGCCGGGGCGCAAAAACCTCTTTCCGTTCCGGCTCTTCCCTTGCAGACTTAGGACCAAATGTTCCATATCATTGATGGTGCGTCCGGATGGCGAATGGACGCGCGATCCGGCACGTTTCACTGGAAGAGCAATGCGCCCAGCGGCAGAAATGAAGGATTTCAGACGGGATTTGGTCAGCCTGCTGCCCAAACTGCGCCGCTTCGCGATCACGCTGGCCCGCAATGCCAATGACGCCGACGATCTTGTCCAGGAAGTTTGCGAGCGGGCAATCGCGCGCAGTCACCTTTGGAACGGCGAGGGCCGGCTGGAAAGCTGGGTCTATGCGATGACCCGCAATCTCTGGGTGGACGAAATCCGCAAGCGCAAGGTGCGCAGCGCCGGTGCGGTCGACGTTTTCGAGCGGGACGAACCGCACGTCGAAGCAACGGCCGAAAAGGCCGCCTATGCCAATCAGGTGCAGAAGATGATCCTGTCCATGTCGGAGGGACTGGCAAGCGTCTTCCTCCTCGTCAATGTCGAAGGCCACAGCTATCGGGAAACGGCGGAGATCCTCGGCATCCCGGTCGGTACGGTCATGAGCAGACTGTCGACGGCGCGGCTCAGGCTCGCAGCCATGTTGTCCGAAAATACGGAAAGGAGGGCCTGACCGTTGCTGCAAACGAAGGGGCTAGCGCTCGAGGTGCGGTTGTCCGCCTATATCGACGGCGAACTCGCAGAAAGCGAAAAATCCGAACTTGACGCTCTTCTCGCACGCGACGACGAGGCAAGGGCATTGCTCGAAAAGCTCAAGTCGGGCAGCGCCTTCGGCAACGGGGCTTTCGAAAACTTCCTCCATGATCCGGTGCCGCTGGCGCTGGTACGCCAGATAAAGCAAGGCCCCGGCATCAACCCGAAGTCGGAGCGGGTAACGACGGCCAGTCTTCCAAGGCGAAGCGCCCGCATCTGGCCGCGCATCCTCGCCGCTTCCACCGCCCTTTTCCTGCTCGGCGGAGCCGCCGGCTTCATTCTCGGCAGCGCCACGGATTTCGCCGAGCCGATGAACCAGGCCGATGACCGCCCCTGGATCGACGATATCGTCGGATCTCACCGCATCTTTTCGCGCCAGAAGGAGTATCTGGTCGAGGTGCCGGGAACGCAGGCGGCAGAGATCGAGACCTGGCTTGCCGCAAGCGTCGGCGTGAGCTTCACTGTCCCCAACCTCGACCGCAAGGGATTGTCCTTCGAAGGCGCGAGGCTCCTCGCCGCCAACGGAAGACCGGTCGCCCAGCTCGTCTATCGTGACCGCGAGGCAGAAGTTTTCACCATCTGCTTTCTCAAGCAAGGCGATGGACAGCAATCCGACGAATTCAGCGAGACCATCCGCGGCGACCTCGGCTTGGTCTCCTGGGAACGGGAAGGCGTCTCATTCGTGATGATCGGACCGTCATCCGATCCCGCTCTGCAGGACCTTGCCGAAACGGTGGCGGCGAATATTTGAGACTGATCAACACCGAGGAACTGCCCCGAGCCGCCGCGACCTTCTGCCCATAGGAGGCAGGGCTATCGCATATGAGTCAATGTTGGAAGCATTTCCGCTTTTCGGAGAAAGGCGCAAGTGCTCTAACCCAGGTCGGTTTGCGAGAAATCATTCCCCTTGTAGATCAGGGTCAGCCCAGACTCCTTCGCGGCCGCATAGGCGAAACAATCACCGAGATTTAGGGCCGCCGGGTGGCCCGCGACTTTCCCGTAGCGGGCCATCGCATCGAGGGCGCGAACGCCCGTGTGGGAATCGATCGTGACCTCGCTCGCACTGAGTGCCTGAATGAAGCTGTCGACCAACTCACGGGCTTCGCCAATCAAATCGCTGCGATCTGCTTTGCCCTTCGTGGCGATGATGCGCAGTCTCGTGAGTGCGGCGACCGCCTCGAAACGCACGAGCGGCGAAACGCAGAGCTTCCCGTCCGCGTCGCTCAGGCGCTTTTCCAATTCCTCAAAGCCGGGTTCCTCGTTCAATATCGCAACGATGACGGAGGCGTCGACGAAGCTCACTCGCCCTCCTCCCAAAGCTCATCCATAAGCTTTTTCATATCGATCCCGTGAACAGGCGGGCCTAGCCGGTCGCGCGCCTGTTGCCGCAAGGCGGCCAGCTTTTCGCGCAGCGGAATTTCGTCTTCCACACGATCCAGTTCGTGTTGCAGAGCAATGCGGACAGCATCTGTCTTGGTGCGGACACCTAGGCGTTCTTGAAGTTTTTCCGCCATTCGGTCCACGGTGGGATCTTTGATGTAGAGAGCCATAAGGATATCCTTTCGCGGATATCCTTATATACCGAAACGGATAGCCCACCTATAGAAATCAAGTTCAATGGGCGTTCCCCCTCTCCCCGCACGCGGAGAGAGGGTCAGGGCAAGGGGCCATCACGAGGACAAGTGCGTCACTTCCCCACCACGTCCAGCACGCGGTTGGCAGCCGAGACGATCGCCTCCAGTGAGGCGGCCACGATATTGGTGTTGATACCGACGCCGAAGAGCTTGCCGCCCGGATACTCGACCTCGACATAGGCGATCGCAGCGGCGTTCGAACCATGCTGCAGCGAATGCTCGGAGTAATCCGCCACCGAGAGTTCGATGCCGAGATAGATCGACAGCGCATTGATGAAGCCGTCGATCGGGCCCGTGCCCTTGCCCTCGATCTGCCTGGTCTCGCCGCCATCCGTGATTTCGGCGGCAACGACGCGCAGGCCCTTGTGCTCGCCTGCCGGGTAGGTGTGATGGTCGACGAACTTGATGCGCGCGCCCGGCTGCTCGACATAGCTTTCGATGAAGCGCTGATGGATGCGCTTCGAGGGCAGCTCCTTGCCTTCCTCGTCGGTAATGCGCTGGACTTCCTCACGGAACTCGATCTGCAGATTGCGCGGCAGATTGATACCGTAGTCCTCCTGCAGGATATAGGCGATGCCGCCCTTGCCCGATTGCGAGTTGATGCGGATGATCGCTTCGTAGCTGCGTCCGACATCGCGCGGATCGATCGGCAGATAGGGTACCTCCCAGGTCGGCTTGTTCGCCTGTTTGATCGCCTTCATGCCCTTGTTGATGGCATCCTGATGCGAGCCGGAGAAGGCCGTGTAGACCAGTTCGCCTACATAGGGGTGGCGTTCCGGAATGACCATCTGGTTGGAATATTCGTAGACTTCCTTGATCCGCTCGATGTCCGAGCAGTCGAGCTTGGGATCGACGCCCTGCGTGAACATGTTGAGCGCCAGCGTCACCACATCGACGTTGCCGGTGCGCTCGCCATTGCCGAAGAGCGTCCCCTCGACACGGTCGGCGCCCGCCATCAGCCCCAGCTCGGTGGCGGCAATGCCGGTGCCGCGATCGTTGTGCGGATGCAGCGAGACGATCAGGTTCTCGCGATTATCGAGATTGCGGCACATCCATTCGATCTGGTCGGCATAGATGTTCGGCGTCGCCATCTCCACGGTCGAGGGCAGGTTGATGATGAGCTTGTTGTCCGCCGTCGGCCGTACGATCTCGATCACGGCGTTGCAAATCTCCAATGCCACTTCGAGTTCGGTGCCGGTGAAGCTTTCCGGCGAGTATTCGAAGCGATAACCGCCGCCCGCTTTCGCGGCCATGTCGGTGATCATCTTGGCGGCGTCAGTCGCGATCTGCTTGATGCCGGCCACGTCCTTGCCGAAGACGACGCGGCGCTGCAGCTCGCTCGTCGAATTGTAGAAATGTACGATCGGCCGGTGCGCACCTTCAAGCGCCTCGAAGGTCCGCGCGATCAATTCCGGCCGGCACTGGACCAGCACCTGCAGGGACACGTCTTCGGAAACGTTGCCTTCCTCGACGCACCAGCGGGCGAAATCGTAATCCGTCTGCGACGCGGACGGGAAGCCGATCTCGATCTCCTTGAAGCCCATGTCCAGGAGGAGGTGGAACATGCGCGCCTTCCGGTCGTGACCCATCGGATCGACGAGCGCCTGGTTGCCGTCGCGCAGATCCACGGAACACCAGATAGGCGCCTCGGTGATCGCCTTTGACGGCCACGTGCGATCCGGCAGCACGATCTGCGGATAGGGCTGATATTTCACAGCCGCCTCGGGCATGCCGGTCTTGATGGAATGTGATTTCAAAATCATGTGCAGCTTCTCTTCGTCACTTGAGCGTAGCCTGCCGCATGCAATAGCCGATCATTCGGGACATTGCGATGGCGATGCCGCGGGGGCCGCGCGATTTGGTTCAGCTTTTCTGGATTTCGAGGAGCAGGTGCCGGCAAGGCTTTTCGGCCGCCGGGCGCTCCTCAGCGAACCCGGCAACCGCGGATAAGGCCGAGAAGAAGAAGGGATGCGGTGGCGCGCGCAGGAGCACGATTGGCATCGTGTCCGGAAGAGATCGCTGCGATCTTGTGTGCGTCAGCCTGAGTCATGGAAAAGCCTATACACGGCTTGGTAAAGCGGAGCAAGAGTGCCCTCTCCTCGGGTTTGAACCGAGGACTAGCCCCTTTCCCCGCGCGGGGAAAGGGGACTGAGGCGGCGCCGCCGCTCCCCTCGCCCCGCTTGCGGGGAGAAGGTGCAGGCAGGCGGATGAGCGGCCGCCCCTTGCCGCCCGGACTAAATCTCCGCGATGGAGGTGACGATGCGCGAAACGAGACCGTAGGCCTTCGCCTCTTCCGCACCGAGCCAGTAATCGCGATCCGTGTCCTTGGCGATCTTGTCGACCGGCTGTCCGGTCGCTTCGGAGAAGATCCGGTTCAGACGCTCGTTCATCTTGATGATCTCGCGCGCCTGGATCTCGATGTCGGAAGCCATGCCGCGCGTGCCGCCCGAGGGTTGGTGCAACAGGAAGCGGGTGTTCGGCAGGCACAGGCGCTGCTCCTTCGGCGCGGCGACATAGATGAGCGCGCCGGCGGACGCGACCCAGCCTGTGCCGATGGTCCAGACCTTCGGCTTCACGAACTTGATCATGTCGTGGATGCTGTCGCCGGATTCGACATGGCCGCCCGGCGAGTTGACGAATAGGCGGATATCGTCGTCGCTGGCCGCGGCGAGCGCCACGAGCTGCGAGCAGACCTTCTGCGCCAATTCCTGGGTGATCGTTCCGTAAATGAAAATCGAACGCGACTTGAAAAGGTTCGCCTCCGTCTCCTTGCCGAGCGGCAATTCGGTCTTCTTTTCTTCCTGGTCGTCGTCGTTCCGCATTCTTCGGACTCCTCATGAAATGTCTTCCAACCAGATAATGCGACTCGACGGCGAAAACAATGCGAACCACCGCCGCGCCGTGACGATACGTTGCAACGGCTCGCCTGATCTCCAACAACCCGAATCCAGGAATTCGCATCTTTAGATGGAATTATTATAATTTATATTTGAAATTATATTCCAATATTTAGTAATGTTTATAGTATTATACAGTAGTTGTTTAGAATTTTATCAGTACTATTGTGAACTTATATGGACATAACCTTCTATCTAGAATCACTAACGCATATCATTTTGGTTTTGTCACGCGATAATTCGCACGATCTACGTAAAATCTTGACTTGTTAGGTATAGAATAATTTCATATTAGAAGTTTCGGAACTGGCAACTCTGGGGCAGAGGGGACATTTAGAATGATTCTATGGAGATCAAGCGCGAGTCGCCTCGCAATTGTAGTTGGTGCCGGCTTTTGGAGCATGCCTATACTTGTTCAGGCGCAAGAAGCTCCCAAAGAAAACAGAACTTTGCTCGCTCCTATTGTCGTCACCGCGGACAAATCCGACGCATTCGCGATCGGCGGTTCGGTCCAGCGGCTGGACCTGACGGATATGGAGCGCTTTTCCTATAGCGACCCCAATCGGGTATTGCGGCAGATTCCGGGTGTTTATCTTCAAGAGGAAGAGGGGTTCGGCCTTAGGCCCAACATAGGCATCCGTGGTTCGGGTACAGACCGCAATGCCCGCATAACGGTCATGGAAGACGGCATCCTGATCGCGCCGGCCCCCTATGCGGCGCCTGCGGCCTATTATTTTCCCAAGATGGCGCGCATGTCGGGGGTAGAGGTGGCCAAGGGACCGGCAGCAATAAAATACGGTCCGATGACCGTTGGCGGCGCGATCAATCTTTTCTCGACCCCTATTCCCGATTCCGATATCGGAACGCTGACCGGAAAGGCGGACATTCTCGGTGGCAGCTATGGCGGCCGACGTGTCCACGCCTGGACCGGAGGTTGGGCGCCGCTGGGCGACGCGTTCGAGATCGGCGGACTTATCGAAGGGCTTTACGATAAATCGGATGGCTTCAAGGATATCGATCGCGGCGGCGATACCGGATTCGATCTCACCGATTGGGGCGGCAAGCTGGGCTTTCGCACGGCCGATGGAACGCAGAATTTCGAGTTCAAGTATCAAAACTACGATGAAACCAGCAATGAGACCTATCTCGGCCTGACCCTGGACGATTTCAAGGACACGCCTTTCAGGCGCTATAACGCCAGTCAGAAGGACGTGATCGACGCCGCGCATAATATCTATCAATTCAGCCACAGTTACGAGATCACACCCGACATCAACCTGACGACGACCGTCTACCGTACCGATACCACGCGGGCCTGGTACAAGCTCAACGATGTCCGTAACGACTCCGATACTGGCTGGGTATCCCTCAGCAACATCCTGGCGGACCCCGATACGTATTCGACGCAGATGGCCGATATCGTCGGTGCGGACGGATATACCGGCCGAGCGGGGGCATTGCGTGTGCGCAACAACGCCCGCGCCTATCAGGCGACCGGCATTCAAAGCGTGCTGACCACGAATTTCGATACCGGCGAACTCAGCCACGAACTCGAATTGTCCGCGCGCTATCATCAGGACGAGGAAGACCGCTTCCAGCAGGACGATCGCTACCAGATGGTCAATGGGCGCATGATCCTGACCTCCGCGGGCGCGCCGGGCAGCCAGTCCAACCGCCTGAATGAAGCCAAGGCATGGGCTTTCTTCGCGCGCGACACGATCGAAGCCGGACCGTTCACCTTCGTTCCCGGCCTGCGCTATGAATCGATCAATCTGGACCAGACGAACTGGGGGAGCGCCGACCCCGGCCGCAACGGGCCGACCACTGCAAAACAGTCCTATGTCGATGTGTTCATCCCCGGCCTGTCGGCAACCTGGAGCGCCACCGACGAGGTTCTGCTGGTGGCCGGTGTCCATCGCGGCTTTGCCAGCCCCGCTCCGGGATCGGACGTGGATCCCGAGACTTCATGGAACTACGAATCCGGCGTGAAGTATGATTCCGACGGCTGGCGCGCCGGTGCCATAGGCTTCATCAACAGCTATTCGAACCTGCTTGGAACCTGCACCGCATCCACCGGAGGCAATTGCACCATTGGTGATCAGTTCGAGGGCGGCGAGGTCAGCGTCAAAGGCATCGAATTGACCGTTGGCCGCACATTTGGCAGTATCGATAGTAACGGCTTCGAGGTTCCGGTAACGCTTGCCTACACCTACACGAACGCCAGGTTCCGCCGTTCCGAGCCGGCCCAGGTCGATCACGCCCGTGCAGCGGTGTGTATCCGGATCGACCATGAAGTTCGGCAGGCATGCGTCGCCATGACAGATTACGAGATCGGAAGGCTCGTCGATCAGGTGCCTCGGCAGTTCGGCCCGCAGAGCGTCGAGCAGTTCGCCCGGCGGAGTGTTCTGATCCTCCGGGGCCAGGAAATCCGGATTGACGGCATCGCGCCGGACGACATCCGCGGCCCGGTCGAACATCGACGCGAGCCGCCGCCCGAAAGGGCAGGCTTCCGTCGGCAATTCATGCAGCAGCTTCAATTGCCGCAGGATCGACGGCCAGGCTTTCTTGAGGTCGACGGCGGAGAGCTCGCTTGCCGGCACACCCGGCAGCGCGCTGATGACGAGGCATGCTTCATCTGCCGCGATCCACTCGCAGACGGAGGGCGAGCCCAGGCGGAACGGCGCCAGCCAAGCGACACGATCGCGCTCCCCCTCGAGCAGTGCTGCGGCCTTGCCGCTCGCAATCTTCGCATAGGCGCCGCCGTCGCTGCGACGATAGACGCGGTCACCGGATTCGCCGTGACGAACCGGCGTCCATTCCCGACCCGTGGGCAGTTTCGGAAGCAGAATTTCGTCACCGGCGTGGCGCCTGCTCATGAAGCCCGCCATTGCAAATGCGCAGACGCCATCATCCCCGTCCGCGATAGGTCGGCACGCCCTGATCCGGCAGCCAGACGCCCTCCGGCGGGTTTCCCGTCTGCCAGAAAACGTCGATCGGGATGCCGCCGCGGGGATACCAGTAGGCCCCGATCCGGAGCCACTTCGGAGAAAGCAGCGAAACCAGGCGCTTGGCGATCTCGATCGTGCAATCCTCGTGGAAAGCGCCGTGGTTGCGGAACGAATGCAGGAACAGCTTGAGCGATTTCGACTCCACCAGCCAGCCGTCAGGCACATAGTCGATGACGATATGCGCGAAGTCGGGCTGCCCGGTCATCGGGCAAAGCGAGGTGAACTCGGGCGCCGTAAAGCGGACGACGAAATCCGTGCCGCCATGCCCGCTCGGCACTCTTTCGAGCACCGCCTCTTCCGGGCTTTGGGGCAGATCGACCTTTGCCCCCAGTTGTGAAAGTCCCGATACATCAGTCTTGGTCATTTCCGTGATGCTCCACTAACTTTGACGCGCACCCCGTGCGCCTTTTCGCCTTCCGGTTCGACGTGAATGGCGATCCCCGCACCCGGATGCACGACGCGAATCGCATCCTCGATCCGGTCGCAGATGTCGTGCGCGTCACCGACCGCCATCGCCTCCGGCACGACCATGTGAAAATCCACGAAGATCGCCGGGCCCGCCTGACGCGTCTTCAGGTCATGGACGCCGAGAGAGCCGCCGGCATTGGCCGCGATCGCCGCCTTGATCGCCTCCTCCTCGTCCGCCGGCACCGCCTTGTCCATCAGCCCGTCGACGGAGCGCGAAATCACTTTCCAGCCCTGGAACAGGATATTGCCCGCGACAATTACGGCGAGCAGCGGATCGAGGATCGCGTAGCCCGTGGCGATGGCAAGAAGAAGGCCGACGAGCACGCCCGCGGAGGTCACGACATCCGAGAGAATGTGTTGGCCGTCCGCACTCAGTGCCGGCGAGCGATGGCGGCTGCCCGCGCGGATGAGCACATAGGCCCAGATCGCATTGACGACGCCGGCAGCAAAATTGATGGCGAGGCCGAGCGTCGGTGCATTCAGAAGTACCGGTGCCATCATTTCGGGAATGGCCTCCCAGATGATCAGCAACGCCGCCAGGACGATCAGCACGCCTTCGATGACTGCGGAGAAGTATTCCGCCTTGTGATGCCCGAAGGGGTGGTCGGCATCGGCCGGCTTTGCCGCATAGCCGATCATCGCATAGGCGATCACCGCGGCGACCACGTTGACGGAAGATTCCAGCCCGTCGGACAGGAGCGCCACCGAGCCCGTCACCCACCAGGCGAGCATCTTAAGGCCCATCACGCCCAGCGACAGGGGGATGCCCCAGAAGGCGAGTCGCAGGATGGTTCTATTGTCGGTTCCGGTCATCTTCATTCCTCCTGCAGATGCAAACGAGTTGCAGATGCAAGGCCATTCAAATGCAAAACCGCCCGCGCGGGTTTTCGCGCAGGCGGATCATGGGCGCCATATGGGCGATCACGGGCCGCTTGTCAAACGGTCGAATGCCTCGAGCCGGTCCAGCCGACGCGCAGGAGGTCAGGCTGCCTTGGTCTTCGCCCGCTTGGCGAGATGGGCAACCACGTTCTCGATCATCCGCATGCCGGCGTCGCCGCCCAGCGTCATGATCGATTCCGGATGGAACTGCACGGCCGCCACCGGCTCCTTGCTGTGTTCGATGCCCATGATCGTACCATCTTCGCTTTCGGCCGTGATCACGAATTCGCGCGGCAGGTTGGACGGATCGGCGAAAATCGAATGATAGCGCCCGACCGTCACCTCCTTGCCGAGGCCGGAGAAGACGATGCCGGGTTCGAGCACGCGGATGCGCGAGGGCTTCCCATGCATCGGGATCGCCAGTTGACGAAGGTCGCCGCCATAGGCCTCCGCGAGCGCCTGCAGCCCCAGGCAGACGCCGAAGATCGGCAGGTCCCGCGCCCGCGCCTTCTTGATCGTCGCCTTGCAGTCGAAGTCCTTCGGGGTGCCGGGACCGGGCGAAAGCACGACGAGGTCCGGCTTGACCCGGTCGAAGATTTCCTCGGCCACCGGCGTGCGCACGGTGGTGACGGACGCGCCGGTCTGGCGGAAGTAGTTCGCGAGGGTATGGACGAAGCTGTCCTCGTGATCGACGAGCAGGATGCTGACTCCGGCGCCGACGGCGGCGACATCGCGCGCGGATTTGGCGCTGTTTGCGGATTTCGCGTCGCGGATGGCTGCAATCATGGCAGAGGCCTTCAGTTCGGTTTCGGCTTCTTCTTCTTCCGGATTGGAATCATAGAGGAGCGTCGCACCCGCCCTCACCTCGGCGATCCCGTCCTTGATGCGGATGGTACGCAAGGTCAGCCCGGTATTCATGTCGCCGTTGAAGCCGACCATGCCGATCGCGCCGCCATACCAGGCACGCGGGCTCTTCTCGTGGCTCTCGATGAAGCGCATGGCCCAGAGCTTTGGCGCGCCGGTAACGGTCACCGCCCAGGCGTGGCTGAGGAACCCGTCGAAGGCGTCCATATCGTCGCGCAGGCGCCCCTCGATGTGATCGACCGTGTGGATCAGCCGCGAATACATCTCGATCTGACGCCGGCCGATCACCTTGACCGAGCCCGGCACGCAGACCCGGCTCTTGTCGTTGCGGTCGACGTCCGAGCACATGGTGAGCTCGGACTCGTCCTTCTTCGAGTTCAAGAGCTTCAGGATCTGCTCGCTGTCGGCGATCGGATCGTCGCCGCGCTTGATCGTACCGGAGATCGGGCAGGTCTCGATGCGCCGGCCGGAAACGCGCACGAACATCTCCGGCGAAGCACCGACGAGATATTCCTGGTTGCCGAGATTGATGAAGAAGGAATAGGGCGACGGATTGATCGCCTTCAGCCGGTTGGAAATCTCGGACGGGCGGCTTTCGCAGCGCTCGTAGAATTTCTGCCCCGGCACCACTTCGAAAAGATCGCCGCGACGGAAGCTTTCCTTCGCCTTGACGACGAGCTCGGCATATTCGCCCGGGCGGTGATCCCCGTGCGGCGGGATGCTGTCGACGCTGCGGAACGGCTCGGGAGCAATGTCCGCTGCCTTGCCCTCGGTCGAAAGGTTCTCCCTGGCGAAATCGTAGCGGTCGATCCAGGCCTTGGCCGCATAGTGATCGACCACAAGGATCTCGTCCGGCAGAAAGAGAACCATGTCGCGCTGGTCGTCCGGACGCGAAAGCTTCAGTTCGATCGCATCGAACTGGAAGGCGAGGTCGTAGCCGAAGGCGCCATAGAGGCCGAGGTTCGAGTCCTCCTCCGAGTGGAAGAGGTTCGTCACCGCGCGAAGAACCGTAAAGACCGTCGGCATCTTCGACCGCTCTTCCTCGGTGAAGACACGATCGGGCTCGTTGATGGTGAGGTCGAGGCGGCGGGCGGCAAGTGAGCCGAGCGTGATGTCGGCAACGGACTTCAGATCCTCGGCGATCAGCGCCAGCAGCACTTCGCCGCGTTCGTTATAGGCTTCGATCCAGAGCGAGCGACCGAAGGAGGAGATGGCAAGCGGCGGGTCGACCACCGCAGTGTCCCAGCGGGTATAGCGGCCGGGATATTCGTAGTTCGAGGAAAAGACCGCGCCGCGGCGTTCGTCCAGCCGGTCGACATAACCGGCGATCGCGTCGCTGTAGGATGCCTCACGCCGCCTGCGGGTGACGACGATGCCACCCTTCGTGGTATAACTCTCCGCGCCGTCTTCCAGAATTACCGCTGCCATTCGTCTCGCTCCGTAAAAGCCCGGTCTTTCCACGCGGCCCGAATACGAAAAAAGCCGCCTCGAAATCTCCGGGCGGCTCCATCTCTCAATCACGCATGACTGGTCAAGGCCGCCTCAGCGAGCCCACCACCAGATCGAAATGTTCTGCGTGTTTGCCATGGGCGGAAGTGTTAGCGCGGCTTGCGATGGCGCGCAAGCGGGAAAAAAGAGGAAGAGAGTGAGAAAAGGCGGCTAACACGAGCCGCCTTTAGACCGTCGGAACTTGCTGAATGATCAGAAGCGTTGCGTCAACGAGACTTTGAACGTGCGTCCCGGTTCGGAATAGAAGTCGCGCGGCTGAGCGGACGATGAGGCGAGGTCGACGCCACGTACGCCGAGCGCGTTGAAATACTTCTTGTCGAAGATGTTATAGACCCCGGCCTCTACCCTCAATCCCTTGAAGCTTTCGGGCGTCCACCACCCGGTCATATCCACGAGACCGTAGCCGGGGGCATCGAAGGTTTCGCTGTCGTTATCGTCCGGCATGGCTGCCGAGACCGTCGTCGAGACATCGACACCGAAGGTTTCCTGGCTGTAGCCGCCGCCGATGATCGCCTTGAATGGCGCGACCGTCCGCAGCCGCGTGCCCTCGTCCTCGTTCTTGCCATAGGAGTAGGCAAGCGACGCATGGAGGTTGAAGCCGTTGTCGAAGGTTTTCAACGCACTCAACTCGATACCCGAGATTCGGGCCTTGTTGACGTTGGCATATTTGAATTCCCTGATCCCGGTGTCGCTGTTGATGGAATCGCCGGTTTCAATGAAATTGTCATAGATATTGTGGAACGCCGCGACCCGGCCGCTCAGCTCACCGGTGTCGAAATTGGCACCGATCTCGAATCCTTTGCCGGTTTCCGGCTTGAGATCCGGATTGCCGAGCTGGGCATAGTTTCCGAACGGGTTGTAGAAGCGGCTATAAAGCTCGTCCACGGTCGGCGCCCGGAAGGCCATCGACCATTGTGCGAACAGCTCGACATCCGGCGTAACGTCATAGGTCGCGAGGAGCTTCGGCGACAGGCGAACCCCATCCCTGGCCTTCAGATCCCCGAAGATTCCCGATCCTGTATTCGACTCGAAGCCTGCATTGAGCTGAGGGTCATATTGGAACCAGTCGAAGCGCAACCCCGGCGTGAGCGCAAACGCGCTGTCGCCGACCGAAATGCGGTCTTCCAATATGGCGCCGACCGTCATGCTCCTCACGTCGGGGACTTCGGACTGGTTGTTGAGCGCCGGGCATGTCGCCGGCGTCGGGCAAACCGCCGAGGTATACTGGCTCCACTCGGAACGGGCGACATCGAGGCCGAAGGTTAGCGAATGATCGAAACCGCCGGTTTCGAAATCCTTGCCTGCGCGTCCGTTGAAACCCACGCTCTCGTTGCTGATCGAATTGTCGCGCCCGTAGGGCACATCGGCGATCGTCCGGCCATTCGAGCCGGAGGAGCGTTCCAGATCCTGCCAGTAGAGCGATGCCCTGGCGAAGCTGAAGAAGTCGTCCGACGAGGCGGCCTCGAAATCATAGTCCAGCGAGACGCGCTTGCGGTCGCGGTCTTCAAAACCGGTATAGTCGCCGATCTTGTACCGGCGCCCCTGTTCCGCTCTGAGATCATTGTCGGCGTCGCGGCGGAAGCTTTCCGCCGTCAGGCCGATTCTGTGACCGCCTTCGAGTTCATGCCGAAACTTGAAGAGCAAGTTGTTCTGGTCGAAATCGGTAGGGTTGGGCTCCGTGCGGGCGGATCCGTAGCCACCGACCGTCCCCTCGTTATCCCGTTCATTCCCCTTGCGGTAGCTGCCCTGAAAGAGAACGGAGGTCTGGCCGAATCTGTGGGCTCCAGCAACCGAGCCCGCAATGCTGTCGTCTTCGCTGTCATAGATGGACCTGAAGATCGCGCCCCAATCCTTTCCGTCGGATATGACATCCTCGGGCTCGAGCGTGCGCAGCACCACGGCGCCCCCGAGCATGCCGGAACCGCCACGGCTCGAATCCGCCCCGCGCACTATGTCGACCACGGAGAGCGAATTGAAATCGAACATGTCCCCGCCGCCGTTCGCATTGATCGAGGCAAAGGCACCCTGACGGGCGCTGTTCGAGATATAGGGGATCGGAACGCCGTCGATCGTGGTCACGATACGAGGACCGGAAAGACCGCGAAGATTGATACCGAAGTCGGCACGCGATGCATTTATCCCTGCGTCGACGCTGCGGCCGAGATCGTCGAGATCCGTGACCTGCTTCTCCTCCAGGGTCTTTGCGTCGATCTCGGTCGCAAGCGGCGTATCCGCGATGCCGCCACGCTGCGCACCTGCCAGGCGGTCGCCTTTCGCGACGATCTTCTTCAGCACGGTCGTGTTGGCATTTCCTTCCGCCGCCGTTTCGGTTGGCGCGCTCTGCGCCAGAACCGGGGGGATCGGGAGCGCGAATATTGCTGCCGTGCAAGCCAAAAGCGCCAGGCGATGATGCCGGTTGAGCATGGACCAGTCCTTTGAAAGTGTTGGCCGGGCTTGCTGTTGAGCGGCGAACTCAAGGGCTGGCTGGGCAGTGCGGAATTGGGCAAGGCGATCTATTTGCGCCTTATTTTCGTCACATAAGAAAACATGAGTGTGATTGTCAATATAAATCTAGGGGTCCGATCTCCATCTCCATCGCCTGCGAACCGCCCTCGTCCTCAGTTTCAGCACAATTTGAAACAGGATCGTTCCTTCGTGCGTTTCGCCGACTGGGGCCGCAGAGAGATGGAGAGGACCTGCATGCGCCACGCCGGGATAATTTTGATCGTCGCGTTTCTCGTTTCGGGAGCAACGCTGCCCGAACGGGGTCCGATGCCTTTGGCGCGACCCTCGAGCGGCGATGATCGGCCGACGCCGACGCCCAAGCCCGCCACGCCGCGGGCGAATGGTGCCGATGCAGAGGAAAAGTCCAATGGTAGGGCGGGGAATGATGCTCGCGCCGACAGGGATCTACCCCCGGGCTGGAAGGACGACGCCCTCGACGCCGTGCCGGTCCTGGTGATCGAAAAGGAAAACCCGCAGGAATATGCGTCCTGTCTCTCCGAACTCAAATCGCTCGGGAGCAGCTTTTCCGAAGTAGACCGCATCGACGACGGCAAGGGGTGCGGCATCGACAAGCCGATTGAGGTCCGCGCGATCCTGCCGGGCGTGACCCTGAAGCCCGAGGGAGTGATGCGCTGCGAAGCCGCGCTGGCGCTGGCCCGCTGGACCAAGGAGACGGCGGCCCCGGCCACGAGCAGCGCCTTCAGCCCCGAGACCCGCATTACCGCCTTGAACCAGGCCTCGACCTATGTCTGCCGCCTGAGGAACAATGCAGACGCCGGCAAGATCTCCGAACATGCGCGCGGCAACGCGGTCGATATCGCCTCGTTCACTCTCAGCGACGGCAAGACCGTCGAGATCCAGCCCCGCGACGAGGACGGAACCCTTACCGGCGCATTCCAGCGGGCGGTCACGGCGTCGGCCTGCCTTTATTTCACGACCGTGCTCGATCCGGGGAGCGATGCGGCGCATGAAGACCACTTGCATCTGGATGTCATCGAGCGGAAAAACGGGTACCGCTATTGCCGTTGAGGGGTACGGCCGCCCCTCATCCGGCCTGCCGGCCATCTTCTCCCCGTTTTCATGGGGAGAAGGACACAAGCGGCGCCTCCTTCGTCCCCTCTCCCCGCCTGCGGGGAGAGGGCTAGGGTGAGGGGCAGCCTGGGTGAGGGGCAGCCCAGCTCTAATCACCTCAGAACAACCCTTCAATGTACCCCTGCTCGTTCAGCCGGATCCGCTCCGAAGAAGGCACCTTCGGCAGGCCGGGCATCGTCATGATCTCGCCGGTTATCACGACGATGAAGCCGGCCCCGGCGGCCAGCCGAACCTCGCGTATCGGCACGGCGTGGCCCGTCGGTGCTCCGCGCAGGTTCGGGTCGGTGGAGAAGGAATATTGGGTCTTCGCCATGCAGATCGGCAGATCGCCATAGCCCTGGTCTTCCCAGGTCCGGAGTTGTTCGCGCACCAGCTTGTCGGCAATCACCTCGCTTGCGTGATAGATGTCCTTTGCGATCGTCTCGATCTTCTGGAAGAGCGGCATCTCGTCGGGGTAGAGCGGCGAAAATTGCGAATGGCCGGCATTGGCGAGGTCCACGACCTTGTAAGCGAGCTCCTCGATGCCCGCCGAACCCTCGGCCCAGTGCTTGCAGAGAACCGCTTCGGAACCGAGCGTTCTGACATAATCCTTGATCGCCCGGACCTCGGCCTCGGTATCGGAGGTGAAATGGTTGATCGCGACGAGCACCGGTACGCCGAACTTCTTGACGTTCTGGATGTGGCGGCCGAGATTGGCGCACCCCTTCCTGACCGCCTCGACGCTCTCTCTCCCGAGGTCTTCCCTCTTCACTCCGCCGTTCATCTTGATCGCGCGGACAGTCGCGACGATTACGGCGGCATCGGGCGTGAGCCCTGCCTTGCGGCACTTGATGTCGAAGAATTTCTCGGCGCCGAGATCGGCACCGAAGCCGGCCTCGGTTACCACATAGTCGGCAAGCTTCAACGCCGTCGTGGTGGCCACGACCGAATTGCAGCCATGCGCGATATTGGCGAAGGGGCCGCCATGGACGAAGGCGGGGTTGTTCTCGAGCGTCTGCACCAGGTTCGGCTGCATCGCGTCCTTGAGCAGTACCGCCATTGCCCCATCCGCCTTGATGTCCCGGGCGAAGACCGGGCTCTTGTCACGACGGTACCCGATAATGATGTTGCCGAGCCGCTTTTCGAGATCCTTGATGTCCATAGCCAGGCACAGGATCGCCATGACTTCCGAGGCGACGGTGATGTCGAAGCCGGTCTCTCTTGGATAGCCGTTGGCGACGCCGCCGAGGGAGCCGACGATCTGGCGAAGCGCCCGGTCGTTCATGTCCATGACCCGCCGCCAGGCGATGCGGCGAATGTCGATCGCCTGCTCGTTGCCCCAATAGATATGGTTGTCGATCAAGGCGGAGAGCAGATTATGCGCCGACGTGATCGCATGGAAATCGCCGGTGAAATGGAGATTGATGTCCTCCATCGGCACAACCTGGGCGTAACCGCCGCCCGCCGCCCCGCCCTTGATACCGAAGCAGGGACCGAGCGACGCCTCGCGGATGCAGACGATCGCCTTCTTGCCGATGCGGTTCAAGCCGTCGCCGAGGCCGACGGTCGTCGTCGTCTTGCCCTCGCCCGCCGGCGTCGGGTTGATCGCCGTCACCAGAATGAGCCGGCCGTTCCTTTTCTCGTTTTGCGCCGCGATGAATTCGGCGCTGACCTTGGCCTTGTCATGGCCGTAGGGAAGCAGATGCTCCGGCGGAATGCCGAGCTTCGCGCCGACCTCCATGATCGGCTGCTTGCGCGCGGCGCGCGCGATCTCGATGTCGGACTTTACCTCTCCCACGGCTTCCCCCCAGTTTGCCTCGCGCATCCCGCCTCCTCCGCGAAAATGCGCAAGTTCCGTTTCCTATCGCTTACGCTGACATGCCGCCCGTCAACGGGCAAGAATATCGCGCATCTCCACGAGGTTCGATCGAACCCGGAGGATGTAGAAGCCCATCGTCGCGAGGTGCGTCGGCATGATCCAGCCGTCCTCGCGCCCGTTCGAGATGATGAGCGGCTGGATCCTGAGTGCCGCGCGAAGCTGCTTCATCGTTTCGGTATAGATCGGCGCCAGGCCACGTTGGGTGACGACATTCTCGAAATCGGCGCCGGCGGCCGAGAGAATGCCGTAATAGCCGTAGAGCTGGCCGAAGGCGAACCAGAAGCGGTCGTCCGCCCGCGTGTCGAACCAGCCGCCATTGTGGAACTCCGAACGTTCGCGGATGATCGCCGAGGTATTGCCGAGATCGTTCGCGACCCGGTCGAGGAACTCGACCATGTTGTCGGATCGGCCGTCGAAGATCGCTTCGCACTTGCCGAGCGAGACGTTGAACTTCCTGAGATCGCGCATAGCCGAGCGGTAGAAGCTCGGGGTCGGGGTTTTGGGGCCGAAGGGGTTCAGGCCGAAATACCAGGTTTCCTCGTCGAACTGGATGCTTCCGCGCGCGTTCTGGAGCTCGTTGTTGACCCCCGACGTGCCACGGACGCGCCCAAGCGAATCGACGAGTTCCACCGACGTGCGGCGCACCGCCTGGTTGACGCCGCGCTGGAAGGACGCCTTGTTGTCGAGCCAGGGCGTGTCGTCCCAGTCAATCCCGAAAAAGCCGAGCTTGTAGCCGAGCATCGACGATATCCAGGCATTCTGATTGACATTGAGGTCGATGAGGTCGGCCGCCACGTCGACGATGGCCGAAGTCTGGCAGACCGTCCCGGCCGGAAGCTGGGCCACGGCAAGGGCTTCGGTCGTACTGTCCGCACCGGAAGGAGCGACCGCGGCGGCCTGGTTTGCGTCAGCCGCCGAGCCTGACTGTCCCGTTGTTGCCCCCGGACCGCTGACGGGTGAACCGGCCGGCGTCCTGCGGTCGGCGAGCTTGTATCGGTCGACATAGTCCGGGTCGAAATTCGTCCAGGCTTGCGTCTGCCAGACAAAGTAGGCGTAGAAGAGCACGAGGCAGAGGAGGATCAGGCCGATCGGCCCCTTGATGATCCAGCTTCGTCCCCGATACCAGTTGCCGAGCGCGACGAACGGCCAGAGAAGCCACGCCACCGCCAATCCGATGCCACGGCCGATCGCGGTGAATACACGCTGGAAGAACGCAACGATCGGATCGAACATGTTTTATTCCTCTTTGAGACCGTAAAGCTTGTGACGGAAGGCGGCCTTGTCCTTGAGATATGTGCCGGTCAGTGTCGCAACAACATATTCGCGGAACTTTTCGCTGTAGCCCTCATAGGCTTTGTAGAAGCCTTGCTTGTCGAACACGAAGCGCGAGACGAAATCGCGCGGGACGAGTTCGGAGATCAGGCGGTTGACGAGCCATTGATCCGGATGCTGCGGGGCGGCCCGGACGAGCAGGAACCGGTTCTCCGGGGCGACGTCCTGCATCCTGACCGTGCCCGTCGCAGCGATCGCCCGCGCCATTTCCTGAAGGAAGGGGTAAATCCCGTCGCGCGCCACGAGCGCCGCATTGCGGTGGATCCAGGTCTGCAGCCAGATCCGGTCGACATTCATCAGGTCCGCATTCGGGTCGGCGGCGTCGACGAGCCCGCGGATCACCATGTCCGCGCGATGCTGGAAGAGGCCGGACTCCTGCACCCAGGATGCCTGCGGCAATTGCAGCCGGTTGGTCGTCGCCAGAAAGTCATAGATGCGGGCGTGGTCGGTTATGGCCATGTAGCTGACCTGCCAGGGCCGCGACCGGCGGAAACCGGGCACCGAGGGGTCGCAGATGACAGTCGTCGTCTTCTCGTCGAGGAAGACGTAGACGCCGCCGAAGTGATTGGCCCAGAAGGCCTCATGGCGGAAGACGAGTTCGTCCGGCACGAGCACGTTCTGCCTTATGTCGCCGGTCGTCCTGGCGAGTTCGACCATCCGATCGAGCATCGCGTCGTCCGCCCAGGCGTTCGGCACCTTTTTCAGCCGGTCCACGAGCTCGCGCAGTTCGGTCGCCTTGCCGAGCATGTCCTCGGCCGAAAGCACCCGGAAGCGGACTTCGTTGATGGAAAGCAGATCGTCAATGTCCTCGACGACCGAGACCGAATCCTCGATCTCGCCGTAGAGCGCATCCTTGATGGTGATCGCGTTGATCGCGCGGCCATTGGCGTTGAAGAATTCGTGCATCAGTGCCGCAGTGTTGGAGAAGCTCGTATGCACGACCGGCAGCTCCGCCTGCGCCGGTGTCAGGATGATGAAGCGCCGGTTGACCCGGTTCGGATCCAGATAGTCGCGGTCGCCGATTTCCTCGGCGATTTCGGGTGAGAAGCCGGTCATGTCGATGCTGAACCGCTGGAGAGCCGTAGGTTTCAGCCCGAAGCCATTGAGAGCCTTGTTGTAGCGCGCGACGAGATGCGGCTCGGAAATATCAAGCAGCCGTCCATAGATGAGCTCCGCTTCCAAAAGGCGCTTCATGCGGCCATGCTCCTCAGCGTTCTGCCCCTCACCTTTTGCCCCTCACCCTAACCCTCTCCCCGCACGCGCAGGGCTGTCCGGGGAAAGTTCCGGGTGAATCGAAATGTCGCAGGCGCATGCCCCGTCAGACGGCGTTTTTCCGTCTATTTTCTGGTTGTCGAGACTCAGAAAAGGAGACGGAGCATGCGGTTCACCCCTAGCATTTTCGCCCAGCTGCTGAAAGCGATTGATCGCCGCAGCTTTCAGGCGATTGTGGATCGTCATGCCGGGGATGCCTACGACAAGTGCTTTACCAGCTGGGATCATCTGGTGGCACTGATCTATGCCCAGTTGAGCGCCACGACCAGCCTGCGCGGGTTGGAGGCGAGCTTCAACGCCAACAGTCAGCATCATTACCATCTCGGCAGTGGCCGGCTGATGCGCTCGACGCTGTCGGACGCCAACCGCCGCCGCCCGGTCGCCGTCTTCGCCGAGACCTTCGCGCTTCTGGCCGGTCAGCTCGACCGGCAGACGCGCCGGGAGGGCACCAAGATGCTGCGGCTGATCGATTCGACCCCGATACCGCTGGGTAAGCTGTACGATTGGGCCAAGTCGAACGGCCGCATCCGCGGCATGAAGCTGCATGTCGTCTATGATCCCAAGGCCGATTGTCCAGGCATCCTCGACATCACCGACGCCAACGTCAACGACGCCCAGATCGGCCGCACGATCACCATCGAAAAGGGCGCAACCTATGTCTTCGACAAGGGCTACTGCCATTACGGCTGGTGGACGGCGATCGCCGAAGCCGGCGCCAGTTTCGTCACCCGGCCGAAGACCAACATGGGACTGGCTTTGGTCGCTGAACGCCCCGTTGAGCAACCTCAAGGCGATGGCTTCCTGGTCCTCGAAGACAGCCAGGTCAGCCTCGCCAGCAAGGGCGATTCCAAGCTGCCGATCGGCTTGCGCCGGGTAATCGTCAAGCGCCAGGACGGCGATACGATCACGCTTCTGACCAACGACCTCGAGCGCTCCGCCGTCGAGATCGGCCAGCTCTATAAGGATCGCTGGCAGATCGAGCTTCTGTTCCGCTGGATCAAACAGCACCTCAAGATCCGCAAGTTCCTCGGCAACAACGACAACGCCATCCGCCTGCAGATCTTCGCGGCGATGATCGCCTATGCACTGTTGCGCATCGCCGCCCGCCTCGCCCGCGTCCCTCTACCGATCCTGCGCTTCACCGACCTCGTCACCCAGTGCCTGTTCCAGCGCAAAAGCATCGCCGAAATCCACAAGCCGCCGCAGGTCAATCCAAGCCGACCAAAACCCCGGACCATCCCAAACCAAATGGTCTTCCGCTATGCATGAATTTTCCCCGGACAGCCCTGCCGCAGGCGGGGAGAGGGGACGAGATCCCATGGGCGCGTTGTCGGGTGCGATCGAACACAACGGCGTCCCCTCTCCCCGCGCGCGGGGAGAGGGTTAGGGTGAGGGGCAATAGGCTGAAGAGAGGGGCAGACCGAGACGCCAAATTCAACACCGGACTCATCTCTTCTTCTCCCCCGGAATGAACGTCAAATCCGCACTCCTCACTTCCCGCACCAACCGCTTCTCGAGCACCGCCACGATCGTCTCCAGTACCGCGGCGCGGTCATTGAAGATGTCCGTATTCCAGAAGCGGAGCACACTCCATCCATTCATGACCATGAACTTGTCGCGCCTCGCATCGCCGCTGCCGATCTGATGCTGACTGCCGTCGACCTCGACGACCAGCCTCTCATCACGGCAGGCGAAATCAGCAAAGTAAGGACCGACGGCGACCTGCCGGACGAACTTGAAGCCGTTTAGACGCCGGTCTCTCAGCTCCGACCAAAGGAGCGCTTCTGCATCGTTGTCGCTTTGCCGCAGACCTCTCGCGCGTTCTGTCTTGCGTTCGTTCGCTCCTCTCATCTCTTTTGGTCCGCCCTCTTGCCCCTCACCCTAGCCCTCTCCCCGCGCGCGGGGAGAGGGCTAGGGTGAGGGGCAGCCCCGAGGTGGAGGGCAAATGCCGCGAACACAACCTTCATCCCTGCCACCTGCCCTCGCGCTTCATCGTCTCGATCTCTCGGACCGCCCTCTCGCGCTGGCGCTCGCGGCGGATGATCTCGCCGACGGCCGCATCGTCGGATTTGTCGGTGTAGCGGAACTCGCTATCGGCATAGCGATTGATTTCCTGCAGCACCATGTCGATGGTGATCGGGCCTCGCAGTTCCTCGATCATCGCCTTCTTCTCGTCGTAGGGCCTATGCATGAACGAGCCGGCGTCCTTGAACCAGTCGTCGGGCAGTTCGACGTCCATGGCCCTCAGCTTGACGGCATCGGTGATGTTCCTGATCGCGCGCCCGGTGAAGCGGGGTTCCGCCTCCTTGATCATGTGCAGGTAGGCGCCGACATCGGCGAGCGTGGCGATCTTGCCCTTCTCCTTCTGATAGCGTTCCCAGACCGCGGCAAGCCCCTCCTCCTGCGGCCGCGCATGCGCGGCATAGGATTGCGAGACGGCGCGCTTGATCTCCTGACCGGCATAGAGATCATGCTCGCCGAGCGGGATCTGGTGGTTCTTGCCGACGAGCAGCGCGAAGATGTCGATATAGTCGTCCTCCGTCTGCGGCCCGTCGACCAGCCAGCGCGCGCCGGCGCGCTGGCGCAGCGCGTCGTCGACATTCTCCGGATAGTTGGAGAACATGCCGAAGGTGCAGTTGCCGCGCACCACCGTCGAGGCGCCGGCGAAGCTCTCCATCAGCACCGCCGTCACCTCGTGCTGACCGGCCGAGGCACGGTCGTCGGAGCGCTTTGCCGCCACCTGGTCGACATCGTCGATCGTGCCGAAGCCGATCGCCCGCGGGTTCACGACATTGTTGACGAATTCCTTGCAATTCTGGCCCGATTTGCCCTGATAGGAGGAAATCTGGTCGACGCCGAAATTCTCGTAATGGAAGGGATAACCGGCGATGCCGCAATATTCGTGCAGCATGCCGGCGAGCATCTGGATCAGGATCGTCTTGCCAGTGCCCGGCATGCCGTCGCCGATGAAGGTGAAGAGAAAACCGCCGAGTTCGACGAAAGGGTTCATCTGCCGGTCGAAGTCGTAGGCCATCAGCATCTTGGCGAGCTTCAGCGCCTGGTACTTGGCGATGTGGTTGCCGATGATCTCCTCGGGCTTCTTGAAGGTCATCACCAGCGGCTTGCGCTTCTGCCCGGGCGCAACGTCGAAACCGTTGAGCGTGAAATCGTCCTGGTCGAGCCGGATGTGCACGCTCTCGAAATTCTGCAGACCGGTGAAACGCGCCTTGCGCGCAATCAGCCCCTCGATCGCGATGCGGGAAAAGGCCCGGGCCCGTGCGACCAGCGCGAGCTCGTCCGGCGCACCGGCAATGCTGCGGTCGAGACCGGCAACCATGGTTTTCAGCGCATCCTGCGGCGTGTCGAAAAGGAAATCCGGCTCTGCGGCATCGTCCACCGGCTCGCCCTCTCCCTGCAGCGTCGCGCCGAGATAGGCGGCAAGCGTGAAGGCGGCGATATAGGCCGAAGCAGAGAGAAGCGCTTTGAAATGAGCCGCATCCTCGCCGGTAAGGGGCGCGGTGGCGTTACGCGCCTGCAATTGTTCAAGGCTCGTCTGCCGCGCGAAGACATCGGCAACCGCCATCGCCACCTGGATGCCGCGGCGGGTGCGATAGAGTACCGAATGCTGCGCCGGCGACAGGAGCGGATCGGCGCTGCGAACCGCCTGGATGGTGCGTGCGAGTTCGACCTCGCGGCTGCGGCGCTGACCGCCGGTCGAGACCGTCGAGACGAAACGGCGCCCCGTTCCTGCCAGCGGTGTGGCGGCGGCGCCATCGTCCCGCTCGACAATGGCAAGCTTGGTTACCAGGCTCTGCGCCACCGCCTGATGTCTGGCGATCTCGTCCTCATGCAGCGTCGTCAGCCCCGTGTTCAATGCCATGGCTCAGACCTCGCTCACCACCTGGTTGCCGGATATGACATGCACCTTGTAATCGCCGAAGACCTGGGCGGCCTCGCCGGAGGCATAGAGCGCCTGGTACGCGTCATGCGGCACCAGGGCATGCTTCTCGTAAGCGCTGACCCCCATGCGCGCGGCCTCCAGATCGGCGGTGTCGATGTGAAACTCCTCCTGCGCCTGGGTGGAGGACCAGAAGCCGCGCGTCGCCGGCCGCTCCGCCTTCGAGAAGACTTCCTGCACCGTCCAGGTGAGCAGCCACGCATTCTCGGTCTTGCGCACCCTGGAGAGAATGTCGTTGATCCTCGCATTGTTCTCGGTGATGCCCGCCGAATAGAATGGGCCGAGCACGATCCGCCGAAGCTGCTTCGGATGCAGTTCCGGGAAGTCCCTGTCGAGATTGGTGGCGATCGTCACCGGCGTCAGCGAATAGGTGCTGTTCTTGGAGGCGAAATCGTCAAAACGGCTTGCGAGCTCCGGATTGAGCAGACCGCCGACCGGCAGCGGAATCTGGACGTCCGGATTGAGCTTGCCATCCTCGGTCACCAGCATCTCGACGAGATTTTCCGAGGAATCCTCGATCGTCGCCATATAGATCATCGGCAGCGTCTGGCTGCCGTCGAACGCGCCCCAGGAAACGACGTAAAAGGGCCGCATCGTCTTCGAATTGACCGCGACCCGGATCGTCTCCGGCAGCACAAACGGCGAAAAGATATCCCCCTTGCCGATCTGCTCCAGATAGAGCCTTTCGGCCATGCGCGCCTGAAGCGCCTCGGGGAACGCCTTCTGCCTCAGGATGAAATCGACCATCTCCTCGCGCAGCGCATCGGTTGAAGGAATGCTCGCAAGCCGCTTCTCCGCATTCTGCCGGTCGTTCTCGAGTTCCAGCACGTTCTGGAAAACGGGAAAGCCGCTTTCGGCGCGCGAGATGCGAAACTGTTCGACGAAACCGATCCGGTTTTCCCAGCAGGCGATCGAGGCTTTCAGCCGGGCAAGATAGGGAACGATGATCTCGCCGACGACTGTGTCACGGTAAAGCGGCGAATTGCGGTCTCCGAGGAAGAGCTCGAGCCCTGCGAGCGCCGCGCGGATGGAGCCGAAATATTGCCTGACGGCCGGAGAAATGGCGGTATTCATGGCAGCTCTCCCGGCAAATGCCGAAAGGCGGTCGGAAATCGGGTCATTGCCGCCTTGCCGATCACTGCTTCACATAATTTGCGGCATTATGCTTGTCCATCACCGTCTGGAAGCGGCGCGCGAAGGCGTCGTCGGCGAGTTTCTTGCGCCGCTGGATATCCTGCGTCGCAAGCATGTTCTTTTCATGCATCTCGAGCAAGTCGCCGATGTGGCGCTGCGCGGCCGCGCCAATCCCGGCCATGGTCTCCTCGGCGGCCGTGTCCACCTGGCTGCCGAGCGTGTTGATCTTGTGTGCCACGTCCTGCTGCGCAGCCGTCTTCAACGAATCTTCCAGCGCCTTGTAGAGAACGATGCGCTGTTCCGTGTCGATGGTCAGCTTGTTGATCAGCGTGTTCTGGGCGGCGATCTGGTTGTTCAGCGAATCGACGAAGGTCTGGAACATGGCCGTGTAGCGCTCGAGCGTCTGGCTCTCGGCCAGAAGCTCCTGCTCCTTCGCCTGCTTTTCGTTGTATTCGGTCGCAAGCTGCGAGCGCTCGCCCTCGAGGTCGGTTCGGGTCTTCTGGTCTGTCGAGGCGGCGATCCTGTTCTCGATATCGAGCAGCAGCGGGTTGAGCTCTTCGATCCGCTTCTGCGTCTGTTCCAGCGCCGCCATCGTGCCCTTGCGGCGCTCGATCACCTGGATGAGGCTCTGCTCGGAGGTCTTGTATCGCTGGTCGAGGATCGCCTTCTGGTCCTTGAGGATGCCGACGATGGTGTCCGATTTCGAAAGCAGTTCCTGCAGGTTCCCTGCAAGCGACATGTTGCGCACGCGATCGGTGCGCAAGCGCTGCATCTTCTGCCTTGAGAAGATGCCGATGAACTTCTCGTAGCCGGTATAGCTCTTCATGCTCTCGAACTCGGCACCGAAGACATTGGTCGCGTCTTCCAGTCCGATGATCAGATCGGCGATGTTGGCTTCCATCACCTTCTGCTGGTTGACGACGTCCTGGATGCGGGCGTTCTCGATATCGAAATTGACGTCGCCGAGCTTGGTGTCCGCCTTGGCGAATTGCTCGAGAACGACGCCGGACTGCTCGAGCTTGCTGCGCATGTCCTTGACGACGGTTCTGGTCTTCTCGATCTCCGTATCAAAATTCTGCAGCGTCGCCATTGCCTTCTCCCCTCAAGCCAGCCAGCAGTGCACGCCGGACCGTTTCAGCCCTTGATTGCACTTATATAAAGGATGTTTAGCACGGAACGACAAGGGCGGTGGCCGCTTTTTCGAGTGCAGGGCAGCAGGGCCGGTGCATCGCCGCCGGTCGGCTTGCGCGTCAGCCTTCGCGCATCCGGTCGTCCCAATGGCGACGGCAATAGGAGACGTATTTCTCGTTGCCGCCGACATCCACCTGCGCGCCCTCCCGCATGACCTTGCCGCGGCCGTCGAGGCGGACGACCATCGTTGCCTTGCGCCCGCAATGGCAGATGGTCCTGACTTCGCGCAACTCATCCGCGATAGCGAGCAGAGCCATGGAGCCGGGGAAGAGCTTGCCCTGGAAGTCCGTCCTCAGGCCATAGGCCATGACCGGAATGCCGAGGCGATCCGCCACACGCGCCAACTGCCAGACCTGATCTTCACCGAGGAACTGCGCCTCGTCCACGAAGACGCAGGCGATTTCACCGGAGCCGTCGCCGTTCAGGCGCTCGATCAGCCCATGGAGATCATCCTCTGCGCGGAAGGGGATCGCCTCCGATTCCAGCCCGATGCGAGACGCGATGCGACCCTGGCCGGCGCGATCGTCGAAGGCTGCTATCAGCATCACGACGCGCATGCCGCGCTCCTGATAGTTGTAGGCGGCCTGCAGGAGCAGCGTGCTCTTGCCGGCATTCATCGTCGCATAGCTGAAATAAAGTTTGGACATGGTCCCATCTCCGGACATCGTGCCCGCTACATGACGGGGCACGCGTCCGATGACCAGAGCATCCCGCAGCGACTCACAGTTTTCGGCAAGGACGCACATGCTTTGGCCCGCAAGTGCTGATCGGTTCGGCGGGCCGGCATTTCGCGGGCATTGCGACATCAGGCGTCGCTTTGTGCATCCCGTTAATGTACTGAGGCAATACACTTCTTTAAACGCCAGGGCGCTTGAATTCGCGCTTCATTGGTGTTTGGCTAAAAAAAGAACACAAGGCAGGGGAACGACGACGATGATAAGGACGCTTTCTCTCAAATTCATGCTGGCGGGAGCCGTTTGCATGGCAACCCTGACCGCCGGAAGCGCTTTTGCAGCCGAGCCGGAAAGCTGCGGCACCGTCCGCTTCTCCGACGTCGGCTGGACCGACATCACAGCGACGACGGCGACCGCGACGACCATCCTCGAGGCGCTCGGCTACGAGACGGACGTGAAGGTGCTGTCGGTGCCGGTTACCTACACATCGCTGAAGAACAAGGACATCGACGTCTTCCTCGGCAACTGGATGCCGACCATGGAAGCGGATATCGCCCCCTACCGCGAGGATAAATCCGTCGAGACGGTGCGCGAAAACCTCGCAGGCGCGAAATACACGCTTGCGACCAATGCCAAGGGCGCGGAGCTCGGCATCAAGGACTTCAAGGATATCGCTGCCCACAAGGACGAGCTCGACGGCAAGATCTACGGCATCGAACCGGGCAATGACGGCAACCGCCTGATCATCGACATGGTCGAAAAAGGCACCTTCGATCTCAAGGGCTTCGAAGTCGTCGAATCCTCCGAGCAGGGGATGCTGGCCCAGGTCGCCCGCGCCGAAAAGTCCGGCGACCCGATCGTCTTCCTCGGATGGGAACCGCATCCGATGAACGCCAATTTCAAGCTCACCTATCTTTCCGGCGGCGATGACGTATTCGGCCCGAATTACGGCGGCGCGACTGTGCACACCAATGTGCGCGCCGGATACACGACCGAATGCCCGAATGTCGGCAAGCTGCTCCAGAATCTCTCGTTCTCCCTCCAGATGGAGAACGAGATCATGGGCAAGATCCTCAACGACGGTGAAGACCCGGAGAAAGCTGCGGCCGCGTGGTTGAAGGACAATCCGCAGAGCATCGAACCCTGGCTTTCGGGGGTGGCGACCAAGGATGGCGGCGACGGACTGGCCGCGGTCAAGGCCGCCCTCGGCCTCTGATCGGCGGCAGATCACGCGTAGCATTTTGAATTGCTGCATGTTCCATGCTCAAATCGGCTCCGATATGGGAAATGCAGTGAGGCGGGGAAACACCCCGCCTTTTTTCCACCGGTCTTCCGACCTGAGTGTTGACCCTGGCAAGAGGGACCCTGTTTCGTGGAATTCCTGACTGAAAACCCCATCCCGATCGGCGCCTGGGCGAAGTCTTTCGTCGACTGGCTGACGACGAATTTCAACCTGTTCTTCGACCAGCTCGCCAATGTGCTTTCGGCGATCATTTCGGTCCTGCTCTACATCCTCCAGACGCCGCACCCGCTTATCATCATCGCCGTCGTGACGGCGCTCGCATGGTGGTTCCGGCGCTCCCTCGGCATTGCCGCCTTCACCTGTCTCGGGCTGCTCCTGATCGTGAATCAGGGCTATTGGCAGGAGACTACGGAGACGCTGGCGCTGGTCCTTGCGGCAACCTTCGTCAGCATGGCCGTCGGCGTGCCCTTCGGCATAGCTGCCGCGCGCCGTGCCTGGATCTACTCGATCATGCGGCCGATCCTGGACCTGATGCAGACGATCCCCACCTTCGTCTACCTCATTCCGGCGCTGATCCTTTTCGGACTGGGAATGGTACCCGGGCTGATCGCCACCGTCATTTTCGCCATCCCCGCGCCGATCCGGCTGACGCGGCTCGGCATCATCTCGACGCCACCGGCGCTGGTCGAGGCCGCCGAATCCTTCGGCGCGACGCCCTGGCAGGTGCTGCGCAAGGTCGAACTGCCCTTCGCCATGCCGCAGATCATGGCGGGCCTGACCCAGACCATCATGCTGTCGCTCTCGATGGTGGTGATCGCGGCGCTCGTCGGTGCCGACGGACTCGGCGTGCCTGTCCTCAGGGCTCTGAACACGGTAAACATCGCCAGGGGATTCGAGTCCGGTCTCTGTATCGTCATTCTCGCGATCGTTCTCGACCGTCTTTTCCGCTCGTCCGATGAAGGAGAAGGCGCATGAGCGACGCCGTCGTTTTCAAGAACGTCGACATCATCTTCGGCAAGAACCCGCAACTTGCCGTGCAGATGGTCGACCAGGGCAAGACGCGCGACGAGATCGGTGCAGCCACGGGCCTGGTGCTGGGCGTGGCCGGCGCTTCGTTGACCATCAATGAAGGCGAGATCCTCGTTCTGATGGGTCTGTCCGGCTCCGGCAAGTCGACGCTGCTCAGGGCCGTCAACGGCCTCGCGCCGGTCGTGCGCGGCGAGGTCGAGGTCAAGACCGCGAACGGATCGCTGAACCCCTATCGCTGCAACGCCAAGTCGCTCCGCGACTTCCGCATGCATACGGTCTCGATGGTGTTCCAGCAGTTTGCGCTTCTGCCGTGGCGAACGGTGGCGGACAATGTCGGGTTCGGGCTCGAACTGGCCGGCGTTGCCGATGCCGAACGAAGAAAGCGAGTCGGCGAGCAGCTTGAACTCGTCAACCTGGCCAAATGGGCGGACCGCAAGGTCAACGAGCTCTCGGGCGGCATGCAGCAGCGGGTCGGTCTCGCAAGAGCCTTTGCCACCGGCGCCCCGATCCTGCTGATGGACGAGCCGTTCTCGGCTCTCGACCCGCTGATCCGCACGCGCCTCCAGGACGAACTGCTCGAATTCCAGCGGCGGCTGAAAAAAACGATCATCTTCGTCAGCCACGATCTCGACGAGGCCTTCCGCATCGGCAACCGCATCGCCATCATGGAAGGCGGAAGGATCATCCAGTGCGGGACGCCGCAGGAGATCGTGAAGAAGCCGGCAAATCAGTACGTGGCCGATTTCGTCCAGCACATGAACCCGATCACCATGCTGACGGCGAAGGATGTGATGCAGACCGGCGTCGGGCGAGCCGCCGCCAGTACCGGCGTTTCGGCAACGGCCAGGCCCACCACGCCGCTCGTCGATATTCTCGACGCCATGTCGCGCCAGCCGGGCAGCATAGGTGTGGTCGACAACGGCTCCGTCGTCGGGACCATCGACGCGCAAAACATCGTCGAAGGGTTGACGCGCCACCGCAACAAAGGTTGACGCGGCACGCCGGCCCGCCGGAAGGAGGCGATCATGAGCGAGAAACCCAATGTGCTGCGCGAGACGGACGAGGAAGCACGCAAGCTTGCCCGTGTGCTTCTTCGTTCGGCGAGAAGCGGCGCGCTTGCCGCGATAGAGCCGGCGAGCGATGGTTTCCCCTTCGTCAGCCGTGTACTCGTCGGCATCGACATCGACGGAACGCCGGTCATCCTCGTGTCGCGGCTTTCGACCCATACTCAAGCGCTCACGGCGGACCGGCGTGCTTCGCTGCTGACCGGCGAGCCGGGCAAAGGCGACCCGCTCGCCCATCCGCGACTGACGGTCCAGTGCGAGGCGGAGGCCGTCCCGCGGGATTGCGCGCTCCACCTGCGTCTTCGCGAACGATTCCTTCGCCGGCACCCCAAGTCCAAACTCTATGTCGATTTTCCGGACTTCGGCTTCTTCCGACTCAACCCATTGCGGGCAAGCCTCAACGGCGGCTTCGGCCGCGCCTATGTGCTGACGGCTGAGGATCTCGCCATCGCGTCACCGGCCGCGGCCGCGATCGCGGAGATGGAAGGCGGCGCGATCGAGCACATGAACGCCGATCACGCCGAAGCCGTGAGATATTATGCAACCACTCATTGCCGCGCACCCGAAGGCGACTGGAAGATCGTCGGCATCGATTCGGCAGGGCTCGACCTGTCGGACGGCGACCGTCTGCGCCGCCTGGAGTTTGAGACGCCCCTTGCCGACGCGGCCGAATTACGGCCAATTCTAAAAAAACTTTACCGTTAATCGCATCTTAGCTACCCCCATTTCTTGCAGGGGGTGGTTGCCCTTTTATGCATCACGGCTAGAGCGGTATGTATTTAAGCCCGTTCATATCCCGCCTCTTTGAAGTAGGCTGCGCATTCCTGTGGGGTGACGGCTTGGAGAATGTGGCGCAGTTCGTCATGGATTGCGTCGCGTGATCTGGCCTGTGCCTCACGCAACCAGTGCTTGATTTTGGCGAAGAGCTTTTCGATCGGATTGAGATCGGGGGAATATTTCGGCAGAAAGAACAGGCGGGCGCCGGCCTTACGGATGGCGGCGCGGATCTCCTGACCCTTATGGGAGCCGAGATTGTCCAGGATGACGATGTCGCCGGCTTTGAGTTCCGGCACCAGAACTTGCTGGACATAGATGCGGAAGCGTTCGCCATTGATCGGGCCATCGAGGATAAAGGGAGCGCTGACGCGGTCGGCCCTGAGTGCGGCGACAAAGGTCATGGTGTTCCAATGGCCGAAGGGGGCGTAGCCCACCAGTCGTTCGCCGCGAGGCGCCCAGCCCCGCAGCGGCGCCATGTTCGTCTTCGTCCAGGTCTCATCGATGAAAACGAGGCGGGCGGGATCAATTCCGGGGCAGTGCTTCAGCCATCGTGCCCGGTGGCGGGCGACGTCGGGCCGCTCCCGTTCGCTGGCGACCAGCGTCTTTTTTTATAACTCAACCCCTCTTCGTGCACGAAGGTCCAGACGGCGCGATAATCCACCTTCAGGCCGCGCTCGCTCAACTCGGCGACAAGTCCGTGCAGCGTGAAGTCGCGCTCGCGGCAGCGGCAAAGCAGCCAAGCCCGGTGCGGACCGGAAAGCTTGCGGGGCTTGTGCCCACCCATCTGGCCGGGTGCGGCGCTGCCCGTCTCGCGAAACCGCCGCACCCAATCGATCGCGGTGCTGATGCCGATGCCGAAGCGCTTGGCCGCTGCCCGGCACGATAGGCCCTCGCCCGTCACCGCATCGACAACGCGTTCCCGAAGATCATTCGAAAAAGGTCTCGCCATAAAGGCCGGCCTCCTTCACCGGCCTGAATGGTGAATCTGATTTGCGCAGAAAAAGGAATCCCCTTTCCGATTCCGCCTAAATGCATCCCGCTCTAATTATCGTGCTTCATCAATCATAACTACGTGTGATGAATTTTCGCATGGAGCACACGATGCAGCCTCTTCCGCCTGAAAAACACGAGGACGCCGAGATAGCAGCCGGTTTCCTTTCGGCCATGGCAAATCCGAAACGCCTGCTCATCCTCGACTCTCTCGTCAAGGAGGAAATGGCGGTTGGCGCCCTGGCCCATAAGGTCGGGCTGAGCCAATCGGCTCTTTCTCAGCACCTTTCGAAGCTTCGTGCGCAGAACCTGGTCAGCACCCGTCGTGACGCACAGACGATCTATTATTCGAGCTCGTCCGACGCCGTATTGAAGATTCTGGGCGCACTATCCGACATTTACGGCGACGACACCGATGCCGTGGAAGAAAAGCCTCTCGTTCGCAAATCGGCGTAATCTCCCAAGACGTCCTTCGACCGAACAGCACCGCCTCCTCAAGCCCCGCCGATCCGATCGCGGGGCTTCATTTTTGGCGGGTGAGCAGCCTTCTCCTCCGTCCTGTCGCTGACTGGCCCGCAGCATCGTGCTACATGATCGCGCCATGAACCTTGAAAGCGAAATTCTCGTCCTCACCGGGCCACCCGGCTCCGGAAAGACCACGACAGCGCAGGCGCTCGCCGCAGAGCCCGGATCGTCGAAGGTCCATCTTCACTGCGACGACTTCTGGCATTTCATCAAGAACGGGGCGATCCCACCCTATTTGCCTGAAGCTCACCAACAAAACGCCGTCGTCGTCGATGTGCTGACGAAAGTGGCCGCAACCTACGCACGTGGCGGCTATTTCGTCGTTGTGGACGGGATCGTCGGACCGTGGTTCCTGGAACCATTCAGGAAAATAACGGCACCGCTCCACTACGTCGTTCTGCGTCCGCCGCTCGATGTAGCCATCCGGCGCTGCCAACAGCGCGGCGGGGACACGTTGACCGACCCGGTGCCCATCGCAGCGCTTCATCAGCAACTCTCATCGCTCGGCCCCCTTGAACGGCATGTTCTCCCGACCGAAGGACACACCCGGGAGGACACGCTGAGTGCCGTGATCCAGGCCGTGAAAAGCGGATCGTTTCGCCTGGCTTGACGCCCATCGGCGGGCTGATAGTTTGACCAGCGGGTAAAGAATCCGGCCTGGCAAATCCGGATTGCCGGGACTCGACGAGGAGGAAACACATGTCCAACCGCCTGAACACCACGCCCAACGATCTCAGCGCCTTCTGGATGCCGTTCACGGCGAACCGGCAGTTCAAGAAGGAGCCGCGGCTGTTCGTCGGCGCCAAGGACATGTATTACACCACCCATGACGGGCGGACGGTTCTCGATGGGACCGCGGGGCTCTGGTGCGTCAATGCAGGCCACTGTCGGCCGAAAATCACCGAGGCGATTCGCGAACAGGCGGGCGAACTCGACTACGCGCCGGCCTTCCAGCTCGGCCATCCGAAAGCCTTCGAGCTCGCAAATCGGCTGGTCGATATCGCGCCCGAGGGCATGAACCACGTTCTCTACACCAACTCAGGGTCGGAGTCGGTCGATACCGCCTTGAAGGTCGCTCTCGCCTACCACCGCGCCAAGGGCAATGGCTCGCGCTTCCGGCTCATCGGCCGCGAACGCGGCTATCACGGCGTCAACTTCGGCGGCATCTCGGTCGGCGGCATCGTCGCCAACCGCAAGATGTTCGGCACGCTGTTGACGGGCGTCGACCACCTTCCACACACGCACCTGCCGGCCAAGAACGCCTTTAGCCGCGGCGAGCCCGAGCACGGCGCCGATCTCGCAGCCGAACTCGAGCGCATCGTCACCCTGCATGACGCCTCGACGGTCGCAGCAGTCATCGTCGAGCCCGTCGCCGGCTCGACCGGTGTTCTCATCCCGCCGAAGGGCTATCTCCAGAAGCTGCGCGAAATCTGCACCAAGCACGGCATCCTGTTGATCTTCGACGAGGTGATCACCGGCTATGGCCGTCTCGGCACGCCCTTCGCCGCTCAATATTTCGACGTGAAGCCCGACATCATCACCACGGCCAAGGGGCTTACCAACGGCGTCATTCCGATGGGCGCGGTCTTCGTGACATCGGAAATCCACGATGCCTTCATGACCGGGCCGGAACACCTTATCGAGTTCTTCCACGGCTACACCTATTCGGGCAATCCGATCGCCTCGGCAGCGGCACTCGGAACGCTGGACACCTACAGGGAAGAAGGCCTGCTGACGCGCGCCGCCGAGCTTGCCCCCTATTGGGAGGAGGCGCTGCACTCGCTGAAGGACTGCCCGCATGTCATCGACATCCGCAATATCGGACTGATCGGCGCGGTCGAGCTCGAGCCGATCGCAGGGGAGCCGACGAAGCGCGCCTTCTCGGCCTTCTTGAAGGCCTATGAGAAAGGCCTCCTGATCCGCACCACGGGCGACATCATTGCATTGTCGCCGCCGCTGATCATCGAAAAGCGACAGATCGACGAGCTTTTCGACAAGCTGCGCGACGTGCTGAAGAACAACATCTGACGCGTTCCTCACCAGCTGCGAAGCCCTTTCCCCGGATCCGGGGAGAGGGTTATTGTCGTGAATCAACATCAAGGGCGAGGTGCACACATGTCCGAAGCGCTGGAGCGTCTCATCGATCAGGGCGTCGGCCGTGAACCGGCAGACATCGTGCTCAAGGGCGGGCGGTTCTTCGATCTCGTCACCGGCGAGCTCGTCGCCTCCGACATCGCCATCTCGGGCGAGCGCATCGTCGGTACCTGCGGCGACTATGAGGGCCGCGAGGAGATCGACGTTACCGGCCGCATCGTCGTTCCCGGCTTCATCGACACGCACCTCCACATCGAATCGTCGCTCGTTACCCCGCACGAGTTCGACCGTTGCGTGCTGCCGCTCGGTATCACCACTGTTGTCTGCGATCCGCACGAGATCGCCAATGTGCTCGGCACCGAAGGCATCCAGTATTTCCTGGATTCGGCGATGGAGACGGTCATGGACATCCGCGTCCAGCTCTCCTCCTGCGTGCCGGCGACCCACCTGGAGACGTCCGGTGCCGACCTGCCGGTCGGGCGCCTCACGCCCTTCCGTCACCACCCGAAGGTAATCGGCCTTGCCGAATTCATGAACTTCCCGGGTGTGGTCAACAAGGATCCGGTTTGCCTCGCCAAGCTCGATGCTTTCCAGGACGGGCATATCGACGGCCATGCTCCTCTGCTCCGCGGCAAGGAACTGAACGGCTATCTCGCGGCGGGGATCCGCACCGATCACGAATGCACGAGCGCGGAGGAAGCGCTCGAAAAGATACGCAAGGGCATGCACATCCTCGTGCGCGAAGGCTCCGTGTCCAAGGACTTGCAGGCCCTCATGCCGATCCTCACCGAGCGGCTGTCGCCCTATCTGGCTCTCTGCACCGACGACCGCAATCCGCTCGATATCGCCGAGCAGGGCCATCTCGACCACATGATCCGCACGGCTATAAGCGCCGGCGTCGAGCCGCTCGCCATCTATCGCGCCGCTTCGATTTCCGCCGCGCGCGCCTTCGGCCTGCGCGATCGCGGCCTCGTAGCACCTGGCTGGCGCGCCGACCTCGTCATCGTAGACAGCCTGGAAAACTGCAAGGCCGAACTCGTCCTTTCCGCCGGGCGGCGCGTTACGGATGCACTCTTCGCCGGGCGCAAGCCGGTCGAACCGGTGGGGCTCGACAGCGTCAAGGCACGCGAAGTCAAGGCCGCGGACTTCGGCCTCCCCTACAACGAAGGCGAGACTTCGGTGCTCGGCGTCCTGCCCGGCAAGATCATCACCGAACACCGCCGGTATCGCCTGCCCGCCGAAGGCAACCGGACCGGCGTCGATCTAGACCGGGACATCATCAAGGTTGCCGTGATCGAGCGCCACGGCGTCAACGGCAATCATGCCAATGGCTTCGTCCAGGGCTTCGGCCTGAAGAAGGGTGCGATCGCGTCCACCGTCGGGCATGACAGCCATAATATCTGCGTCGTCGGCGTCAATGACGACGACATGGCACTTGCCGTCAATCGTCTCGGCGAGATCAAAGGCGGCTTCGTCGTCGTCCATGACGGCAAGGTCACCGGCGAGATCGCCCTGCCCGTCGCCGGCCTGATGAGCCTCGAACCTTACGAGCGCGTGCGAGACACCCTGCACCATCTGCGCCAGGCCGCCTTCGCCCTGGGCGCCACGCTGGAAGAGCCCTTCCTGCAACTCGCCTTTCTGCCGCTGCCGGTGATCCCGCATTTGAAGATCTCGGACCGCGGGCTGGTGGATGTAGACAGGTTCATGCTGATCGGGTGACGGTCGAGGCGCGGCATCCGGAAAGCCCCCTCTGGCCAGAGGGGGTGCCGCATTCACTGTCGCAGCGGCACCTCAACTCCACTAGAGCACTTCACTGTTTCATGGAAAAACTGAAATGCTCTAACCGTTTGATCTAGAGCGGGATGCATTTAGGCGGAATCGGAAAGGGGATTCCTTTTTCTGCGCAAATCAGATTCACCATTCAGGCCGGTGAAGGAGGCCGGCCTTTATGGCGAGACCTTTTTCGAATGATCTTCGGGAACGCGTTGTCGATGCGGTGACGGGCGAGGGCCTATCGTGCCGGGCAGCGGCCAAGCGCTTCGGCATCGGCATCAGCACCGCGATCGATTGGGTGCGGCGGTTTCGCGAGACGGGCAGCGCCGCACCCGGCCAGATGGGTGGGCACAAGCCCCGCAAGCTTTCCGGTCCGCACCGGGCTTGGCTGCTTTGCCGCTGCCGCGAGCGCGACTTCACGCTGCACGGACTTGTCGCCGAGTTGAGCGAGCGCGGCCTGAAGGTGGATTATCGCGCCGTCTGGACCTTCGTGCACGAAGAGGGGTTGAGTTATAAAAAAAGACGCTGGTCGCCAGCGAACGGGAGCGGCCCGACGTCGCCCGCCACCGGGCACGATGGCTGAAGCACTGCCCCGGAATTGATCCCGCCCGCCTCGTTTTCATCGATGAGACCTGGACGAAGACGAACATGGCGCCGCTGCGGGGCTGGGCGCCTCGCGGCGAACGACTGGTGGGCTACGCCCCCTTCGGCCATTGGAACACCATGACCTTTGTCGCCGCACTCAGGGCCGACCGCGTCAGCGCTCCCTTTATCCTCGATGGCCCGATCAATGGCGAACGCTTCCGCATCTATGTCCAGCAAGTTCTGGTGCCGGAACTCAAAGCCGGCGACATCGTCATCCTGGACAATCTCGGCTCCCATAAGGGTCAGGAGATCCGCGCCGCCATCCGTAAGGCCGGCGCCCGCCTGTTCTTTCTGCCGAAATATTCCCCCGATCTCAATCCGATCGAAAAGCTCTTCGCCAAAATCAAGCACTGGTTGCGTGAGGCACAGGCCAGATCACGCGACGCAATCCATGACGAACTGCGCCACATTCTCCAAGCCGTCACCCCACAGGAATGCGCAGCCTACTTCAAAGAGGCGGGATATGAACGGGCTTAAATACATACCGCTCTAACGCACTTCCCGACGGAAAACCGTTACACACTTTTCCTGGAAGTGCTCTAACGCAACCTCCCGCAGAAAACGTCGAGCGCGGCGAGCTTTATCGCATTGTCAGCGAAAACCGGTGCAAAACCGGGCATCGGATGCGGCTCGGCGACGAGCGTCGTCGGGAGGTGAAACGTCTGCGGCTCCTGGGTCAGATTGAAGACGAACAGCAGCCGCTCATCGTCCTTTTCCCGCGTGAAGACCAGAAGGTCCTGGTTGGTGCCCAGGAAGACCATGTCTCCGTCGACCAGCGCGGACTGCGCCCGACGGAACCCAAGGGTCTGGCGATAGTGCTCGAGCACCGCCCCTTCCACGCCCTCCTGCGCGTCCACCGCCAGCATCCGGTGCCCATCGCGAACCGGCAGCCAGGGGGTTCCGGCGGAAAAGCCGGCATTCGACAGTTCTCTTTCCCAGACCATCGGCGTCCGGCACCCGTCACGTCCGGCGAAGGCCGGCCAGAAGCGGATGCCGTATGGGTCGCGCAATTCTTCGAAGGCAAGCTCCGCCTCCGGCAGGCCGAGCTCCTCTCCCTGATAAAGGCAGATGGTGCCCCGCAGGCTGGCAAGCAGCGAAATCGCAAGCTTCGCCACGCGCTCCCGGTCGGCCTCGCGCAGCGCGAAGCGGCTGACATGACGCATCACGTCGTGATTGGAAAAGGCCCAGCAGACCCAGCCGTCCGTCACCGTCGACTGGAAATTCTCGACGCAGCGGCGGAAGTGGCGCGCGGTGAATTCCGGTCCGAGCAGGTCGAAGGTATAGCACATATGCAGCTTGTCGCCGCCGCTCGTATAGGCGGCAACCGTCTGCAGCGAGCGTGACCCGTCCCCGACCTCCCCCACTGTCGCGCGGCCGCCATATTCATCGAGCACCGCCCGAAACCGGCGCAGGAAATCGAGGTTTTCCGGCTGCGTCTTGTCATATAGGTGGTCCTGCATTCCGTACGGATTGACCTCCGGCGCATCGCGGCTCGTCGCGTCCGGATCCGGCACCAGCGGCGGGTTGTCCCGCAGAAGCCGGTCGTGGAAATAGAAATTCGCCGTATCGAGCCTGAAACCGTCGACGCCGCGGTCGAGCCAGAAGCGGACCGTCGCGAGCACCGCCTCCTGAACCTCCGGGTTGTGGAAGTTGAGGTCCGGCTGCGAGGAGAGGAAATTGTGCAGGTAGTACTGCCGGCGCACCCCGTCCCATTCCCAGCCCGGACCGCCGAAGATCGAAAGCCAGTTGTTCGGCGCCGTTCCGTCCGGCTTCGGGTCGGCCCACACATACCAATCCGCCTTGGCATTGGTCCTGCTCGAGCGGCTTTCGACGAACCAGGGATGCCGGTCGGATGTATGCGAGATCACTTGGTCGATGATCACCTTGAGCCCCAGCCGATGGGCTTCCGCCAGCATCTCGTCGAAATCGGCGAGCGTGCCGAACATGGGATCGACGTCGCAATAATCCGAAACGTCATAGCCCATATCCGCCTGGGGCGAGGTGAAGAAGGGCGAAAGCCAGATGGCATCGACCCCGAGCGAGGCGATATGGGGAAGCCGGCGGGTGACGCCGCGAAGGTCGCCCATTCCGTCGCCGTCCGTGTCCTGGAAGGATCGCGGATAGACCTGATAGATCACCGCTCCGCGCCACCAGTTTTCGTCAGATCCCGATGCCGCCGGCATGCGCAATTCTCCATGATTGATTTAGCAATGCCAGATTTATCTTCACCGCTTCTTCGAGTAAACGCCGCCGTCAACATTCGCTTGCTCGCGCAGTGACATGCGCTTAATTCGGATCAGCGGAAAGGGAGGACTGAATGACGGGGAAACTGCTTTCGATCGGCGAATGCATGGTGGAGCTCATGCAGGCGGAGCGTGACATGCTGCGCAAGGGCTATGCCGGTGACACCTTCAATACCGCCTACTACGCCCGGCTCTTCCTGCCGGCGGACTGGACGGTCGATTATTTCACGGCCGTCGGGACCGACACCGTTTCGGACGAGCTGCTGGCCTTCATCGAGAGCACCGGCGTCGGCACGGCGCACATCCGCAGGATCGAAGGCCGGACGCCCGGCCTCTATATGATCCACCTCAAGGACGGCGAGCGCAGCTTCTCCTATTGGCGCTCGACCTCCGCTGCCAAACTGCTCGCCGACGATCCCGATCGGCTCCGGGCGGCGATCGAGGCGGCCAATGTGGTGTTCTTCTCGGGAATCACCCTGGCGATCCTGTCGCCGGACGCGGCAGAAACATTGCTTGCGGAGCTTCGGCGGGCAAAGGCGGGCGGACGGCAGGTCGTCTTCGACCCGAACATCCGGCCGCGCCTTTGGGACGACGCCGCTCGGATGCGCGCGACGATCGAAGCCGGTGGCCGGGCGGCAACGATGGTGATGCCGAGCTTCGACGACGAGGCCACGCATTTCGGCGATGCATCCGTGGAAGCGACCATCGAGCGCTATCGGGCGCTCGGCGCCGAAAACGTTGCGGTCAAGGATGGTAAAAACGGCGTCACGCTCTGCTTTGCCGGCAAGGAACGCGTTCACGTTCCCGCCTCGCAGGTTTCCGCCGTCGTCGACACGACCAGCGCCGGCGACAGCTTCAACGGCTCCTTCCTCGCCCGTCTTGCCAGCGGCGACAGTCCGGCTGATGCCGCCGCCTTCGCCGCCCGTATTGCGGCCGCCGTGATCGGCCATCATGGCGCGCTGATCGGACGGGACAAGCTGCCGCGGGGTTAGAGCGGGATCCGGGTGGGTATCAGCAATATCCCCTCTGCCCTGCCGCGCATCTCCCCCGCAGGGCAGATTGTCCCGAAGTAAGGCCCTGCCCCTCGGTCTGCCCCTCACCCTAACCCTCTCCCCGCAAGCGGGGCGAGGGGACGAGTTCGCTTTTGTTCGTCGAGGCTGACGCAGACGCGCAACCGTGTCCCCTCTCCCCGCGCGCGGGGAGAGGGTTAGGGTGAGGGGCAACGGGGGGTTCAGACCGCGGCTACCCAGAATCTGTCGACCATCATCCCGGTCTAAAATGTCGAGTATCAACCCGGTTGAACAGAGGGTCCATTCCCTACGCGCTTTGTGCCACCGCTTCCCGCCTGAACCCCTTGCTCGCGACCATGAGATTGCGCGTATATTCCTCGGCAATGCGGCCGGCCACCAGGTCAGCCGAACTCAGCCGCTCCACCACGCGGCCGTTCTGCATCACGGCCAGCCGCTCGCACATGTGCGTGACGACGCCGAGGTCGTGGCTCACCATGATGAAGGTCAGGCCGCGGTCGCGCCGCACCTCTTCGAGAAGGTTCAGCACTTCCGCCTGCACGGACGCGTCGAGCGCGGAGGTCGGCTCGTCGAGGAGCAGGATCGAGGGCTCCAGGATAAGCGCACGTGCGATCGCGATGCGCTGGCGCTGGCCGCCGGAGAGCTGGTGCGGATAGCGGAAGCGGAAGCTGGAACCGAGGCCCACCTCGTCCAGGGCCTTCAGGATGCGGCGCTCGCCGTCTCCGATGCCGTGGATCGCCAGAGGCTCCATCAGTTGCCGGTCGACCGTCTGGCGCGGATGCAGCGAACCGTAAGGATCCTGGAACACCATCTGCACCGCCCGATAAAAGGCCTTGTCGCGACGCGTGCCACGAACCTCGCGGCCCGAAACGCGGATCGTCCCCTCGCTTGCGGCGGTGAGCCCGGCGACGGCGCGCAAAAGGGTGGACTTGCCCGAGCCGGATTCGCCGACCAGGCCGAAGGACTCGCCCTTTGCGACATCCACGCTGACGGCATCGAGCGCCTTGAACTCGTCGAAGACGACGCTCAGATTTTCGACGGATACGGCCTCGGTCATAGCGCCCACTCCGGTTTGCGGTCGAGAACCGGCAATGGATGGCGATCCGCCCCGATCACCGGCATGCAGTTCAGGAGCCCTCGTGTATAGGGATGCTTGGCATTGCCGAGTTCCGACGCGGCGATCTCCTCGACGATCCTGCCCGCATACATCACCAGAACGCGGTCGCAGAAAGACGAGACGAGGCGCAGGTCGTGCGACACGAAGATCAGCCCCATGCCGCGTTCCGCCACCAGTTTGTCGAGGATCGCGAGGACTTCGAGCTGAACCGTCACGTCGAGCGCCGAGGTCGGCTCGTCCGCGATCAGGAGTTCCGGCCCGGCAACCAGCATCATCGCGATCATCGCCCGCTGCCCCATCCCGCCCGAGACCTCGTGCGGATAGAGGTCGAAGACGCGGGAAGCATCGCGGATCTGCACGGCCGCGAGCATGTCGAGCGCCCGCTCCCGCGCTTCCGCGCGGCCGACCTTCTCGTGCCGCCGCAAGGTCTCGACGATCTGCCGTCCGATGCTCATCACCGGGTTCAGCGAATATTTCGGATCCTGCAGGATCATGGCGATGCGCTTGCCGCGCAGGTCCCGCCGGAGTTTCGGGGAGGCCGAAAGAAGGTCGATTCCTTCGAAGGCAAGCCGTTTCGCCGTCACCTCCGCATGCGGCGGCGTCAGCCCCATGATGGCGCGGCCCGTCTGCGACTTGCCGGAGCCGCTTTCGCCGACGATGCCGAGGCGCTCGCGCCCGAGAGTAAAGGAAACGCCGCGCACCGCCTCCACTACACCGGTGCGCGTCGGGAACCGGACCCGGAGGTCCTCGACGGTCAGAAGCGGGCTCATTGGCCGCTCTCCCGCGGATCGAGCGCATCGCGCAGCCCGTCGCCGAGCAGGTTGAAGCCGAGGCTGACGATCAGAATGGCGATGCCGGGCATGGTCGCCACCCACCACTGGTCGAGGATGAAGCGCCGGCCGGAGGCGATCATGGCGCCCCATTCCGGCAGCGGCGGCTGGGCGCCGAGACCGAGGAAGCCGAGGCCAGCCGCAGTCAGGATGATGCCGGCCATGTCGAGCGTAACGCGGACGATCAGCGACGACATGCACATGGGCATGACATGGCGGAAGACGATGCGCAGCGGCGACGCGCCCATCAACCGCACCGCGGCGATGTAATCGGAATTGCGCACCGTCAGCGTTTCGGCGCGGGCGATGCGCGCATAGGGCGGCCAGGAGGTGATGGCGATTGCGATCACCGCATTTTCGATCCCCGGGCCAAGCGCCGCGACGAAGGCGAGCGCCAGCACGAGCTTCGGAAAGGCGAGGAAGATGTCGGTGATGCGCATGAGGACCGCGTCGACCCATCCGCCGGCATAGCCGGCGACGGCGCCGACGATCAGGCCGACGGGTGCCGCGATGATTGCGACGAGAAGGACGACGAGGAGCGTCAGCCGCGAACCGTGTATCAGCCGGGACAGGATGTCGCGGCCCTGGTCGTCCGTGCCGAGCAGGTAGCCTTCGCTGCCGGGCGGCAGAAGCCGCGCCCCGGCAAGGTTTCCGATGACCGGAGAGTGAGGCGCGAGCGCATCGGCAAAGATCGCAACGAATACGAGCGCCAGCAGAATGCAAAGGCCGAGCACCGCAAGCCGGTTGGCGGAGAAACGCCGCCAGGTCATATAGGCGCGGCCGAGCCGAGCCTGGGTCCGCGACTGCGGACGATCTGAAAGCAGCCACTCGCGGCGCGTCATCGGGCGTGTTTCGGTGGCAAGGCTCATCGGGCACCCGTCCTCGGGTCAAGCGTCCGGTAGAGAAGATCGGACAGGAGATTGATGGCGATGAAGACCGATCCGATGATGATCGTGCCGCCGAGAACGGCATTCATGTCGGCATTCTGCAGCGAATTGGTGATGTAGAGGCCGAGCCCCGGCCAGGCGAATACGGTCTCCGTCAGGACCGACCCTTCGAGCAGGCCGGCATAGGAGAGCGCGATCACCGTCACCAGCGGCACCGCCGCATTGCGCAGCGCGTGCGTCCATATGATCCGCGCCTCAGAAAGCCCCTTGGCGCGCGCCGCAACGATATATTCCTGCTGCAGCTCGTTCAGCATGAAGCTGCGGGTCATGCGGCTGATATAGGCGAGCGAGAAATAGCCGAGCAGCGAAGCCGGCAGGATGATGTGCCGGAAGACGTCGCGGAAGACATCCCATTGACCCTGCCAGGCCGAGTCCAGGAGGTAGAAACCGGTAACCGGCGTGAAGCTGTATTCGTAGACGATATCGATGCGGCCGGGATAGGCGACCCATTGCAGCCGCGCATAGAAGACGAGCAGCGCGAGCAGTGCCAGCCAGAAGATCGGCACGGAATAGCCGACGAGGCCGATCACGCGAACCACCTGGTCGGCGATGCTGCCGCGCTTGACGGCGGCGAGAACGCCGAGCGGCACGCCGATGAATGCACCGATCAGCGTTCCGAGCGTCGCGAGTTCCATGGTCGCCGGAAAGACGCGGCGGATATCCGCCATGACCGGATTGGTGGTCAGCACCGAAGTCCCGAAGTCGCCGGTGAATGCTTGCCGGCAGTAGATGAAGAACTGCTGGTAAAGCGGCAGGTTGAGCCCCATCGCCTCGCGCGTGCGTTCCACGACGTGATTCGGCGCCCGATCGCCGAGAACGGCAAGCACCGGATCGATCGGGATGACGCGGCCGATGAAGAAGGTGACGGCGAGAAGGCCGAGATAGGTGGTTGCCACGACGACGAGAAACTGCAGTACCGCGACAAACGCCTTCCGGGAACGGGCGCGCCGGCGCCCGCTCATGGGTTCAATTCCGCTCATGCTCAAGGGAACGGTCCTTTCGACTATTCCTTGGATACGTTCCAGACGTAGTTGGTGTCGAAGCTCGGTCCGAGCTTGAAGCCCTGGAGGTTGCCGCGAAGCCCGGCGACCTCCGTCTGCTGGAAGATGAAGACGAACGGACTATTCTCCAGAACCGTCTTCTGCAGCTCCTTGTAGATATCGGCGCGCTTGGCGCTGTCGCGTTCGAGGAGCGCGTCCTTGGTCTTCTTGCTGAGTTCCGGAACGTCCCAGGCGTTGCGCCATGCAAGCGTCTTGTTCGTGCCTTCGTCGGAATTGTCCGGATTGTTGGTGAATGTATCGGCATTCGAGTGCGGATCGAAATAATCCATGCCCCACTGGCCGATATACATATCGTGGTTGCGCGCGCGGTACTTGGTCAGCGTCTGCTTGCCGTCACCCGGAATGATTTCGAGCTTCACGCCCGCCTGCGCCAGCGTCTGCTGGAAGGATTCGGCAACGCCGGTCACCGGCTGGGTGTTGCGCACGTCCATCGTGACCGTGAAGCCGTCGGGATAGCCGGCCTTCGCCAGCAGTTCCTTCGCCTTGGCGACGTCGAAGGTGTAGGGGTTCTCGTTGAGAGCACCGAGCACGCCCTTCGGCAGGAAGCTCTGGTGGATCTCGCCGATGCCCTTGATCAGCGTCGCGCCGATCGCGTCATAGTCGACCAGATACTTGAACGCCTGCTGTACCTCGGGTTTTGCCAGCGTCTCGTTCTTCTGATTGAGACTGATATAGTAGACCGTCCCCTTCGGAGCGCTCGCCGTCGCCAGATCGGCATTCTTGCCGACAGCCTCGTAATCGCCGGGTTCGAGGTTTCGCGCCACATCGATGTCGCCGGCTTCGAGCGCGAGCCGCTGGCCCGAGCTCTCCTTCATGTGGCGGTAGATGACGCGGGCGAGTTTCGCCGGTTCGCCGTAGAAGTTTTCGTTCCGCTCCAGCACCACGACCTCGTTTGCGCGCCATTCGCGCAGCTTGAACGGGCCAGACCCGGCATAACCGGTCTTCAGCCATTCATTGCCGAAATCGTTGTCGTATTTGTACTCGTCGCTCGGCGTCACGGATTTCACGTGCTCGAGCACGAGCTTCTTGTCCACGACCGAAGCAACCGTCGCCGTCAGACAGTTCAACACGAAGCTCGGCGCATAGGGCTGGTCGACCGTGAAGACGAAGGTCTCCGCGTCGGCGGCCTTCGCCTTTTCCGTGACATTGTCGCCGGTGAGGCCGAACTGCGTGAGAATGAAGGCCGGGCTCTTGTCGAGCTTGACGGCGCGTTCGAACGAATAGGCGACGTCCTCGGCGGTGATCGGATTGCCGGAGGCGAATTTCATGCCGGATTTGAGCTTGAACGTATAGGTCAGGCCGTCATCGGAGACCGTCCAGCTTTCGGCGAGATCGCCGACGACCTTGGACGTGTCGTTGAGATCGAGCCGGACGAGCAGGCTGTAGGTATTGCTGGTCATCTCGGCGGTCGAGAGCTCGAAAGCTTCGCCCGGATCCATGGTGATGATGTCGTCGAACGCGAAGCCCTCGACCAGCGTATCCTTCGGCGTTTCCGCGAAGGCCGGCTGGGCCGCACCCATCGCCATGGCGAGTGCCGCCGAGGCGGCAAGAACTCGAAAACGTCCGTTGAGCTTATGCATCATGTTGCGCTTCCCTCTTTTAACCCTTCTCGGGCTTTTCTTCATGATGATCAGGCAGGCTCGTGCCACGCCTGACCCAGAACTCTCAGCCAGTTCTCCCGGCATATTTTTGCCAGTTCGGCGTCACCATATCCGGCGTCTTCCAGCGCGGCAACGAGCTTCTGATTTCCCGCCGCGTCGGCGATTTCCTCGGGGATGGTTGCGCCGTCGAAATCGGATCCGAGCGCCACGCAGTCGATACCCATACGCTCGACCAGATAGTCGACGTGGCGGACCATGTCGGAAAGCGGCGTCGCCGCGTTCTCCTGCCCATCGGGGCGCAGCATCGTCGTCGCATAGTTGAGGCCGACGAGCCCGCGGCTCTCGCGGATGGCGTCGAGCTGCCTGTCGGTCAGGTTGCGGGCGACTGGCGTCAGCGCATGAACATTGGAGTGGCTGGCGACGAGCGGCTGGTCGGTCGTCCTCGCCACGTCCCAGAAACCCTTTTCCGTGATGTGCGCGAGGTCGATCAGAATGCCGAGCCGGTTGCAGGCGCGCACGAGTTCGAAGCCGGCTTCGGTAAGGCCGGGCCCCGTATCGGGCGACATCGGATAGGCGAAGGGAACGCCATGGCCGAATACGTTGTGACGGCTCCATACGGGGCCGAGCGAGCGAAGTCCGGCGGCATGGAAGGTCTCGAGCGCCGCGAGGTCGGGCCCGATAGCCTCGCAGCCCTCCATATGCAGGACGGCGGCAAACACCTCGTCGGCCATCGCCGCACGTATCTCTTCAACCGAGCGGCAAAGCCGCCAGGCGCCGGCGCGGTCGAGCTTGAACGCGATGTCGGCAAGCTCCATGGCGGTCGCGAGCGAAGGCAAGTGGTCGAGCGGCGCCGCCATGGCCGTCGCGTAATGGCCATTCTCATCCGGCGTCTTGAGCACCAGATCGCCGGATGGGACGTAAATCGCACAGAGGCCGCCTGCGAGACCGCCTGCCTTGGCGCGCGCCGCATCGATATGGCCCTTGTCGGTCCCCTCCGAAAACTCCGCCACTGGGTCGGCACCGCCGCGTGCATGTTGCCAAAGGCGCAAAAGCACATCGTTATGGCCGTCGAAAACCGCCTGCATTCCCAAATTTTCCTTCGTTATATCAAGGGGATCGGGATGGGACATCGCCACCTCGCGTCCGGACGGAGACGAAGCGCGATGCTATTGAAACGGATCGCGCATTTCAATGAATATCCGGGAATTTCAGTGGATAGGCTGTAGCGAAAACTTGCAGGAAGCCGGCCGCGATCTTCACGCGCTCAATGGAACGTGGACTTCGAGAAGAGGTTGAGTACGAGCACGCCGGCGATGATGAGCGCCAGCCCGAGAATGGCCGGCAGATCGAGCTTCTGACCGAAAACCACGTAGCCGGCGATCGAGATCAGCACGATCCCGAGGCCGCTCCAGAGCGCATAGGCGATGCCGACCGGGATGTAGCGCAGCGCATAGGAGAGGAAGAAGAAGGCGACTGCGTAACACAAAACCATGAGCACGGTGGGGGTCAGCCGCGTGAAGTGCTGCGCCGCCTGCATGGCGGAAGTGCCGAGCACTTCGAAGACGATGGCGATCACCAGAACGGTGTAAAGCGTGGCGGGATTCAAGGAACGTCTCCGATCGAAGTATGGGAAAGCGGCACCGGTCTGGCCCTCTATTCCAGCGAAAGCGCGTTGAGCTTCTGAAGCAGGATCGCCCGGGTCGGTGCTTCGATGTCATGGCTGCGCATCAGATCCGACAGCCAGACACCATCGGCGGCGAAGCGGGCGAGCAGGCAACTTGGCGAACTGTCCGTCGCGGCGAATTGCGCGGACCGGCGCGCCACCCATTCGCGCCAACGCTCCTTGAGATGCGGCTCGGCCAGGAGCGCAATGGTCAGCATCTGCCAGCCTTGCGCCTCCGCCTCCGCGTCGAGCGCGAAACAGACGCCGAGATAGGCCCGCGTAAAGCGTCCCTTCTCGACGTCATCTCCAGCCATCGCTTCGTCGAGGGCGCTGTCGAAACGCGCGACGAGGTCATCGAAGAGGGCGTCGAGGAGAGCCAGCTTGTTGGGGAAATGGTGCAGCAGCCCGCCTTTGCTGACACCCGCCGCCTGCGATACGGCGTCGAGGGTCACCGCGGCGACGCCCTGCTCCAGCGACAGGCGTGCCGCAACCTCCAGCAATTGCCGGCGGACGCGTTGCGGTTGCTTCTTCCTGGAGGGGGCGCTTGTCATGGCCCATAAACATACCGTCTGGACGGTTTGTCAAGTCACTTTCTTCAGGGCGATGTTTGTCGCGCCGAGGCAGATCATACTTGATCTGACATGGTTCGGCATATACATTTAGGCATATACAAAGGAGACGAATGCCATGCCCGTCCCGTTGCCGTCATCGCGACCTAAAGAAGTAAAGCTGTTCCGCAATAACCGCAGCCAGGCAGTCCGTATTCCTGCGGAGTTCGAGTTGCCTGGAGACCGTGTGTTGATCCGTCGCGAAGGAACGAGACTCATTATCGAACCGATAGCCAGGCCAGCCGATATCGTGGAGCTTCTCGCGGAGTGGAAGAAGGAAGCTCCCCTCGGACCTGAAGACCGGTTCCCGGATGTTGAGGATATACCCGCCCGGCCGGAGAAAATCTTTTGAACGGCTATCTTCTCGATACGAACATCATCAGCGACGTCATTCACAATCCGTTCGGACCGGCTGCGCAACGCATCGAACGGATCGGCCCGAAGGAGATTTACACCAGCATCGTCGTCGCGTCCGAGTTGCGGTATGGTTGCGCAAAAAAGGGATCGGCGAAGTTGCTCGCCAAGGTCGAAAGCTTGCTGGAAATCGTCCCGGTGCTGCCATTGGATATTCCGGCCGACACCCGATATGGCAGCATTCGTGCGGAATTGGAGTCTCTGGGGCAGACCATCGGCTCCAACGATCTGTTGATTGCCGCGCATGCATATGCGCTGGACCTGACGCTGGTGACGGACAATATCCGTGAGTTCAGCCGCGTTCGTGGCCTTAGTCTGGAAAACTGGCTTGAGCGATAGGCGACACGTTTTCCACGCCTCCTCCTAACGTGCAGGTCTGCCGCGCCGAAAAGCCGCAAGCGAAGGAATGGCGAGCCATTGCCCGCCCGGGTCGAGCGCTGTACCAATCCCGGCGAGGATTGTGACCATGACGGAACCGCAAACGACGACGCTTTACGAGGCGATCGGTGGCGATGCCACCGTGCGTGCTCTGACGCAGCGCTTCTACGAACTGATGGACAGCCTGCCGGAGGCTGCGCGCTGCCGCGCGGTCCACCCGCCGGACCTGACCGGCAGCGAGGAGAAGTTCTACGAATATCTGACCGGCTGGCTCGGGGGACCGCCGATCTATGTGCAGAAACGCGGCCATCCCATGCTGCGCCGCCGGCACTTCATTGCCGGGATCGGGCCTGCCGAGCGCGACGAATGGCTTTTCTGCTTCACCCGCGCACTCGAAGAAACCGTCTCCCACCCGAAGCTGAGGGAGATCATTCTGGAGCCGATCACCCGGCTCGCCCATCATATGCAGAACAAGGAATAGCTTGGATGCCGAACAGCGGACTGCGCTCGACCATGCTTTTCGTCGCCGGCCTCATGGGCCTCTTCGGCGTCGCGAGTGCCGCCGCCGCTTCGCATGGCGATCCGCGTCTTCTCGGCGGCGCATCGGCCATGTGCCTCGCCCACGCACCGGCGCTGGTCGCGCTTCATGCCGGATGCGCGCACTTCCGCACCGCCGCCCTCGCTGCCTTGCTGCTGGCGGCAGGCACGGCACTCTTCGCCGGAGACCTTACCATGCGCCATTTCTCGGGCCACGGCCTCTTTCCAATGTCAGCGCCGCTCGGGGGCCTGACGATGATGGCCGGCTGGCTTGCCGTCGCGATCGGGGCATTCCTGCCTCGGAAGCGTGATGAGGACGCGTGAGACGTAGGGTATTTTCGGAAAGCTGCGCAGCTTCAAAGGCTAGGTGCCTTCGAAGGCAGTGAGGCTGGATTCCCGGGCGAAAAATGCTCTATGTGTAGGCCGGTTAGCTGATTGAGGTTCCTATGCAGGTTACCATCCGTAACCCCAAAACGAACCTGTCCAAACTTATCGAGGCGGCGAAGGCGGGCGAAGAAGTCGTCATCGCCAAGGGAACAGTCCCTGTTGCCCGGGTCGTTGCCCTTCCGCAAAACAAGTTCACGATCGGGCTGACGGCTGCACTTGAACGTTGGCAAAACAAAGGGTTGGATTTTCGCGGCTCGGTGAAAGCGGGCCGATTTCTGTGCTCGTTGCAAATTCCGAGGCAATCCGCCCCCTGATTCCGAGATGATGCCGCCCCCATCGGAAAGCATCTGGCGTGGGTGTTCTGCTGGTGTGAAGTTTCTTCCTTCGACGTGACGAGGAAGGAACGGGATGCCTGCGGAGAGACTGGAGATGCGGCGTGTCCGCGAGATATTGAGATATCGCTTCGAACAAGGACTTGGCCACAAGTCGATCGCGGTTCGGGTTGGAGCTGCGCCATCGACGGTGCGCGAGACGCTTCGGCGTGCGGCCATTGCGGAGCTATCGTGGCCGTTGGGTGACGACATCAGCGATGCAGTCCTGGAAGCGGCGCTTTACAAGGCAGGCGGGACGAAGACGGGTCATCGTCGGAGCCCTGAGCCGGACTGGACGCAGGTCCACCGCGAGCTGAAGCGCAAGCATATGACGCTGCAGATCCTTTGGGACGAATACATCAGCCGTTATCCGGAGGGCTATCGTTACAGTCGCTTCTGTGACCTCTACCGCGGCTGGGCGATGAAGTTGCCTGTGACGATGCGGCAGGATCACGCGGCCGGCGACAAGCTGTTCGTCGACTACGCCGGCGACACGGTCACGGTTGTCGTTGATCGGCTGTCCGGCAAGACACGGCAGGCGCACCTGTTCGTGGCGGTTCTGGGAGCATCCAGCCTTTCATATGCGCAGGCACGTTGGAGCGAGACGCTTCCCGACTGGATTGAATGCCATATCCTGGCGCTGGAGTACTTTGGCGGTGCGCCAGCCTTGCTGGTTCCCGACAATGCCAAGGTAGCGATCATCAAGGCCTGCCACTTCGATCCCCAGGTCAACCGGACGTATTGCGGGATGGCGGCCCATTATGGCAGCGCCGTCTTGCCGACGCGGCCGCGACGCCCGCGGGACAAGGCGAAAGTGGAAGCTGCGGTTCGTATCGTCGAACGCTGGCTATTGGGCCGGCTGCGCCATCGCATCTTCTATAGTTTGGCCGAGGTCAATGCGGCGATTGGCCAATTGCTCCATGATCTCAATGATAAGCGCGTTCTGCGCCGTGTCGGCGCCACGCGCCGCCAATTGTTCGAGGAGCTTGATCGTCCGGCTTTGCGACCGCTGCCTGTCGAACGTTATGTCTTTGCCGAATGGCGTATCCGGCGCGCCGGGCTGGATTATCACGTCGAGATCGAGCGGCACTATTATTCCGTTCCCTATCGCTTTGCCCGCGAGCAGGTCGAGGCTCGTATCACCGCCAATACGATCGAGATCTTCCACAAGGGCGAGCGAATTGCCGCTCACCGGCGCTCCAGCGGCAACGGCAAGCACACGACGATCCCCGATCATATGCCCTCTGCGCATCGCCGCTTTGCCGACTGGACGATTGAACGGATTCAACGCGAAGCCTCTGCGATGGGGCCGGATGTTGCGCTGTTGTGCGAGCGCATTCTTGCCGACAGGCCTCATCCCGAGCAGGGCTTTCGAGCTTGCCTCGGCATCATCCGCCTCAACAAGAGCTTCGGCCGCGACAGGGTCAATGCCGCTTGCGGCCGTGCGTTGGAGATTGGCGCACGAACCTATGGCTCGGTGCGATCCATCCTCGACAATCACCTTGACCGGACGGCTGCCTCAAATGGAGCGGCGCCGCATGAACCGATCCATCACGCCAACATCCGCGGACCTCGCTATTACCACTAAGGAGAACGAAAGATGCTTGCCCATCCAACACTGGATAAATTGAATGCCATGGGCCTGGCCGGCATGGCAAAGGCCTTTGGCGAACTTGTTGCCAACGGCGAAGCCGAACATCTCTCGCACGCCGAATGGCTCGGACTGCTGCTCGAACGGGAATGGAGCTCCCGTTACGATCGGAAGCTTGCGGCACGCCTCAGGTTTGCCAAGCTTCGCCACCAGGCCACCCCAGAAGATGTCGACTATCGCGCCGACCGCCGCCTCGACCGTGCTCTCTTCATGAAGCTGCTCGGTGGCGACTGGATCAACGCCCATGACAATCTGGCCATTTGCGGCCCCTCGGGTGTCGGAAAGAGTTGGTTGGCTTGCGCTCTCGGCCACAAGGCTTGCCGAGACGATCGCTCAGTTCTCTATCAGCGTGTCCCAAGGCTGTTTGCCCAGCTTGCGCTCGCGCGTGGTGATGGCCGCTACGCCCGCCTGCAACGAACCTTGGGCCATGTTCAGCTCCTGATACTGGATGATTGGGGGCTCGAGCCGCTCAACGAACAGGCCCGCCACGACCTGCTGGAAATCCTCGAAGATCGCTATGGACGCAAATCAACGATCATTACCAGCCAACTTCCCGTGTCCGCATGGCACGGCGTCATTGGCGACCCAACCTACGCCGATGCCATACTCGACAGGTTGGTCCACAATGCCCACCGCATCGAATTGAGCGGCGATAGTCTGCGCCGAAATCTACCGCGCAAAGCTTGACACCTCGCCTGAATGAACTGACAACAATCATCGCCTGCAGACCCCACTAAACAGGGGGCGAGATCATCCCGGAAACCGGGGGCGCAATCATCTCGGAACAAAGGGGCGGCTTCATCGGAATCGGCATGCTCGTCACAGGGATCCAGCCAGACCAAGTCCTTGGACTGAAAAAACATTCCCCGCGCCGCAGCCGCGGCGCTTCCTCATCTCTGTGACAAGCACAGAGATGAGGAAGCGGAGAGACTGCAGTCCTTCGATAGAAGAATCTCAACAGGCCTGAGATCAGGCACCCTCGACGACGGTAAAGCCCTCGAACTTCGGCGGACCGAGATACATTGCCTTGTTTTCGCCGGCGCTTCGGTGCGCCGCGCGGAAATTGTCGGACTTTGTCCAGGCGATGAAGGCGTCCCTGTTCTCCCAGGCCGATTTCGAAATGAAGGGCGTGTAGCCTTCCTCCGGCACGCTGTCGCCGCGCAGCAGATGGAATTCGATGAAGCCCGGCATCTCCGAGAGAGAAGAGTCGCGCGCCTTCCAGACCGCCTCGAAGGCCTCCTCCTGACCGGCTGCGACACGGAAACGGTTCATGGCGAAGTACATGCGTTAACTCTCCTAGGCCTTCTTTTGCGAGACGGGCTGCGCGATCATTCGCGGAAACGGCAGGATAGCTCCCTCGCTCGGCGGCGCAAGGCCGAGAGGATCCCTCGCCGGCGGGCGCGCTTGCCAGGTGGGAAACTCGGTCACGTTGTCGTTTTCCTCCAGCATCCGTGCCCGGCGCGTGAGAAGCTCGTAGAGCTCGGGGACCAGTCCGTCACCGAATTGAGAAGCGAGTTTGTGGAGACCGATCATCGTCATCTGATCGGGACGCTCGTCATGCATTTGAAAGCTCCATGCGGCCGGCAGGAATGCCGTCTGACCGCTCGTATAAGGTTCAATTCTCGCTGCCGTTTCCGGTCAGATCCTGAAGCGCCCGCTCGAGGCTCGACTTCGAGCCGTTGCGCAGCGGCACGAAGGCCTTGCCCCACTTCTTGCAGCCCGTCTTCACGCGAAGACACGCATCGTGGCTGATGCAGTCGATCGGGCAGAAGACGCAGTCGACCGAGGGCAGGACACGATCGATGCGCGATACCGCCTCTCGTAAACCGCCGTCATGGTGGATGAGTTCCGCACCGTAGGAACTGGCGATCTGGCGAAGATGCGCGACCTGGCAGTCGCGGCCGCCGACATAGAGGAAGCTGCGGCCCTCGAGCGTTACCTTGCCGGCATTCGGTTGCGGCGCGCTCGCCGCGTCTTTCGCCCTGCCCTTGCCGCCCTTGCCTGAATTCTGGTGCCGCTTGCCACCCATCCGTCGTCTCCGTCTTGCTCCGCGACGCCGGCATTGCGGTCCATCGCCAATCAGATTTGGCACACACCGATCGGTTGCGTGACGGAGGCAACCTATAAAACTTGATAGAGAGAGTAAAGTACAAACATGAGTGATTTAATCATATTTTTCGCGTCTGTCTCCCGCGGCATATTCCTTGCTCGCGGAAGCAGATTCCGCAGCCTGATTTCACCGGGTGAAGGCCACCGGAATGTTGAATTCCCATCTGTCGCGCCCCGCCCCGGCGGGAATGGCTGGGAAGGGTGCTGCCCGGCGCACGGTTTCCAACGCGGCTTGATCAAGGACGGGCGAACCGGCGCTCTTCGTTATGCCGACCCTTGCCACCCCACCACCGGACGTTACGGTAAAGCTGACATGGGCAACTCCACGCAGGCCTTGCCGTCTGGCCTCGGCCGGGTAGCGAATAGCGCGGGTCAGCTTTCTTCTGACCTTGCCGGGATAGTTCGACACCGCGGCATTGCCGATTTCCCGCGAGGCGCCCCGGCTTTCTCCCGTGGCGGCAGCCGCCGTGGCAGTCTCTGCGCCGTCGGCCTTGCCCTTTTTCTGCGATTTCGCCTGAGTGCCGCCCTCACCTGCCTTTTTCCGGACGACCTTCTTTTTCTTCGCCGGCTCCTTCTTCGGCTCAACCTTCTCGACTTCGGGCTTCAGGACTTCCTCAGGGTCCGGTCTCTCCTGCGGAATGACGGTCTCGACCGGAGCGATGCTTGCGATCACGTCTGATTCTTCGACCTGGCTCGCCGGCATTTCTTCCGCGGGAAGGATGACGTCCGCTTCCGTCGGCGTCATCTCGGACGGCTCCTGGGAGACAGGCTCGGTCGGCACCGGCTCCACGGCTTCGACCACCTCTTCCGTCGGTTCGCTTTCGGTCGGCTTCAGTTCCTCGGGCGTCTCTTCCGCCGGCTCCACCACTTCGGATGGGTCCCCCGCCTGGACGGTATCTTCGAAAGCATTGCCGAGCAGCGACACTTCCACGGTGGAGCCGCCGGCGATGAGCGCCAGCTCCTTTTCCTCTTCGGGCGCAAGCAACGTCGCCCCGCCGGCATGCGCCAGCAGGGAAAGGCCGATCGCCGCCGCCCATTTCGCCATGTGTTTCATTCTGTCTTGCCTTCCGCCGGCAATTTCGAGGACGCGAACCTCAGCCCTTGAGTTCCACGGCCGATTTCGAGCCGGTCTTCAGGTCGGTCATGCAGGCGCTCTTGTCGACGCCTTCGCCGACGCAGGTCGGTGCATCGTTGATCAGCAGGCTCTTCACCGCCTCGCATTTCGTACCCGGCAGATCGAACTGCCTGACTTTCGTCTTGCCCGCGGGGAGATCCCTGAAATCGAGCACGGCCATGCGCTCGACCAGGCCTTTCTGATCGAAGAGCACGAATTCGAACGAAACCTTCGAAAGCGAGTGAGCAAGCGCGTTACCGGCGACGAAGGTCAACTTGCATCCTTTTTCCGACGGCGCGATCTCGTTGAGCTCGATCGAAAGGCCGGCCGGCGCGGCGGCATCCTGCGCTCGGGCTGCCCCTGCCGTGACGAGAGCTACGCAGGCCGCAAAGGCAAAACGGGAAAAATAAGTCATCCTGACACCACTCGCTGTCCGCGTCGGTCCATTGGGTCCCCGCACGCGTTGCTTTTAAGTTGACCGCAACATTCCGGTATTGCGTCCTTAAAGAAATATGAGTAATGAAGTCAAGATACTAAATGGAATGGGCGGGACCAATGGATGACGCGCTCGTCTCGTCTCCAACTCGCGAATTGGCAAGACCGTGACACCGAACGACACCGATAATCCACGATCCCCGCAAACCGTGGCGCCGCTGAACCGGCCGCAACCGATCGTCGAGAGCCACGACCTTTTCCGCGGCCACAACGAGATTCTCATTTCCCACGACGGGGCGATTTACCGGATGAAGATCACCCGCCAGGGCAAGCTGATTCTGAACAAGTAGCGAGATGACGATGACTGAGAGCATTCGCCCCACCCCGTCCGAAATCCGGGCCTATCGCGCCGAGAATCCGAAACTGCGCGAACGCGACATCGCCGCGAAGCTCGGCATTTCGGAGGCAGCGCTCGTCGCTGCCGAATGCGGCCTCACCGCGGTCCGGATCGAAAGCAGCGCCGGCCGCTTCCTCGAGCGCGTCGAGGAGTTGGGCGAAGTCCTTGCGCTTACCCGCAACGAAAGCGCCGTCCACGAAAAGGTCGGCGTCTACGAGAACATCAAGCAAGGACACGCCGCGGCTCTGGTGCTTGGCTCCGAAATCGACCTGCGCATCTTTCCGGGCGCCTGGGCACATGGTTTCGCCGTGACCAAGACGGATGCGAAAGGGGAGGTTCGCCGCAGCCTGCAGTTCTTCGACAAGTGGGGTCATGCCGTCCACAAGGTTCATCTGCGTCCCCAGTCGAACCTCGCCGCCTATGATAAGATGGTCGAAGATCTTCGCCTGGACGACCAGTCGCAGGACTTCATCGCCGATGCCGGCGCGCCCGCAACCGACGATGCGGTCGATGCCGCAGTCGATACGGCAGAGCTGCGCGACCGCTGGTCGAAGCTCACGGACACGCATCAGTTCCCCGGCATGTTGCGCAAGCTCAATATCGGACGGCGCCGGGCCCTGCACGCGATCGGCGACGACTTCGCCTGGCGGCTCGACACGGCCTGCATCGAGATGATGATGCGCAGTGCTGCAGAGACGGCGCTGCCGATCATGTGCTTCGTCGGCAATGGCGGCGTCATCCAGATTCATTCCGGTCCGGTCGTCAAGATCGGCACGATGGGGCCGTGGCTGAACGTGATGGACGAAACCTTCCATCTGCATCTGCGCACCGACCACATCGCCGAGCTCTGGGCCGTGCGCAAGCCGACCGCGGACGGACACGTGACCTCCCTCGAAGGGCTCGACGCCAAGGGCGAGATGATCATCCAGTTTTTCGGGAAGCGGAAGGAAGGTTCCTCGGAGAGGGCCGAATGGCGCAGCCTGGTCGAGGAGCTGCCCCGTCTGGAAGCCGTCGTCGCGGCCTGATGGTGCCGCCCAACCGGGCGGCGGTTTGGGACGACACGCATAGATTCAAAGGAAGTGATGATGAACGGCTTCGCTATCCGCCGTCTTCGGCGTTGGGAAATGGCCCTCGCGGCCTTCGCGCTGTCGGCGCCCTTCGTGCTGCCCTCGTTTGCGCCGGGAGCCCCGCCTTTCCTGCGCCCGGCGATGGCCGAGGTGCTCGAGCAGCCGGACACCTCCCGCGTCGTCTCGGTGGGCGGCGCGATTACTGAAATCATCTATGCGCTCGGCGAGGAGAACCGCCTCGTCGGGCGCGATTCCACCAGCATTTACCCGGAGGCGGCAACCAAGCTGCCTGATGTCGGCTACATGCGGCAATTGGCGCCCGAAGGCGTCCTCGCAGTCAATCCGACGGCAATCGTCGCCGTCGAGGGCAGCGGCCCGCCGGAAGCGCTCGCTGTGCTCAAAGAGGCGAACATTCCCTTCACCAGCGTCCCCGAGACCTATGACAAGGACGGCATCGTCAATAAGATCCGCGCGGTCGGCGCTTTCCTCGGCGTGAAGGAAAAGGCCGAAACGCTCGCGCAATCCGTGGAGAAGGATCTCGCCGCCGCCATGGCCGACAGTGCCGCTCGCCCGCAAGGCGAGCGCAAGCGTGTCCTCTTCATTCTGAGCACCCAGGGCGGCAGGGTTCTCGCCTCCGGTACCGGCACCGCCGCCGCCGGTATCATCGAGCTTGCCGGCGGGGTCAACGCCGTCGGCACCCTGCCCGGCTACAAGGCGCTGACTGAGGAGGCGATCATCGAGGCCAAGCCCGATGTAGTCCTGATGATGAATCGCGGCGGGAGCCACGCTGCAGGCCCCGACGAACTCTTCGCCCTTCCGGCGCTCAGCCTGACCCCGGCTGCGAAGAACAAGGCACTGATCCGCATGGATGGGCTGCATCTGCTCGGCTTCGGCCCCCGCACGGCAGGTGCCATCCGCGAACTGAACGCCGCAATCTACGGAAAGAAGACCAATGCCTCGCAGTGAGGCCATGGAAGGCGCGATGCGCAGGCCGGCACTTGCCGCCCGGATCGTCCGCGACTGGCGCAGCGGAGACCGGGCGGGCCTGGCGCGTTGCCTGATCGCAGTGCTGGCGGTGCTTGCGGCGGCGACGTTCATGACGTCGATAACGACCGGCGCGGCGGATGCATCGCTTTCCAGTATCTTTCGCTGGCTCTCCGGCGAGACCGATCAGGCCATGAGCGCACGCGACCGCATCATCATCCTCGATATTCGCCTGCCGCGCGCCGTGCTCGGAATGCTCGTCGGCGCGTCGCTTGCCGTTTCCGGCGTGGTGATGCAGGGCCTCTTCCGCAACCCGCTGGCCGATCCCGGCCTCGTTGGCGTTTCCTCCGGCGCAAGCCTCGGCGCGGTGCTTTTGATCGTGCTCGGTGACGTTGCCTTTGGCCCGCTCTTCGCAGTTTTCGGCTTCTATGCCCTCCCCTTCGGCGCCTTCCTCGGCGGCCTTGCCACCACGCTGCTGCTCTACCGGATCGCGACCCGCGGCGGCCAGACGTCGGTCGCGACGATGCTGCTGGCGGGCATTGCGCTGGGCGCCCTTGCCGGTGCAGTGACGGGCGTACTCGTCTTCATCGCGGACGACAAGCAACTGCGCGATCTCACTTTCTGGGGCCTCGGATCGCTCGCCGGCGCCAACTGGACCAAGATCGCCGCCGCCGGACCGATCATCCTGGTGTCTCTTGCAGTCGTCCCTTTCCTGGCGCGCGGGCTCAACGCCATCACGCTCGGCGAAGCCGCTGCCTATCACATGGGCGTCCCGGTCCAGCGGTTGAAAAACATTGCCGTCTTCAGCGTCGCCGGCGCCACCGGCGCGTCGGTGGCCGTCAGCGGCGGCATCGGCTTCGTCGGCATCGTCGTTCCGCATCTCCTGCGGCTGGTCATCGGCCCGGATCATCGCTACCTGCTGCCGGCCTCAGCCCTGCTTGGCGGCACGCTGCTGATCTTCGCCGACATGCTCGCCCGCACGATCGTGTCGCCGGCCGAACTGCCGATCGGCATCATCACCGCCTTCGTGGGTGCGCCCTTCTTTCTCTGGGTGCTGCTCAGGGGCCGGTCGAACATGGGACTTTGATTGCGGCCATGATCAGAGCATCCGATATTTCCGTCCGCCTCGCCGGAAGACAGGTGCTGCACGGCATCTCCCTCGATGCCGCCCCCGGTGCAATGACTGCAATCGTCGGCCCGAACGGATCGGGAAAGACCACGACCTTGAAAGCGATCTCGGGCGAGCTCACGCCTTCGGCCGGCAAGGTCACCATCAACGGTCGCGACATCGCAAGCCTGAAACCGTGGGAGCTTGCGCTCAAGCGCGGCGTGCTGCCGCAGTCGACCGTCATTTCCTTTCCGTTCACCGTTCGGGAGATCGTGCGCCTCGGCCTCATGGCCAACGGCGGCGAGGCTTCCGCCCACGGCCGGATTGCCGACCAGGCGCTCGAAGCCGTCGATCTTGCCGGATTTTCGGGGCGCTTCTACCAGGAGCTATCGGGCGGCGAACAGCAGCGGGTCCAGCTCGCGCGCGTCCTCTGCCAGATCTCGGCCCCGGTCGCGGCCGGTGAACCACGCTATCTCCTGCTCGATGAGCCGGTATCGAGCCTCGACATCCGCCACCAGCTCACGATCATGCGGCTTGCGCGCCAATTCTGCGCCGACGGCGGCGGTGTCGTCGCGGTCATGCACGATCTCAACCTTACATCGATGTTTGCCGATCAGATCGTGATGATGAAAGCCGGCCGCATCCGGGCGCGTGGAGCACCGAAAGACGTGCTGACCGACGAGACCATGGAAGCGGTCTTCGGCTGCCGAATGCGGGTGAGCGTCGCTCCGGCACACGATATCCCGTTCGTATTGCCGCAGTCCGCCACGATGTAAAGCTGGGCTCACCGCGGCAACGTCAGGATTTACCGAAACAAATTCCTCCCTCATGCGTTGATCTACAATGCCGGCGTGTACATCGCGCCGCCGCGTGTCCTATCGGGCGCACAAAAGAGCCGGGGAGTGTGCCTTCGCCGGCCAATTCGCATGAACCGATCACATGCCGGCCGTTTCGCGCCGGCACAGCAGCGAGGGAGAAGACAATGGCGACAGGCATGTTCTCAGGCTCGGGCAGCCGCAAGCGCAACGGCAGCGCGATCGACCCGTCGGTAGAGGATCAGCTGAACGAAATACGCGAAGACATCGCGCAGCTCATGGCGCTGATTGCCGACCGCGGCGCTGCGGCTTCGCGTGACGCAAAGGCCAAGGCGCGCGGCGCCCGTGACCAGGCCGAAACCGACCTGCACGCCCTGATGGAGAGCGGCGAGCAGATGCTTTCCGACTTGCGCGGCCGCTATGCGGATACGGAAAGGGAGGTCCGTCGGACGATACGCGAGCATCCTCTTGCGACGCTCGGCACCGCAGCCGTAATCGGCCTCATCGCAGCCGCTTTGCTGCGCCGATGAGGCCCTGTCAGGCGTCGCGTTGACCGAGTATGAAGGGGAGCTACCTTATGGGGACACTCGGGACTGTCCTGTCGGCCCTGCTTGCATTCGACGCCGCCGCTGCGGCGTCGCGCTATAAGCGCAATGCGGTCCTCTGGGCCATCATCGCCGTGCTTCTCGGCAGCGCCTACGTCTTCGCCCTGATCGCAATCGCCCTGCTTCTCTCGGCGCGCTATTCGCCGGTCGCCGCAGCGCTGACGGTAACCGCCGCCCTGGTGGTGACCGCCCTGGTCGTCATCGGCGTCATGGCCGGGCTGAACGCCCGCGACCGCCGGCTTGCCGACGAACGCCGGCGCCGTTCGGCGATGCGGACGAATCTTGCGCTCGTCGCAGTGACAAGCATCCTGCGCAAGCAGCCGCTGCTGGGCGCGGCGACCGGGATTGCCGTTGCCGCGCTGCTCGGACTGAGCCGGGGCCGCAAGCGCAGCGACGATCGATAGGTGGCCCCTCATCCCGCTGCCGCGACCTTCTCCCCGCAAGCGGGGAGAAGGGACAAGCCTCGGGCTCACCATCCTCCTTGATAACCGAGGGGCGAACCGTGCCGCGAGTCCCCTTCGCCCCGCTTGCGGGGAGAAGGTGCCGGCAGGCGGATGAGGGGCAAATCATCAAAGCGGCAGCCGGATCAACGCCGTGACCCCCGCAGGCAGATATTCGACTTTCACCGAGCTCCCGATGATCTTGTCCAGGCTGCGCTCGATCAGGATCGAGCCGAAACCGCGGCGACGCGGCTCGCGAATGGGCGGTCCGCCCACTTCGGTCCAGGTCAGATGCAGCACGGACTCGCCGTCCTCGACCACGCGGCGCGCGGTCAGCACGATCTTCCCCGTCGGCACCGAGAGCGCGCCGTATTTTACGGCGTTCGTCGCCAATTCGTGCAGCACCAGTCCAAGCCCGACGGCCTGGTCGGGACCCAGCAGGATCTCGTCCTTGTGCAGCTCGACCTGTTGGGAATAGTCGCTGACATAGGGCAGCAACTGTTTCGAAATTAGTTCCGAAAGGTGGATCGTGCCCCATTCGTAGTCGGAAAGGAGCCCGTGCGCCTCGGAAATCGCCTGAAGCCGGCCGGCAAAGGCGGTCATGAACTCGGCCGGGTCACTCGTTTGCCGGAGCGTCTGGCGGGCGAGCGACTGGAGCATTGCAAGCGTGTTCTTGACCCGGTGGTTGAGCTCCTTCAGCAACAGCCGCGTACGGTTTACCGACGCCTGCTGGTCCGAGACGTCGATCGTCATGCCGAGAAAGCTCAGGGGCGCGCCCTTGCTGTCCCGGTCGTGCACGCGGCCGCGGCCGAGAAGCCATCGCCCGTTCGTGCCGATGCGAAACATGCCGTCATATTCCTCGTTGGCAGCCATCGCCTGACGGAGCTTCGAGAAGGTCGGGATGCGATCCTCGGGATGAATGGCGGAGAAGATCGCCTTGGCGCCGACGGTGCGCTCCGGCGGAAGGCCGAACATGCGCATCATCGCGCCATTGCCGGAGACCGTACCCGCGCGAATGTCCCAGAGCCAGCTGCCGACATTGGCCGCGTCGAGCGCCATGGCGAGCCGCTGCTCCTCGCGGGAAAGCGCGGCCTCCTTGAGCGCACGGCGGCGCGCCTCGTCCTTCAGCTTGAACAGCGAGGCGGCGACACCTGCGATGCGCTGCAGCTCGCTTTGCCGTTTGGCCGAGACCTCGGACCGGGGCTCGACATCGAGAACCGCGACGGTTCCTATCGCCTGACCGTCCAGAACAATCGGCGCGCCCGCATAAAAGCGCACGAATGGCGGACTGCCGACCGCCCGGCGGTGGCGGAACGCCGGATGGCGGGAGGCATCAAGCACGAGGAAGGGGCCGCCATCGCCTGCCGCAATCGTATGAACGCAGAAGGACTCGCGAACGTGCGACCGCGTTTCCGTCGTTCCGATGCATGCCTTGAACCATTGCCATTCGCGATCGACCAGGCTGACGAGAGCGATAGGCGCGTCGAAAAGGCTCGCGGCAAGCCGCGCCAGCCCGTCGAAATCCTCGTCGGGGACCGACATGTCCGGCACGGCAGCCTGAAGGACACCGAGCCGCTCCGGCGCGTCGAGCACCTGCGCTACCGCTGGAAGCATCGCCTCTGTCTTTTCACGCATCCGGCCTGAACTCCAAACTCGCGCAGGCACCTGAAATTCGGCTCCGCTGAATGTTTCCTTCGACCGGAGCCGATCCAAGGATGAAAACATACAGCAAATTGGAGCAATATGGCGACCGCGCTCCGTCGATCGAACGCAGCCCTCGGAATGCCCGCTTCCGCTCCCGAGCCACCGCTATCCGGCACCGCTCTACTGCATATGTCCTTGAATCGTTACCGATTCAAGGACATGCAACAAATCGAGGTGCTACCGCGGCCCTTGCGCGTCCGATACGACCGCGCTGCAGGATCGAATCACGAAACGAAGGCACGCGAGGTGATGGGTGCGGAGGTCTCGTCAGGCCCGTAGTCGTTTTCTCCCCTGACCTGTAGAATTTCCTGCAGCCGCTGACGCGCCCTGTTGACGCGGCTCTTGATCGTTCCGAGCGCACAACCGCAGATCGTGGCGGCCTCCTCGTAGGAGAAGCCCGAGGCCCCCACAAGGATGATCGCTTCGCGTTGATCGGGCGGCAACTGTTCGAGCGCCCGGCGGAAATCCTGCAGATCGAGCGAGCCGTATTGTTCCGGGTGATGTGCAAGCGTTTCCGTCAAGTGGCCGTCGCTGTCCTGCACCTCGCGCCCACGCTTGCGCATCTGACTGTAAAGCTCGTTGCGCAGGATCGTGAAAAGCCAGGCCTTCATGTTGGTACCGATCTCGAAATGATCCTGCTTGGCCCAGGCCTTCATGATCGTGTCCTGCACGAGATCGTCCGCCCGGTCGTGCCGCCCGATCAGCGACATCGCAAAGGCGCGCAGGCTCGGCAGCGCGGCAAGCATCTCACGCTTGAACTCTTGGTTTTCGGATGACATCCGGCGCTTACTCCTTGCCCTGCAGAGCCGATTGCTGTTCCGCAGCTTCCAGCTTTTCCAGTAGATCGAGAAAGCGTGCCGGTATCGCTTCCTCCTGCACCGACTGGTAGAGGGCCTTCAGCTTCACCGCAATCTGCGCATTCGGATCGTCGGAGGACGGACTTTTACCGATCATCCGCCCTGCCCCTGTCGTATATCTCATTGTTGCAATTTCGCCCTTGAAAGTTCGCCTGCACCATAACGCCTCGGAAAAATGAAATGTTCCGAAGCGGAACCATTTTTTCGGAGAAACGTTTCCGCAACGATATTTCGCCATGGATCGAGGGAGTCCCTGAATGACATTGTCCACCCGTATTGCTCCATTTCTTCCTTATCTGCGCCGCTATTCACGTGCCCTGACCGGGTCGCAGACCTCTGGAGATGCCTATGTCGCGGCCGTGCTCGAGGCACTTATCGCGGACACGTCGATCTTTCCGGAAGCAAGCAGCGACAGGGTAGCGTTGTTCCGTCTCTTCACATCCATGTTCGGCTCGTCTTCCGTCCTCGTGCCGGAGCCGGTATCGCCCTTTGCCTGGGAACAGCGCGCATCCGTCAACCTCGCGGCGGTCTCGCCGCTCGCACGCCAGGCGTTCCTGCTCGTATCGGTCGAAGCGTTCACGCCACAGGAAGCCGCCGAAGTACTCGATGTAGACGCCGCCAAGCTGGCCGCACTTCTCGACCGCGCATCCCAGGAAATTTCCCGTCAGGTTGCAACCGAGATCATGATCATCGAGGACGAGCCGCTGATCGCGATCGACATCGAGCAAATGGTCGAAAGCCTCGGCCACAGCGTGACCGGGATCGCACGCACCAAGGACGAAGCGATCGCCCTCTACGAGACGACGAAGCCGAACATGGTGCTCGCAGACATTCAGCTCGCGGACGGCAGCTCGGGAATCGATGCCGTCAACGAAATCCTGAAGACGGCCGCCGTTCCGGTGATTTTCATCACCGCCTTCCCGGAGCGTCTCCTGACAGGTGAACGTCCCGAGCCCACGTTCCTCGTCACCAAGCCTTTCAATCCGGAAATGGTGAAGGCCCTGATCAGCCAGGCGCTGTTCTTCAACGAGACGACAAAGGCAGCCGCCTGAATTCGAAGCGCGCGATCCAGAGCCGATCGGCCCTGGATCGCCTCGCAAGCTTCCCCTATACCCTGCACCTGTCGCTTTCACCCTCATCCCTGTGCTTGTCACAGGAATGAGGTTCGATGGTAACCACCGTCAACAACCCAAACACGCTCGGCGATCATACCCCGAAGCAAAACAGCCAGTGCCGAGGGAAGGGCACTGGCTGAGCTTTGGCAACTCACTGAGGGGGGATGTGAGTTGGCAACCGGCGGTATGCCTCCGACGTCACATTGGGGGCGATGTGCGTCACCGTCCGGTTATCGCCATAATGCACGAGGCGAAAAAAGGTTCCGCGGATAATCGTCAAGATCTGCAGATGAAAATCTGCACCTTCCCGCATCTCAGTTCACTCCATCGCCTCCAGTTCTTCGCGATGGCGATAGAGCGCGAGGAAGCGCCGATAATCCCGGTCGTAGATGCGGCGCAGCGCCGGGTCGGGGAGCCGTTCCGTTCCAGCCGACGACATCGCCGGTCCGGCGCTGGCAAGGTCCGGATAGAGCTCGCCGGCGACGGCCGCCGTCATTGCCGTGCCGAGGAGAACGGCGTCGGGCGCCTGGGGTGCGACGACCCGGCAGCCGGTGACGTCGCAATAAAGCTCCATCAGCAGGGGGTTGCGCACATGCCCGCCGGTCACGTGCAGCGTGTCGAGTTCGTAGCCCGCTTCTTTCATCATCTCGAGGATGTGGCGAATCCCGAGCGCGATCGCGACGCAGGTCCGCCAATAGAGCCGGCACAGCGCATCGAAGGAGGAGTCGAGCGGCAGCCCGCTGATGACGCCGAGTGCATGCGGATCGGCAAGCGGCGACCGGTTGCCGTGGAAATCCGGGAGCACGTGAAGGCGCTGGGCAAAGTCGGCGCCATGAACCGCGCGCATTTCCTGCACGCGCTCGATGATCTTCGCATGCGTTTCGGTCGTCGGCGGTAGTCCGCCTCCGTGCAGCCGCACGATATGATCGAGCAGCGCTCCGGTCGCCGACTGACCGCCTTCGATGAGCCAGAGCCCGGGCAAGACCGCCTCGAAATAGGGCCCCCACATGCCGAAACCCGGCTTCATGTCCTTGGAAAAGGCGACGATGCAGCTCGAAGTTCCGCCGATCAGTGCCAGCTGGCGCTCCAGCTTCGCCGGCGCGTCCGCGAAGCCGCCGAGCACGCCGAGCGCCCCGGCATAGGCATCGATCAGCCCCGGCGCGACCTGGCATCCGGTGTCGAGCCCGAGCTCCTCCGCCGCGCTCGCGCTCAGGCGACCGACGGCGCGCTCCACCGGCAGCGTCTCTTCGGGCAATCCACCACGTTCGAGGAGGTCCTCAAGACCGATCTGCTCCAGGTAATCCTGCTGCCAGCCGCGTCTCTCGTGGGCGAGATAGTTCCATTTTGCCGTCAGCGTACAGCGCGAGCGGGCCGTACTTCCGGTCGACCGCCAGGACATGTAGTCCGCGAGGTCGAAGAAATACCCCGCCCGTTCCCATTGCTGCGGAAGGTTGCGCTTCAGCCACATCAGCTTCGGCATTTCCATTTCGGGCGACATCACCCGTCCGGAATGATCGAGAACGGGATGCTTGGTCGCCGTACAGAAATCGGCTTCCGCCAACGCCCGGTGGTCTAGCCAGACGATGGTGTCCCAGCGTGCCTCCCCCTGACGGTTGACCGAAAGCGGCGCGCCGTCGCGATCGCGCACGACGAGCGAACAGGTGGCGTCGAAGCCGATCGCCGCGATGCTCTCGGCCGGCACAGCGGCCTTCTCGCGCGCCGATCTGACGGCACCGCAGACCGCAGCCCAGATGTCCTCTGAATCGTGCTCGGCGTGGTTTTCCTCCGGACGGTTCATTGCAATCGTCCGATCGGCCCGCGCCAGGAGCTTACCTCGCCGATCGAAGACGCCGGCGCGGGCGCTGCCGGTTCCGATATCGACCGCCACGACATAATTGCGCATCAATGGATGCCCCCGTCCCGAAAAATGATGGATTTTCGCCGAGCGGGACGACGCGGCCGCAAAACCGCCCCGTCCTGCTCTCCCTATTGCCGGACAAACTGTATCAATTCGCCCATGTCGTCAAACAGCACGTCGGGTTCGAGGCTGGCGAGCGTCCGCCGGTGGCGGTCGTTTCGTGCGTGGCTGCCCCCCGCGAAGGCGAAGACGCGCATGCCGGCGGACTTTGCCGCCTCGATGCCGGCCGGGCTGTCCTCGATGACGATGCAATCGGACGGGTGATAGCCCATCTCCGCGCTTGCATGCAGGAAAAGGTCGGGCGCCGGCTTGCCGCGCGCCACCATGCTGGCGCTGAAGATGTTCGGCTCGAAGAGATCGATGAGCCCCGTCACGGTCAGCGAGAGGCGGATGCGCTCCGGCTGGCTCGACGAAGCCACGCAATGGGCGGTGCCCAGGCCTTCCACCGCCTCGCGTATGCGGGCGATCGGCCTCAGTTCCTCGCGAAACCGTGCATAGAGCCGGGTCCGCATGCCTTCGAGAAATACCTCGTCGGTCGCAAGTCCGTGTTCTTCGTGCAGGATCGTCGACATGGTCTTCAAGCTGCGGCCGAGGAAGCGCTCGCTCGCCTCCTCCGCCGTCATCGAAACGCCGGCAGCCGCGAGCGCGTCGACGAGGACCCCGAGCGAAATCGGTTCGCTGTCCACCAATACGCCGTCACAATCGAAAATCACCAGCCTGGAGGCGTGCCCCACCATCGTCATTCCCCGAGGTTTCCGTCCAGATAAAGCTGGAGCGTGGCACGCGTACCCTTTTCCCAAAGCACTTTCAACGCGTGAGCGAAACGGCGGCGGAAGAGATCGGATTGCGCGACATCGCCGAAGATGTCGGAAAGCGCAAGGAACGCCATTGGATCGTCCTTCGCTGCAACCGCGGCGGCATGCAGCCGGTCGGCGTTGGCGTCGTTGAAAACGATCTCCTTGCCGCTGTCCGACTTGCCGGCGAAATAGCGGCACCACAGCGCCGAAACGAGCGACAACCCGACGACGTCTTCGCCGCGGCGCAGGCGGTCGGCCGTCGACGGCAGGATGAATTTCGGCTGTCGGTTGGAGCCGTCCTGCGCCAGCCGCGCGACCGTGTCGCCGATCTTCGGATTGGAGAAACGCGTCTCGATGAGCTTGTAATAATCCTTCAGATCCGTGTCCGGAACGGGCGGTATCACCGGGATGATCTCGTCGTGCTCCAGCTTTGACAGGAAGGCGCGGATCAACGGCTCCTCCATCGCCTCATGAACGAAATGGATGTCGAGCAGTGCCGCCGGATAGGCGATCGCCGCATGGCCGCCGTTGAGGATACGGATCTTCATGTGCTCGTACGGCGCCACGTCGGGCACGAACTGAACGCCCACCTCTTCCAGCGCCGGGCGGCCTTGCGGGAAGCGGTCTTCCAGCACCCATTGCTTGAATTCCTCGCAAAAGACCGGCCAGGCATCGTCGATTCCGTATTGCGAGGCGACGATGCCGATCTCGCGGGCACCGGTCGCCGGCGTGATGCGATCGACCATGCCGTTCGGAAAGGCGACATTGGCATCGATCCAGTCCGCAAAGCCTGGATCGGAAAGGCGCGCCAGACCGGAAACGGCAGCGTGGGTGACCTCCCCGTTTCCAGGAATATTGTCGCAGGACATGATCGTGAACGGCGGAATACCCTTGGCGCGGCGTTCGGCGAGCCCTGCCAGGATGAGGCCGAAGACGGTTTTTGGAGCCGCCGGATCGCGCGCATCCTCGACGATCGCCGGATGCGCCGGGTCGAAGACGCCGGATGCCGGATCGATGAAATAGCCGCCTTCGGTGATCGTCAGGGAGACGATGCGGATGAGCGGGCTCGCGAGCTGCGCCACGATCGCGGGCGTGTCGCCGGGCTCGAGGTAGGCGATCATGGCGCCGGTGACATGCGCGCCCGTGCGGTTGTTGTCCTGCTCGACCACCGTCGTCAGGAAATCCTGCGCTTCGAGCTTGTCGCGCATGACCTTGTCCGATGGCAGGACACCCGCGCCGATGATCGCCCAATCGCGATCGCGTCCCAGGTTGAAAAGGTCATCGAGATAGACCGCCTGATGCGCGCGGTGGAAATTGCCGACGCCGAAGTGCACGATGCCGGCCCGAAGGTCATGCCGGCCGTAGTTCGGGACGCCGGCCGTGGCTTTGACCGCGTCGAGCGTGGCAAGGGAGAATTTGGTCGCCATCCTTTCAATCCTTTCGCGAACGAGCCTCAGCTCATCCAGTTGCCGCCATCGACGTTATAGGTCTGCGAGACGATGTAGTCGCTTTCCGCCGAGGCGAGGAAGATCGCCATGCCGGTCAGGTCCTCTGCGGTACCCATGCGCCCGAAGGGAACGGCCTCGCCCACCAAACGCTTCTTCTCGCCGCGCGGACGGTTCTCGTATCTGGCGAAAAGCGCGTCGACGCCGTCCCAGTGCTCACCGTCGACGACGCCGGGAGCGATGGCGTTGACGTTGATGCGGTGCTTGATGAGATCGAGACCGGCCGACTGGGTGAGGCTGATGACTGCAGCCTTCGTGGCGCAATAGATCGCCACCAGAGCTTCCCCGCGCCTGCCCGCCTGGCTCGCCATGTTGATGATCTTGCCGCCCCTGCCCTGCGCGATCATCTGCCTGGCGGCCGCCTGCAACGTGAAGAGCGTGCCGGCGACATTGATCGCGAACAGTTTTTCGTAGCTCTCGCGGGTGATCTCGACGATCGGCGCGAGGTCGAAGAGCGCGGCATTGTTGACGAGGATGTCTAGCCCGCCGGCATGTTCGACAGTCGCGGCGATCGCGGCGTCGATGGAGTCCTGCCGGGTCACATCCATTTGGACCGCATAGGCCGCAGGCCCGATCTCCGCCGCCGCCTGTCTCGCCCGCTCGATATCGATGTCGGCGATGGCGACCGTGGCGCCCTCGCGGACGTAGGCTTCGGCAAAAGCGCGGCCGATACCCCGCGCCGATCCGGTGATCAGCGCGCTCTTTCCTTCAAGACGTTTCATCGAATTGCCAGTCCCTTTTCATCGAACCTGTGGAGGCGCTCAGCATCGGGCGTCAGGTAGACCTGATCGCCATGGGTCACCGCGAAGTCGCCGCCGACGCGCGCCGTCAAAGTACCGATGCCGTCGGCGTTCACGTGCAGGAAGGTGTCCGAGCCGAGATGCTCGGCCACTCCCACCGTGCCCCGCCATGTGCCCTGATCCTTCGAAAGGGCAATATGCTCCGGGCGGATGCCGATCGTGTGGGCCTGATGGGCCGCGGCCGGCGCACCGGTGACGAAATTCATCTTCGGCGACCCGATGAAACCGGCGACGAAGAGATTGTCCGGCCTGCGGTAGAGGTCGAGGGGCGAGCCCACCTGCTCGATGCGCCGCGGTTGAGCACGACGATCTTGTCGGCCATGGTCATGGCCTCCACCTGGTCGTGCGTCACGTAGACCATCGTCGTCTTCAGTTGCTGGTGAAGCTGGCTGATCTCCAGTCGCATGTTGACCCGCAGCGCGGCGTCGAGGTTAGACAGCGGCTCGTCGAAAAGGAAGGCTTCCGGCTGGCGAACGATCGCCCGGCCGATCGCGACGCGCTGGCGCTGGCCGCCGGAAAGCTGGCGGGGCTTGCGGTCGAGATAGTCGGTGAGGTTCAGGACGCGCGCCGCGTCCTCGACCTTCTTGTCGATCGAGGCCTTGTCCTCACCCGCCATCTTCAGCGGAAAGGCGATGTTGGAGCGCACGCTCATATGCGGATAGAGCGCGTAGGACTGGAACACCATCGAAAGCCCGCGCCTTGCCGGCGGCAGCTCGGTGGCGTTCCGGCCGTCGATGACGATCTCGCCATCGCTGACGTCCTCCAGTCCGGCGATCAGCCTCAGAAGCGTGGACTTGCCGCAGCCCGAGGGGCCGACGAAGACGACAAACTCGCCGTCGGTGATATCGAGGTCTATCGAGGGGATGACGGCGTGGGCGCCGAAGACCTTCGATACGTTCTTGAGAGTGATGCTTCCCATGGTCTTACCCTTATTTGAACCGCGTCGGCCTTATTTGACTGCGCCGAAAGTGAGGCCGCGCACGAGCTGTTTTTGCGAGAACCAGCCGAGAATGAGGATGGGTGCGATCGCCATCGTGGAGGCCGCAGACAGCTTGGCGTAGAAGAGACCCTCCGGGCTCGAATATGAGGCGATGAACGCGGTGAGCGGCGCGGCTTTCGCGGCGCTCAGATTCAAGGTCCAGAACGCTTCGTTCCAGGCAAGGATGATGTTGAGCAGCAGCGTCGAGGCGATGCCGGGGATCGCCATCGGCGTCAGCACATAGATGATCTCCTTGGTGAGCGAGGCGCCGTCCATGCGCGCCGCTTCGAGGATCTCGCCGGGGATTTCCTTGAAATAGGTGTAGAGCATCCAGATGATGATCGGCAGGTTGATCAGCGTCAGTACGATCACGAGCCCTGTGCGCGTGTCGAGCAGTCCCCAGTTGCGGAATATCAGATACATCGGCACCAGCACGCCGACCGGCGGCATCATCTTGGTGGAGAGCATCCACATCAGCACATCCTTGGTGCGCTTCGTCGGCGAGAACGCCATCGCCCAGGCCGACGGGATCGCGATCAACAGGCCGAGCAGGGTCGAGCCGAAGGAAACGACCACCGAATTCATGAAGTGCTTCAGGTAATCCGACCGGCTCTGCACCTCGGAATAGTTCTCGGTGGTCCAGTCGAAGAAGAGGAAGACCGGCGGAGAGGCGATCGCCTGGGCTTCCGTCTTGAAGCTCGTCAGGAAGGTCCAGAGGATCGGAAAGAAGATCAGGATTCCGATCGTCCAGGCCACCACGGTCGTGATGAGCTTGCGCCCGGTAGAGACGTTGCGTGCCATGGGTCTCAAGCCTCCAGCGTCTTGCCGATCATGCGCATCAGGAAGAATGCGACGATGTTGGCGAGGATGACCGCGATGATTCCGCCCGCCGAGGCGCCGCCCACATCGAACTGCAGAAGGGCTTGGGCGTAGACGAGGAATGTGAGATTCGTGCTCTGCGTACCCGGACCGCCATTGGTGGTGACGAGGATCTCGGCGAAGACCGACAGCAGGAAGATCGTCTGGATCAGGATGACCACCGTGATCGCCCGTGAGAGATGCGGCAGGACGAGATAGATGAAGCGGCTTACCGCGCCTGCGCCGTCCATCTGTGCGGCTTCCTTCTGCTCCTCGTCGAGCGACTGCAGCGCCGTCAGCAGGATGAGCGTGGCGAAAGGCAGCCATTGCCAGGCGACGATCAGAATGATCGAGAGAAGCGGCGCATTGGCAAGAAAATCGAAGGGCTGCAATCCGAGAAGCTTGGCAAGCCAGGCGAAAAGCCCGTTCACGGGATTCATGAACATGTTCTTCCACACCAGCGCCGCCACAGTCGGCATGATGAGGAAGGGCGCGATCACCAGGATGCGCACGATCCCCTGCCCGAACATCGGCTGGTCGAGAAGAAGCGCCAGCCCGATGCCGCCGACCACGGTGATGAAGAGCACGCCGAGAACGATGGCGAGCGTGTTGAATATCGCCTGGAAGAAGGCCGGGTCGGTGAGGAAATAGGTGTAATTCGTAAGCCCCGCGAACTCCTCCATTCCCGGCATCAGCAGGTTGTAGCGCAGCAGCGAGAAATAGATCGTCATGGCCAGCGGCACGATCATCCAGGCCAGGAGCAGGAGCACCGAGGGCGCGATCATCAGTCGCGCGGCGGAGCGGGTGTGCAAGGTCGCCATGGCGTCCCCCGTGTGAAGTCGACGCGGTTCTTCAAAACGGCAAGCGTATCGCCATCCGAACGCGCGCCATGAATTGGAAAAGTCAGAGCGGAACGCGGATCGAAGGCGGGTTTGCCCCTTTCCCCGTCCCGCTCTGGAGGTAGCCGGAGCGTTCACTGTTTCCAGCAGACGCTCCGGCTCCTTGGGAGCTCACTTGATGTAGCCGGCCTTGGTCATTTCGCGGGTCGACAGCTGCTGCGCGCTGGCAAGCGCCTGATCCACGCTCATCTGACCGGCCAGGGCCGCCGAGAACACCTGCCCGACCGCCGTGCCGAGGCCCTGGAATTCCGGGATCGCCACGAACTGGACGCCGACATAGGGCACCGGCTTCACCGCCGGGTTCTTGGGGTCGGCGGCATTGATCGAGTCCAGGGTCATCTTCGCGAAGGGCGCCGCCTTCTGGTACTCCGGATTCTCATAGAGCGAGGTGCGGGTACCGGGAGGAACGTTCGCCCAGCCTTCCTTCTCGGCAACGAGCTTCAGATAATCCTTGCCCGTCGCCCAGGCGATGAACTTCTGCGCCGACTCGGCCTTCTGCGATCCTGCCGGAATGGCGAGGTTCCAGGCCCAGAGCCAGTTGCCGCGCTTGCCGAGGCCGGTGTCTGGAGCGAGCGCGAAACCGACCTTGTCGGCGACGGTCGACTCCTTCGGATTGGTCACGAAGGAGGCGGCGACGGTCGCGTCGATCCACATGCCGCACTTGCCGGTCTGGAACAGCGACAGGTTCTCGTTGAAGCCGTTGGACGAGGCGCCGGGCGGGCCTGCGTCATTCATCAGCTTGACGTAGAAGTCGAGTGCGTTCTTCCATTCCGGCTGATCGAACTGCGGCTTCCAGTTCTCGTCGAACCAGCGGGCGCCGAAGGCGTTTGCGGTGGCCGTCAGGAAAGCCATGTTCTCGCCCCAGCCGGCCTTGCCGCGCAGGCAGATACCGTAGATCTCGTTGCCCTTGTCGGTGATCTTGCGGGCCGCATCGGCGATGAAATCCCAGGTCGGCGCATCGGGCATGGTAAGCCCGGCCTTCTCGAACAGGTCCTTGCGGTACATGACCATCGAGCTCTCGCCGTAGAACGGTGCTGCATAGAGCTTGCCGTCGATGGTCAGGCCGCTGCGGATCGCCGGCAGAAGGTCGTCGACGTCGTATTCGGGACCGAGGTCGTCGAGCGGCAGGAGCCAGCCCTGCTTCGCCCAGATCGGCACCTCATAGGTGCCGATCGTCATGATGTCGTACTGACCGCCCTTGGTCGCGATGTCGGTCGTGACGCGCTGGCGTAGCACGTTTTCCTCGAGAGTGACCCACTCAAGCTGGATGTCCGGATTTTTCGACGTGAAATCGTCCGTCAGCTTCTGCATCCGGATCATGTCGCCGTTGTTCACGGTGGCAATGGTCAGGGTCTCCGCTTGGGCCAGACCCGCCAGAGCAACTGCCGAGCACGTGCCCAGCAGGAAAGTTCTCAAATTCATCGACTTCCTCCCAGAAGAAATTGAGCATTTGCCTTGCTCGTGAGCAATTACTCACCGATTGAGCTGAAATGTCAATCCGCATTTGTCGCCGCGATGCGCGGGAGCGGCTAAGAAGATGTTTTAGCTTCGCATTTTTTACGGGGATTTCGGGAGAAGCGCGTCGATGCCGCGGTCCCGCGACCGGCTGCGCGATCTAGACCCGGAGCAGATAGTCGGCCGTAGCCTCATCGGTGACGAGACCGTTGATGATCCTGCCCTTGAGTGCGGCGCGCAGCGCCTCGTGTTTGCGCCTGCCCTTGGCGATGCCGATAACCGACGCGCGGTCACGCGGCGGCAGCGGAACCGAGGCGACGCGCTCATTGATGCTGTCGGGCAGGAGCACGCCTTCGTGGTCGAACATCCAACCGCAGATTTCGCCGGCAGCGCCCGCCGCCATCAGCCGTGCCATTTCATCGCGCGCCAGGAACCCGTCTTCGCAAAGCGGCGCGTCGGGCCCAAGTTCGCCGACGCCCACGAAGGCAGCGTCCGCCTCGGCGCCGAGTTCCAGGGCGATCTGCACCAGGCTCTGCTTGTGCAGGACTTCCCGCTCTTCCGGCGAGGAGACGAGAACCGGCAAGGGCATGGGAAAATGCCGCGCCTTGATCGTGTCCGCCATGCTGAAGATGACGTTGTAATAGGCGGCCGACCCGTCGAGCCGGATATTGCCGGTGAGCGAAACGATACGGTGCTGCGGGCATTCCATCGATGGCAGCTGGTCGATGGTCGCCTTCAGCGTCCGGCCCGTGCCGATCGCCAGCACCACGGGCTCGGCCGATTTCAGCCAGCGCTCGATTTCCGCCGCCCCGGCCTCGGCGATGCCCACGGTGGTCGAGTCGGAACCTGGATCGCTCGGGACGACGTCGACATGCTTGAGATCGTATTTCTCCTTGAGACGCGCCGCCATTTCGAGGCAGGCGGCGATCGGATGGTCCAGGCGCACCTTGATCAGCCGCTCGGCCATGGCAAGCGACACGAGGCGTTGTGCCGATTGCCGGGAAATTCCCATCACCGACGCAATCTCGTCCTGCGTACGGCCGGCGACATAATAGAGCCAGCCTGCGCGGGCTGCGTCGTCCAGCCTGTTGCTGCTTTCCGCCTTGCGTGCCATCGACTGCTCCCTTCCCCTTGATTTGCTGCCACTATTTTCCATGCGCTGTCAAACGGGGGGAGATGTGCGCCGCACCTTGCCGCGGGCAAGGTCCGGTTTTCCAGGCTTTTACGCCGGTTTGGAAGGAAATTTTACCGTTTGATAAAAAAATAAAGCATGTTACCGTTCCCTCATCCTGAGAAAACATTGGGAGCCAAAAATGGGAACGACGCAATCTGGGATTCTCGGCGGGCGGCTGCCGCTTGCCGAGTACGAAGCCAATTTCTCCGACCTTCATCCGTCGCTCGACAGGCACGAGGCGCTGGTCGCCGCCGACCGCTGTTATTTCTGTCATGACGCGCCCTGCATGACCGCCTGTCCGACCTCCATCGACATCCCGCTCTTCATTCGCCAGATCGCGACGGGCAATCCGATCGGCTCGGCGAAGACGATCTTCGACCAGAACATACTGGGCGGCATGTGCGCCCGCGTCTGTCCCACCGAGACGCTCTGCGAAGAGGCCTGCGTACGCAACACGGCCGAGGAGCGGCCGGTCGAAATCGGCCGCCTGCAGCGCTACGCGACGGACATCGCCATGCGGGAGAACAAGCAGTTCTATTCGCGCGCCGCTCGTTCCGGCCGCAGGGTCGCCGTCGTCGGCGCCGGGCCGGCGGGGCTCGCCTGCGCGCATCGGCTGGCCGTGAAAGGCCACGACGTGGTGATCTACGATGCGCGCGAAAAATCCGGCGGCCTCAACGAATACGGCATCGCCGCCTATAAGGCGGTCGACGACTTCGCCCAGAGAGAGGTGGAATACGTGCTTTCGGTCGGCGGCATCGAGGTCAGCCACGGCAAGGCGCTCGGCCGCGACTTCTCTCTTGCCGATCTGGCGGAAGAATTCGATGCCGTCTTTCTCGGCCTCGGTCTTGCAGGTGTCAATGCACTGCGGATCGAAGGCGAGAATGCCGAAGGCGTCGAGGACGCCGTCGACTTCATCGCCGCACTTCGCCAGTCGAAGACAAAGGCCGACATTCCGGTCGGCCGGCGCGTCGTGGTGCTCGGCGGCGGCATGACTGCGATCGACGCCGCCGTCCAGGCGAAGCTGCTCGGCGCCGAGGAAGTGACGATCTGCTATCGCCGCGGCAAGGAGCACATGAACGCCTCGGAATTCGAGCAGGACCTTGCGGCTTCCAAGGGCGTCACCATCCGCCACTGGCTGCAGCCGAAGCGCATCGCCGTCAAGGATGGCCGGGTCGCCGGCATCGAACTCGACTACACCACGCTTGAAAACGGGAAGCTGACAACGACCGGCGAGACCGGAATCATTGCCGCCGACCAGATCTTCAAGGCCATCGGCCAGGCCTTCGAGGCCTCCGGCCTCGGCGCCCTTCGCATGGAAAGCGGACGCATCGTCGTCGATTCGGAAGGACGCACCTCGCTGGAAAAGGTCTGGGCCGGCGGTGACTGCGTGCTCGGGGGCGAGGACCTCACCGTTTCGGCCGTCGCGATGGGACGCGATGCCGCCGGATCGATCGACCGGGCTTTCGCCGTGGCTCAGCCGCTGGCGAGCGCCGTTGCTTGAAAAGCAGAACAGGATCGAGAGGACGAGAACAATGGCTGATCTTCGCAACAATTTTGTCGGCATCAAATCCCCGAACCCGTTCTGGCTCGCCTCGGCGCCGCCGACGGACAAGGCCTACAACGTCGAGCGCGCCTTCAAGGCGGGCTGGGGCGGCGTCGTCTGGAAGACGCTCGGGGAAGAAGGACCGCCGGTGGTCAATGTCAACGGCCCGCGCTACGGCGCGATCTGGGGCGCCGACCGGCGGCTGCTGGGTTTCAACAATATCGAACTCATTACCGACCGCGATCTCTATGTGAACCTGCGCGAAATGAAGCAGGTGAAGATGAACTGGCCGGATCGAGCCCTGATCGCCTCGATCATGGTGCCTTGCGAGGAGAACGCCTGGAAGGCGATCCTGCCGCTGGTCGAGGAGACCGGCGCCGACGGCATCGAGCTCAATTTCGGCTGTCCGCACGGCATGTCCGAGCGCGGTATGGGCTCGGCGGTAGGCCAGGTGCCGGAATACATCGAAATGGTGGTGCGCTGGTGCAAGCAATACACGCGCATGCCTGTCATCACCAAGCTTACGCCGAACATCACCGACATCCGCAAGCCCGCCCGCGCTGCCAAGGCCGGCGGCACCGACGCGGTGTCGCTCATCAACACGATCAACTCCATCACCGGCGTCAACCTCGACACTTTCTCGCCGGAGCCCTCGATCGACGGCCGCGGAAGCCATGGCGGTTATTGCGGCCCGGCCGTGAAGCCGATCGCGCTCAACATGGTGGCCGAGATCGCCCGTGATCCGGAGACCTACGGCCTGCCGATTTCGGGCATCGGCGGCGTGACCACCTGGCGGGATGCGGCCGAATTCATGGCGCTCGGCGCCGGCAACGTACAGGTCTGCACTGCCGCAATGACCTATGGCTTCAAGATCGTCCAGGAGATGATCACCGGCCTCTCCGACTGGATGGACGCCAAGGGCCATCGGACGCTCGACGACATCAGCGGCCGAGCCGTCCCGAAGGTCACCGACTGGCAATATCTCAACCTCAACTATATCGCCAAGGCGAAGATCGATCAGGACGCCTGCATCAAATGCGGCCGCTGTCATATCGCCTGCGAGGACACTTCGCATCAGGCAATCACCCAATTCGTCAATGGCGTGCGCCATTTCGAGGTGATCGAGGAGGAATGCGTCGGCTGCAACCTCTGCGTCAATGTCTGTCCGGTGGAGAACTGCATCACCATGGAGCCGCTCGCGGCCGGCACACTCGACCGGCGCACCGGGAAACCGGTCGACCCGAACTACGCCAACTGGACGACCCATCCGAACAACCCGATGGCCCGCCAGGCCGCCGAGTGAAGGACGTACAAGTCAGACCGGAAGGCCGCCGGCATCGCCGGCGGCCTTCCGCGTTCCTATCGCGTCAAAACTCTATCACCACCTTGCCGAAGGGGCCGCGGTCAAGATGTGCGAGGGCCTCGGGGACCTCGGTGAACTTGTAACGCATGTCGATGACGGGCTTCAGTCCAAGGCGGTCGACGGCCCCGACCAGATCTTCGAGCGCTCTGCGGTGACCGACGCTGATACCCTGCACGACGGGAGACTTCAGGAGAAGCGGCCCGACCGGGCCTGAGACCTCGAAGCCCTCGAGCACGCCGATCACCGAGATGCGCCCGTCCGGCGCGACCGCTTTCAGGGACTGGCCGAGCCCGGCGCCGCCGGCGATCTCCAGAATGTGGTCGGCGCCACGGTCCCCGGTCAGCGCATAGACGCGCTCCACCCAGTCCTCCTCCAGGCGATTGATGCCGTGATCGGCACCGAGCGCGAAAGCCCGATCGAGCTTTTCGCGGCTGCTCGAGGTCACGATGACCTCGGCTCCGGTCGCCTTTGCGATCTGCAATCCGAACAGCGCAACGCCGCCGGTACCCTGCACGACGACACGGTCGCCCGCCCGCAAATGACCCTTCTCGACAAGAGCGAACCAGGCGGTCAGCCCCGCACAGGGCAAGGTACTCGCCTCCGCCGCGTCGAGGCTCTTCGGCGCTGCGACGAACCAGCCCTCAGGGAGAACCACATATTCCGACAGGACGCCCGGATGCGCGCCGCCGAGCGTCTCATAGGCAGGCGTCCTGCCGGTGCCGGGTCGTAAGCCGTCAAGCCATCCGGGGGCGAAGGTGGAGATCACGCGATCGCCCGGCCGGAAACGCGTCACGCTCTTGCCGACGGCCTCGACCACTCCGCTCATATCCGAGGCCGGCACGAAGGGAAAAGCGAGATCGAGCCCCATGCCGGTCTCGAGTACCAGTTTGTCGCGGTAGTTGAGCGATACGGCAAGCGTGCGCACGATTATATCGTGTTCGCCGGCCTCCGGCACCGGCCGTTCGGCAAGCTTGAGATCGTGGGGGGCCACCGTCTCGGTGCTCCATTCCTGCATCCATTTGGACATGCTCGTTCCTTTTCATCTGTTGCGGTAAGGCGAGCATACTGTTGAATATTCTTCTTCAGTTGCGATATGATTTCCCATCATTGGTTCCCCGGAGGACGCAATTCATGGAGCGCTTCAACGGCATTTCGGTTTTCGTGGAAGTTGCCGATGCCGGTGGCTTTTCCGCCGCCGCCGCCCGGCTCAATCTTTCGCGCTCGGCCGTGGGCAAGACGGTCTCCCGGCTCGAACGGCGGCTCGGCGTGCGCCTCTTCCATCGCACCACACGGACGCAGAGTCTCACCGAAGAAGGGCAGCTCTTCTACGAGAGCTGCCAAAAAGCGCTCGGCGAAATCAGAACGGCCGAAGACCTCCTCGAATCCGGGAGGCGGGAAATTCGCGGCCGCCTGCGCATCTCGATGCCGGTCCTCTTCGGCCGCCAATGCGTGGCGCCGCTGCTTCGCGACCTGTTGCGGTCGCATCCCCGTCTGGAGTTCGATCTCTCCTTCAATGACCGGGTCATCGATCTTCTCGACGAGGGCTTCGATCTGGCCATCCGCAACAGCCCCCTCGGTAACGGCTCAGGCCTGATGATGCGCACGGTGGCGGAACAGCGGATGACCGTCTGCGCCTCCCCTGCCTATCTCGAAGCGCACGGCATGCCGAGGACGGTTGCCGAACTCGCCGCACATGAAGGCATCGTCTACGCCCGCGGAGGCGAGCCGCTATCCTGGTCCTTTCCGTCCGACGGCAAGGCGGCGGAAATCGTGCTGCCGCAAACGCGGCTGAGGCTCGACGATCTCGCCGCAATCGCCGATGCGGCTGCCGCCGGCCACGGCCTTGCCTGGCTGCCTTGCTGGCTGGTGCGCGAGCGCGTGCAGAAAGGCGAACTTGTCCGTGTCCTCACCGACCGGCCGGGTCTGATCTTCAAGGCCCACGCAGTCTGGCCGCGAACGCAACACATGCTGCCGAAACTGCGGGTGGTGATCGACAAACTCGCCGCTGGATTGCCGCGCATCATGGAGTAGGACGGCATGGGAACACGCACTCCGCGCAACACCCGAAAAGCGAAACAGTTCGTTTAGAAAACGTAAGTTGCCGGCACCGATGATCTGGTAAATAAGGAGGACACCGAAGCGAGCCGCTCCAAGGCCGCCAGACCCAGGCAAGTTTGTTTGACGATCCTATCCGCCAGCACGCGCAAGAAGATGCACCTGATCTCAGGGGCCGTACTCGGCGTTTTCGTGCTCTTGCACTTCTCGAATCACGCGCTCGGGCTCGTCTCGATCGATGCGATGGAAACGGGCCGGCGGATATTCACCTCGGTTTGGCAGAGCATTCCCGGAACGGCCCTCCTCTACGGCGCGCTGCTGCTGCATTTCCTGATGGCGCTCGACAGTCTCTACCGGCGGCAAACGTTCCGCATGCCTGTCGGCGAAGCCCTGAAGATCATCTTCGGCCTGAGTCTGCCCTTTCTGCTTGTGCCTCACGTGGTCGCCGCCCGCGTGGAGCCGCTTCTTTCAGGTGTTTATCCAGACTACCCCGCGATCCTGCGCACCCTCTGGTCAAGCTCGTTCAACACCTCTCGTCAGTCGCTTGCGCTCATCGTCGTCTGGGGTCACGCCTGTCTTGGCGCCTGGTTCTGGATGCGAGGGCGCGCCTGGTTTCCGAAATACGAAACGCTGCTCTATACCGTCGCCCTGCTGGTGCCGATCTTCGCACTGCTCGGCTTCGTCAACGGCGCCCGTTCACTGGAGCGCGACTACGCGGAACATGGCGGTTACGGCGACAGGGCCTATTCCAGCCAGGCACCTCGCGTCGACCCTAACCTTCTCGATAAGATCAGGCTGGCATTCTATGGCGGCTTCGCAAGCCTGATCGGCGGCACCCTCGTTCTGCGCGCCCTGCCGGCGCGCGGCCGTATTCGTATTCGTTATCCGGACGGCCGGGTCGCCGCCGTCAGCCTCGGCTTCAGCGTTCTGGAGGCCAGCCGGGCGGCCGGAATTCCTCATGTTTCCGTCTGCGGCGGGCGCGGGCGCTGTTCCACCTGTCGCGTGCGGATAACGCAGGGGCTCGAAGGCCAGCCGCCGCCGGAAGCTGCAGAACTCGCGACGCTGACCCGCATCGGCGCTCCCGAGAACGTACGCCTCGCCTGCCAGTTCCGCCCCGTGCACAATGTGAGCGTCGTGCCCATCCTCGACACCGACAGCCTCGGGATCAAGACGCAGCTTGCCCGCCAGAACGCCGGCGGACGCGAGCGCCGTGTCGCCGTGCTCTTCTGCGACCTGCGTGATTTCACCCGCATCGCCGAGCACCGGCTGCCCTACGACACGGTCTTTCTGCTCAACCGCTATTTCGAAGTCGTCGGCGAAGCCGTCGAAGGTTCCGGTGGCGTCGTCGACAAGTTCATCGGCGACGGGGCGCTCGCGATCTTCGGACTGAAGACCCCTCTGCCGGAGGCCTGCCGCCAGGCACTTTCGGCCGCCGCCCGGTTGTCGCAGGGAATCCGGGCGCTCAACCAGACCTTCGAAGGGGAACTCGAGCAGCCACTGAGGCTCGCCATCGGCCTCCACGCGGGCCCGGCGATCATCGGCGAAATGGGCTACGGCCAGGCAACCTCGCTCACGGTCGTCGGCGACACGATCAATACGGCGAGCCGGCTGGAAGGTCTCGCGAAGGAGCACGACGTCGAGCTTGCCGTTTCCGCCGAACTGGTCGAGCGCGCCGGCCTCAGCTTCGAAGGCCACAGACGGCTGGAAATCGGCCTGCGGGGCCGCAAGGCGACTCTGGAAACCTGGATCATCGGTGACGCGGCGCAGCTCTCGCTTTCGCTGCCGATGCAGGGTTGACCAGCCCCGATTTGCCCCTCACCCTCTCCCCTCGCGCGGGAGAGAGGGGACGGAAAGACGCAAGACGCGAGCCGCGAGTCCCTTCTCCCCGTCGAAAGCCTACGGCATGCACATATCTCTTGCGCGCCGGGGCGGCGGATACTGCTCATGAAGGGGATCCCTCGGGAACCCAACCGGCTCAACCCCGCTCGGTCGGGGTTGGTTGCCCCTCAACCGGCTGCCGCCACCTTCTCCCCGCAGGCGGGGAGAAGGGATATGCCGCGCCCGCTCGCTCCCTCGGGCGGGCGGTGAATGCGGGGTTCAGTTGGCGCCGCTTGTCCCTTCTCCCCGCCTGCGGGGAGAAGGTGGCGGCAGCCGGATGAGGGGCACGCCGCAAAGCTTCTCGCCAAAAAAAGCCCCTACTCCCGCACCTGCAGCCCGTCGACGAACAGCCGCTCTAGAAAGCGTGCGGCGTCCTCGAAGCGCCCCTCGCCGGCATTCTCCTGGCCGAGCACGGCGCGCACCTGAACGTCGAAATCGGCATAGTGCTGCGTCGTCGACCAGATGGCGAAGATCAGGTGATAAGGGTCGCATTTTGCGATCTTGCCCGCCTTGGCCCAGCTGCGGATGACCTCGGCCTTTTCGTCCACCAGTTGCTTCAGCGGACCCTTGAGCTCGTCCACGATACGCGGGGCGCCCTGCAGGACCTCATTGGCGAACAGCCGGCTTTCGCGCGGGAAGTCGCGCGCCATTTCGAGCTTGCGGCGGATATAGCTGCGGATCTCGGCGACCGGATTGCCCTCGGCATCGAACGCGCGCAGCGGATCGAGCCAGGTGTCGAGAACGCGGTCTATCAGCGCGCGATGCATCGCCTCTTTGGTGCGGAAATAATAGAGCAGGTTCGGCTTCGACATGCCCGCCACGTCAGCGATCTGATCGATCGTCGAACCGCGAAAGCCGTTTGCGGAAAACACCTCCAGCGCCGCCTCGAGGATCTGCTCCTCCTTCTCCTCCTGAATGCGCGTGCGCCTCTGGGTTCTAGCCGCTCTCGGAAGTACCATCTCGTCCCCTGTCCATACCCCCAGGCATATGACGTCCGGCGCGGGCTGCCCAAAAATCGGACGCGCCGTTTTTTTGAGCAACAACTCCTGTTTTTTTCTTTTTCCGGCTTGAGTGCCGCCACGGAAGTTGTAATGTTTACCAACCGGTCAAATTATCAGTCAGATTGCCGACAAAGGCAACGCCTGATCGAAGGGCATCACAACAAGGCCCCGATTTGGCCGACGGGAACATGAGGGCTATCCCGGGGAGGGACTGGCCGACAATAGAGGAGAACGCCATGGCAGCACCTGGCGAGAATAGGCGCGTCAATGCCGACCGTCTATGGGATTCGTTGATGGAAATGGCGAAGATCGGCCCCGGCGTTGCCGGCGGCAACAACCGCCAGACCTTGACGGATGCGGACGGCGAAGGTCGCCGGCTTTTCCAGTCCTGGTGCGAAGAGGCGGGGCTCTCCATGGGCGTCGACAAGATGGGCACCATGTTCCTAACGCGACCCGGTACCGATCCGGATGCGCTGCCCGTCCATATCGGCTCGCATCTCGACACACAGCCGACCGGCGGCAAGTTCGACGGGGTCCTCGGCGTCCTGAGCGGCCTCGAGGCCGTACGCACGATGAACGACCTCGGCATCAAGACGAAGCACCCGATCGTCGTGACCAACTGGACCAACGAGGAAGGAGCGCGTTTTGCGCCTGCCATGCTCGCCTCCGGCGTATTTGCCGGGGTCCATACCCTCGAATACGCCTATGCCCGCAAGGATCCCGAAGGAAAGAGCTTCGGCGACGAACTGAAGCGCATCGGCTGGCTCGGCGATGAAGAGGTCGGCGCGCGCAAGATGCACGCCTATTTCGAATACCACATCGAACAGGGGCCTATCCTCGAGGCCGAGAACAAGCAGATCGGCGTCGTCACGCACTGTCAGGGCCTCCGGTGGCTGGAGTTCACGCTGACCGGCAGGGAAGCGCATACCGGCTCGACGCCGATGGACATGCGCGTCAATGCAGGCCTCGCCATGGCGCGCATCCTCGAAATGGTCCAGACCGTCGCCATGGAAAACCAGCCGGGCGCCGTCGGCGGCGTCGGCCAGATGTTCTTTTCGCCCAATTCGCGCAACGTCCTGCCGGGCAAAGTAGTGTTCACCGTCGACATCCGCTCGCCCGACCAGGCCAAACTGGACGGCATGCGCGCCCGGATCGAAGCCGAAGCGCCAAAAATCTGCGAGCGGCTCGGCGTCGGCTGTTCCATCGAGGCGGTCGGGCATTTCGACCCCGTCACCTTCGACCCCAAGCTGGTCGAGACGGTACGCGGGGCCGCCGAGAAGCTCGGCTACAGCCACATGAATCTCGTTTCCGGCGCCGGACACGATGCCTGCTGGGCCGCAAAGGTCGCGCCGACCACGATGATCATGTGCCCCTGCGTCGGCGGGCTCAGCCATAACGAGGCGGAGGATATCTCCAGGGAATGGGCGGCCGCCGGTGCGGACGTCCTGTTCCACGCCGTGCTCGAAACGGCGGAAATCGTGGAATGAGTTTTGCGGGCGGGACGGTGGTTCCGCCCTTTTCTACTGCATGTTTCCTTTGATCGTAGCCGATCAACGGACAAAACATGCAGCAACTCAAAGGCTACAGCGTCCTTTGCGCGTCTGAGACGCGCGGCGCTGTAGGCGGCCCGAGCCGCCGAAAGCACCATCCAGGGGAACGAACCAATGAGCACTGTCATCAAGGGTGGAACCATCGTCACGGCCGACCTGACCTACAAGGCCGATGTAAAGGTGGAAGGCGGCAGGATCGTCGAAATCGGGCCGAATCTCTCCGGCGCCGAAACGCTCGACGCCACCGGCTGCTACGTGATGCCGGGCGGCATCGACCCGCATACGCATCTCGAAATGCCCTTCATGGGCACCTATTCCTCCGACGATTTCGAAAGCGGGACCCGCGCGGCTCTTGCCGGCGGCACCACCATGGTCGTCGATTTCGCACTCCCCTCGCCCGGCCAGTCGCTGCTCGAGGCGCTCACCATGTGGGACAACAAATCGACGCGCGCCAACTGCGACTATTCCTTCCACATGGCCATCACCTGGTGGGGCGAGCAGGTCTTCAACGAGATGGAGACGATCGTAAAGGACAAGGGCATCAACACCTTCAAGCACTTCATGGCCTACAAGGGCGCGCTGATGGTGGACGACGACGAGATGTTCTCCTCCTTCCAACGCTGTGCGGCGCTCGGCGCGCTGCCGCTGGTCCACGCCGAAAACGGCGACGTGGTGGCGCAACTGCAGGCGAAGCTGCTGGCGGAAGGCAATAGCGGCCCGGAGGCACATGCCTATTCGCGTCCGGCAGAAGTCGAGGGCGAGGCCGCCAACCGCGCGATCATGATCGCCGACATGGCCGGCTGTCCCGTCTACATCGTTCATACTTCGTGCGAACAGGCGCATGAAGCGATCCGGCGCGCCCGCGCCAAGGGCATGCGCGTCTTCGGCGAGCCCTTGATCCAGCACCTGACGCTCGATGAGACCGAATATTTCGACAAGGATTGGGACCACGCCGCCCGCCGGGTGATGTCGCCGCCCTTCCGCAACAAACTTCACCAGGACAGCCTCTGGGCGGGGCTTGCCTCCGGTTCGCTCCAGGTGGTCGCGACCGACCATTGCGCCTTCACGACCGAGCAGAAGCGCTTCGGAGTCGGCGATTTCACCAGGATCCCGAACGGCACCGGTGGGCTGGAAGACCGCATGCCGATGCTCTGGACCTATGGTGTTGCGACCGGCCGCATCACCATGAACGAATTCGTTGCGGTAACCTCCACCAACATCGCCAAGATCCTGAACATCTATCCGAAGAAGGGGGCGATCCTCGTCGGCGCCGATGCGGACCTTGTCGTCTGGGACCCGAAGCGCTCCAAGACGATCTCTGCGAAGACGCAGCAATCGGCGATCGACTACAACGTCTTCGAGGGAAAGACGGTCACCGGTCTGCCGCGCTTCACGCTGACGCGCGGCGTGGTTTCGATCGAGGAAGGAACCGTGAAGACGCAGGAGGGCCACGGCGAATTCGTCCGGCGCGATCCCTTCCCGGCGGTCAGCACCGCGCTTTCCACCTGGAAGGAAGTGACGGCGCCACGGGCGGTGCAGCGCAGCGGCATTCCCGCAAGCGGCGTCTGATCCGAGATGCCGCAGCCCTGTGCCTTTAGAGAAAAAACCGTACCCGGGCAGTCAGGAGGGCACCAGCCCGTCGAGCTCGGGCAGCAGCAAGACGCTCTCGTTTCCTTTCGGGTCCGTCCGGGCGATCACCGCCGTGCAAGGGGCGTCCGAGAGGTTCGCCGGGAGGTGCGGCACGCCGGGGGGAATGTAGAGCATATCTCCCGCCCTGGTGATCACGTGTTCTTCGAGCCGCTCGCCGAACCAGGTGTGCGCTTCGCCGGAGAGCACGTAGATCGCCGTTTCGTGGGTCTCATGAAGATGTGCCTTGGCGCGCGCACCGGGCGGCATGGTCACGAGATGCATGCAGATGCCGGTGGAGCCGACCGTTTCCGTGGCAATACCCTCGAAATAATCGAGCCCCTGCTTGCCGGCAAAGGCATCGCCCGGGCGGACCACGCGACAGCCAGGATTGGGTGATCGAGACATGACCGTCCTCCAGAATACGCTGAAAAACCAACAGCAGGCGACCTCGCCGGCAAATCCGCCATTGCATGTTGCGGGTCCGGATAGCAGTCTGACACAGGCAGTCGATAATGAGAATCCGTCCATGACATCCAATCCCGCCTCCGTGGTCTCGGCCCGGAACCTCGGCCTGACGTTCGAGACCAGCGACGGACCGGTCAATGCACTTACCGGCGTGAATCTCGACGTGGTCAAGGGCGACTTCGTGTCCTTCATCGGCCCGTCCGGCTGCGGCAAGACGACGTTTCTGCGCGTCATCGCCGATCTCGAAAAGGCGACGGCCGGCACCATTTCCGTCAACGGCATGACGCCCGAGGAGGCCCGCCGGCGGCGCGCCTATGGCTATGTCTTCCAGGCGGCCGCCCTTTATCCCTGGCGCACGATCGAAAAGAACATCGCGCTGCCGCTGGAGATCATGGGTTACTCCAGCGAGGACCGGAAGGCGCGGATCGAGCGGACGCTGGAACTCGTCAACCTCTCGGGCTTCGGCAAGAAATATCCCTGGCAGCTGTCCGGCGGCATGCAGCAGCGCGCGTCGATTGCCCGGGCGCTGGCCTTCGATGCCGATCTCCTTTTGATGGACGAGCCCTTCGGGGCGCTCGACGAGATCGTCCGCGACCATTTGAACGAGCAACTCCTCAAACTCTGGGCGCGCACCGACAAGACCATCTGTTTCGTCACGCACTCCATTCCGGAAGCGGTCTACCTCTCGACCAAGATCATCGTCATGAGTCCCCGCCCCGGCCGCGTGACGGACGTCATCGAATCGACCCTTCCGAGGGCACGTCCGCTCGGCATTCGGGAAACGCCGGAATTCCTCGAGATCGCGCATCGCGTGCGCGAGGGCTTGAGAGCGGGGCACAGCTATGACGAGTAGCCGCGCCGCTCAAGTGTCCTGTCGCGATGCGACCTTGGCGGACATGCCGGCATGCGCCGGTATTCTCAATCGCTGGATAGACGCCACACCGTGGATGCCGCGGGTTCATCCGCAGGAGGATGTGGAGCGGCATTACCGGGAAAGCGTCTTTGCAAACGGACCCGTCATCGTTGCCGACTGTCGGGGCGAAATCGCCGGCTTCCTCGCTCTGTCCGCGGATGGCTTCGTCACCGCGCTCTATCTGGATGAACGGCACAGAGGCGTCGGAATCGGAACCACCCTCATCCGCGAAGCCAAGAAACGCGCGAGATCCGAGCTCAAGCTTTGGACATTTGAACACAACGGTGGCGCCCAGCGCTTCTATGAACGTGAGGGCTTCCTGCCGGTGCGCAGAACGGGCGGCGACAACGAGGAGGGCCTGCCAGACATTCTGTACCACTGGCGCTCCGAACCGTTGCGCGAAAGGGAGGCCTGACCATGCGCGAGGAAAGCCTCCTCAAGGACAAGCTCCTTCCCGTCTCCACCGTCGTCCTCCTGTTGATCGCGGGCTGGTACGTCGCATCGGTCTTCCTGAACGCACCTTTCGAACGGGATACCGCCGCCCGCGCCGGCACCGAGATCGGCTTTTCCGAAATCCTCCGCAATACCATGGCTCAGGAACGCCCGGTGCTGCCTGCTCCGCACCAGTTGATCGCCGAGATCTGGGATACGACCGCCAACAAGGCGATCACCTCGAAGCGCAGCCTGGTCTATCATGCCTGGATCACGCTTTCGGCCACTTTGCTCGGCTTCGGCATCGGCACGGTGCTGGGCGTGCTGCTGGCCGTCGGTATCGTCCACAACCGCGCAATGGACCGATCGCTCATGCCCTGGGTGATCGCCAGTCAGACGATACCGATCCTGGCGATCGCGCCGATGATCATCGTCGTGCTCAACGCCATCGGCATTTCCGGCCTGCTTCCGAAGGCGCTGATTTCCACCTATCTTTCGTTCTTCCCGGTGGTCGTCGGCATGGTCAAGGGGCTGCGCAGCCCCGAAACGATCCAGCTCGACCTGATGCACACCTATAACGCCTCGCCCGCTCAGACCTTCTGGAAGCTGCGCTGGCCTTCGTCCATGCCCTATCTCTTCACCTCGTTGAAGGTTGCCGTCGCGATCTCGCTCGTCGGCGCCATCGTCGGCGAACTGCCGACCGGCGCGGTCGCCGGACTCGGCGCACGCCTGCTCGCCGGGTCCTATTACGGACAGACCGTACAGATCTGGGCGGCGCTGTTCATGGCTGCGGCACTCGCCGCGGTCCTCGTCATGATCGTCGGCCTGGCGCATACGGCCGTCCTGAAGCGCATGGGGGCAAAACCATGAACCTTGCCGCTCTCGCGGGCGCCATCCTCTTCTGGCTCGCTGCCTGGGCCTTCAACGAATGGCTGGTCCGAAAGCAGTTCGCAAGCGACGCCGCGAACAACGCGGCACGTGTTGCCGTGCCTCTCCTCTTCGGCATCACCATACTCGTCCTCTGGGAAGGCATCGTCCGCGGCTTCGCCGTTCCATCGGTGCTATTGCCGGCGCCCTCGATGATCTGGCAGCGGCTGATCAATTCGCTGCCGACGCTGGCGGCCGATTTCCGGCAGACCTTCCTGAAATCCGTGCTGACCGGCTACGCGCTCGGCTGCGGCCTCGGCTTCGTCGTCGCAATCCTCATCGACCGTTCGCCCTTCCTGCAGAAGGGGCTGCTGCCGCTTGGCAATTTCGTCTCCGCCCTCCCCGTCATTGGTGTCGCCCCGATCATGGTCATGTGGTTCGGCTTCGACTGGCAGTCGAAAGTGGCGGTCGTCGTCATCATGACCTTCTTCCCGATGCTGGTGAACACGGTTTCGGGGCTTGCAGCCGCCAGCCACATGGAGCGCGATCTGATGCGCACCTATGCCGCCTCCTGGTGGCAGACACTCGTCAAGCTCCGGTTGCCGGCCGCCTGGCCTTTTATTTTCAACGCTCTCAAGATTAACTCCACGCTGGCGCTGATCGGTGCGATCGTGGCCGAATTCTTCGGAACGCCCATCGTCGGCATGGGCTTCCGGATCTCCACGGAAGTGGGCCGCATGAATGTCGACATGGTCTGGGCCGAAATCGCCGTAGCGGCGGTGGCTGGCTCCGTCTTCTACGGGATGGTCGCGCTCATCGAACGCGCCGTCACCTTCTGGCATCCGTCCATCCGCAGTGGCCGGACCTGACAATGAAGCAACAATAAGAGGGAACTGGAATGAACAAGAAACTTGCATCTCTGCTGGCAGCGGGCGTCTTTTCGCTCGCGGCCTTCCATGCCAATGCCGCCGAAAAGGTCACACTTCAGCTGAAGTGGGTGACCCAGGCCCAGTTCGCCGGCTACTACGTGGCGAAGGACAAGGGCTTTTACGAGGAAGAGGGCCTCGACGTCGAAATCAAGCCCGGCGGCCCGGATATCGCACCGGCGCAGGTGATTGCCGGCGGCGGCGCCGACGTCATCGTCGACTGGATGCCCTCCGCGCTGGCCACGCGCGAAAAGGGCGTACCGCTCGTCAATATCGCCCAGCCCTTCAAGACATCGGGCATGATGCTCACCTGTCTGAAGGAATCCGGAGTGAAGGGTCCCGAAGACTTCAAGGGCAAGACCCTCGGCGTCTGGTTCTTCGGCAACGAATATCCGTTCCTCTCCTGGATGTCGCACCTGAAGATCCCGACGGATGGCGGACCGGATGGCGTGACCGTGTTGAAGCAGGGGTTCAACGTCGATCCGCTGATCCAGAAGCAGGCCGCCTGCATCTCCACCATGACCTACAACGAATACTGGCAGGTCATCGACGCCGGCATCAAGCCGGAGGATCTGGTCACCTTCAAATATGAGGACCAGGGCGTCGCCACGCTCGAAGACGGCCTCTACGTGCTCGAGGACAAGCTCAAGGACGAGGCCTTCAAGGACAAGATGGTGAAGTTCGTCCGCGCCTCGATGAAGGGCTGGAAATTTGCCGAGGAGAATCCGGACGAGGCGGCCGATATCGTACTCGAGAACGACTCCACCGGCGCGCAGACGGAAAAGCACCAGAAGCGCATGATGGGCGAAGTCGCCAAGCTGACTGCAGGTTCCAGCGGCGCCCTCGACGAGGCGGATTACAAGCGCACCGTCCAGTCGCTGCTGGCCGGCGGCTCCGACCCGGTCATATCCAAGGAGCCGGAAGGCGCCTGGACGCACGACATCACGGACGCGGCGCTTAAGTAGGACTCCACACGAACGGAAGGAGCGCGTGGCCCTCGCCTCGCGCTCCCCAGCGAGTTGTGCCGCTTGCCGCAGCAGCGAGAACTCGCACCCCGTGGTTAAAGGTCGCAGCGTTACTACCCTGGAGAAGCGCACCGACCGACGCCCGCTGGCACCAGAAAAGCTCGATTCCAATGGCTTAGCGTGGAGGGCTCGCTGTCGAACGGCGAAAGATCTCGCATCCTGCCGTGGTTGTTAAGACTACCTTCAGGTTGCACCCGTATTGCATCCGAAGACGCATGACAGTAGAAATAGTGAGGCACCATTGCTTCGCCGCTCTTGTAAGCATTTGCTCCGGCGACTACATAGGCCGGAACGTTTGACTGGAGGGCAAGCGTATGGAGGAATCTTTATTTCTTTAGGGTTGCCCATCAGGGAATTTTCTTCCCGTCCGGTGCCTGTGGTTTGAAACCGCTGCCCCGGGCAGCAATTCAAAGTGCTGCAGCGGTCCTTGCGCGTCCGGCAAGACGCGCGGCGCTGTAGGTGAAATAGCGTGATTGCGGCCGGATATTCGCCCCTGCGCGGGCGTGATCGGGCATGTTTGCTTCAGCTTCGGGAAAACAGGCCTATGGCTCAGAAACTCCTGCCTCTCGTCGGCGCTTGTGCAGCGATGCTCCTGTCCGCGCTTGTAAGCGCTTCGGCCGAAGAGGCCGTCAAGTCCCCGCAAAAACAGGCGCCGCCATCCATCGTCGTGACCGAAGCGACGGAGCGTGCGATTACCGACCGCGTCATTGCGACCGGTTCGATCGAGGCGGTGGACGAGATCTACGTCTCTCCGCTGGTCGATGGACTTGCCATCCGCTCGCTCAACGTCGATGTCGGCGACCGGGTCGAGGAAGGCGGCACGCTCGCCGTGCTCAATGAGGACGCGCTGCTCCTGCAGAAGAGCCAGCTCGAGGCCAATCTCGCAAAGGCCGAGGCGTCGCTTGCCCAGCTGCACGCCCAGCTTGCCGAAGTGACGGCCAATTCGGAGGAGGCGACGCGTGTGGCAGAGCGTGCCGTGCAGCTTTCCAAGAACGGTACGGTATCGACGGCCGAGGCCGACCGCTTGAAAGCGCTCGCTGCCGCGGGCCGCGCACGCGTCCGCTCGGCCGAGCAGTCGGTGAGCGTCGCAACGGCAGATATCAAGGTGGTGCAGGCCCAGATAGACGACGTCGACCTGCGTCTCGCACGAACCGCCGTTAAGGCGCCGGTCAGCGGCGTCATCTCGCGAAAGAACGCCAAGGTCGGTGCGATCGCCAGCGGCAGCGGCGAGCCGCTGTTCGCGATCATTCGCGACGGCGAAATCGAGATGTGGGCCGATGTCGCCGAGTCCGATGTCATCAAGCTTGCCGTGGGGCAGACGGCCACGGTCAAGCTTGCCGGCAGCACCACCACGATCGAGGGGAAGATCCGGTTGATCGCGCCCACGGTCGACCCGCAGACCCGCCTCGGCACGGTGCGTATCAGCCTGACCGACGCATCCAAGGCGCGCGCGGGCATGTATGCCAGCGCAGTGATCGTGGCGGAGCAGAAGGAAACGGTGGTTTTGCCGCAAACGGCCGTTACATCGGAAGACGGCAAGTCCATCGTCCGCAAGGTCGAAGACGGCGTCGTGCGCCTGGTACCTGTCGAAACGGGCATCCAGGACGGACAATTCATCGAGATACTCTCCGGCATCAGACCGGGTGAGCAGGCGGTGGCGAAGGCCGGTGCCTATGTGCGCGATGGCGACCGCATCAATCCGGTCGAATCCGCCGAGCCGGCAACCAACTGACGGGAACATGAGACCATGAACTTCTCCGCCTGGTCCATCCGCAATCCGGTCGCGCCCATCCTGGCGTTTTTCGTGCTCGTGGTGCTCGGATGGCAGTCGTTCAATTCGCTGCCCATCACGCGCTTCCCGAACATCGACGTGCCGATCGTTTCGATCGCCGTCACACAGAGCGGTGCGGCGCCCGCCGAACTGGAAACCCAGGTCACCAAGGAGATCGAGGACGCGGTCGCCGGCGTCTCCGGCGTCGACCATATCGAGTCGACGATCACCGACGGCATTTCGACGACCGCCGTCATCTTCCGCATGGAAGTCCCGACGACGCAGGCCGTGCAGGATGTCAAGGATGCCATCGACCGCATCCGAAGCGACCTGCCGACCTCGATCGAAGAGCCGATCGTTTCCAAGGTCGATGTGGAAGGCCAGGCGATCCAGACATTTTCCGTCTCGTCGCCCGGCATGACGCTGGAAGAGCTGTCCTGGTTCGTCGACGACACGATCAAGCGCGCCATCCAGGGCCAAACCGGCATCGGCCGTGTCGACCGCTACGGCGGCTCCGACCGCGAGGTCCGGGTCGAGCTCGATGAGGACCGTCTGAATTCCTTTGGCATCAGCGCCGCCGACGTCAACGCCCAGCTTCGCCGAATGAACATGGACCTCGGTTCCGGCCGCGGCCAGGTCGGCGGCAGCGAACAGGCGATCCGCACATTGGGCGACACGCGCGACGTAACGGCGCTGGCGGGTACGATGATCTCGCTGCCGAACGGCCGCTTCGTCCGTCTGTCGGAACTCGGCAAGGTGATCGACACCTATGAGGAGCCGAAGTCGTTCTCCCGCTTCAACGGGCAGCCGGGCGTCACCTTCGCCGTGTTCCGCGCCAAGGGGGCGAGCGAAGTGTCGGTCGCGGAAACCGTCGGCAAGACGCTCGATGAAATCCGCGCGAAGCATCCGGATGTCTCCATCGAGATGGTGGACGATTCGGTCTACTTCACCTACGGCAACTACGAAGCGGCGATTCATACGCTGATCGAGGGCGCCGTGCTCGCCGTCATCGTCGTTATGCTGTTCCTGCGCAACTGGCGCGCGACCTTGATCTCGGCGGTCGCACTGCCGCTCTCAGCCATCCCCACCTTCTGGGTGATGGAACTGCTCGGCTTCTCGCTGAACCTCGTCAGCTTCCTGGCGATGACGCTCGCGACGGGTATTCTCGTCGACGATGCGATCGTGGAGATCGAGAACATCGAGCGTCATATCCGCATGGGCAAGTCGCCTTACCGCGCAGCGATCGAGGCTGCGGACGAGATCGGCCTTGCGGTGATCGCCACCACCTTCACGATCATCGCCGTCTTCGTGCCCGTATCCTTCATGCCTGGCATTCCGGGACAGTACTTCATCCAGTTCGGCCTGACGGTCGCCGTCTCGGTGTTCTTCTCGCTCCTGGTCGCCCGCCTGATCACGCCGGTCATGGCCGCCTATCTGATGAAGCCTTCGGATGTCAGCGGGCATCATGACGACGAAGGCTTCATGATGCGCCAGTACACGCGCCTCGTACGCTTCACCACGAAGCGCTGGTACACGCGCTACTCCACCCTGCTTGCGGCGATCCTGGTCTCGGTCGGTTCCGTGGTCGCGCTGCTCGTCTTCGTCCCGGGCAGCTTCCTGCCGCCGGAAGACAGCTCGCGCGTCAGCCTGTCCATCGAACTGCCGCCGGACGCAATGCTCGCGGATACGGACCGGACCACCACCGAGATCTACAATCGCGTCAAGGATATCGACGGCGTGGAAAACGTCTTCGTACTCGGCGGCGCCTCGCCCAAGGGCGACCTCGAACTGCGACGCGCTGCCGTCACGGTGCTGCTCGAGAAGCTCGATCATTCGCTGATCAACAAGGTCGTCAACGACGTGATCGGCCGCACACCGCTGATCGGCCAATACCTGCCGAAGCTGCCCCCGGCCGGTCGGATCAAGCCGCAATCGGAGATCGAGAAGGAAATCTTCGCCCGATTGCGATCGATTCCCGATGTCCGCGTCACCAAGCTGAACGATCGCGGCGAGCGTGATCTGTCGTTCAACCTGCTTTCCAGCAACGAGGCGGATCTCGACAAGGCGGTCGCCACCCTGGAAGCGGATCTGCGCCGAGATCCGCTGCTTGCCAACGTTAGCCCCGAGGGAGCGCTGCCCCGACCGGAACTGCAGATCCGGCCGCGCGACGAGCAGATGTCGCGCCTTGGCATCACGACGGCGCAGATCTCCGAGGTGATCCGCATCGCCACGATCGGCGATATCGACGCGCAGTTGACGAAGATTGCGCTCGATGGGCGCCTGATCCCGATCCGGGTGCAGCTCGACCGTGATTTTCGCACCGACCTGGCGGCGATCCGCAACCTGAAGGTCCAGACGGCATCCGGAGCGACCGTTCCGCTGTCGAGCGTCGCGGACATCAACTATGCGGAAGGGCCGAGTTCCATCAAGCGCTACGACCGCTACCGCGTCGTCAAGCTCGGCGCCGACCTGCCCGCCGGCGTGGCGCTCGACACGGCATCGGCCCGCTTCAGGGAAATCGCCGCCGACGCCGATCTGCCTGAAACGGTCCAGTTCCTTGAAAGCGGCGACGCCGAGGTGCAGGCCGAGATGCAGGAGAGCTTCGGCAACGCCATGCTGCTGGGTCTGATGATGGTGCTGGTCGTGCTCATCCTCCTGTTCAAGGATGTGATACAGCCTTTCACCATCCTGTTCTCGCTGCCGCTCGCGATCGGCGGCGTGGCAGCCGCCTTGATCCTGACTCAGAACGCGCTGTCGATGCCGGTGCTGATCGGTATCCTGATGCTGATGGGCATCGTCACCAAGAACGCCATCCTGCTCGTCGACTTCGGTATCGAGATGATGCATCACGGCATGGACCGGACGCTCGCCATGATCGAGGCCGGACGGAAGCGGGCTCGTCCGATCGTCATGACCTCGATCGCCATGTCCGCGGGCATGCTGCCCTCGGCGCTGGGCGTCGGCGAAGGCGGTTCCTTCCGTGCACCGATGGCGATCGCCGTCATCGGAGGCATCATCGTTTCGACGGTCCTGAGCCTCGTCGTGGTTCCGTCCTTCTTCCTGATCATGGACGACCTGTCGCGTCTCCTCGCCTGGGCTTTCGGCCGCTTCATCGGCAAGAAGGACGAGGAGGCACTGCCGCTCGACCAGGAGGCGCTGAGCAAGCTTGCCGCCGAACAGGGCAGCACGATCGAGAGCCTCGAAGAGCGCATCAAGGCGCTCGAAGACGAGAAGCGCCGCAAGTCCGACGGCAAGGTCATCAGCCATCCGGCGCTGGCCGCGGAATAGGACGAGAGCTGCGCCGGGGTGCTGCTCAGAGCGGGTCGACCCGGTCTAAAAACAACGTGATCTAAGGCCTGTTGAGATTCGGGATACCTGCGGCGGCTTGTTTGATTTCCTCATCCCTGTGCCCGTCACAGGGATCCAGCCAGACCAAGTCCTTGGGCTGAAAGAACTCTTCCCGCGCCGCAGACGCGGCGCTGCTGGATCTCTGTGACAAGCACAGAGATGAGGAGGAGGAGAAGCGCCATCATCCATCTCGCAGCAAATCACGTTCATGTTTTTAGGCCGACCGACCTAAATACATCGTGATCTAGAGCCCCCCGTGCACCGTCAGGAACTCGACGATCCGCTCCACCCCGTCGCCGCGTTTCATATCCGAGAACACGAACGGCTTTTCGGCTCGCATCCGGGCCGCGTCGCGTTCCATGACCCCGAGGTCGGCACCGACGTAAGGGGCGAGATCCTTCTTGTTGATCACCAGCAGATCGGACCTGGTGATGCCCGGTCCGCCCTTGCGCGGAATTTCCTCGCCCTGGCAGACCGAGATCACATAAATCGTAAGATCCGCGAGATCGGGCGAGAAGGTCGCTGCCAGATTGTCCCCTCCCGACTCGATGAAGACGACATCGAGATCGGGAATGCGGCGGTTGAGATCGGCGATCGCCTGAAGATTGATCGATGCATCCTCGCGGATCGCCGTGTGGGGGCATCCGCCCGTCTCGACTCCGACGATCCGCTCCGAAGGCAAGGCCTGCATGCGCACCAGCGCCTCGGCATCTTCCTTGGTGTAGATGTCGTTCGTAACCACCGCGACGGAATATTTCTCCCGCATGGCCTTGCAGAGCTTGTCGGTCAGCGCCGTCTTTCCGGATCCGACCGGACCGCCGATACCGATGCGCAGAGGACCGTTTTTCGATGGCATCTTTTTCTATCCTTTCGAAGTCCGTCCGTTGTTCCGTTAAGTGCGGAACAATCGTGAATGCAATATCTCGTGTCTCAGCGAGGCAATGTCGGCGATGATCGTCGCGGCGGCAAGATCATCGAGCGAGGCGCGCGTGGCGCGCGTTGCCACCGCCCCTATCGTTTTCTCCATTCGCGCAAGCATGCCGACCCCGTCGCGCTGGCCGGTAACGCCGCAGCGGATAGCCACCGACACTGCGTTCGATATGGTGGCGTTGAGAAAGGCGGCGAGCGCCGCTTCGAGGCCGGTGCGGTGCGCTCCGGCGACCGCGCCGACCGCCACCGGATAGGCGGCCCTCGCGCCAGGGAATTCGAGCGACGCGTGCGGCCAGTGGCCGGCGGCGGCCAGGAACGCCTCGCCGAGGAGCATGGTTTCCATATGCCGCTCGCGCGATCCGGCCAGTGCTTCGGCCAGTTCCGATGCCGCGATCAACCGCGCGGCATCGTCACATGCACGGTAACCTTCCGCCAGAAGCAGCGCGTCGTTCCACGTCGTGCCGTGATCCAGGAGCGTTTCGCACCATAGCCGCAAATCGTCGGCACCGGTGACAAGCCGGTCATGAATCGCCTGCTCCAGACCGCCGGAATAGGAGAAGGAGCCGACGGGAAAGGCGGGCGAGAGCCAGGTAACGAGACGCAGGAGCGACTGCGTATCGGCATGCTCAGCCATGACGGTAGTGATCGCCGTGACCGTGCTGGTGGTAGGCGCCGTGCAGGGGATGGAAGGGTTCGTTCACTTCATCGACGGTGGCGCCCAGGCCCTCCAGCATCGCGCGAATGACCGGGTCGCGGGCGATCAGAATCCGCCCCTCTTCCACCGCCGCCGGGAGGTGCCGGTTGCCGAGATGCCAGGCAAGCTCCATCAGGTGCAGCGGGTTTCGCGCGCGGATGTCGTAAAGCGCTTCCGCTGCCGCCTTCACCTCGATATGGCCGCCGCCCTCGAGCACCAGAAGATCGCCATCGGCGAGCATCACGGGCTCCTTGAGATCCAGCATCACCACATCGTCGTTTTCGAGGTGCAGGAGCTTGCGGCGCAGATGGCGCTGCTCATGCGTCAGGGTCAAGCGATGAAGCGGCGCCCTTTCGCCGGGACCGGGCGAAAGAACTTCGGTCGAGCGATAGGGCACGTCAGACCACCTCGATCTTTTCCGGATGCACGATCTCGACGCGGGCGCTCGCCAAAAGATTCGCCGCCGCCGTCTGGAAGGCCTTCAGATGCGGCTCGGCGAAATGCGCATCGATAGCCGCCCTGTCCTTCCATGTTTCGACGAACACCAGCGCATCGGGATCCGTGGGCTTGCGATAGAGCTCATAGCTGACGCAACCGGCCTCTTTCAGCGTCGCTTCGATCAGCGGCGTCGTCAGTGCCACGACCTCGTCGCCCTTGCCCGCATGCGCCGTCAGATATGCAATGATGTAAACCATGGATTTCTGCATTCCCTTACCGGTGAAACGAGGAAACGTGCATGGTTCGCGCCCCCGCATCCGCTTCCTCCTGGAAGTCTTCACTGTAGCAAGAAAAAGCCCCGGCACCAGCAAGAAGGCGAAAATCGCGTGGATTTTCAGGAACCTGCTTGCGGCAGCCGGGGCTTTATCGATTCGGTAAAATCGGGATCAGGCGGCGAGCTTCTTGGACTTCAGCGCCGCGAGGATGTTCTGCGGCGAGGAGACGCCGTAGGGATCGCTGTCGCAGTTGTCGGAGTAGCCTTCCTCTTCGAACCACTGCTCGACAACGCCGTTGTTGATGACGGCGGCATAGCGCCAGGAGCGCATGCCGAAGCCGAGATTGTCCTTGGCGACGAGCATGCCCATCTTGCGGGTGAACTCGCCCGAACCGTCCGGAATGAGCTTGACGTTCTCGAGGCCCTGCGATTTGCCCCAGGCGTTCATCACGAAGGCGTCGTTGACGGAGACGCAGTAGATCTCGTCGATCCCGAGAGTCCGGAATTCGGAGGTGAGCTTTTCGAAGTCCGGCAGCTGGTAGGTCGAGCAGGTCGGGGTGAAAGCACCCGGCAGCGAAAACAGCACGACGCGCTTGCCGGCGAAATAGTCGTCCGAGGTAACGTCCTGCCAGCGGAACGGATTGGAACCGCCGACGGACTCGTCGCGGACGCGGGTGCGGAAGGTTACAGCGGGAACTTTTCTGCCGAGCATCATCATCTCCTAAAAACTGGCTGCCGGCGGCGCAGTCTTGGGAGGACAGGCGCGCCGGCGGAAATCGAGTGCCCTTCCTAACGAAATTTCCGCTGCAGTGCAGCATCAAAGCGACGGAGACCTCCCGCATGGCAGCCATGCGGAAGGCGCATGACTGCGGGGCAATTAAACGAGCTGCGGCGACAGTCCCCGATCCGGTAGGCCTTGATGATATTGCTGGCAATGAGGCAATTTGCACGGACAGCGCCGCACCTTGAAGTGTAACGCTTAGTGTTATATATAGACCGGTAGGATGGCGGTGCGGATTTTTAAGAACGCATGGTTTGAGCGTTTTACTCGAAAGCAGAGGATCGCGGACGCTGCCTTGGTAGACGCGGTGCGCCGCGCCGAACGAGGCCAGATTGACGCCGATCTTGGCGGCGGCGTGATCAAACAGCGTGTCGCGAGGGCGGGGCAAGGGAAGTCAGGCGGTTATCGCACGATCATCCTGTTTAGGCTGGAACAGCGGGCATTCTTCGTTTTCGGCTTTGCAAAGAGTGAACAGGCCAACATTGAAGACGGCGAGGAAGCCCTGTTCAAGAAGATGGCGAAGGAACTCCTTGCGCTATCGGATGCGCAAATGGCCGTGCTGATTGGGAAAGGGCGCTTTTCGGAGGTTGAAGATGGCGAAGAAGTATAAGAGTGAGGCAATGGCGGCCATCCATGAAACCATGGAGAGCCTGTTTGAAGCCGGCGCGATCGACAAGCAGACGATGCGCGAATTCGACGACGCCTGCTTGACGGCCGTGGAGTCAATGACCCCGGAGGAAATTCGCGCTATTCGGGAGCGTGAACATATCTCGCAGCCTGTCTTTGCCCGCTACCTCAATGTGAGCAAGGGGCTTGTGTCCGATTGGGAGCGCGGGGTGAAGAAGCCGGGAGGGCCGGCGCTGCGATTGCTGACCATTGTTCAGAAAAGAGGGCTTGCGGCGATTGCCTGATTGCTGCGTTGCCGGCAAAGAGGCAATGTTGCAGCCTATAAACCCATCCTGGGCCGGCCCTACGGCCCTACAGCGCCGCGCGTCTTATCAGACGCGCAAAGGTCGCTGTAGCACTTTGATTTGCTGCATGTTTTTGTCCTTTAATCGGATACGATTAAAGGAAACATGCAGTAGCTAGATGATGAGAGCGGGCCGGCCGGATCGCGGCGAAGGCGCGAGGCGTGCGGTTCGGCCCTTTCCCTACCCTATTGGCCGAGCAGATCGCGCACGCGCGCCAACTCATCCATGAGGACAAGGAGCCGGTGGCGGAAGTCGCGCACCTCACAGGCGTGCATCGTGCCACGATCTAAGGGCTATAGAACCTAGAACAGGAAATACCGCTGCGCCATCGGCAGCACCGTCGCCGGCTCGCAGGTCAGGAGCTCGCCGTCGGCGCGGACCTCGTAGGTTTCCGGGTCGACCTCGATATGCGGCGTCAGGCTGTTGTGGATCATCGACGCCTTGCCGATGCCGCCGCGGGTATTCTGGACAGCGACGAGCTCCTTGGCGACGCCGAGCCTGCCGGCGAGCCCGGCATCGAGCGACGCCTGCGAGACGAAGGTGACCGAGGAGTTGGTCCGGCTCCTTCCATAGGCGCCGAACATCGGCCGGTAGTGGACCGGCTGCGGCGTGGGGATGGAGGCGTTCGGGTCGCCCATGGGTGCTGCGGCGATCGTGCCGCCGAGAAGCACCATGTCGGGCTTCACGCCGAAGAAGGCGGGATTCCAGAGGACCAGATCGGCGCGCTTGCCGACCTCGAGCGAGCCGATCTCATGGCTGAGGCCATGGGCTATCGCCGGGTTGATCGTATATTTGGCGATGTAGCGCTTGACCCGGAAATTGTCGTTGTCGCCGGTCTCCTCCTTGAGCCGTCCGCGCTGGCGCTTCATCTTGTCGGCGGTCTGCCAGGTGCGGATCGCCACCTCGCCGACCCGCCCCATCGCCTGGCTGTCGGAGGAAATGATCGAGAAGGCGCCGATATCGTGGAGGATATCCTCCGCTGCGATCGTCTCCTTGCGGATGCGGCTTTCGGCGAAGGCGATGTCTTCCGGAATGGTGGGCGACAGGTGATGGCATACCATCAGCATGTCGAGATGTTCCGCAAGCGTGTTCACCGTATAGGGCCGCGTCGGATTGGTCGAGGACGGGATGACGTTCGGCTGGCCGCAGATCCTGATGATATCAGGCGCATGCCCGCCGCCGGCGCCTTCCGTGTGGTAGGCGTGGATCGTCCTGCCCTTGATCGCCGCGATCGTATCCTCGACGAAGCCGCTTTCGTTGAGTGTGTCGGTATGGATCATAACCTGCACGTCGTATTCGTCGGCAACGGAGAGGCAGCAGTCGATGGCGGCCGGCGTCGTGCCCCAATCCTCGTGCAGCTTCAGCGAGGTCGCGCCGCCGAGTACCATTTCCACGAGCGCGCCGGGCAGCGACGCATTTCCCTTGCCCGCAAAGGCGAGATTCATCGGAAACGCATCGGCCGCTTCGATCATGCGGGCGATGTGCCACGGTCCGGGCGTGCAGGTCGTGGCGAGCGTACCGTGCGCCGGTCCCGTCCCGCCGCCGAGCATGCAGGTCAGGCCGCTCATCAACGCCTCTTCGATCTGCTGCGGGCAGATGAAATGTATATGGCTGTCCATGCCCCCGGCCGTGACGATCTTGCCCTCGCCGGCGATGACCTCCGTGCCCGGGCCGACGATAATGGTGACGCCCGGCTGCATGTCCGGATTGCCGGCCTTGCCTATTGCCGCGATCCGCCCGTCCTTCAGCCCGATATCCGCCTTCACGATCCCCCAATGATCGAGGATAAGCGCATTGGTGATCACCGTGTCGACCGCGCCGCCTTCGCGCGTCACCTGGCTTTGGCCCATGCCGTCACGGATGACCTTGCCGCCCCCGAACTTCACCTCCTCGCCATGCGTGGTGAAATCCTTCTCGACCTCGATGAAGAGCTCGGTGTCGGCGAGGCGCACCTTGTCGCCCACGGTCGGACCGAACATGTTGGCATAGGCCGCGCGCGACATTCTGTAGGACATGGATCAGGCTCCCTGGGGCAAATCTGAAGAGGCAAATGGATGAAGTCGGCGAAGCCGCCCTTGCGCTGCGAGCGCATCGACATAGCGGCGCTCGGCGGCGAACGGGTGCCACTGCCAGCCGATATGGCCGAAGCCGGCAAGCACGACATCGTCGCCGGCTGCGGCAAAGCTCGACACGATGTCGGCAATCACCACCAGACCGCTCGACGGCGCGACATAAGGCGACGGCGCGAAGCGGGCGAGATCGCGCTCCAGCCGGTCATGCGTCTCGGCCGCGATGACCCGGTGCTTGCGTGCCGTCGCCCGCGCGAAGCTCTCGAAGCCGGCCGTATAGTCGTCGCAGAAATCGTCGAGATCCGGATGGGTCCCGGCAAGTGCTGCCCGCATCGCGGCGAACCTGGCTCCGGAGCGGACGCTCCATAGCTCGCGTGCCTGCCGGACCGCCGCACTCGTCTTCCAGCGCCCGCCGCCGAGCATCGACAGTGCCGGGCGGCCGGTGTTGCAGACGGCGATGATATCGGTCCTGCTGCCGCCCTTCCCGACCGAGCGGCAATCGTTGAAACGGATCACCAGATCGGCTGCATCGATCGTCGCGGCAGCGCCCTCGGGCACGTCACCATTGCCAACGATCATGATGACGCGGCCGCTTTGCAATGATCAATTCTCCGCAGATTCCATGAGTTCCTTGAGCTCGGCGGTGCGCTTGCGTGTCAGCTCTGCGAGGCAACCGGAGACCAGCATGGGTTCCATCGAGCCGCCCCTCGCCTCGAACCCGGCGAGTTCGCATTGGCCGTCGCGATAGCCGATCCAGGCTCGCTGCGCTTTTTTTAGTGCCTCGAGCGCTCCGGCGTAAGCCGCGTCGATGTCGCCAAGCTCCTTGTCGGTCGCCTGCATGGCCGCGACCACAAGGCGGTAGGTCTTGTTCAGCTCCGCATCCGCCGCCCGGTAGTCCTGATCGGCGCAAATGTTGAGATCCATCTGGCTCACGGCCTTCCGGCAATCCGGCTCAGGCTGTTGCGCATTGGCGGGAGCCGTGCAGCACAACAACAGGCTCAGCGCAGGAGCGGCCGCTCTCATAGCTTCCCCATGACCTGCTGGCGGAAGCCGAAAACCTCGCGTTTTCCCGAAAGCGGGATGAGCGTCACCTGCCGTGTCTGTCCCGGCTCGAAGCGGACGGCCGTACCCGCAGGAATGTCGAGCCGCTTGCCGCGCGCGGCGTCACGGTCGAAGATCAGGCCCGGATTGGTCTCGGCGAAATGATAATGGCTACCGACCTGCACCGGTCGGTCGCCCGAGTTGGCGACCTCGATGCTGACGGTTTCGAGGCCCGCATTCAACTCGATCTCACCGGCGGCGGCGATAATCTCACCTGGAATCATGTTCGTTCCCCTCAGGCGGCTCGTTCGGGCGCACAGCCCTGAGGCTTCAGGACGCGCGCCGTCGATGCCGGATATTTCTTCAGCATTGACGCGGGCCGCACCGGGCGCCGAACCAGTTCGCCGCCGCAATTCGGGCAAGTCCCGCCAAGCTTCGTTTCCGCACAGCCGGCGCAAAAGGTACACTCGAAGGTGCAGATCATCGCATCGCCGCTATCGGGTGGCAGGTCTCGATCGCAGCATTCGCAGTTCGGACGCAGGCTGAGCATGGTGCCTCCTCGTTAACGGATAGGCTCGTGGACGGTGACGAGCTTCGTCCCGTCGGGAAAAGTCGCCTCGACCTGGATGTCGTGGATCATCTCCGCAATGCCCTCCATCACCTGATCGCGGGTGAGAACATGGGCGCCTGCCTCCATCAGCTCGGCGACGGAACGGCCGTCTCGCGCGCCTTCCACGACGAAGTCGGTGATGAGGGCGATCGCCTCGGGATGATTGAGTTTCACGCCCCGCTCGAGCCGCCGGCGCGCGACCATCGCCGCCATGGAAATCAACAGCTTGTCTTTTTCGCGCGGAGTGAGATTCATGCGTCGCCGTCCAGATCGATTGCAGGGATCAGAGAGTCCAGACTTTCGGCACTGACGCGTCTTTACGCAAGTGCGAAATGAGCGGGATGAGGATTTTTCTGAGCGCGAACCCATCGGCCGCAGCAACGCGGGCGACGATCTTGTCGCGACCGCCGACGTCGTAATGGCTGACGCCGGACAGGGCATGTCCCGCGAGCGCCAAGCGCAGTTTGGAAAGCTGCGACTCGCAGTCCGGCGCGGCATAGACGAGGGTCGCGAAGGCGGCAGCGCCGTCGAGCACCGCTCGCCGGGACGCAAGCGCCGCGATGTCGCCGGCCAAGGCGAGGTTCTCCGCGTGGATCAGCCTGCCGCCGCTTCGAATTCGCCAATTGTCGCGGAAGAGGCCGGCGCGCACCTCCTCACCCATGGCCTTGCGGCCGATCAGAACGGCCTCCACTGCGAGAAAGGATGCATCGGCGGCGAGGTCGACCTCGAGGCTCCGCGACAGGGCCGACCGATCGAAGAGAATCGTCTCCTGCGGCAGCCAGTCGACGTGAGCGCCGGCGGCGACCGATATGCGCGTCGCAATCTCGGCCGTGCCGGCGGCTGCCTTGTAGACCTTCTCGCAGGCCTGCGTCGTCAGCGTGAGTTTCGTGCCTTTGCCCGCCCTGAACTCCCAGGAAAGCCGGTCACCGCCCGTCACGCCGCCCGACGAATTGATGAGCACGGCCTCCATCGAGGCATCGAAGGTCTTCGGCAGACGGATCTTGGCGCAGCCTTCCTGGTAGAGCTCGGCGATGCGCGTGCGGCCGCCTTCAGCCTTGGCGACGAGCCGCCCCTCTCCCCTCGCCCGCTGCGGTGCGATGATCGCTGCCGGTTCCATGGACGTTTGCCGAAGCTCCCCTGCGGACGGGTCTTCGCCCGAACCGCGTTGCCGAAGTGCCGAGATCACGCCACCCGGTCCGGCGGCTGCAGGCCCGCGAAGAACGCCGTGATGTTGTCGACGACCTTCATCCCCATTACCGTGCGCGTCTCCTCCGTGGCACTGCCGAGATGCGGCAGCAGCACGACGTTTTCGAGCGCACGCAGGCGCGTGGGAACGTCAGGCTCCGCCTCGTAGACATCGAGCCCGGCGCCGCGGATCACGCCCTTCTCAAGGGCCGCGATCAATGCCGCCTCGTCCACGACATCGCCCCGCGACGTGTTGATGAGATAGGCGGCCGGCTTCATTGCCGCAAGGCGCGCCGCGTTGATCAAATGCCGGTTCTCGCCGCCGCCCGGGCAATGCAGCGACACGAAGTCCGCTGCCCTGAGCACGTCCTCGACCGTATCGAGCTGGCGGGCCCCGAAGCGCGCCGCTTCCTCCGGCGCTACCCTGGAGCGGTTGTAGAAGACGATGTCCATGTCGAAGCCGAAATGGCAGCGCTTCGCCATGGCTTTTCCGATGCGCCCGAAGCCGATGATGCCGAGCGTCTTGCCCGTCACCTTCGTTCCGATCATGTGGGTCGGCCGCCACCCGTCCCACGCGCCCGCCCTCACCTGCCGCTCGCCTTCGCCGGTCCGGCGCGCGGCGGCGAGCAGCAGCGATACGGCGAGATCAGCAGTGCAATCGGTCAGAACGCCGGGCGTATTCGTCACCACGATGCCGGCTTCCTTGGCAGCTCCGGCGTCGATGTGATTGTAGCCTACGCCGAAATTGCCGAGGATCCGGGTGCGAAGACCTCCGCCCGTGAAAACATCGGCCGGCAGCCGGTCCGAGACGGTCGGCAGCACCGCATCGAAATTACGCAAGGCGTCTGCGAGCGCGCTCCTGTCGAGCGGCCGGTCCTCCTCGTTGAGGACTGTATCGAACCTTTCGGCCAAAACCCGCTCCACGGCCTGCGGCCAGCGGCGAGTGATAAGAATGCGCGGCTTGGCGGTCATCATTTGTCTCCCGGAATCCTTCCGGATAGTGCATGAAATCGAGCCGATGGGTAGCCGGTCAGATACAAAAAGGGCACCCGGCGGTGCCCTTTTCAGCTGCTTTGCCTGCAGCAATCCCGCTGTCTCAGGACCTTGCGAAGTCGAGCAGGTCCTTGTTGAGCTGGTCCTTGTGGGTATCCGTGATGCCGTGCGGAGCACCCGGATAAACCTTCAGCTCGGCCTGAGGGACCAGCTTCTTGGAGGCACGCGCGGCCGCATCGATGGGCACGACCTGGTCATCGTCGCCATGGATGATGAGCGTCGGCACATCGAACTTCTTCAAGTCCTCCGTGAAATCCGTCTGCGAAAAGGCGACGATGGAGTCATAGGCGTTCTTGTGACCGGCCGTCATGCCCTGCAGCCAGAAACTGTCGATCATGCCCTGCGAAGGTTTCGCGCCGGGCCGGTTGAAGCCGAAGAACGGGCCCGAGGCGATGTCCCGGTAAAGCTGCGAGCGATCGGCGAGGCTGGCGGCCTGCAGGCCATCGAACACCTCCTTTGGCAGACCGCCGGGGTTGTCGTCGGTCTTGACCATCAAGGGCGGCACTGCCGAGATTAGTCCTGCCTTGGCGACGCGGGCCGTGCCGTGGCGTCCGATATAACGGGCGACTTCGCCGCCGCCGGTCGAGAAGCCGGCAAGGAAGATATCCTTGAGGTCCAGCGTTTCGATCAGATCGGCGAGATCGTCGGCATAATGGTCCATGTCGTTGCCGTCCCATGGCTGGCTCGAACGGCCGTGGCCGCGGCGGTCATGGGTGACGACCCGAAAGCCGTTATTGGCGAGATAGAAGGCCTGTGCCTCCCAGCTATCCGACGAAAGCGGCCAGCCATGGCTGAGGATGACCACAGGTCCGCCCTTCGGACCCCAGTCCTTATAATAGATCTCGACGCCATCACGCGTGATGATCCTGCTGCCGGTTGCTCCAGGGGTCGCCGCACCGGCGGGCGGCTCAGCACCCCCGGCGACGGCCGGGCTGGCGGCCGAGAGAGCGGCCGCGGCGGTGGCGGTGGCGGTGGCGGCGCCGATTGCGCCTGCCAGAATTTCTCTGCGGGAGACGTCGTTCGTGGTTGTCTTCACCTGAGACTTGGTCATTGGAAATGCTCCTTTCCCTGAAATCCGGTCAAAATTCACGATCCAACCGCTAACGCAATTTTATATCGAAAGCGATTAAATCGTGTGCGATATTTATCGTGCGCTCCGTCCGGTGTCAATACCTTGCGATTATATCGCGAACGATTTATTTTAGTGGGCACGACAACCGGGACCGAAGCGATGGCGAAGACAAACCTCCCCTCCTCGGAGGAACTCATGAAGCTCGACAACTTCCTGTGCTTTGCGATCTACTCCGCAAATCACGCCTTCACGCGTGTCTACAAGCCGCTCCTCGACGAGCTCGACCTGACCTACCCGCAATACCTCGTGATGGTTGCTCTTTGGGAAAAGGACGACCAGACCGTCGGCAGTCTGGGCGAGAAGCTGTTCCTGGAGTCGAGCACCCTCACTCCCATGCTGAAGCGGCTGGAAGCCATGGGCTACATTTTGCGGACCCGCGACAAGGCCGATGAGCGGCAAGTGCGTGTGCGACTGACCGAGACCGGCCGCGCGCTCAGGGAAAAAGCAAGCCGCGTTCCGATCGGCATTGCCGATGCGACGGGAATGGAGCCGGCAGAGGTCGCCCGGCTGAAACGAGAAATCGCGGCTCTCCGGGCGTCGCTGCTGCGATAAAGTGCGTCATTGAACAGGAAGCGTCGGCTCTCGAATGGAACCTTGACAAACCAGAGTGGTTCACAAACAGTCCTATCGAACCACGGGAGTTACCTAGGTCGGGTCGACCTACATGGCCGTGATCTATTCCAAGAAGTCGAGACGCGGGATGCGGCCGGAAAACCGCACACACTTTTCCTCAGCCCGCTCTAACACTTAGACCCTTCTGATCGTCCGATTTGCTCTTCCAAGCAATCTCGCTGGCTCCAAACAGCAGAAGGCCCGGCGTATGCCGCCGGGCCTTCCAGATTGCCTATGAAAAAGAACTATTCGTTCTGGAAGTAGCTGAACTTGCCGTCGTCACCCTTCTTCCAGGTGTACATGACGTAGTCCGGGCGGGTGATGTCGCCCTTTTCGTCAAAGCCGAGCTCGCCGATTGCCGTCTTGAACGGGCCCTTGGCCTTGATGGCTTCGGCGACCGCCTGCGGATCGGTGTTGCCGGCGGCCTTGGCGCCTTCTGCGATCACTTGAAGGGCCGCATAGGCATAGAGCGTGTAGGCTTCAGGCTCGAAGCCGGCGGCGCGGAACTTCTCGACGAGGTCCTTGGCGGCCGGGCTCTTGCGCGGGTCCGGTGCGAAGGTCATCAGCGTGCCGTCGACCGCATCGCCGGCAATCGAGGCCAGTTCGTTCGAGACGATGCCGTCGCCCGACATCATCGTCGCCTTCAGGCCCTGGTCCTTCATCTGACGCATGATCAGGCCGGCTTCCGTGTGCAGACCGCCGTAATAGACGATCGAGACACCAGCCTGCTTCATCTTGGCGATAAGTGCGGAGAAGTCCTTGTCGCCGGTGTTGATGCCTTCATAGAGCGCCTCGGTGACGCCGGCTTCGTTCATCGACTTCTTGGTTTCGTCGGCAAGGCCCTGACCATAGGGGGTCTTGTCGTGAATGACGGCGACCTTCGCGTCCTTGAAATTGGCCGCGATATAGGCGCCCGCAACGGCGCCCTGCTGGTCGTCACGGCCGCAGGTGCGGAAGGTGTTCCACAGGCCGCGTTCGGTGAACTGCGGGTTGGTCGAGGCTGGCGTCACCTGCAGGATGCCGTTTTCCGCATAGATTTCCGATGCGGGAATCGAGACGCCCGAGTTGAAGTGACCAACGACGAATTTCACGCCATCGGCCACGAATTTCTGGGCGACGGAAACACCCTGCTTGGGATCCGAAACGTCGTCGCCGAGTACGACCTTGATCTGTTCCCCATTGATGCCACCTGCAGCATTGATGTCCTCGGCCGCCTGTTCTGCACCTTTCTGGAGCTGCGCGCCGAAGGCGGCGTTCGGACCAGTCAACGGACCACCGACACCGACCAGGATGTCAGCCCACGCGGTGCCGCTGAAGGCGACCATTGCTGTCAGCGCAACGGCCGACAGAAGAGACTTTTTCATCTTGTTACTCCCAATTATTCGAGCGGGTCTCGTTTCATAAGCCTGCGCAATGCCCACCATCATTGCGCCGGTGTTCTTTCGCACCGGCCGCGCGGACCGGCACGCGCTGTTCCCTTATTTTGCCTTCCAGGAGAAAGGCGAGGTTTTTTCATAAAGCCAATAGTACATGCTGGCCATTTGCTTGGTCCGATAGTAACGGAAACCAGCGGTAGCAAACAACAAAAGGACGAGCGTGTCCACGATATAGTATTGCAGGGTGAACATCGTCCCGTTGAAAAGCGCATGATGGATGAAGCGGATGCCCCAGCCCAAAAGCGCGACATAAATCACGAGCCGCGGAACGCCACCCCAGCTTTCCGCGACGCTCTTGCCAGTCCGCCACGCCGTCCAGCCCCCGAGAACGCAGGTGATGAATAAAAACTGCCAGATCGAGGCTTCTTCGTAGAGAATTCCCTGCATCTCACTCAACTCCAGACGCGGCGGATCAATGGCGGCCGCCTTCGAGATAGGCCGCGCGAACCTCCGGATTGGCGAGGAGGTCCTTGCCCGACCCGCTCATCGTCACACGGCCGTTGACCATTACATAGCCTCGATCGGAGAGCTTGAGCGCTCCGAAGGCGTTCTGCTCGACGAGGAACACGGTGAGTCCCTCGTTCTTGTTGAGCACCTTGATCGCTTCGAAGATGCCCTTGACGATCAGCGGCGCAAGCCCGAGCGACGGCTCGTCGAGCAGCAGGAGCTTCGGACGGGCCATCAGCGCACGGCCGATCGACAGCATCTGCTGCTCGCCTCCCGAAAGCGTACCCCCACGCTGCGCCTGCCGCTCCTTGAGCCGCGGGAAAAGCGTGAAGACCTTTTCGACGTCTTCCTTGAAGTGCTTCAGATTGTCGAGGCTCGCACCCATCTGGAGGTTCTCGAGCACCGTCATGCGCGGGAAAATCCGGCGCCCTTCCGGCGACTGGGCAATCCTCAGACGCGCGATCTCATGGGTCGGCAGACGCGTGATGTCCTGGCCGTCGAAGTGAACCGAGCCGGTGCGCGCCTGCGGGCTGCCGCAGATCGTCATCATGAGCGTCGATTTCCCGGCGCCATTGGCGCCGATCAGCGCAACGATCTCGCCGCGATGGACCTCCATGTCGACGCCGTTCAGCGCGCGGATGTTGCCGTAATAGGTCTCGACGCTTCTCACATGCAGCAGGGGCGCAGTCATTGCCCGGGCCCCCCACGCTCGCCCTCGATTTCCTCGATTTCTCCGATCACCTCTTCAACCTCTTCATCCTCGACACCCAGATAGGCCGCAATGACCCTTGGATCGTTCTTCACGAAGTCCGGGTTGCCGTCGGAAATCTTCTGACCGTATTCGAGCACGACGACGTGATCCGATATTTCCATCACCACGGACATATCGTGCTCGATCAACAGGATGGAGGTGCCGGTATCGCGGCGGATCTCCTGCAGCAGCGCATTGAGGGCGAGCGATTCACGCGGATTGAGACCCGCCGCGGGCTCGTCCAGGCAGAGAAGCTCCGGCCCGGTACACATTGCGCGGGCGATCTCGAGCCGCCGCTGAGCGCCATAGGGCAGGTCGCCGGCCGGATCGTCGGCCCGCTCGGTCAGCGATGCCTTTTCGAGCCAGTGCCTGGCGAGCTCGATCGATTCCCTGGATGCCTCGCGATAGGCCGGGAAGCCGAACAGGCCGAGAATGGTATAGCCGGATGCCCGCATCAGCTTGTTGTGCTGGGCAACGAGCAGATTTTCGAGCACCGTCAGGCCCGAGAACATGCGGATGTTCTGGAAGGTCCGAGCCACCTTGGCCTTTTTGGTGATCTCGAAATCCGGCAGCCGTTCCAGAAGGAATTCGGCGCCCGACTTCTGCCGCATGGTGATCATGCCCATCGTCGGTTTGTAGAAACCGGTGATGCAGTTGAACACCGTCGTCTTGCCCGCTCCGTTCGGACCGATCAGCGCGGTAATCTCGCCGCGCTCCGCCTCGAAGGAGAAGTCGTTGATGGCCATGAGACCGCCGAAGCGCATCGACAGGCGTTCAACCTTGAGGATGGGGTCTTTTGTCATGGTGTCGGTCCCAAAGGCCATCAGCCGTGCCCCTCTTTGGTGAAGCTGCCGGAGATTGCCCTGCGTTCGCGCAGGAACGCGGTCGGCTCGCGTGATCCGACGAAGCCGCGCGGCTTCCAGACCATGACGACGACCATGGCGAGGCCGAAGATCAGCATGCGATAGAGTTCCGGCGTGAAGGTCGGTCCGAAGATCATCTTGAGGAAGGTCAGTTCACGCAGGATTTCCGTGCCGCCGATCATGACGACGGCGGCGATGGCGATGCCCGTCAGCGAGCCCATGCCGCCGAGAACCACGATGGCGAGGATAACGGCGGATTCCAGGAAGACGAAGGATTCCGGCGAGACGAAGCCCTGACGCACGGCGAAGAACGAACCGGCAAAGCCGCCGAACATCGCCCCCGTCGCAAACGCCGTCAGCTTTGTGGTGACGGTGTTGATACCGAGGGACCGGCAGGCGATCTCGTCTTCCCGCAACGCCTCCCAGGCGCGGCCGATCGGCATCCGGCGCAGCCGGATCGTGACGAAGGCCGTCAACAGGGCGAGACCGAGGATCAGATAGAACAGGAAGATCTTGTAATAGGCCGAAGACATCGGCAGGCCCATCATTGCCGCGAAGCCGTCCTTCGTAGCATCGAACTTGATACCGAAGAGCGTCGCCTTGGCGATGCCGGAAACGCCGAACGTGCCTTTCGTGACCTCTGTCCAATTGATCAGCACGAGGCGGATGATCTCGCCGAAAGCGAGCGTCACGATGGCGAGGTAATCGCCCCTGAGACGCAGCACCGGAAAGCCGAGGACGACGCCCCAGCAGGCGGCGAGAAGGCCGGCAATCGGCAGCAGCACCCAGAAGGACAGGCCGAAATAGCTGGAGAGCAGCGCGTAGGAATAGGCGCCGACGGCATAGAAGGCCACATAGCCGAGGTCGAGCAGTCCGGCGAGACCGACGACGATGTTGAGGCCCCAGGCAAGCATCACGTAGATGAGGATCTGAATGCCGAAATTGTCGACCCATTTCAGCGATCCCTGGACGCCCACGAGCGCGACGATCACCGGTGGGTAGATCAGCAGCAGGATGACCGCGATCTTCGACCAGTTGCGGCTGAAGAACGTCTCCTCCTTCACCACATCGGGCGCGGCCGCCTTCGCCGCCTTGCGCTGCGCCAGCCGCGGCTGGACATAGGCGACCATGAGGAAGCGGCCGACCATGGCGATGGCCACGAAGGTCGCGAGCAGGCCCCAGCGCTGCGTGAGGATGAGCTCGTTGCGGATGTTCTGGTCGGTCTTGAGGCCGACGAAGAGCACGAACATGCCGAGCGTGATGAGGCCCGCAAAGACAGCCTCGCGGAGCGCCCGCGCCGTCAGCTCGCTGCCGGCGCTTGCGGTTGTGGATGCGACATTTGCCATGGAACTATACCTTCTCGACTTCCGGTCGTCCGAGAATACCCGACGGCTTGAAGATCAGGACGATCGCGAGAATCGAGAAGGTCGCGACATCCTTGTAGTCGATGGTGAAGTAGGCGGACCACAGCGACTCGATGAGACCGATCAGCAAGCCGCCGAGCACGGCGCCGGGCAGCGAACCGATCCCACCGAGAACGGCAGCGGTAAACGCCTTGACACCCGGAGCGAAACCGTCGGTGAACACGACCACGCCGTAATACATCAGGTACATCGTCCCGGCGACGGCGGCGAGTGCGGCTCCCATGATGAAGGTCACCGAGATTGTCCGATCGACATCGACACCGAGCAAGGCTGCCATCTTGCGGTCCTGTTCGGTCGCACGCTGGGCTCGTCCGAGCGGAGTTCGGTTGACGATGTACCAGAAGACCGAAAGCAGGATTGCCGTGATGACGACGATGATGATCTGCTTCAGCGAAACCGAGATGCCGAACAGGTCATAGACCGAGGAGACCAGCGGCGGGATCGGCTTGTTCCGCGGACCCTGCGTCACCTGAATGAAGTTCGACAGCACGATCGACATGCCGATCGCCGTGATCAGCGGCGCCAGACGGAAGGAGCCGCGAAGCGGGCGATAGGCCACGCGCTCGATGGTCCAGTTCCAAAGCGCAGCCGTCAGCATACCGACGACCATCATGATCAAAAGCGCCAGTACAACCGGCACGCCGGCAATAAATGTCGTGAGAAGCAAGAAGACGATCAATGCGGCAAAGCCGCCAAGCATGAAAATATCGCCGTGGGCGAAGTTGATCATGCCGATGATGCCGTAGACCATGGTATAACCGATCGCGATCATACCATAAATAGACCCAAGCGTCAGCCCGTTGACGAGCTGCTGGACAAAATACTCCATCAATCTTCCCCTGGACCGGATCCTGTCGGTCCGATCTCTTGTTTTTTAATACTCGTTTTCGAGCATGCTCTAAGCCCGATTTCATACCGCTTTCAAATGAAAATGAAAGCTAAAAAATGCGCCACCACCAAATTGTTCCGCGATAAAATCGATTTGACACTTTTGGAGCCAGAAAAATGAAAATTTCAGCAGCATTCGCTTGCGAAATAGCCAACTTCGGCAGCAAAGGGCTGAAAGCGGCAATGAAGCGAGGCGCGTTACTTTGGTGGGAAGCCCCGGGCCCGCCGCGGCAAGTGACCCGCGCAGCAATTCAAGTGCTACAGTGGCCGTTGCCCGTCTGATAAGAGGCGAGGCGCTCCAAAGCGAATCGCCTCGACCGCAAGAACAGGAAGCAATGCTGGACATACTGGAAACATCGGCACTCGCCGCCGGACAAGCCATCCTGGAAATTTACCGTGCCGGTCCGGCTGTCACCTACAAGGCTGACGCCTCGCCCGTGACCGATGCGGACCATCGTGCCGAGCGGATCATCCTTGCCGATCTGGCGGCCGCCTTTCCGGATATTCCGATCGTCGCGGAGGAGGAGGTCGCCGCAGGTCGCGTTCCCGATATCGCCGGAAAGCGGTTCTTCCTCGTCGACCCGCTGGACGGCACGAAGGAATTCGTCGAACGCAACAGCCATTTCACCGTGAATATCGGGCTCGTAGAAAACGGTGCACCCGTCGTCGGTGTCGTCTATGCACCGGCTCTCGGCCTCATCTATTCGGCGGCCGCCGGCATGGCGAAGAAGGCGGTGGTCGAGGATGGACAGGTCACGGGCGAATGGACCACCATCGGCTGCCGCCGTTGCGGCGACCGGCCGATGGCGCTTACCAGCCGCTGGCACAACAGCCCCGAGACGATCTCCTTCCTCACCGATCAGGGCATCAGCGATCATGAGGCCGTCGGCTCATCGCTGAAGTTTTGCCTGCTGGCCGAAGGCATTGCGGACATCTATCCGCGCTTCAGCCGGACGATGGAGTGGGACACCGCGGCGGGCGACGCGATCCTAAGGTCGGCAGGCGGTGAAACACTGACGATGGCGGGCAATCCGCTTGGCTACGGCAAGCGCAATCAATCGGATGACAGCGACTTCGCCAATCCCTGGTTCATCTCGCGCGGCAAGGCGTGACCCGCAACCGCGGTCACATGTCTCTCGAAGGGGCGGCCGTGGCGATGAGGCTGCCGAGCGTTCCCTCGCTGAAGGGTTTGTCGATCCTCGGGACATCGCGAAGATGGCTGGGCAGCGCCAACAGTTCCCCGTAGCCGCTGGTGAAGCCGAAGCTGATGCCCCGTGCCATCAGCGCATCGGCAACGGCAAAGCTCGTGTCATCCCCCAGGTTGATGTCGAGAATTGCGAAATCGTACGTATGATCCGCGATGAGTTCCATCGCCTTTGACTTGGTGGTAGCGACGTCGACGCTCGTCACCCCGAGAGCGACGAGCATCTCCTCCATGTCCAGTGCGATAAGGAAATTATCCTCGAGGACGAGGACTGACTTGATGGCCGGCGGAACCTGACTGACTGGCATTATATCTGCATCCTCGGTCTCCTCGATTTTCGAGACCTCAAAGAAGCGGCTAATAGAACACCCGGTAGGCCGGGCGCATTTAAAAAAGACATGTTGTACGTAATTTGACGCATGAAGCTTCGCATCAAATCAGCGGCCGCTTCGGCTCGCTCAATCCGTCCCAGCCTGCAAGCGCAAGCAAGCCGTCGATGTCGTGGACGTCGCAGCCCTTCTCGGCCCAGCGCAGGAGACCCCTGGCGGCCAGCTTCTTCAGCGTCTTGTTGGTGTGGACGATCGAGAGGCCGAGCGTGTCGGCAACATGTTGCTGCGTGACGGGAATAACGCTCCAACCGCTGCTGAAGAGTTCCAGCGTGGCGGCCCTCTGGTAGAGAAAGGCGATGAGGTAGGCTGCCCGCTCCACAGCGGAGCGGCGGCCGATGCTCAGCAGATTCTCATCCAGCATCCGCTCCTCGCGCGCTGCGATCCAGGTCAGGTCATAGGCGAGGTCGGGGTGCTCCCTGTACAATTCTGCGAGCCTGTCACGCTGGAAGACGCAGAGAACGACCGGCGAAAGCGCCTCGATCGAATGCTGCATCTCGCCCATGAGAGTGCCTTGCAGCCCGACGATATCGCCCGGCATCACATAGTTCAGGATCTGTCGCCGGCCGTCATCGAGCATCTTGTAGCGAAAGCCCCATCCGGAAAGTACCGTGAAGAGATGTTCGCTTTGCTCCCCTTCTGCGAGTATCGTCGCGCTCGCGCCGAAGGCGAGTTCGCCTATCTTGAAGTGGGAGACGAATGCAAGTTCTTCCGCCTTGAACGGGCGGAACAGCGGAAGCGGGCGCAAGGGACAGTCCCTGCAGGGCGTGCCTTTGGTGAATTTTCCTTCGGTTATCATGAAGTATCTCGAGGCCCGGCGGACCGGAGCGGATGGGGGCGGACTTCACAAGGTAGCATGGCGCAAAAGAACGACAAGGTCGAAGACGAAAGCTGGTGAACACCGCCTCGCATCATGGACTTGCCCGCGGCCAGACCCTATGTCTGCCTCTACCCGTTGTTGGAGCGGATTGGAAGAACGCGCGCGGTTTCCGCCCGCATCCCGCTCTGACATATTGGAGTCGATCAGGTCCGTGCCTTAGGCTGGGGACCGACCTGAATTCATGAACATGATCTAGCAGGATTGAAGCCCATGTTGTCCTACTCCGCTATCGACAAGAACAACGTCGCCGTCGTGACCGGCGCCGCCTCGGGCATCGGCCTTGCCTCGGCACGGCGCTTCGCCAGCCTCGGAATGAAGGTCGTGCTCGCGGATCTCGGCGGTGAGAAGTTGCAGGCAGCGGCAGCCGAGGTAGCGAAGGCGGCTCCGGGCGGTTCCGGCGATGTCGCTGCGATCGAGACCGACGTGTCGCTGGCGGACGACCTCGTGGCCCTGGCGCGCGCGACGCGCGAGCGCTTCGGCCACGTCCATGTGCTGATGAACAATGCCGGCGTCCAGCCAGGCAGTTCCCTCTTCGGCCCGCTCGAAAATTGGGAAGCGGTGATCGGCGTCAATCTCTGGGGCGTCATCAACGGTTCGCGCATCTTTGCCCCGGCCATGATTGCCCACGGGCAGCCGGCGCTCATCATCAACACGGGTTCGAAACAGGGCATCACCACGCCGCCCGGCGATCCCGCCTATAACCTTTCGAAAGCGGGCGTGAAGGTCTTCACCGAGGCCCTGCAGCACGAACTGCGCAATACCGAGGACTGCAAGGTCAATGCGCATCTGCTGATCCCCGGTTTCGTCTACACGTCCCTCACCGCGCAAGGACGCACGGAAAAGCCGGCCGGCGCCTGGACGCCGGAACAGACGGTGGACTTCATGATGGAGGGCCTTGCCCGCGGCGACTTCTATATCCTTTGCCCCGACAACGAGGTCGCGCGTCCGACGGATGAAAAGCGGATCCTTTGGGCAGCGGGAGACATCGTCGAGAACCGGCCGCCGCTTTCACGCTGGCACCCGGACTACGGCGAGGCCTTCCAGTCGTTTCTCGCCGGGACGACGGCAGGGAGGACCAAACCGTGACGAGCGGCATTCATCACATCACCCTGATCGCCCGCAAGGTACAGGCCAATGTCGATTTCTATGTCGGCTTCCTGGGGCTGCACCTCGTCAAGCGGACCGGCGGCTACGAAGATCCCAATCAGTTGCATCTCTTCTACGGCGACGCCGCGGGCTCGCCGGGCTCTCTCGTGAGTTTCCTGGTCTGGGAGGACGGCTCTCCGGGCCGGGTCGGCTACGGCCAGCCGAGCGAGATCGCCTTCGCCATTCCGCCCGAAAGCATCGGCTACTGGATGACGCGAGCGCTGAAGTTCAATATCCAGGCGACCGGCCCTTCGCAGGAATTCGGCGAACCGGTCCTGCGTCTGAAGGATCCGGACGGCGTGATCGTCAAGCTGGTGGGAACGAACGCGCTTGCGGAGCCCGCGCCCTGGGCGGGCCGGGACATCCCCGAAACGGACTCCATCCGCCGCTTACGCGGCGCAACGGTGCTCACGGAAAAACCCAAGGACACGGCGCACTTCCTTCAAAACCACTTCGGCTACACCGAGACGGGAGCGACGGAGAGCATCCGCCGCCTCACTTCCTCGTCCGGGGACGTGATCGATGTCCGCGATGCCGGCGGCTTCTGGAGTGCCGCCCCCGGCACCGGCACGATCGACCACATCGCCTTCCGCGCCCCGGATGAGGCGACCGTGCTTGCGGTGAGAGCCGATCTCGAGCAGGAGCACGCCGGCGCCACCAATGCGCATGACCGGAAATATTTCTTCTCGCTCTATGTACGCGAGCCTGGCGGTGCGCTCTGCGAGCTCGCTACGGACGGGCCCGGCTTTACCGTCGACGAAGCTCCGGATGCTCTCGGCACGACGCTGTTCCTGCCCCCGCATCTGGCGAGCGACCCCACGGCAACGCTGGTCAGGCTGCCGCAATTTGCGCTGCCCGGCGAACCCAGGGTGCCGCAGCGCGACCTTCCTTTCATCCATCGGTTCCACCGCCCGGAGAAGGCGAACGATCGCACCTTCGTGCTGCTGCACGGCAGCGGCGGCAACGAAATCGATATGCTGCCCTTCGGCCATCAGCTCGATCCGCATGCGACTCTCCTGGGCGTGCGCGGCCGCAGCGCCGAGGAAGGCTTCCCGCGCTGGTTCCGGCGCTTCTCGATGACGAAATTCGACCAGCAGGATATTCGCTCGGAAGCGGAAGCCTTTGCCGCCTTCGTGGAGGGCGCGCGCGAGAGCTACGGCCTCGACCCGGAGAAGACCGTGTTCATCGGCTACTCCAACGGCGCCAACCTGCTCGCCGCCGTGCTGCTTCTCCACCCCGGCATCGTCAGGAACGCCGTGATGATGCGCGCAATGGCGGCGCTCGAAAGCGCGCCGGAACCGGACCTCGCCGGCACAAGAGTGCTGATGCTCACCGGCAAGGACGATCCCTACGGCAAACACGCACCGGAACTGAAGACGGCGCTCAGGGCCAGCGGAGCCGATTTCGAGGAAGCCGACCTCGATACCGGCCACGGAATAGGCGTGGAAGACATCGCCGTCATCCGGCCCTGGCTCGCGGAATCCGGCATTTAGATGTGGGCCGGCCCAATAGTCGGTCTGCAGTTTGATCCAAGGCGACTGCACGCCTGACGCCTTGAAATCACGGGTCCATAGCGTAGCGGTCGGAATCCCGGATGCCGCTGAGGCTCCCGCGCCAAGAAACCCTGCAGAAATGGCGAACAGCCGGCGCATTTCGCCAACGCTGTCCTGTTGGAATGGAACCTACCCATGAGGTGCTGTTGATGGCTTGATGCTCGAGGTTGATATACCACGCTTACGACTGTATATATCAACCTAACCATCAACCCTGTGCTGCTCTCGTGACGGCGAGAGCCGTGAGTAGGCCATGAGCGAACACACAAGATCTGCGACCGACATAGATCCGGTCGTGCGCGCTGCTGCAGAGCTGCACGCTCGAGAAGCAGGACAGACACTCTCTCAGTACCTCGCCGGTCTCGTATTCGACCGTCCAACTGCAGGAGACATGGATCGAGGGCTTGAGAAGTGGGCTGGTCATCAATTGCGATTGAACCACCATTGGGCAGACAGTGAGGAGTTTCGTCACTGGAACATGCGCGTTCGCGAGACGCTTCTCCCTGACGTTTCGGCGAGCCCTACCTTGAAACTTGTGTTCGTATTCAATTCGCGGCTCCACTCGGCAGCACTTCTTATGGGGGCTGCGTTTCACGAGGCATCAGTGTCGGACTTCGAACTTCCCCGGCATCAGCGTTCATCGGTTCACCGCGTCAAGACAAGGCGTAACTGGTACTCGCACATTGTGGATGACTGTCTCGCGCGTTCGAGGGAGGTTCGACAAGCTCTGTTGCACAGGTGGACCCCTACCCCACGCGCCGAGCAGTTGGCTATCGATGCTTTCGTTCTGTTGACCGAGTTGACACCGGCTCGTACCGAGCTGTTGCGGTTGTGCCAGTATGATAGGCCCCGAGCATTCTCGGAGCTTGCCAAGCACATAGATCTCGCCGCCGACCAGTTTCAGCTCTCGGCCGATCTCTTGGCGGAGGTCGAGGGAGGAACCAGCGCGATTGAATTGAGCGATGACCAAAGGTTCCTCAACATCAGCACTGCTCTTCTCGATCGTTCCGGCGGTGGGGTCTCTCTAACTGAGGGCGCGAAGATGCTCGGCACGACCCGGCAGGCCCTCCACAAGCGGGTCAAGTTGGGCTCGGCATTCGGTCTCATGCACGGATCGGAAATCGTTCTTCCCAAGTTCCAGTTCATTACCGTGGATAACGACACCCGCCTGCTAGAGGGGTTGGCCAAGGTGACCAAACTCTTTGATGACAGCGGTGCCGGCCGTTGGTCGATGCTGCAGTTTCTGATCGACACCGATCCGAACTTGGCAGATACACCACAGCGAATCCTTGCCGGAGGGCGCGTTGGCGAAGTCGTAACGGCGGCCAAAGCCTATCTTGGCATGGACGAGGCTTGAGGAGTGCCCGCTTATACTGCGCCAACAGCCCGCTTTCCCTCGGGATTAAGAATTGCTGCATTAGACGCGGGCGACGTCGTTGTCCGCGTCCATCAGAAGATTCATGGTGCGATCTTCTTTGGGCCGGCGCCCGGTGCGACACCCCAAGGCCGGTTCGATGCGCCTGCGGGCCAGTATCGCCTTCTGTACGTCGCGCAACGCCTCGAAGGGGCATTTGTTGAGACCGTTCTTCGTAGGCCTGCAAACCGCATCGTTCGGCGAGCGTTCGTGGAAGAGCGCATGTGGACACCACGTCGACTGCATCGCCAATTAGTTCTGGCAAAGTTAATGGACGAAGGGCTACTCTTTCACGGCGTAGATGCGTCCATCAGTGCTGGGGCAGACTACGCACCATCTCGTGCGCTCGCGCTCGCATTGCATGAGGATTATCCGGATCTGGATGGTCTTGCTTATAAGTCCCGACACAATAACGGCGAGGTTTGCTACGCCCTGTTCGATCGTGTCTTATCGAGTGATCTTGTGACATTGCCGGGACAGCGGTTCGAAGATGACCCGGCGAGAACGGACCAGTTGATGCGTCTGCATGGTGCGGTGTTTGATACCAGTCTTCCAATCACCTGACCAAAAAGATCGAACCGCGGTTGTTTCGGGCTGAGCCGAAGACGCCCCTGTGAGGGAATCGCTACGATCACGATCCCGCGTTTCGGTTAGAGGGAGGGGGGTTGCTTCAAGAGCCCTCACCCCGCTCACCGGGAATGGTGGTGGCAGCCGGAAAGTCGGCGTGCTCCACAGTTTCGAACGCTACGTCAGTTCCTCATTGCCAGGTGATCGGCGAAGGCCTGTACGAAGCCGCGCAGCCTCTCCAGGGTCTGATCGTCCTTCAGTTGTCCGTCGCTGTCGAACAACGTGTTGGCTTTCGGCACCATCAGCCGCTTGCCCGACCACATTTCGGCGCCGAGCGTCCGCATCACCGACAGCCAGGCGTTTTGGCTGAGAATGGTCCCGAAGCTTCCCGGAGATGCGCCGGCGAGCGCGAACGGCCGCCCGCCGAAGACCTTCTTTATGTCGGCTGGCGGGCGGCTCAGCCAGTCGATTGCATTCTTGAAAACGCCCGGGACCGAATTGTTGTATTCCGGCGTGAAGAGAATGACGCCGTCCGCCGCGACGATCTTCTGCTTCAACGCCTCCGCAGCGGCTGGAACGCCGCTTTCGGCCTCCACGTCTCCGTCATATAGCGGAATGCCATGCAAGGTCGCGGTCTCGAATTCGACCCCGTCCGGCGCGACCGCCTGTGCGGCTTTGAGCAATGCAGTGTTGAAGGAGGCCTTCCGCAGACTGCCCGATATGCCGAGAAGCTTGGTCATGAACGACAATTTCCTTTCGCTGGCGCGATGCCGCGCAAATCCCGCGTCAGTCGAAAAACTAGCGGGCTCGCGGCAAAAGGAAAGCCGGAATCGCTTCCGGCTCTCCATGTCTCGGCCCGACGAGAGCGGCAGCCGTTACTCCAGAGGCTTCAGTCTCGCTTCGATCTGCGCCCGCTTCGGTTCGAGGAACGGCGGCAGCGACAGGCTTTCGCCGAGGGTTTCCATCGGCTCGTCGACGGCGAAGCCGGGTCCGTCGGTGGCGATCTCGAAAAGGATCCCGTTCGGCTCGCGGAAGTAGAGCGAACGGAAGTAGAAGCGCTCGACCTCGCCGCTCGACGGCAGGCGGAACTCGCCGAGCCGCTCCGTCCACCGGTGCAGCGCTTCGACATCCGGCGCCCGGAAGGCCACGTGGTGGACGGCGCCCGCCCCCTGGCGAGCAGCCGGCAGGTCGGGCTGGACCGCCACATGCAGTTCGGCCGCCGGCCCGCCGTCGCCCATCGAGAAGACATGCACCTCTCCGACGCCATCCGGCGACGGATAGCTCCGCAGTTCGGCCATGTTCATGACACGCGTCAGCACGAGCGCGGTGTTGCTGATGTCCGGCACGCTGATGGTGATCGGCCCAAGGCCCTTGATCTGATGCTCGGACGGAACCGGGCTCCTTTCCCATGGGTGGGACGGCGCCAATCCGCCGTCGTCGACGAGCCGGAAGCGCTGGCCCTCGCCGTCCTCGAAATCGAGGGAGGCGCGGCCGTCGATTTCGGCCACCTCACCGGAAGCGACCTCCAACTCATCGAAACGGCTCTTCCACCACCGCACGGTTTCGGCGCTGCCGACCCGAAGCCCGGTCCGCGAGATGCTGTGCGTGCCGCGTCCTTCGCGTCCGACCGGCCAGTCGAAGAAGGTCAGATCCGTGCCGGGGGTCGCCTGCCCGTCGGCATAGAAGAGATGATAGGCCGTGGTGTCGTCCTGGTTGACGGTCTTCTTGACCAGGCGGAGACCCAGCGTCCCCGTGTAGAAGCGCAGGTTCTCCGGCGCATTGGCGGTTATCGCAGTCAGATGGTGGATACCAGTCAGTTGCAAGCTCATGATTGCCTCCTAATCGCTATGCTGCATCGCCTTTTGCGTCAGACGCGCGGGCCTGCAGAGCGGGCATTTCCGTTGAGCACAATATCGATCCGGCCGAGCGTTTCCAAAAGAGGGGACGACGCGAACAGATTGTTCTCTGATTGAGAACGATCTGGCAGATCAGTCGTGTTTCAAGTCCATGAGATAGGTATTCTCCGCTCGCGAAATGGCAAATGCCTGGGGGTCGATTTCGGCGATGATCAGGGTTTCATCCGAGGAACCGGCCTTTGCCAGTGCCTGGCCATCCGGTGACGCTATCAGCGAGAGGCCCGCAAAGGAGAACATGTCGTCCGAACCGCAGTGATTGACATAGGCGACGAAGACCTGGTTCTCGAAGGCGCGCGTCTGGATCATGTGGTCGGTGATGAAAGTGCCGGACCATCCGGCCGGGAGGGCCGTCGGCACCAGCACCGCATCGGCACCCGCAAGCGCCAGGCGACGGACGTTTTCGGGGAATTCGACATCGTAGCAGATCAGCATGCCGCAAGTGACGCCACGATGTTTGAACAGGCGCGTCGAGGGCTCCGCCGGCGTGAAGAGCGAGCGCTCGTAATCGCCGTAGAGATGCGACTTCCGATAGACAACCGGGACGGCATCGCCATCGACATGGACGGCGCTGTTGTAGACGGCGTCCGCTCCCTGCTCTGCGAATCCGGCCACAATGGCGATGCCGGTTTTGAGCGAGATGCGCCCAAGTTCCCGAACGATCCGCCCATCCGCCGGCTCCGCGAGCCTGCGAATGGCTTCCCCCGCGCCGTAGCCGGTGATTGCGAGCTCGGGGGCGACGAGCAGGCTCGCACCCTCGCCGGAAGCCCCGATCGCCGCCCACTCGATGCGGGCGAGATTGGCGGCCACGTCGCCGCCAATGCTCTTCATCTGCAGGGCAGCGAACTTCATCATTTTCCGTCCGACGACATGGCGCCGAGCAGCTTCGGCAGGTCTCCGAAGCGGGCGACGAGGCTGAAGATGACCGCGGCCGTCGTGACGAAGAGGATCGTCACCGAGGCCATGGTCGGCGTATAGCCGTAGCGAAGCGCGTTGAAGATCTTGATCGGCAGCGTCTCCATCGTGAAGCCGACGGTCATGTAGGCAACGATATACTCATTGAGCGACAGCACGAAGGCGAAGGCATAGCCCGAAACGATATAGGGCAGGATCAACGGCAGAACGACAGTGCGGAAGACCGTGCGGTCATCTGCGCCCATCGTCGAGGCCGCCTCGACCAGCGACCGATCGACCGAGGTGAAGCCGAGAGACAGCGTGACCAGCGGCAGTGTCACGAAGAAGATCGCGTGGCTGACGACGGCGGTCCAGGGCTGGCCGTAAAAGCCGGCCGTCGCCCAGAAGGTGAGCAGACCGAGCGCCGTAATGACCGGCGGCAGCGTGAAGGGCGCGACCCCCAGAAGCTGGAAGATGTTCGCCCATGGCGCGACGCGCCGCCACAGGAACCAGGCAAGCGGCAGCGCGATCGCGACCGCAAGTGCGGCGGAAAGGAGCGCGAGCGTCACCGACGCGACAAGCGCGCTGCGCCATTCGGGGTTCAGGAAGATTTCCCCGTACCAGGATGTGGAAAATCCTTGCGGGGGAAAGGCGAGCGTCTGCTTGGCGTTGACCGATACGCCGGCGACGACGATCAGCGGCAAAGCGAGAAAGAGCCCGATCAGGGAGAAGTAGACCTTGCGGAAAATGGTGCTCATGCGGCCTCTCCCTTCCGTCCTGCGATGACGGTTAACGCCACCAGCCCAAGCGTCACCAGAACGAGGAACACCGCCATCGCCGCGGCGAAGGGCATGTTGGACTGATAGATCGCCTGATCGGTGATGAGCACCGAGAGCGTCCAGTGCTGCGGCCGGCCGAGAAGTTGCGGCAGGAGATAGGAGCCGAGCGCGAAGATGAAGACCATGATCAGCGTGGCGGTGATCGTGTTTCTCAGCGCCGGAACGACGACGGTGAAGAAGGCCCTGAGCGGCGAGGCACCGAGCGTGCGGGCGGCTTCCGTCAGCGTCGGGTCGAGGCGCACGAGCGCGGGGAAAAGCACGAGCACGGTATAGGGGAAGGCCTGATAGACCATGCCGGTCAGCACAGCGGCAAAACTCGGCGTGAGCGCCTTCGCCTCATCCATAAGCCCGAGCGCCACGAGGATGTTGGTGATGCCGGCCGTGCGCGAGAATAGGGTGGACCAGGCAAAACCGATGATGACTTCGGAGAGAGAAAGCACGGAGAGCAGTGCGACGAGCCACACCACCTGCACCCGGCGCGCCATACGCGTGAGCAGATAGGTGAAGGGCAGCGCCAAAACGACGCAGCACGCGGCGACCGCGATCGCCAGCATCAGGGAAAAGCCGAGCACGCCGCCGAAGAAGGCCGAGAGGAAGCGGGCATAATTGTCGTAAACGAAGGCCGGCGTATAGAAGCCGCCCTGCTGGCGCTGAAAGAAACTGACTGCGATCATCGTGCCGAAGGGCACCACGAAGAAGATCGTCAGCATCCCCGCGGGGAAGAGGATCGGCAGGTAGTCGCCGAGGGTCCGGGGCGGTTCGCGTCTCATCTGGCGAGCACCACACAGACATCGGGTGTGAGAGCGACGCCGACCTGTTGGCCGACCGTCACCTGCGGCCGGGCGCGCGGCGTCGAGACCGCTACGATCTGCCGGCCGGCGACATCGACGAATGTCTCGATCGTGCCCCCGAGATCGCGCACGAAGGTCACCGTGCCGGAAAGCGCTCCGGCACCCGGCGCGGTCAGGTGCACGTCTTCCGGGCGGATCGAAAGCATCGCCTTCGCCGCACCCGGCGGCAACTGCAGGCCCGGCACCGGCTGACCGAGCACCGTCACGCGACCCGAAGTGTCCGCCTCCGCTTCGATCAGATTCGTCTGTCCGATGAAGTCGGCGACGAAGCTGTCGGCCGGCCGGCGGTAGATCTCGATCGGCGAGGCAGCCTGCCGGATCTCGCCGCCGTTCATGACCACGACCGTATCGGCCATGGTCATCGCCTCGCGCTGGTCGTGGGTGACGACGATGGTGGTGATGCCGAGCTTCTGCTGCAACTGCCTGAGCTCGACCTGCATCGCCTCGCGCAGCTTGGCATCGAGCGCCGACAGGGGTTCGTCGAGCAGGAAGAGCTTCGGCGAGATCGCCAGCGCCCGGGCTATCGCCACGCGCTGGCGCTGGCCGCCGGAGAGCTTCGAGACCGGCCGGTCGGCATAGCCCGACAGGTGGATCATCGAAAGCAGCTCGTCGACCCGTTTCTTCTGGTCTTCCTTCGGCGCGCCGCGGATGCGCAGCGGATAGGCGATATTCTCGCCGACGGTCAGGTGGGGGAACAGCGCCAGCGACTGGAACACCATGCCGAGATTGCGCTTATGCGTCGGAACCCGGGTGATGTCCTCGCCGTCGAGCCCTATGGAACCCGAGGTCGGCAGGTCCAGACCCGCGATCATGCGCAGGAGCGTGGTCTTGCCGCAGCCCGACGGCCCGAGCATGCAGACGAAGGTGCCGTGCGGCACCGTCAGGTCGACATCGTTGACGGCCCTGAACGACCCGAATTCCTTGACGACGTTTTGAAGGGCAAGTCCCGACATATGTTCCCCGTTTCGCGCGTCATACGCGGATGTCACCGGCCACGTCAGACGCGCTGCCTCGGCGACATTTTGAAAAATTCAACATCAGCTTATCCCTAAACCGCTTCCGGTTTAAGGTCCGTGCAATTGGCTGCGCCGCCCCGGGGATACCGAGGCGGCGGCTCGTGGCCGGCCTCAGCCGACGATCAGTTCCGTCCACTTCTGGTTCAGCCAATCCGACTTGGTCTGGTAGAGATCGTAGCGCGGAACGATCGGCTCGATGTCCGAAGAGACGGCGGCGAATTCCTTATCCGTCAGATCGGTGGACTCGCGCTTGACCGTCGGCGAGGTGCCGACCTTGCGCGAGAGCGTCGCCTGGACCGCAGGCTGGCACATGTAATCGATGAAGATGTGGGCTTCCTCGACCTTCTGCGAAGCGCGCGAAAGCGCCCAGCAGCCGGAATCCTGGATGCCGCCCTCCTTCGGGAAGGTGGAACGCACCGGATGACCATCCGCCGCGGCGAGCCCGGTCACGTCGTGATAATATTGCCCCATCGGGATTTCGCCCGACTTCAGCGCCTGTTCGAACTGGGCTTCGTCGCGGTACCAGAGACGGACGTTCGGCTTCACTTCGGCGAGCTTCTCGAAGGTCTTGAGGATCCCCTCTTCGGTGTCGAGCGCATTGGTGCCGCCCATGAAGGTCTTGGCCGTCACTTCGAGCAGGAAGGAGTTGGAGACCAGTGCCAGGAGGCCGAGCTTGTCGGCATTCGCCGGATCCCAGAAGGCCTGCCAGGAGGTCGGCGCCTCCTTGTAGACGTCGGTGTTGGTCACCAGCGTGATGTACCAGGAAACGGCGCCGATGCCGGCGATGCGGCCGTCCGGATATTTGTTGACGAAGCGGTCGAGCAGGTTCGAGCCGTTCTTGATCTTCGCCATGTCGATCGGCGTCCAGAGGTCGGTCGCCTGCCCTTTGAGCATCGCCACCTGAGACATCATGGAAACGTCGGCGGGCGCCTGGCCGGCGCGCGCAGCCTGTTCGAGCTGGACGAGCCATGCCTCGCCGGTGGGCTCGGCGACGGATTCGATCGCGATGCCGGTTGCCTTGGTGAATTCGGGGAAGATGTTCTTGTCGAAGGAGTCCTTGAAGTAGCCGCCATAGACGCCGACCTTCAGCGACTTGTCCTGCGCCCTCAGCACGGCCGGCATCGCCAGCATCGACGCGCCGGCAAGCCCCGCACCGAGCAGCGTGCGGCGCTTGATGGAATTGATGATCATCGCATGTCTCCTTTGTTTTTTGGCGGCTTGCGCCGCGTTCCCTTGTTCTAGTTGATTCCCTGCGCCCTTTGTCCCCGCTGCGCTTCAGCGAAGAGAGTGATTTGGCATCAGATTATCGTGATCCGCTCGTGGCCGCCATGCGCATCGATTTCGGATCGTTCATGCGCGCATCAGCCCTTGCCGGCAACGGCCGGACTGAAGACCATCAGGCTCAGGATCTCGAAGAGCACCTGGGCGCCGGCATGGGCTGTATTGGTGGTCGTGTCGTATTGCGGCGCCACCTCGACGACGTCGCCGCCGACGAGATTGACGCCCTTCAGCCCGCGGATCAACTCCAGAACCTCCCGCGTCGTCAGACCTCCGACTTCCGGCGTACCGGTGCCCGGCGCGAAACTCGGGTCGAGGCTGTCGACATCGAAGGAGAGATAGGTCGGACCGTCGCCGACGATCTTCTTCGCCTTTTCGATGATCGCCGGAATACCCAGTCCGGTGACCTCCTCCGCATGAATGACCGTCATGCCGGACTCGTAGGAGAACTCCCACAGATACTCCGCCGAGCCGCGGATGCCGATCTGGATGACGCGTGTCGGGTCGAGCACGCCGTCGAGAACGGCGTTGCGGAATGGGCCGCCATGGTGGAACTTGGTCAGGTCGAAGGCGCCGCCGGTATCGCAATGCGCGTCGATATGGATCATGCCGACGGGCTGCTTCCTGCCCACGGCCTTGAGGATCGGATGCGTGATCGAATGGTCGCCGCCGACGGAGAGCGGCAGGACGCCAGCATCGACGATCTGGCTGATCCGCTTCTCGATGTCCTCGTGGCTGATTTCGAGCCGGTAGCGGCTGCGGAAGGGAACATCGCCGATGTCGGCGACCCGGAGATCATGCACTGGGGCGCAGCCGAGCACGTGATTATAGGGGCCGATCCGCTCGATCGCGCGCAGCGCCCGTGGTCCGAAGCGCGAACCCGGGCGGTTGGTGACGCCGAGATCCATGGGAACGCCGATCATCGCCACCTGAAGATTGCCGAAATCCGGGTCATCGGCATCGACCGGCATGTGGGGTGCGGTCAGGAATGTCGGAATGCCGGAATAGGGCGCCAGCCGCGTGCCGCTCTTCGTGAAAATCTTGTCCGCGACCTTGCGGAAGGTCGGATCGAAGAGCTCGCCGCCATGGCTCTCGCCATATTTCGCCTTCAATTCGTTGAGCTTCTGTTCATCCCAAGCCATGCGCCGGACCTCCGTATCGTTCGGCCGGGGCTGGCACATGATGCACCGCAAGTCACGACTTGCGTAGTGCCGATCCGAAGCGGCGCAATCAGGTTCCCCGGCTTTTGCCTTTGTTGCGCATATTAGGAGACAATTCTTCTGGAAAAGCAATTGACATTGTTATAGCGTTTGATGTGAGAAAAATTCACATAAATGCCGCCTCTCCGGAGCCTCTTCTTGTCGAGCCGCCTGCCTCCGCTGAATCCGCTGCGCGCCTTCGAGGCAACCGCCCGGCGCGGCTCCGTTTCCGCTGCGGCGCGTGAGCTCAACGTCACCCATGGCGCAGTAAGCCATCAGATCCGCGCGCTCGAACTCTCCTTCAACGCGCCCCTTTTCGAGCGGGGCGGCAAGCGGCTGAGGCTGACGCCGCAGGGCGCGCTGCTCCTGCCTGCCGTGACGCATGCCTTCGCCGAGATCGCCGCGGCAACCGCGGCGATGACGCGGCCCGCGACGAGCGGGGAGCTCACCGTCACCTGCGTCCCGGCATTGCTCTCCTTCTGGATGATTCCGCGCCTGCACCTCTTTACCGAGCAGTTCCCCGATGTCCAGTTGCGGCTGATCGCCTCCAATGACGAGGCGAACCTCGACTCCCCGGATGTCGACGTCTGCCTGCTCTATGGCGACGGCAACTGGCAGGACTGCTGGTCGAGGCTCTGGAGCCGGCTCGAGCTTTTCCCGGTCGTCAGCCCGACGCTCCTCAACATGCGGCCGCTACGCTCCATCCGGGATATCCGCGACCACGTGATGCTGCATGGCGACGACGGCCGCGAGTGGAACACCTGGCTCGCCGCAGCCGACGCCATCGATTTTCAGCGCGGCCGCCAGCATTTCATGAGCGATGCGCGGCTTTCCACCGAGGCGGCCCTCCACAACCAGGGCGTTGCGCTCGGCGATACGATCACCGCCGGCAGCCTGATCGCCCGCGGCGAGCTGATCGCCCCCTTCGACCTGACGGTTCCGGCCAACGACGCCTTTTTCGTCGCCTGCCGCAACGAGGTTCGCGCCGCGCCGATCGTCCGCGTTTTCATCGACTGGCTGTTTGCCGCACTCGAAAGCGACCCGATGCCGGAGCTGCAGATGTCCGCCCGCACGATCATCCGCAGCCGCATGTCGAAGCCCGAAGATGCCGGCCGCAACACCACGCCGAAGAGCCTTCAGCCCCGTTCCGCGCCGCGCAACCGGCGTCCGGAACGTCCGCAGAAGCGCAAAATCAAATCATAATGCGGGGCTGAGAACCCCGTCCGCTTCAACAACAGGAAATCCGCCATGCCGCATTTCAATCCCCTGGTCGAAAAGCTCTCGCCGCCGCCGATACCCTCGGTGCTCGCATGGGCGAAGGCCTATGACGGGGCAAAAGGCCCGCTGATCGACCTCTCCCAGGCCGTGCCCGGCTATCCCGCTCATCCCGACATGCTGAAATGGCTGGGCGAAGCCGCGGCGTCGACGGCCTATACGGGCTACGGGGCGATCGAGGGTGAAGCGGAACTGCGCCAAGCCTATGCCGAGCATGTGGCGGCGCTCTATGGCGGGGCGATCGCCGCCGGCAACATCCACATCACCTCGGGCTGCAACCAGGCCTTCATCTGTGCCGCGATGGCCGTCGCCGGGGCCGGCGACACGGTGCTGATGACCAATCCCTATTACTTCAACCAGGAGACCACGCTGGCGATGCTGGGGATCGATGTCGAGCTTGCGCCGCTCGATGCGGGCGCCGGCTTCCTGCCCGAGGTCGAGACCATCGCCTCTGCCTTGCGGCCGGGCATCCGGGCACTCGCGCTCGTTTCGCCCAACAATCCGACCGGAGCGGTCTACCCGCCCGGACTGCTGCAGCGCATCTACGAGCTCTGCCGCGCGAACGGAACCTGGCTCATTCTGGACGAAACCTATCGCGACTTCCTGCCGGATGCGGCCGCCGCGCCGCATGGCCTGCTTCGAACGCCGGGCTGGGAGGACGGTTTCATCGGCCTCTACAGCTTCTCGAAGTCCTTCTGCATTCCGGGCCATCGTCTCGGCGCGATCACCGCCGGACCGCAGGTGGTCGAGCAGATCGCCAAGATCATGGACAATCTCCAGATCTGCGCCCCGCGTTCCCCGCAGGCGGCGGTCGCGAGGGCGATACCGGCGCTTGCCGACTGGCGGCTTGCCAACCGCGCCGAAATCGCCGCCCGCGCCGAGGCGCTGAGGACGATCATGACCCGGCTGCCGCAATGGAAGCTGCAGGCCGTCGGCGCCTATTTTGCCTATATCCGCCACCCCTTCCCCGACATCGAGTCGCAATTCGTCGCCGAGAAGCTGGCGAAGCTCGCCGGCGTCCTCTGCTTGCCCGGCGACTATTTCGGCGAGGGTCAGGAAAACTATCTGCGCTTCGCCTTCGCCAATGCGGACGTGGCGACGATCCTCAAGCTCGAAGAGCGCCTCGCGGGATTCGAGCTGCCGGGTATCTGAGTGGTTCAGCCGCGGCGGGCGATCAGGATGCCGATCAGCACGATCGCGCCGCCGATCGCCTGCATGAGGCCCACCGGCTCGCTCAGCAGAACCCAGGCGAGCAGCGCAGCCACGACCGGCTGCAGGAGCAGCGTCAGCGAAGAAAAGGCCGGCGGCAGAAAAGCGAGCGCATAGGTAATCGCCACCTGCCCGCCGGCGTGGCTGACGAAGGCAAGTCCGAAGAGCATGGCCCAGCCGAAGGCGCTCGGCGGGAAAAGCGACGGCTCGGTCAACAGGGCCATCGGCAGCATGCAAACGGCTGCCGATGCGGTACTCCAGATCATGATCCGGTTGGTGCTGAAGCGGCTTCGCAGACGCCCGATGGCGAGAATGTAGCCGGCATAGAACGCGGCCGCGACGATGGCGATCCCATCGCCGGCGAGATCGCCGCCGCCGAGTGCCGCCGGACCGCCTTTCAGGACCACCACGCCGGCGATCGCCGTGGCGAGGCCGGCCAGGAAGATGCCGCTGACCGCCGAGCGGAACAGAGCCCATCCCGCCAGCGTCACGAAGACCGGCGCCAGATTGGCAAGCAGCGTCGCATTGGCAACCGAGGTCATGGTGAGCGCAAGGTGCCAGGCTGCGAGATCGATGGCGAGAAACACGCCCGGCAGGATAAGCTGAGCGTAATCGGACAAGCACTGCGGGGGCTTCTCCGCGGCTGCACCGCCGCGCAGCCGGGACCAGGCCACCAGCGGGATCAGCGCCAGCGCGACACGCCAGAAGGCAGTGGCCATCGGCCCCACTTCCGAGAGACGCACGAAGATCGGCGATCCGCCGATGGCGGCACCGCCGATGATGAGCGCGGCCATGGCAAGTCTGTTACGGGGAGCGGCGGAACTGGCGGCTTGGGTCACGGCGATGTCCGATGGCTGGGAAGCGCGCCGCAGAACCGGCGCGCGGCAAGCCAGCTATCAGAACCGCGCCGCGAGCGACAGCCGAATTCGCCCGATAGGCGAAAAACGACCACACGCGAAAACGTGCGGCCGTGGGAGAGACTATCGGTCAGGCCGCATCCGGCAGGTGAACCGTTTTGACCTCCAGGAAGTCCTCGAGCCCGAACATCCCGCCTTCCCGGCCGTTGCCGGACTGCTTGTAGCCGCCGAAGGGGCTTCCGTAGCGGTGGGGACCGCCGTTGATGTGCACCATGCCGGCCCGGAGGCGCGACGCCACCCGCTCCGCCCTTTCGCGGTCGCGGGTCTGCACATAGGCCGCGAGGCCGTAATTCGTGTCGTTGGCGATCGCGATCGCCTCCTCTTCCGTATCGAAGGGAATGATCGAAAGCACCGGTCCGAACACTTCCTCGCGCGCGATCCGCATGGAATTGTCGACATCGGCGAAGATCGTCGGCTGGACGAAATATCCGGTCTCGAAGCCTTCCGGCTTGCCGGGGCCGCCGGCCAGCAGGGTCGCGCCTTCGGCAACGCCGGCTTCGATCAGTGCCTGCACCCGCTCGAACTGAATATGGCTGACGAGCGGGCCGATATGGGAGCCAACCTTCGTCGGATCGCCGACCCTCGCCTCCATGCCGACGCGCCTGGCGATTTCCACGACCTCGTCATAGGCGCTGCGCTCGACGAGCATACGTGTCGGGGCATCGCAGGACTGGCCGGAATTGTTGAAGCATTCGAGAATGCTGGCGGTCACCCGCTCCTCGATATCGGCATCGGCGAAGACGATGTTCGGCGACTTGCCGCCGAGTTCGAGCGTGACGCGCTTGACCGTATCGGCGGCGTCCTTGCTGACGGCTATACCGGCCCGGGTCGAACCGGTGAAGGACATCATGTCGATGTCCTTGTGCTTCGACAACGCCGCCCCGGCATGGATGCCGTCACCGTTGACGAGGTTGAAGACGCCGGCCGGGAAGCCCGCCTCCTCGATCATCTCGGCGTAGAGCATGGCGTTCAGCGGCGTGAACTCGCTGGGTTTCAGGACGCAGGTGCAGCCGGTCGCAAGCGCCGGGACGACCTTGAGCGCGATCTGGTTGACCGGCCAGTTCCACGGCGTGATGAGACCGCAGACGCCGATCGGCTCACGCAGGAGCGTGTCGCCATTCGGCAGCTTTTCCCTGAGTTTCAGGCGCTTCAGGGCATCGATGAAGCCCTGCAGATGACCGACGCCCACATCCGCCTGCTGCTCGTGGCTCATCGTTCTGGGCGCACCGAGTTCGGCCGTGATGGTGTCGGCCATTTCATCGTAACGGCGCTTGTAGATCGCGAGCAGCTTTTCGAGCAGTGCCAGCCGTTCCTCGACGCTCGTCCGGCTATAGCTCGCGAAGGCCTTCTTGGCGGCTGCAACCGCCCGGTCGACGTCGACGGCGGTGCCGAGCGAGATGACCGCTATCGGCTTCTCGGTCGCCGGATTGAGCACCAGAAGATCGTTCTGCGTGGCCGGCTCAACCCATTTGCCGTCGATGTAGAATTTCCGCTTGTCGAGCATTCGCTCCTCCATCCCGTCTGATTTCCGCCGGCAAGGCTACGACGGCGGCTGCACGCGGACAAGGGCGGAAAAGCGGAAGGGAGCGTGTCGAAGAAACGGCACCGGCCGATGAACGGCTGCAGACGCATGAGCACCTGCAGCCGTTGCGAAATCAGAACGCGCCGATGAGGAGCGCGCAGATGAAAGTGAAGGCTGCAGCCACCGCGATGGCATGGGTAAAGTGCCTGGTTGTCGGACGACGGGTGGGTCTAGCCCGGTAGACGGTATAGCGGGATTGGGTCATCGCCTTGGTCGCGTTCATTATGTCTCTCCGCTGTTGGGGCGTTGGCCTGTTGCCGTTGTTCTCCTATATTCTTGATCGAATTCCTAGATAATTTTTTCCCACGGATCAAACGAGAAATGAAAAATTCGTTTAACCGGCCTGCCAGGCAGTACGGAATACACGGTTTTCTCAGCGAATCTGATGCCCAGGAGCGATCGCCCCGGCTACCAGCCGACGGCGTCCTTGAGCATGTACCACCACGATCCGACAGTGGAATACTGCGCGCGGAACATCCGTCCGCCGGGGAATGGATACCAGGGCAGCTTCGCGAAGACATCGAAGCGCGACACGTCGCCGTCGATCGCTTCGGCAAGAGTGCGGCCGAAGAGGTGGGAGCCCGTCACGCCATGGCCGCTATAGCCATGGGCGAAATAGGTATTGCTGCCTATCCGCCCCATTTGCGGCACGCGCGTGAAGGAAAGTGCGAAGTTGCCGCTCCAGGCATAGTCGATCTTCACGCCCTTGAGCCGCGGGAAGACCTTTTCGAGATTTGGCCTGAGTTTTGCCACGACATCCGCCGGGTCGGTGCCGCCATAGACGGTGCCGCCGCCAAAAATCATCCGCTTGTCGGCGGACAGCCGGAAATAATCGAGAATATAGCGAACGTCCTCCACGCACATGTCGCTCGGGATCAGCGAATGGGCAAGCTCCTCGCCGAGCGGCGCGGTGGTGATCATCTGGGTCGAAACGGGCATGACGCGGGTGGCGAGCTTCGGCACGGCATCGCCGAGATAGGCGTTGCCGCAAAGCACGACGATCCGGGCGGAAACCTCGCCCCCGTCCGTATGGACCGTCGGCCGGGCCGACTCGTGGTCGACACGGGTCACCGGTGACATCTCATAGATCACGCCGCCGAGGCTCTCGAAGGCGCGTGCCTCTCCGAGCACCAGATTGAGCGGATGCATATGGCCGCCGGTGGTGTCGAGCATGCCGCCGCAATAGGCCTCGGAATTGACGAGCTTGCGCAGCGCCTCGCGGTCGAGAAGCTGATGATCGTCCATCCCGTATTTGCGCCAGAGCGCCTGCTTGGCCTCGAGCTCCTTCATGTGGGCTCCGGTATAGGCGGCATAGATATTGCCGGGCTTCAGATCGCAATCGATCCGATACTGGCTGACGAGCCGGCGGATGATCCGTCCGCCTTCCTGCACAAGGCCGCCGATGAAGCGGGCGGCATCCTCGCCGTAGCGGCGCTCGATCGTCGACAGGCCGGCATTGAGGCCGTTGACGATCTGGCCGCCGTTGCGCCCGGAGGCGCCCCAGCCCACCTGCGCACCCTCGACCACAGTGACCTTGTAGCCCTTTTCGGCGAGATGAATGGCCGTGGAAAGGCCCGAATACCCCGCGCCGACGATGCAGATGTCGGTTTCGATCCGGCCTTCCAGCTTGACCGGATTGCGGATGATGTTGCGCGAGGCGGCGTAATAGCTCGCCGGGTAGCTGCCGTCGCCGGCATAGGATTTCTGCTTCCGTGCCATCATACGATTTCCAGGTAGGCGCTGAATTCGTAATCCGTGACCTGCTCGGCGAAGCCGGCTATCTCCTGGCGCTTGCAGGCGATCAGCATGGAGCGAAGCACGGGATCGAAGATCTCGGCGGCGATCGGTCCGGCCTCGAAGGCGTCGACCGCCTGCCCCCAATCGGCAGGTATTTTGGGCAGTTTCTCCGCCGCATAGGCTCGTCCCTCGACAGGCACCGGCGGCTTCCACTTGTTGCGGATGCCGACGAGCGCGGCGCCGAGGATCGCGGCGATGACGAGATAGGGATTGGCGTCGGCGCCCGCAACGCGGTGCTCGATCCGCCGCGCCGCCGGATTGCCGCCCGGGATGCGGATTGCCGAGGTGCGGTTCTCGTAACCCCAGGAAATCGAGGTCGGCGCGTGCGTGTCGGGCCGCAGCCGCCGGTAGGAATTGAAGTGCGGGGCGAACATCAGCGTCGTCTCGGCCATGCCGCGCAGGAGGCCGGCCACCGCATGCTTGAGCACGGCCGATCCCTCGTCGCTGCCGTCGTCGAAGACGTTGTTGCCTTCCTCGTCGAGCAGGCTGAAATGGACGTGCATGCCGTTGCCGGAACGGGTGCCGTAGGGTTTGGCCATGAATGTCGCCGCGAGCCCGTGCTTGCGGGCGACCCCCTTGACGATGCGCTTGAAGAAGATCGCGTCGTCCGCCGCCTTCAGCGGATCGTCGCTGTGCAGCAGATTGATCTCGAACTGGCCGATGCCGTTTTCGGCGATCGCCGCATCGGCCGGCACGTTCTGCCGCGCGCACTCCCTGTAGACGTCGGAGAAGAATTCGCCGAAATCGTCGAGCTCGTCGATCGAAAGGATCGCGTCGGAATCGAGCCGCTTGCCGGTATAGGGCGAGATCGGCGGGACGGCGCTGTCCGGCTCGGGATCGATGAGATAGAATTCCAGCTCCGTCGCCACCACCGGGCGCAGCCCCAGTTCGCGATATTCGCGCATGATCGCCGCTAGCGCCTGGCGCGGATCGGCAAGAAACGGTCTGCCGTTCTCGACGAACAGCCAGAGCGGAACCAGCGCGCTCGGCCGCGACGTCCAGTTGACCGGCAGGGCCCCTCGTCCCGTGACGCCGCAGATGCCGTCGCGATCGCCGGTCGCAAAGACCTGCGCGCTGCCGATGATGTCCTCACCCCAGACGTCGACGCCGACGATCGAGAGCGGCATGCGGATGCCGCCGCCGAGCACCTTCCTGGCCTGTTCCACCGGCACCCGCTTGCCGCGCATGATGCCGTTCAGGTCGCAGATCACCGCCTGGATACTTTCTATCGGGCCGTTCTGCTCAAGCCAGGACTGGAACACTTCGGGGTCGTCCGCATCGATTGACATATCGCATTTCTTTTTGTGATCACATTCTTCGGAAATTGACATAGTTACAGTTTTGAAGTCAAGCTGCACCGGGTCGGTAGGATCGACTCGTTCCAACGCCTGGATGCGGGAGGAATCGCCGTCTTGAAGACCCTTGCCCTGCCCGCCCTTGATCGGCCGGAAGGTATGACGACCCACGACTATGCCTTTGCGCGTCTCAGGCAGGCGATCATGGTGGGCGCCTTCCGCCCCGGAACCTCCGTCACCATACGCGGGCTCGCAAACGCGCTGGAGAGCAGCCCTACGCCGGTGCGCGAAGCACTGCGTCAGCTGACCTCGATCGGCGCCCTGCAATTTCTGGAGAACCGGCGCATCGTCGTGCCGCGGATCACGCCGGCGCGTTTCGAGGAGCTGATCTCGCTTCGTATCGCGCTTGAAAGCCACGCCGCCCGCAGGGCCGTCGCCCATCTCTCCGACCGGCAGATAGACCGCATCGTCGCGCTGGACGATACGATCGAGGCCGCGATCCTCGCGGGGCAGAAGGCGCAGGCGCTGATCGCCAATCAGCAATTTCACCGTCAGATCTATACGGCCAATCCCGATCAGGTCGCCATGCCGCTCATCGAGAGCCTCTGGCTCCAGCTCGGGCCGATCCTCGGCATTGCCATGGAGCACGTCACGAAATTCTATGTCATCGACCGTCACCGCGAGGCCATCGAGGCCCTGAGAAGGCGTGACGAGGACGCCGTGGCGCGAGCCATCGCCGCCGACATCCGCGAGGGCATCGGCGGCTTCGATCAGCAGGCGATCGGCAAGCTGCTCGCGCTGGCGGGGTAAATGAGCCTCGGATTTGCTCCACTAGGTCTGAACCCCAGATTTGCCCCTCACCCTAACCCTCTCCCCGCTTGCGGGGAGAGGGGACGAGTCCGTTTTTGACCCATTGAGACTGAGGCGGAACACAAGGGTGTCCCCTCTCCCCGCGCGCGGGGAGAGGGCTAGGGTGAGGGGCAAAATTGCGGCTCACTCGCCCCTTGACCACCTCTCCTATTCCCAGCATATTGCTCAGATGTCAGACCAATTCTGGTCTTGGGAGAACCGGATGCCCCTGCGGGATAGAGCGATGCTCCTGCCCCTGCCGCCCGCAGACCGGGCGCAGCAGGTGATATCCGCTCTTGCCGATTTCATTCAAAGATCGGGGCTGAACCCCGGGGACCGGCTGCCGGCCGAGCGGGAACTGATGGCAGCGCTCGCCGTCGGCCGCTCCACCATTCGTGAGGTGCTGAGCCACTTCCAGGCGCTCGGCGTCGTCGAGGCGCGTAAGGGCAGCGGCACCTATCTCCTGCGCGCCATTTCCAACGCGACCATCCATATGCCGCTGGCGCTCGACACCGAGCACCTTCGCGACGCGCTTCTGCAGACGCTCGAAGTGCGGCGCGGCATCGAGGTCGAGGCCGGCATGGTCGCATCCCGGCGCCGCACGGAGGCCGACCTCGTCAACATCGAAACGAAGCTCGATGAGATGGAGCGGGTCCATCTCGCCAAGGGAACGTCCGGCCCGGAAGACCTCGCGTTCCATCTTGCGATCTACGACGCGACCCACAATCCGCTCTTCAAACAACTGCTCGAGCAGATGCGCGAGGCCTTCGAACGCTTCTGGGACGAGCCCTTCGACCGTTCGGATTTCGCCAGGCGCTCCTTTCCCTTTCACCGGACGCTCTTCGACGCAATCGCGGCGCAGGACGCCGAGGCCGCCCGCGCGGAAACGCTGAAGATCCTCGCGGTCGTCGAGGAAGACATCAAGGAAATGTCCAAATGAACAACGGTCTCGATCCGTTCGAGAGAGCCTCCCTTATCGTCGCGCATGACGAGAGCAACGCTTTCGACGCCGTCGTACCGCCGATCGTGCAGACCTCGCTCTTCACCTTCAAGGACTATGACGAGATGGTCGCCTCCTATCGGGGAGAGCGCGTGCGGCCCATCTACACCCGCGGCCTCAATCCGACGGTCAGGCATTTCGAGGAGATGCTGGCGAAGCTCGAAGGCGCCGAGGACGCCATCGGTTTCGCAAGCGGCATGTCGGCGATCTCCTCCACAGTCCTCTCCTTCGTCGAGCCGGGCGACCGCATCGTCGCCGTGAAGCATGTCTATCCCGATGCGTTCCGACTCTTCGGCACGCATCTGAAGCGCATGCGTGTCGAGGTCACCTATGTCGACGGGCGCGACGAAGAGGCGGTTGCCAAGGCGCTTCCCGGCGCAAAGCTCTTCTACATGGAAAGCCCGACCAGCTGGGTGATGGACACGCACGATGTCGCAGCGCTTGCGGCTCTTGCACGCCGGCAGGGGATCGTCACGGTCATCGACAACAGCTGGGCGAGCCCGGTGTTTCAGCAGCCGGTCTCGCTCGGCGTCGACCTCGTCATTCACTCCGCATCGAAATATCTTGGTGGCCATAGCGATGTCGTCGCCGGCGTCGTCGCCGGGTCGGGCGAGCTGATCGGCCGCATCCGTTCGGAAGCCTATCCCTATCTCGGCGGCAAGCTTTCGCCCTTCGACGCCTGGCTGCTGATCCGGGGCATGCGCACGCTGCCGGTGCGGATGAAGGCACATGAGCGCTCGGCGCTCGCGGTCGCCCGCCGCCTGGCCGAGCATCCGCTGGTGGAAACCGTCTGCCACCCGGGCCTCGGCAACCATCTGCCTCCCGGTCTCTCCGGCACCTCCGGGCTCTTCTCCTTCATCTTCCGCGAAGGCGTCGACGTGCGCCGATTCGCCGATCACCTGAAACTGTTCAAGCTCGGCGTCTCCTGGGGCGGCCACGAAAGCCTCATCGTGCCGGGCGAAGTCGTTCTGGCGCAGAAAGCCGAGCCCAATTCCGCGGCAGCCTTCGGCATTTCACCGCGGTCGGTACGGCTCCATGTCGGCCTGGAGGGAACGGAGGCCCTCTGGAGCGATCTCGAAGCGGCGATGACGGCCGCTTCGTCAGGCTGACGAACACGCAACCAGCGAGAACAAAGGGAACGATAAAATGAGGAAACTGATCACAGCCACCCTGCTTGCCACGCTGATGGCCGGCAGCGCCCTTGCCGATACGAAGCTGAAGCTCGTCGAGGTCATCACCAGTCCCGAGCGCACCGAAACGCTGAAGTCGATCGTCGCCAGGTTCGAACAGGCGAATCCCGGTACGACCGTGGAGATCATTTCGCTGCCCTGGGGCGAAGCCTTCCAGAAATTCGCGACCATGGTCTCGGCCGGCGAAATCCCCGACGTCATGGAAATGCCGGACACCTGGCTGTCGCTCTACGCCAATAACGGCATGCTCGAAAGCCTAGAGCCCTATCTCGAAAAGTGGGAGCATACGCCCGGCCTCACCGAGCGCGCGCTCGAACTCGGCCGCGACGTCAACGACACCGCCTATATGCTGCCCTACGGCTTCTATCTCCGGGCGATGTTCTACAACAAGAAGCTGCTCTCCGAAGCGGGCGTCGCCGAGCCGCCGAAGACGATGGACGACTTCGTCAAGGCTTCCGAGGCGGTCTCCAAGCTGCCGGGCAAATCGGGCTATTGCCTGCGCGGCGGTCCGGGCGGCCTCAACGGCTGGGTGATGTTCGGCGCGACCATGGCCGGCGACAACAAGTTCTTCAACGAGGACGGCACCTCGACGATGAACAGCGAAGGCTGGATCAAGGGCCTCACCTGGGTCATCGACCTCTACAAGAACGGCCTCGCCCCCAAGGACAGCGTCAACTGGGGCTTCAACGAGATCGTCGCCGGCTTCTACAGCGGCACCTGCGCCTTCCTCGACCAGGATCCGGACGCGTTGATCGCGATCGCCCAGCGCATGAAGCCGGAGGATTTCGGCGTGACCACCATGCCCAAGGGGCCGAGCGGCAAGGCCTTTACCACGATCGGCTTTGCCGGCTGGTCGATTCTTGCCGCCAGCCAGAACAAGGACCTCTCCTGGAAGCTGATCGAAACGCTGGAGGGCCCGGAAGGCAATATCGAGTGGAACAAGCGCACCGGCGCGCTGCCCGTCCATAAGTCGGCCGAGAAGGACCCCTTCTATGCGAGCCCGCAGTTCAAGGGCTGGTTCGACGAACTCGCCGACAAGGACGTCGTGCTGACGGTCATGCCGACCTATCTCGAAGAATTCGCCTTCTTCAAGGATTCGCTCGCCATCAAGACGACCCAGGAGGCCCTGCTCGGCGACATCACGCCGGAAGAGCTCGCCAACCAATGGGCCGACTACCTGACCAAGGCGCAGCAGAAATACCTCGCAAACAAGAAGTAACGCAGGCACCGGCGGCGGTCAGCCGCCGCCGGTCGTCCGACGCAGGAAAAGGCACGCCGATCGATAACGGCGGTCAAAAAAGGGGAAATTTCGATCGATGGCCTATGCCGCACGCCATGACGGCCTGCCCGCAACCCGTCCGCCGCTGATGAAGCGGATCGCCGACGCCTCTGCGCCTTATCTCTATACCGCTCCGGCGCTCATCCTGATCGTTACGGTCATGCTCGTGCCTCTGGTGCTCGGCATCTCCTACGCCTTCCGCGATATCCAGCTGCTCAACCCCTTCTCCGGCGGTTTCGTCGGCCTCGACCACTTCCGTGCGCTCGCCCAGGACCAGGCATTCTTCCGATCGCTGCGCAACACGCTCTGGTGGACAGGCGCCTCGGTCTTCCTGCAATTCGCCTTCGGCCTCATACTGGCGCTCCTGCTCGACAAACCGTTCCATGGCCGCGCGATCGCGCAGGCGCTCGTCTTCCTGCCCTGGGCGGTGCCGAGTTTCCTGGCCGGCCTCAACTGGGCCTGGCTCTTCAACCCCGTCGTCGGCCCGCTGCCGCACTGGCTCTTCGCCCTCGGCATCATGAGCCAGCCGACCAACATCCTGTCCGATCCCCAGCTTGCCATGTGGGGACCGATCGTCGCCAATATCTGGTGGGGCATTCCCTTCTTCGCGATCACCCTGCTCGCAGCACTCCAGGCGATCCCGCGCGACCTCTACGAGGCGGCGAGCATAGACGGGGCCGGCCCGCTGCAGCGTTTCCTTTCGATCACGCTTCCCTTCCTGGCGCCGACGATCGCGATCACCATTCTGCTGCGCACGGTCTGGATCTCCAATTTCGCCGATCTCATCATCGTCATGACCAATGGCGGACCGGCGGACCGAACCCAGATCGTCGCAAGCTACATCTTCACCCAGGCGTTCAAACGGCTGGATTTCGGCTATGCCTCGGCAATCGCGCTGGTCCTGCTGGCGCTGCTCCTCGCCTATTCATTGCTGATCGTGATCCTCAGGCAGTGGCTCCTGAGCAAGGATTGAAACCATGCGCGCCAAGCAAGCATTTCTGACCATTGCCCATCGCCTGGCGGTCCTCGCTTATATCGCCTTCGCGCTCTTCCCGCTCTTCTGGCTGCTCAAGGTCGCCGTCACGCCGAACGATCTCCTCTATTCGGAGGGCATTCGTCTCTGGCCGTCGCGGGCGAGCCTCGAACACTTCGACTTCGTGCTGCGGCACAGCGCCTTCCCGGTGTTCTTCCGCAACAGCCTGATCGTTTCCGGGTCGACCGCCGTCATCGTCACCATCCTCGCCTCGCTCTCCGGCTACGCGCTCTCGCGCTTCCGGTTCCGCGGCAAATACTGGCTGGTCACGCTGATGCTGCTGACGCAGATGTTTCCCCTGGTGATGCTGGTCGCGCCGATCTTCAAGATACTCTCGCCGCTGGGGCTGACCAACAGCCTCACCGGGCTCGTCGTCGTCTACACCGCCTTCAACGTTCCCTTCGCGACATTCCTGATGCAGTCCTTCTTCGATGGCATTCCGAAGGACCTGGAAGAGGCGGCAATGATCGACGGCGCGACGCAGTTCGTCGCTTTCCGCCAGATCATCCTGCCGCTGACCCTGCCTGGGATCGCCGCCACCCTCGGCTTCGTCTTCACCGCCGCCTGGAGCGAACTGCTCTTCTCGCTGATGCTGATCTCCGGCAACGCGCAGGCGACCTTCCCGGTCGGGCTCCTGTCCTTCGTTTCGAAATTCTCGGTCGACTTCGGGCAGATGATGGCCGCCGGCGTGCTGGCGCTGATACCGGCCTGCCTCTTCTTCCTCCTCATTCAACGCTATCTCGTCCAGGGCCTCACGGCCGGCGCGGTGAAAGGCTGATACGCAATGGCTTCCATCGACATCGCCAACATCAAGAAGTCCTACGGTACCCACCCGGTGCTGCACGACGTCGACCTCAAGATCAGCGACGGCGAATTCGTCGTGCTCGTCGGTCCCTCCGGCTGCGGCAAGTCGACCCTTCTGCGCATGATCGCCGGGCTTGAGAGCGTGACCGGCGGCGAGATCCGCATCGCCGGCAGGCGGGTCAACGAACTCGCCCCGAAGGACCGCGACATCGCCATGGTGTTCCAGTCCTATGCGCTCTACCCGCATATGTCGGTCGCCAGGAACATGAGCTACAGCCTGAGGCTCCGCAAGACGGCCAAGGACAGGATAACGACGGTCGTTGCGGGCGCCGCTGCCAAGCTCGGCCTCGACCCGTTGCTCGACCGCCGCCCCAAGGCGCTCTCCGGCGGCCAGCGCCAGCGCGTCGCCATGGGCCGCGCCATCGTGCGCCAGCCGAAGGCGTTTCTCTTCGACGAACCGCTCTCCAACCTCGATGCGCGCCTGCGCGAGCAGATGCGCGCCGAGATCAAGAAACTGCACAAGGATCTCGGCGCCACCTCCATCTATGTGACGCACGATCAGATCGAGGCGATGACGCTCGCAGACCGGATCGTCGCCATGAATGGCGGCGTGGTCCAGCAGGTCGGAAGCCCGCTCGATCTTTACGACCGTCCTGCCAACCTTTTCGTCGCCGGCTTCATCGGCTCGCCGGGCATGAATTTCTTCGAGGGTGCCTACCACGCGGGCGACGCGCCGCGCTTCGAGATGTCGGATGAGATCGGCATTCCGCTCGACGCGGCCGCGCCCGTTTCGAATAACTCAAAGGTGACGCTCGGCATCCGTCCCGAACATGTCGTGCTTGCCGGCCACGGCCCGGAGACGCTGCTTGCCGGCGTCGACCTGGTCGAGCCGACCGGCTTCGGCATCATCCTGCATCTCTCGCTCGGGCGGGCGGCCTTCAAGGTCTTCACCAACGACCGATCCTTCCTGACGGCGTCCGGCACGATCCCCGTCCACTTCCCCGCTCATCACCTGCATTTCTTCGATGCGGAGGGCAAACGCGTCTGACGCAAGCCCCGAATGGCGGCCCAGCAGGTTCAGGCTTACCTAGAAGGAGCAATTGACTTCTCTACGGCATGGACTAGCTTCTTTCCTGTCGCACGTATCAACCGCCCCGGCGCACCATTCCTTAAGAGAAGCAAGCACCGCCAAAGCAGATTTGACGATAGCCTTCCTTGCCCCGCGCCGGGCGAAATTGAGGAAGTATCATGCGAATTGCACTTGCTGCCCTGTCTTTTTCGGCACTCTCGCTCTGTCCGGTCGCCGGGCTCGCCCAGGAGGGCGATGCCGAGGCCGGCGCCACCGTCTTCAAGAAATGCGCCACCTGTCACGTGATCGACAAGGACCAGAACAAGGTCGGCCCTTCGCTGCAAGGCGTCATCGGCCGGACGGCCGGCACCCATGCTGACTTCAAATATTCGCAAGCCATGATTGATGCGGGCAAGGGTGGCCTCGTCTGGGACGACGCGACGCTGGCCGAATATCTCCGTAATCCCAGGGCCAAGGTCAAAGGCACCAAGATGGTATTCCCCGGCCTCAAGAAGGACGAGGAGATTGCCAATGTGATCGCCTACCTGAAGCAGCATCCCAAATAGGAATACTTGCGGGAAGTGAGAATTCGATCTCTTCCCGATGATTTGCCAGTATTTTCCGTTCGTGCAATAATTGTGATTGGAACTCTGCGGATTTAAGTATTCGTCTCACGGCCGATCACGGCGGGGAGGGACAGGGAATGGCCGTGGTAGTGATTCTGGTTCTGCTGGCCGTCGGCTCAGTGTTGTTCCATTTGCTTAGTCCTTGGTGGTGGACCCCGATCGCCTCCAATTGGAATTACATCGACAATACCATCACCATAACCTTCTGGATCACCGGCATCGCCTTCACCGCCGTGGTCCTGTTCATGGCCTATTGCGTCCTGCGCTTCCGCCACCGCCCGGGCAATACCGCCGCCTACGAGCCGGAGAACAGGCGGCTCGAAGGCTGGCTCGCGACCGGCACGACCTTCGGTGTCGCGGCGATGCTGGCGCCGGGCCTCTTCGTCTGGAACCAGTTCGTCACCGTCCCGCAGGATGCGTCCGAAGTGGAGGTGATCGGCCAGCAATGGCTGTGGAGCTTCCGGCTGCCCGGCGCGGACGGTAAGCTGGGCACGACGGAAACGCGCGATATCGCCCCCGAAAACACCCTCGGGGTCAATCGGGACGACGCCGCCGGGCAGGACGACATCATCATCGAAGGCGGGGAGCTTCATCTGCCGGTCGGCAAGCCGGTCAAGATGCTGCTCCGGTCGGTCGACGTCCTGCACGATTTCTACGTCCCCGAATTCCGCGCCAAGATGGATATGGTGCCCGGCATGATCACCTATTTCTGGTTGACGCCGACGCGGACCGGAACCTTCGAGATACTCTGCGCCGAGCTCTGCGGCGTCGGTCACCCGCAGATGCGCGGTACCGTCGTGGTCGACACCGAGGAAGACTACCAGGCCTGGCTCGCCGAGCAGCAGACCTTTTCGCAACTGTCCGCATCATCGGAAACAAGAGCAGTTCCAGAAAAAGTGTGTAGCGGTTTTCCGTCCGGAATTGCGACCGAACAAGGAACTGGAGCATCCGCGCTTTTCAAAGAAGAGCGAGAATGCTTCGGCCCGGCGGCGACCACGGTCGCCGCCTCAGCGGCGCAGTAGGAGGCGCCGTGAAGTAGCCCCTGGGGAGGAGATATGATGGTCGACGTCCGGTCCGGTATTGGCGAGGCACTTCCGCCTCCCGAAGTCGAGGATGTTGAGCTTTATCATCCGCATAGCTGGTGGACGCGCTATGTCTTCAGCCAGGATGCCAAAATCATCGCCATTCAATACAGCATGACCGCGATCGCCATCGGCATGGTGGCGCTGGTGCTGTCCTGGCTGATCCGGCTGCAACTCGGTTTTCCCGGCACATTCGAGCTGATCGATGCCGAGCGTTACTACCAGTTCATCACCATGCACGGCATGATCATGGTGATCTATCTGCTCACTGCCCTCTTCCTCGGCGGCTTCGGCAACTATCTGATCCCGCTGATGGTCGGCGCGCGCGACATGGTGTTTCCCTACGCCAACATGCTGAGCTACTGGATCTATCTGCTCGCCGTGATCGTCCTGGCCGCAAGCTTCTTCACGCCCGGAGGACCGACCGGTGCCGGCTGGACGCTCTATCCGCCGCAGGCGGTACTTTCCGGCACGCCCGGAGGCCGGGACTGGGGCATCATCATGATGCTCTCCTCGCTGATCATCTTCGTCATCGGCTTCACCATGGGTGGCCTCAACTATGTCGTGACCGTGCTGCAGGGCCGCGCGCGCGGCATGACGCTGATGCGGCTGCCGCTGACCGTCTGGGGCATCTTCACCGCGACGGTGATGGCGCTGCTTGCCTTCCCTGCCCTTTTCGTCGCCTGCGTCATGATGCTCTTCGACCGGCTGCTCGGCACGAGCTTCTTCATGCCGGCCATCGTCGAAATGGGCGAGCAGCTGCAATATGGCGGCGGCAGCCCGATCCTCTTCCAGCACCTGTTCTGGTTCTTCGGCCACCCCGAAGTCTACATCGTCGCGCTGCCCGCCTTCGGCATCGTCTCCGATCTCATCAGCACCCATGCCCGCAAGAACATCTTCGGCTACCGCATGATGGTCTGGGCGATCGTCATCATCGGCGGCCTCTCCTTCATCGTCTGGGCGCACCACATGTATGTGAGCGGCATGAACCCGTATTTCGGCTTCTTCTTCGCCACGACCACGCTGATCATTGCGGTGCCGACGGCGATCAAGGTCTATAACTGGGTCCTCACCCTCTGGCGCGGCAACATCCATCTGACCCTGCCGATGCTCTTCGCCCTCGCCTTCATCGTCACCTTCGTCAATGGCGGACTGACGGGCCTCTTTCTCGGCAATGTCGTCGTCGACGTGCCGCTCTCCGACACGATGTTCGTCGTCGCGCATTTCCACATGGTCATGGGCGTGGCGCCGATCATGGTGATCTTCGGCGCCATCTATCACTGGTATCCGAAGATCACCGGGCGCATGCTCAACGAGGCGATGGGCCAGATCCATTTCTGGGTCACCTTCATCGGCGCCTACGCCATCTTCTTTCCGATGCATTATCTCGGCCTCATCGGCGTCCCGCGCCGCTATCACGAGCTCGGCGAAGCGTCTTTCGTGACGACCTCGATCGCGGAGCTCAACGCCTTCATCAGCGTCATGGCGCTTCTCGTCGGCGCTGCGCAGATCGTGTTCCTCTTCAATCTCGCCTGGAGCCTGCGCCATGGCCGGGAGGCCGGGGGCAATCCGTGGCGAGCGACGACGCTCGAATGGCAGACGCCCGAGACGCCGCCGCCTCACGGCAACTGGGGCAATGAACTGCCCGTCGTCTATCGCTGGGCCTATGACTACAGCGTCCCCGGCGCGCCGGAAGATTTCATCCCGCAGAACCAGCCGACGCCCGGCCGCCTCAGTCACGAGACCGTCTCATGAGCATCGTCGCCTTCTTTCTGGCGGCTATCGCCGCCATCATCGCCTGGTGGCTCGCAGGGCAGCGCCTGACATCGCGCCCTTGGCTCGAGGTCGGTCACTTCCACGACCGCCGGGGCGCAACACGTTTGCCGCCGGCAAAAATCGGCCTCGGCGTATTTCTCGCCGTCGTCGGCGCGCTGTTTTCACTTGCGATCAGCGCCTATTTCATGCGGATGGCGTCATCCGACTGGGGCGCGCTGCCTTTGCCCGGCCTTCTCTGGCTCAATACGGGCATCCTCGCCGCCGGCAGCATCACCCTGCACTGGACAAAGGTTGAGGCAGAGCGGCGGAACGACGAGGCTGCCCGGATCGGTCTCCTGGCCGGGCTCGCCCTTGGCCTCGCTTTCCTGGCGGGTCAGCTCTTCGCCTGGCGTGCGCTGTCGGACGCCGGATATTTCCTCGCCGGAAATCCGGCCAACAGCTTCTTCTATCTGCTTACGGGCATGCACGGCCTGCACATCATCGGGGGGCTTTTCGCTCTCGGCCGGGTAACCGCACATGCCTCGCAAACACCGCTCGGCAACAGAACGCGCCTGTCGATCGAGCTTTGCGCCATCTACTGGCATTTCATGCTGATTGTCTGGCTGGTTCTCTTCGCTCTCTTTGCCGGCTGGGCCAGCGGCGTGATCGAGTTCTGCCGCCAACTGCTGACATAGGAACCGCTGAACATGTCTGCACCGATGAAGAAGCCCGCCGCAGAAACGCTCCCGCGCCCCGCCGGTCTGGCGGGGCTCGCGTCGGACTGGGCCTCCGACCAGCGCACCTTCAAGGATGTCTCCTGGGGAAAGGCCATGATGTGGATCTTTCTCCTCAGCGACACCTTCGTCTTCGGCTGCTTCCTGCTTGCCTACATGTCGGCGCGGATGTCCACCTCCGTTCCATGGCCCAATCCGAGCGAGGTCTTCGCACTCGAAATCGGCGGAACGCACATGCCGCTGATCCTCATCGCCATCATGACATTCGTTCTCATTTCGAGCAGCGGCACCATGGCCATGGCCGTCAACTACGGTTACCGCCGCGACCGGCGCAAGACCGCGGCGCTCATGCTTCTGACGGCGCTTTTCGGCGCCGCCTTCGTCGGCATGCAGGCGTTCGAATGGTCGAAGCTGATCGCCGAGGGCGTGCGGCCCTGGGGCAACCCCTGGGGCGCCGCCCAATTCGGCTCTACCTTCTTCATGATCACCGGCTTTCACGGGACCCACGTCACCTTCGGCGTGATCTTCCTGCTGATCGTCGCCCGCAAGGTCTGGCGCGGCGATTTCGAAACGGAGCGGCGCGGCTTCTTCACCAGCCGCAAGGGGCGCTACGAGATCGTCGAGATAACCGGCCTCTACTGGCACTTCGTCGATCTGGTCTGGGTCTTTATCTTCGCATTCTTCTATCTGTGGTGAGGGAGGGCATCATGGCTCACGCGGAAACACATCCGGCACAACATGCGGCGGCCCACACGGAGCACCAGCAGCACCCGATCAAGCTCTACCTCCTGGTCTGGGGGCTGCTGTTCGTCCTCAGCGCTCTTTCATACCTCGTCGATTACTTCGGTCTGCAGGGCTATCTCCGCTGGTCGCTGATCCTCATCTTCATGATGCTGAAGGCGGGCCTCATCGTAGCCGTGTTCATGCATATGGCGTGGGAGCGCCTGGCGCTGATCTACGCGATCATTCTGCCCCCGCTGCTGGTGCTCGTCTTCGTGGCGCTGATGGTGTCGGAATCGAACTATGTCCTCTTCACGCGCCTCACCTTCTTCGGTGGCGGCGAGTAAAAGCGACTGCCGAAAGGTCGCGTTTCGGCGACGCATCAGCCTGCTGACTCCCTGTTCGAGGAAAAGCTTGTACCTCGCCGCCCCGCCGGGTGTATTTTCTCGCGATATCAGCTAGATGAGCATACCAGCGGCCGCGGCCTTCCCCGCCCGCCACCGGCAACATTCTGGTCGTGCAGCACGATGATTATGTCGTAGACAGGCTCAACTCGCGGCGCGGCAGGCTCTAATATCCGGCTTCAAAATTAACCAGGGTCGCATCAATGGCAGAGTTTCCGGAAAAGGCGAAGGTCGTAATCGTAGGACTGGGTGGCATCGTCGGCGCATCGATCGCCCACCACCTCATCGAGCGTGGCTGGGACGATATCGTCGGCATCGACAAGTCGGGCATTCCGACGGATATCGGCTCTACGGCACATGCCTCCGACTTCTGCTACACCACCAGCCACGACTATCTCTCGGTCTGGACGACGCAATATTCGATCGACTTCTTCGAGAAGATGGGTCACTACGCCCGCATCGGCGGCCTGGAAGTCGCACGCACCGGCGACCACGTCTGGATGGAGGAAATCAAGCGCAAGCTTTCCTCCGCCAAGGCCTTCGGCACCCGCGCACACTATGTCTCGCCGGCCGAAATCAAGAAGCTGTTCCCGCTGATCGAGGAAGATCAGGTGATGGGCGGCATGTTCGATCCGGATGCCGGCCTCGTCGTCCCGCGCTCGCAGACGGTTGCCGGCAAGCTGGTCGATGCGGCGGAAAAGTCCGGCAAGCTGCAGATCTTCGGCAATACTCCGGCAACTGCGCTGCTTGTCGAGAACGGCCGCATCAAGGGCGTCGTCACGCATCGCGGCACGATCATGGCCGACCATGTCGTCGTCTGCGCCGGCATCTGGGGTCGCCTGATCGCTGAAATGGTCGGCGAGGACCTGCCCGTCATGCCGGTCGATCATCCGCTCACCTTCTTCGGCCCGTACAACGAATTCGAAGGTACCGGCAAGGAAATCGGCTTCCCATTGCTGCGCGATCAGGGCAACTCGGCCTATATGCGCGACACCGGCGACCCGAAGACAACCGAGGGCGGCCAGATCGAATGGGGCTATTACGAGACCGACAATCCGCGCCTCTGCCATCCGCGCGACATTCTCGAAAAGCACGAGGCACGCCTGTCGCCCTCGCAGCGCGACCTCGATATGGAGCAGATCATCGAGCCGCTCGAGCGCGCCATGGAACTGACGCCGATCCTCGGCGAGCTCGGCTATAACGAGGGCCACTCCTTCAATGGCCTGCTGCAGGTATCGGCTGCCGGCGGCCCCTCCTGCGGCGAGAGCCAGAAGGTGCGCGGCCTCTGGTACTGCGTCGCCATCTGGGTGAAGGACGGCCCGGCCTACGGCAAGCTGATCGCCGACTGGATGACGGACGGGCGCACCCATACCGACCACGCCTCGATCGACTACGCCCGCTTCTATCCGCACCAGCTCGAAGAGAAGTTCATCGAAGGCCGCTGCTTCGAGGCGGCGCAGAAGATCTATTTCCCGGCCGTGCATCCGCGCGAGCCCTATGCCAGCGGCCGCAACGTCAAGCACTCACCCTTCTACGAGCGCGAGAAGGAGCTCGGCGGCTACTTCATGGAACTCGGCGGCTGGGAGCGTGCGCACGGCTATGCCGCCAACGAGCACCTGCTCGAAAAATACGGCAACCGCATTCCGGTACGCGAGAACGAGTGGGACAACCGCCACTTCTGGCGCGTTTCCAACGCCGAACATCTGGCGATGAGCGAGGATTGCGGCATCGTCAACCTCTCGCACTTCCACATGGTCGACATTGAGGGCCCGGACCACGTCGAGCTTCTCGAATGGCTTTGCGCCGCAAAGATCGGTGGAGACGGCAATATCGGCAAGGGCATCTACACCCACTTCCTCGATGACGAGGGCATGGTGCGGGCCGACTTCACCGTCTTCCGCATGGCCGACCGCTGCCGCCTCGTGAACGGCGCCGATGCCGGCCCGCGCGACTTCCACTATATGCGCCGTGTCGCGGAAGACCGGGGCCTAGACGTCACCATCACGGACGTTTCGGAGAAGTTCGTCACCATCGGCATCTGGGGCCCGAATGCCCGCGAGACGCTGAAGAAGGTGGTGGCGGAACCGGCGGGCCTCGATCCTGAGAACTTCCCCTTCGCCTCGATCAAGCAGATCGAGATCGCCGGCAGGCCGGTCTCCGCCTTCCGCATCTCCTATGTCGGCGAGCAGGGCTGGGAACTGCACATGAAATACGAGGACGGCCTGGCCGTCTGGGATGCGCTGCGCGCCACCGGCGTCATGGCCTTCGGCGTCGAGACCTATGCGAACTCGCGCCGCATGGAAAAGAGCCTCCGCCTGCAGAACGCGGATCTTCTCACCCACTACAACCTTATCGAGGCCGACCTTGCCCGTCCGAAGGTCAAGGAAGCGGACTTCCGCGGCAAGGCGAAGCATCTGGAGTACAAGGCGCGCGAGCACCAGCCCGCCATGCTCTGCACGCTCGTCATGACGGAGAACACCGACAGGAACGGCGTGAAGCGCTACCCGGTCGGCAACCTGCCGGTCATGGACCCGGAGACCGGCGAGGTGCTGGTGGACGAACTCGGCCGCCGCTCCTACACCACTTCCATCGCCTACGGTCCGACGATCGGGAAGAACATAGCGCTCGCCTATCTGCCCTGGTCCCATTGCCAGGTCGGACGCAAGCTCAATGTCGAGTATTTCGCCGAGACCTACCCGGTCGAGGTCGCCGGCGTCGGCTACAAGCCGCTCTACGACCCGGAAAACCTGAAGCCGCGGACGTAACCGGGGCCGGATAACGTATCCGTGGTTTCAGGCCGATCCGGCGTGAAACCACGGACGTGATCGCATGCGCCTGCCGCGCGCACCTTCCTATTTTCGGTCGTCGATCTCTTCAGGCTCGTCGGCATCGTCCTCCAGACCCGACGGCGGGCCGAGGAGCCTGTCCAGCATATGCTCCAGCCAGATATTGGTGAACTGTTCGGGACTGGATGCGAGAATGGCTTCGATTCCCATCGGCTCGTCCGACGCGTCCCCGGCATCCCCAGCGATTGCCTGTTTGAACTCTTCGAGGCTGATCCCGTCCACCGCATCGGCCATACCGCCCTCGGCCTCCAGGGCTTCGACCAGGCCGGTCATCATGCCGGCCATTTCCTTCCGGCTCAGGTTCTTCAGTTCCTCGAAAGTCTCGATGACCTCTTCGCTCGCCACCAGCGAAAACCACAAGGTAGCCAAGCCGAGCTCCGCGCGTCCGTTGACCTCGACGATGCGCGCAGCCAGCCGATCCCCCTCGGCGAGGTCATGGGTCCTCAACCCCTCATTGACCCAGACCGGCTCGCCGCCGCGCATAAGATCGCGCGCGAAAAAGCCTTGACCCCGCTTGATACCGCTGACTTCGTAGAGGCTCATGCGCGCATCGCTCAATGCCTTGATATAGGCGCGGTTGCTGGCACTCTCCTTCCAGCCCCGGCGCTTGAGATAGTCTTCGGCAAGATTGCGCCCGTCGAAATCGCGCGAGAGCATGTCTTCGAACGTGCACGCCCAAAGGTTCATGACAGCAGTCTCTCCGATAATATCCGCAAGCTCATCGAGGTCGAGGTCGTAACGTCCGGTGACCAGGAAGACATGGCTGTCGAGCAAGTTCTCCATCGCCTCGTGCCATTCCGGACGTGATGCCCATTTCGTCAGCCGCTCGAGTTTGTGTGCGGTCGCCATCGCTGCTTCCTTCCGTTCTGAAAAGGGGAAATCCCATTCACTTTCTCCCTCCGGAGCTAAACGCTCCGCACTCGAATTGTCATTCGCAAGACTGGAAAAGGTGCAACAGTTCACAGTTTCGGCCCCTCGTCGCGTCCAAGGCTGCGGTTCAGTTGTCGTGTAGGACACAGCCAGTAAGATGTGCGGAAGCACCATCCGTTGCGCGCTGTTACGGCGCGAAGCCGATCCGGGCGACTTTGCACTTACACGGGGAGTCCAATGCGCTTTATCAACCCGATCCCGTTCGTCCGAGACATCGATCGCTCCAAGGACTTTTACCAGAAGAGACTGGGTCTGAAGGTATTGGAGGACTTCGGAAACTTCGTCCTTTTTGAGACCGGCTTTGCGATCCACGAGGGTAGTTCACTTGAAGAAACCATTTGGGGAAAGGCGATTGTTGCGGAAGAACCCTATGGGCGACGAAATCTCCTGTTGTATTTCGAACATGAGGACATCGAGGCGGCCTTCGAAAACATCGCACCGCACGTGGAAATGATACATCCCATAGAGCGTCAAGCATGGGGGCAGCGAGTGTTCCGCTTCTTTGATCCAGACAGGCATGCGGTAGAAATCGGAGAGCCGCAAAGTCTACTTCCGGGCAACGCGCAGAAATCCTGACGTCGCAACGAGACTGGCTCCGAAGCGCCTCCTGGTTCGCGAATTTCGACCCGGGCTAGAGATCGTTGCGGGCGCGGTTCCGCGGCAACGGCCGCCTAGCCATCCTCCAACTGAATCTGCCCTGTCTTCAGCATCTGCGGGTTCGGCCGGGCGCGCCGCTTGATCAGCCGGCGCGCCTCGGCGATCTTCCTGCCGATGAGCCTGTCATGGCCCAGGCCGGTCGCGGCGACGAGGCGGCCGCGGGCATCGAGGTGGTAAAGGATCTTGGCCTCTTCCACGGTATTCGTGACGAGTTGACTGCCGAAATAGGGAATGCCGGCAATCTGCATCGACCACTCATACTGGTCCGACCAGAAGAAGGGCACGGTGTCGCAGACCATGTCCTGCCCGAGAAGCTGAGACGCCACGACCCGTGCGTGGTCCTCCGCATTCTGCCAGGCCTCGACGCGTACATAGCGCTCGAACAACGGATGCCAGAAAGAGACCGCATCTCCGCATGCGTAGACACCGTCGGCAGAGGCACGCAGCGCCGAATCGGTGCGGATGCCGACTTGGACTTCCAATCCCGCCTCCTTGGCAAGCTCGGTATTCGCCGTGACGCCGACACCGATCACCGCCAGGTCGCATGGAACTGTTTCGCCGTTGGACAAAACTGCCGATTTCAGTTTTCCGGAGCGGTTGGCCACAAGCTTCTCGACCATCGAGCCCACGCGGAACGAGACGCCGGCAGCCTCGTGGTAGCGCGCCAGGGCCGCGCCGATCTCCTGAGGGACTATTCGCGAAAGCAACCTGTTGGTCGCTTCGACGACGACCGTTTCGAGCCCGCGCGAACGGGCTGCCGCGGCGATCTCGAGCCCGACGAAGCCGCCGCCTACGACGAGAAGACGCTTGCTCCTGTGAAATCGCCGTGCGATCGCGACGGCATCATCGAAGGTGCGCAAGGTGAAGACGCCGTCGCATTCCGCACCTGGAACCGATAGGCGGCGCACGCGTGATCCGGTTGCTAGGACGAGCTTGTCGTAATCGAGCCTCGCCCCATCATCCGTGATCACATGTCTCGCATGAATATCGAGCGATTCCGCCCTGCGACCAGGATAGAACCGCACCCTGCCCGCCGTCGCGTCGCCCTGCGGCCAGATCACGCAATCCTTCAGTTCGGACTTTCCCAAAAGCACGCCCTTGGAAAGCGGGGGGCGGTTGTACGGCGGATGCGGCTCAAGCCCGATCAGCGCAATATCGAGATTGGCGGGAGAACCGGCCAGTATCTGGGCGACCCTGCCGCCGGCCTGCCCGCCCCCCACGATCACGATTCTTTCAGGCATCATCCCGGTCTTCAGAGTTTGCTCCAGATTCGCACAATGTCATGTATGGGCATAAACTGGAACCGGCAGGAAAGCCCGGAGGAAAGGCGTCAGACGTCGAAGTTGCTCGGCGAAATCTCGCTCGGCTCGATCCCTCACACGGCAAGGAACCCGCCGTCGACCGGCAGGACGGCTCCCGATACCATTTCGGCATCCGAGGAGAGGAGCATGGCGATGCTCCTTGCGACATCGTCGACCGTCGCGAAACGCCCGGCGGGATGACGGACCATCATCGGCTCGCTCTTTTGCGGATCCGCCCAGGCCGCGGCCGCAAGCTCAGTCATCGTGATCGTGGGCGCTATGGCCACGACGCGGATCCCGTATGGGCCAAGTTCCTTTGCCATCACGCGCGTCGCGCCTTCGAGACCGGCCTTGGACGCCGCGTAGCAGACGTGGTTCTGAAACCCGCGGTGGCCCGCGATGCTGGTGACGTTCACGATCGCTCCTCCGCCACCGGCCGCCATGCGGGCTCGGGCGAATTCCTGCGCGCAGATGAGTGCGGCACGCAGGTTTGTGTTCATGACGACGTCGTAACCGTCATCCGTCATGTCGATGAGGCTTTCCAGCACGTTCGTCCCCGCGCAATTGACGAGGATGTCACAGGTTCCCGCTTCCACCATGGCGGCACGCGCCGCCGCCGCATCGGCAAGGTCGGCCACGATGCCGTGGCAGCCGGTCTGACTGGAGAGTTCGTCCAGATCGGACTGCGTGCGGCTGAGCGCCACGACCTGAGCGCCGCGCGCGGCCAGAAGCGCCACCGTCGCCCGTCCGATGCCCTTGCCGCCGCCGGTGACGATGACTGATTTTCCGGAGAATTCCATGTTGAATCCAGACGCTTGTCGGTTTGCGATTGGTACCGGCCGGCACGTTGCAGGCGTTCGGAGAGCCGAGCCGCCGGCCCTTAAGCCGGCATCTCGATCTGTATCTTCACGTCCGTGGGGCGCGCCTCGACGGCGCGGTCGAAGGCCGCGATACTCTCGTCGAACGGAATGGTCGCCGAGATCAGCGGTTTCAAATCGACCTTGCCGGAGGCGATCAGTTCGATAGCGCGGTCGTAGACATTGGCATAGCGGAACACGGTCTCGATCCGCAGTTCCTTGGCCTGCATACCGACGATATCGAAGGGGACGGGTTCGACGGGCATGCCGACGAGCACGACGGTTCCGCCCGGGCGCGCAAGACTCGGAAGAGCAAGGATTGCGGGTGCGGCTCCGGAGCACTCGAAGACGACATCCGCCCCCCAGCCGCCCGTCGCCCCCGCGAGAGCCTCGGATACCGCCTGCTGGCGGACATTGATTGTCTCGATACCCTCATAGGCCCCGATGACATCCAGCTTCGGCTGCGCGAGGTCGGCCACGTAGACCTTGGAGCATCCCCCCGCGAGCGCGGCCAGTGCCGTCATCATGCCGATCGGGCCGGCCCCCATGACGGCGCCGACATCGCCTGGCCTGATGCCCGCGCGAAGGGCGGCCTGTACGCCGATGGCGAACGGCTCGACCATCGCCCCTTCCGCGAAGGACACGTGGTCGGGCAGACGATAGGTGAAGGCCGCCGGATGAACGACCTCGGGCGTCAGGCATCCATGGACCGGCGGCGTGGCCCAGAACCGTACGGACGGATCGACATTGTAGATGCCCAGCTTGGACGACCGGGAGGAGAGGTCCGGAATGCCGGGTTCCATGCAGACACGGTCACCCTTCTTCAGATGCCGGACTTGCGAGCCGACCTCCAGAACGACGCCCGCGGCCTCGTGGCCCAATATCATCGGCTCGTTGACGACAAAGGGCCCGATCTTTCCATGGGTATAATAGTGGACATCGGAGCCGCAAACGCCGACGGTGCGGATTCCGATCAGCACGTCGGTCGGCGACAGATCCCGCCGGACCGGGATGTCGCGCAGCGACAACTGCCCCTTCTTTTCAAGTACAAGCGCCTTTGCCACTATCTGATCTCCTCGTGCTGTGGGTCGCCGTTACCGCCGCAGGCCAAACGAGCCTGCCAGCATCATCGCTCGTCGATGTCTATGTATACCGCGCCATCCACGACTTTCACGGGAAAGGTGCGCAGGTTGACGCAAACCGGCGGATTAAGCGCCTCGCCGGTGCGGAAATCGAAGCAGCCGGCGTGCCTTGGGCATTCGACGGTCGTCCCCTCTACGAAACCATCCGAAATATGAGCATATTCGTGAGTGCAGATGTCATCGGTTGCGTAATATTGATCGTCAGCGGTCCGGAATATCGCAAAACTGCGGCCGCTGTGGTCCCACCGTGCAACATCCTCTCGGCCGACCTTCTTCGCGTCGCATGCCTTGACCCAGTTCCTATCGTCCAACATTCCCAACTCCACTTTTCACTATGCACGTCCACAACGTTCTGCCCCTTTCCTTCGGAGCGGCGCTCTTCAGGCCACGGCCGCCTTGGCGAGTGACCGCAGGTCGAATTCTGGATCCGCCAGCGCCTTTCTTCCAGGCCGGATTCCCCTTTCCATGAGGAGTTGACCCATCCGGACCCCCCGCGAAACCTCGCGAATGGAGCCGAAGCCGCTGATGCCGAGGATCATCTGGTCCTTGTCGAGGTGATAGATCAGCAGCGTACCGTCCGGGCAACGCCGCCGCACGTCTTCCGCGCTGCCTCCGGCCTGGCCGGCAATCTGCATCGTCCGGTCGAACTGATCGGACCACATCCATGGCAACGGCACGTATGCTTCGTCGCTGCCAAGCATGTTCCGGCCGGCAAGCGTTCCCTGATCCTCCGCATTCTTCCAGCACTCCAGGCGCATGCGCGGGCCGGAGACCTGCTCGAAGGCGCAGGCGTCTCCCGCGGCATAGATGAAGGGGTCAGAGGTCCGCAGGAAACGGTCCACAGCGATGCCGTTGTCGATTTCCAGTCCCGCGGCCTCCGCAAGCGCCGTCCGGGGGGAGACGCCCACCGAGATCACCACGGCTGTGCATGGCAGGACCGTGCCGTCGTCGAGACGAACGCAACGGACGCGACCATCGCCTTCCAACTCGCTCACCTGGCGTCCAAGAACGAAGCGCACGTCCTTGCTTTCATGGAACAGGCGGACTTCGTGGGACAGCTCTGCCGGCACCGCCCGCATCATCGGCCTGGGCCCTGCTTCGACCACGGTAACCTTGCATCCTCGGACGGTGGCGCTCGCAGCCGCTTCCAGGCCGATTAGCCCGCCTCCGACAATGACGATCTCCGCCCCGGGCCGCAGGTAAGGAAAGATCCGGGCGGCGTCGTCCGCGCTCCGCAGCGTGTGGCTACCGGGCAGGTCGGCACCCGGCACGATCAGGTTGCGCGGCTCCGCTCCGGTCGCCAGCAGGAGACGGTGATAGGCGATGGAGCCGCCATCCGACAATCGCAGTTGCCTCGTCGGCCGATCGATCGCCGCGGCCGCGACCCCCTTCAGAACGTGGATGTCGTTCTTCGCGAGAAAGTCCGCGGGGAAGAGCGGGGCATCCTCTGCCTCGCTCTCTCCTTTCAGCACCGCCTTCGACAGCGGAGGGCGTTCGTATGGCGTGCGGCCCTCGCCATCCACCAACGTGATCCCGCCGTGCCAACCGTTCGTCCGCAAGGCCTGCGCCGCTCGCGCGCCAGCGTGACCGCATCCGACGATAACCATATTTTCCTGATGCACCGGCCCTCTCCTAGGTCTCATGCCATGCTCCCCGAAGCCCGCCGGCCGGCGTGGCCGGCCGGACACGGGTGGGTTTGAACTTCAGCGCTGGAGTTTCTTTTCCTTGAAGCGCCTGTTCATCCGCTCATGGGCTTCCGCCGACCCGTTGTGCCAGGTCCCGAACAGGCGATCGAGCGGCACGGAACCATCCCCGCCGTAATTCACCTCGAAATAGCGGTGGTGGAGGTAGTGCATGTAGGTGGCGACATCCATTTGCGCCTTGCCGTTCACGACCAGCTTTGCAAAGCCGCTGTGATCCGGGGCGGGCATAAAGGCCAGGTGCTGCAGATGGTAGACTACCAGGAGCGGATTGGATGGGATGATCCAGTGGATGAGCACGCCGGACATATAGAACAGGTGTTCGACCGGATGCATCGCCATGCCCGACCACGGGATCGGATTCGAGTTCTTGTGATGGATCGAGTGCACCCACTTGTAGAGCGGTCCGAAGTGAAGCAGCCGGTGGACGGAGTAGAAATGAAACTCACGGAACAGGGCGATGAGGAACATGAACAGCGCGAAATAGAAGGGATGCTCCGCCATATCGAGGTAGGGTAGCCAGCCGTTGGCCATCGCCCACAGCGTAACCACCAGATAGGCGGTCCAGATGGTGACACCGCTCACCAGCGTCCAGAACATATTGTCGAGCAACTGGCTGCCGAACATGAACGTCTCGGTATCCTTCGGCCAGCGCCTGTTGTACTTGTACTCGGTGTCCTGCGCCCGCTGCACGTAGAAACGGGCATGCCAGATCGTGGTCCAGACGACGAGCGACACCAGATTGACGGCATAAACCTGCGCGATCCACCCGAATTCGAATGTCTTCATCCGCTCCAGGTCGGGAATGAAATACCACCAGATGAAGGTCGAGATCAGCATGATCGGAATGTTGAGGGGTAGCAGGTAGCCCTCCTTGCCGAACAGCCATTTGAACAGCTCCATGGGTTTGGGAGGCCACACGAAGACCGGAGGCGTCTCGACGGGTTTCGGCGGCGCCCAGCCACCGGTATTCGGCTTTTCGGGTTGAACAGCGTCACTCATATCCGTTTCCTCCATTATGTTCTTCAAGCCGCAGATGACGCGAGACTGCCCTGCACCCGCGCCCAGCGTTCCCTTACGAGGTCTCGCAGTTGCAGCGCCTCAGCCCATCGGTCCGTCGTGTCGCGACCGTCACGATCGGTGATCGCATATGGCCGCGGGCCCAGCTCGCAATTGAATGCGAACGGCGCCTCGTCCTGCGGGCGAAGGAGATAGTTGCGCATCGCCCTTTCCCACCAGTCCAGGAACTGGTCGACCAGCGGCTTGTGGTGCGCAAAGCTGATCTCGATCTGTACCTGCTCGCGGCTGGCGACCCGTCCATGCAGCGCCCGGGACCGGTCGAGGATGCTGTTGACGTAGCCATGGTTTTCCGCGCTGACGGGCCATGCGAATTCACGCCCGACGAGATAGTGGGAAAGGTCGGCCACGAGTTCCATGGTCGGGAACGCCTCGAGGAGATCGAGCGTGAAGTAGAGATCGGTCGTCATCCGGTCCCTGTGCGTCTCGATCCAGACCGGTATCGGCGATTGCTCCGAGAGCCTCAGCCAGCTCTCGAGCAGCGGCACGCAATCTTCGAAGCGGCGTGGCCGGACGTCGGGCTGCAGGCAGATGTGATGACCGCCCCATTTCGCCGCGAAATCGAGAACCGGCTTCAAATCGTCGACCGTCTTGGGAAAGCACTGCCATTCCGCCTGGGCGGCGAGCCCCCTCGCGGCCGCCGCGCCCGCAAGCGCATCGGCGGCTGCCGCCTCCGCGCACGGACCGCTGATACCGTCGAAGCCGGCCGCAGCAATCATATCCAGGTTTTCCTCGGCGCTTCGTTCCGCACCATCGGGATCGCGGCGCTCCATCGCCCAGATCGACTGTGTAAAGATTATTCTCTTGGACATTCCCTTCTCCCCGCCCGCCCTCACCGCTGCCTGCGCACCCAGATATCGATGATGACGGCAAGCAGGATGACCGTTCCATGCGCCACAGGCTCATAATAGGAATCCACGCCCAGCAGGACGGTGCCGTTCGATATCATGCCGATGATCAGCGCGCCCACCAGCGTGCCGAGGACACTTCCCTGCCCCCCGAACAGGCCGGTGCCGCCGATGATGACCGCCGCGATGACGCTGAGTTCCAGGCCGTTGCCGGTCTGCGGGTCCACGCCACGGAACCAGCCGACGAGAATGAAGGAGGTGACGCCGACCATGATACCGCTGACCACGAAGGCGAGAATCTTCACCCGGTCGGTGTTGATGCCGACGGCCTTGGCCGCGTTCTTGTTGCCGCCTGTGGCAAAGACGTTATAGCCGAAGCGGGTAAACAGCAGGAGGTAGGTGCCGAATATGCCCGCGGCCACCATCCAGATCACCTGCGCTGGAACGACCCCGAAGAGCCGGCCGGCGACGAGGGAGCGGAAAAGGTCGTTTTGCAGGCCGGAGATCGGCATGCCCTTGGAGAGCACCAGTGTCGCGCCGCTGTAGATGCTGAGCATGCCGAGCGTGGTGATGAAGGAGGGAATGCGCAGTTTCGTCGTGATGACACCGTTGATGCCCGACAATATCGCGCCCAGAGCCACCACGACGAGCGCGGCACCGTAGATGTTGCCCTCCATCTTGATCGCCAAGGCGGCGCAGATCATCGCCAGCAGCCCAAGCAATGCGCCGACCGACAAATCAATCTCGCCGGAGATAAAGATGAAGGTGCTGCCGACGGCAAGAATGCCGATGACGGATATCTGCCTCAGAAGGTTCAGCAGATTTAGTTCGGTAAAGAACGTGTCCGTCGAAAGTGAAAGCGCGACGAACATGGCGAGCGCAGCCAGGATGACGGACAATTCGCGGGAATTTGCCGCTGCGGCCACGAGCTTCCTGCCGAGCGCGGCTTGCGGGGTGGATGCTGCCATAGTCACATTCGCCTCGCTCATGCGGCTACCTCCTCTTCAAGGTCAGCGTCTCGGGGTTGGCCCGCCAGAATCAGACGAACGACTTCGTCGTGACTGACGGCATTGCGCTCGACTTCCGCGACGACGCGGCCGCCGCGCAGGATGAGGAGATCGTCGGCCACCTCGAAAACATGATCCAGATTATGACTGATGATCAGAACGGACGTGCCATGCGCCCGCAGGTCGTGGACGACATCGAGCACCATGCGCTGCTCGCGAATCCCGAGCGCCGCCGTCGGTTCGTCCATGATGACGAGTTGCCCGCCGGAGGCACAGGCTCTCGCTATCGCCACGGCCTGACGCTGCCCGCCAGACATCGAGGAGACCGGGATATCGAGAGAAGGAAGCTTCGCCTTCATGTAACTGAGAGCGTTTTCCGCGGTCTCCCGCATCTTCTTGCGATCTACGACCAGCCCGCCCCATTTGGTGGGAATATTGCCGAGCGAGATGTTGTGTATCACGTTGCGCTGGTCGACCAGCGCCAGATCCTGATAGACGGCAGTGATCCCCAAGGCCAGTGCATCGCGCGCACTGTCCATGTGGACCTGTTTGCCATTGACCCAGACGCTGCCTTGCGTCGGCTTATAGGTTCCACAGATCATCTTGACCAAGGTGGATTTGCCAGCACCGTTATCGCCCAGGAGAGCGGTCACCCGGCCCTTGCGGATATTGGCCGAAACGTTGCTTATGGCCGTCACATGGCCGAAGCGTTTGGTCAGGTTTTGAACTCGAAGCATGTGTCCTCCCCGCTCGAGCGATGCCGACGAAACAAGTCGCCGGTATCGCCCTCGCCCTTTGACATGTGCCGCCCCGTGCGGGGCGCACGTGACCGCTCGCTTAGCCGAAGCGCGCCTCGCGCTCGGCCACCGCTTCGATGTTCGATTTGTCGACGACTTCGGCGCCCGTGTCGTAGTCGAACGGCTTGTACCCGGCCTCGAGCTGCATATCGAGCAGCGACGCCGTGACCCAGCCCTGGGCAAAGGGGTTCTGCCCGATCGCCCAGTGGGACGTCTCCGCGGCGATGGCCTCGAGGACGCCCGGGATGAGGTCAAACCCGCCATTGGCGAATTTTCCGGTCATTCCGTTGTCCTCGGCCCAGATCGCGGCGAACCAGTTGCCTGAGACAGTGCTGGCAAAGCCGACCACATCGGGAGTTGCGCGCATCTTGGCGTCGATGCGCGACAACGCCTCGGTCTGGCTGTTGGCGGTGGTGAAAGTCTCGTATGTGTAGTTGGTCCCGTTTTGCTTGTTGTATTCGTCGATACCCTGCTCAGTGCCCGTGGCGCGCTCTTCCAGGGCGCTGACGCCGGGCGAGGGATTATCGATCAGGATCCTGCCTTCGGTCTTACCGGTAAGCTGATGGGCATATTTGGCGGCCTGAAGCCCGTTCACCCGGCCGGCGGGGATGAAATCCTGGCCCACGAAGGGAACGTCCAGCTTCTCGTAGCCGGCGCTCGCCACGTTGTAGAGAACGACGGGAATGCCGGCGTCCTTGGCGCGCATGATGTTTTCGTCGAAAGCGGTTTCGTTGATGCGGGTAAAGCCGACGGCATCGGGCTTGGAATTCAACGCATCGACCTGCAGCCGCACGGTTTCGGCGACGTTTGCCGGCGTGCCGCGGGCGAAGAATTGGGCATCCCAGTCGCGTAGGGTGCCGAACTCCTTGAAACCGGCACGAACCGGGGCGAAGAATGGGATATCCTCATGCGCAACGAAAACGACTTTCCGCTTTGCGCCCGTTGCGAGTGCCGGCGCGGCCAATCCGCTGGCTGCCGCCACGCCGCCTATGCCCGCCGTTTTCAGAAACAGGCGGCGACCGACGCCGGGCCCCGCATTGCTTTCATTCCGTTCATTCCCGTTCTTTTCTGTCATCGTTTCCTCCGTGGCTGACAGTGTGCCCGATTCCGAAGCCGCGCTTTCCAGCCGACGATCGCTTCCTCCCGATCGTCGTCCTCCCTCCAGCGCCGCGCATCCCATCAGACGCGCAAAAGTTGCTGTGGCACTTTGATCTGCTGCATGTCTCCTTTGATCGGCGATCAAGGGAGACATGCAGCAGAGGGGGCCCGCGAGAAGAGGTGCAGCACTCCCTGCACCTCACGCTCCGCAGCCGCTCCTCGAAACCTCAGCCTCTGGTTGTTTCAGAATAGCAACATGCATGGTGTGGCCCAGAGGTATTTTGAGGGAATTCCCTCAACGCAAATGATGCGCGCGACGGTCGGCACCCCGCGGCTCGACCGGGTCGCAACATGTCCACTGAGAACGGAGCACTCGCGTCAGAGACTATCCCTGACGAGCACGGTGAAGGGCACGACCGGGCTCTCGGCGACGCCGCCCGGCAATCCGAAGCGCGATGCAAGGATAAGCAAGGCTTTGCGGACCTGCAGGTCGGGATTCTGGTCTATCACCAACGTCATTACCCCCTCCTGCAGCATGCGCTCCGCATCCGGCGAGATGTCGTGGCCGACGAGAACAGGGGGCGGACCGAGGGAATGGGCCGCGAGAGCGCGTCCAAGGACGGCATGGCTCACGCCGGCATTGTATATGCCCGTCACCTTGCCGGCCTCGAGCGCCTTGGACAACTCTTCGCCCGCGAACGGATCGTTCTCGTCGAGTTCGACGAGCGCCGAGACCGACTGCCGGTCCGCATGATCCGCCATGCCGTCCCGGCAACCGCTGATCCGCTCCGCCTCTGCCCGATAGTAGAGGCTGCTGCACAGCAGGACGATGCTGCCCTCCCCCGCCATTTTCGCCAGGAAGAAGGCCGCACAGCGCCCGGCCTTGTAGTGGTCGATGCCGACATAGCTTAGGCGCGGCGCCGAGGGGACGTCCGACACGATGGTGACGACGGGTTTTCCGGCCGATGTGACCTCGGCTATGGCATCGATGATCAGTTCATGATCCTGGCCGTAGACGACCAGCGCGTTGCCGCGGCTTTTGAGAATGGCTTCCGCGACCAGTTCGGGCCGGGTCTCGTCGACGAAGGTCCGCTCGATCGCGACGATATCCTTAAACGGCCGGCCGAAGCGGACGATGGCGTCGCTCAATCTGGCGCAGAGCGGCATCTGCCGTCGCCCCAGCAGCACCTCGAAGCGCAGACCTTGCCGGTAGAGCGTGGGAAGCTTGCGATCGAACCCCAGATCCCGTGCCGCGTCCAGAACCCGCTTCGCCGTCTCGGGCCGTACCCCGCCGCGCTCGTTCAGAACCCGATCGACCGTCGCATGTCCGACGCCGGCGCGCCTCGCGACGTCAATGAGTTTCCGCTTCATACGCCGTGCCGCCTCTGCAGCAATTCCGGGAGACCCGCCTAGCGATTCCCGCCAGCAATTGCGTCAAAGCAGAAGAGCTAGAGTATTTTTGCGATTCGAAGAAGAGAAGAACGTCCGGGAAGGCTTATTTGCCGATGCAGAACATCTCACGGAAGAGTTTTTCGGACCGGGCGATTCCTTCGTCGGTAAGCCCGAACGGACTTCGCCTTGTTGACCGGATCGCCGATGAAACCCTTCTCGTGGAGGTTTTCCTCTTTTATACTCCGCACTACTATGCTCCGCACAACCCTGTTCGCATCCCCAATCTGAAAAGCCATACCGTGCCGTTCTACGCAAAGCTGCTGGGAGCGTGGATCGCGATGGGATTTCGCAATCCGAAGATGGAGGTGGCGGGGACGGTCGACGCCTGACGGAAGGATCGAAGCCGAAACGCCATCATCGGACGGGTCGACCATGCGGATGCGATCCCGGAGTGACATCCGCCGGAATGGGGCAGACATAGGATTTCCCGTCCGTCTTCTCCAGCCATTCCGCCCTGGCGGCGGCAAGCAGGTCCGGGGAAGTCATGAGCGACAGACCCGTCGTGGCGAGCGTCTTGGCGGCATGCGCCATGGCCTTGTGGGCGATCGGGCTTTTGCCCTGCGCCACGACCTGCCAGGTATGCGGGTTGGTGCCGATCGCCCATGCCGGCGCCCAGCACTGCGCCGTCGGCGTCACCCAGCTGACATCGCCGACATCGGTCGAGCCGGCACGGAAGTGTGAATGGCCTTCGAATTCGCGCAGGCCGAGATGCAGTGGTGACGACCCATCGACATTGGCGTTGGAGAAGACGTCGCGCTTCATCTGGTAGAGGCGGATGCTGCTTTTGATTGCCTCTTGCGAGAACGTCTCCTGAATGGATCTGGCGAACGCGATGTCGGCCTCGTCGAAGGCGATCGGGCCGAGCGCCACCATGTTCTCATGCATGGCGGTCTCGAGCGTGATGTTGGGCAGGAGGTTGGTCGAGGCCGTGTCGAAGACGATCTCCACCTCCGTCTCGGTCATCATGGCTGCACCACGCGCCACCTTCTCGACGCGCGTGGCGAGGTCCAGCGCCTGCGGCATTTCCGGCGCGCGGATCAGGTAGAGCACTTCGGCGTTCGCCTGCACGACATTCGCCGCCCTGCCCCCGGCATCGGTGATTGCATAGTGCACCCGGCAATCCTGCGGCATGTGCTCGCGCAGAAAGTTGACGCCGACATTCATGAGTTCGACAGCGTCGAGTGCCGAACGGCCGAGATGGGCAGCATTCGCGGCGTGCGCGGCCACGCCCTTGAAGCGGTAGAAATATTCGAGAACGGCAAGATTGTTGGTGGAGCGCACTCCGTTGAACGGTGCCGGATGCCAGGTGAGCGCGGTGTCGACGTCGTCGAACAGGCCGGCACGCACCATGAAGGTCTTCCCGGAGCCGCCCTCCTCGCCAGGGCAGCCGTAGTAGCGCACCGTCCCGGGCAGATTGTTGGCCTTCAGATGCCGGGCGAGTGCGATTGCCGCCATCAGCGAGCCGACGCCGAGCAGGTTATGGCCGCAGCCATGGCCACTGGCGCCTTCGACAAGCGGCTTCGCCTCGGCAATCCCGGCGGCCTGGCTCATGCTGGCGAGTGCATCGAATTCTCCGAGAAAGGCAATCACCGGCTTGCCGCTGCCGGACTCGCCGATAAAGGCCGTGTCCATGCCTGCCACGCCGCGCCGAACGGAAAAATCATTGTCTTCGAGAGCCTTGGCAAGCAGCCCGGACGAGCGCTGCTCCTCGAATTTCAGCTCGGCGAAATCCCAGATGCTGTCGCTCAAGCGGGTAAACTCCGGTTTCATCGATTCGATCGCCGCGGCAATCGACATCACGTCCTCTCGGTTCATGACATGTCCTCGTATTTCGATGGGCGGGCGCAGGAGATCGCCCGGCGCCTGCAGCGCTGCGCGTCTTTTCAGACGCGCAAAGGTCGCTTCGCCGGATCGGTCCGATGGATGATGGATTGGCCGGGTCGGCGTTCTGCCGCCCGGCACAGGTAACAGGGGGGCTCAGTCGGTGACCGACACTTCCCAAAGGCGGGCGTTCGACTGCCAGACCGGCTGGCCCTTCAGCTTCTTGGTCGCGCCCCAGACATCGATCATGTCGTAAAGGAAGATGCCCGGCATTTCCTTCAGCATGAGCTCATGGAACTCGTCGAAGATTTTCTGGCGCTTGACCTGATCGGCCTCGGCATAGGCTGCGTTCATCAGTTCGATGGCTTTCGGATCGTCCCACATCAGAGAAGCGTTCTCGTCCTTGTCGCCGACGTAGAAGGAATACATCAGCGCGGGGTCGAGGCGCGGCGCGACCGACTGCGAAATGACCTGGTAATTGCCGGAACGGCGTCGGTCGACCTGGGTTGCGTAGTCCAGCACCTCGATCTGAACGTTGAGGCCGGCCTGCTGCATCATCGCCTGCGCCATGACGGCGGCCGGGAAGCTCGGCACATTGCCGCGCTTGTTGGCGATGATCGAGATCGGCTCGCCGTTGTAGCCGGCATCCGCCAGCTCCTTCTTGGCGGCCTCGATGTCGTAGGGAAGACGCTTCTTCTGCGTTTCGCTGAAATAGACCGAGTCCTGCGACACCATCGAGCCGTTCGCCTCGCCCGTGCCGTTGGAGGCGGCAGCAACGAGCTGATCCAGATCGAGCGCCATCGCCATGGCGCGGCGCACGCCCGGATTGCTCAGGACCTTGTCGCGGGTCTGAATGTAGAAGAGATTCTTGCCGTTATTGCGCGCGACGATCAATTGCATCGTGTCGCTCGCCTGGAATTCGGGAATGAGATCCGGCGAGATTTCCGCCGTGTCGAGCACACCGGATTCCAGACCTGCCTTCACCGTCGAGGCATCCGGAATGACCATGAACTTGACACCGTCTGCAAGGGGCCGCTTCGAACCGACCATGCCGTCCGGCTTTCCTTCGTTTTCCGGCGATACATAATCCGCGAATTTCTCGAGATGGATGTACTCGCCTTTCTTCCACTCCCCCCACATGAAGGGGCCGGTCCCGATCGGCTGGGCGAAGCTGCCGTCGGCAGCGACGGAATCAGGCGAAATCATGCCGGTAAAGCCGCATTCGGGACGCGACATCAGGCCAAGGAAAACGGCCGACGGCTTTGCGAGCGTGATCTCGACGGTCGCCGCATCGGTGGCCTTGACGCCGGCTACAGGCGCGGCCCCGCCTTCTGCGAAATCTTTCAAGCAGGTCCACTTCGTCTCGGGCTTGAGGTAGCGCGTCCAGTTCCACACCACGTCGTCGGCCGTCATCGGTTTGCCGTTGTGGAATTTCACGTCGGTGCGCAACTTGAACGTATAGGTCAGCCCATCGGCCGACATCTCGAAGCTCTTGGCGAGGAGCGGCTTCACTTCGCCGACATTGTTGTAGCCGACGAGGCCTTCGACGATGTGCAGGATGATGCTGTCGGTATTGCCGTCGCGGTTGACGCCCGGATTGTTGCTGCGCAGGTCGGAACTCTGCGCGATGGTGATGTCGCGTGCTGCTGCTGTATTGGCCATGGCGAGCAGCGCGGCGCCCGCAAGAAGAAGCTTTTTCATTGTTCTACCCTCTTTATTGATCGTTATGAGTGGAATCCGTCCCAGCAGGCACGCGAGAGCCTGCCGATTGTCTCGAGCGCCATCGTGTAGCCCGGTGTGCCGTCCGGCATGACCTGCGGCACTTCGTCGGTATAGGCGGAGATGATGTAGAAGGGGGCGCCGTCGCGGTAGACGATGCCGGCATTCATGCGGCCGCGCTTGCCGGTGCCGCCCTTGTGCGCAACCACCGTGCCGAACGGCAGGCGCGACGGGATGGCATAGCGCAGGATCTGGTTCTTCAGCGTCTGCAAGGCATAAGCGCACAACTCCGGCGATGTGCCGAGCTTCGCGATCACCTCGGGAGAGGTCTGCGCGTCCAGGATCGTCTGCAACAGGAAGGCCTGATCGCGGGCTGTCGTGGTCGTGACCGAGGTCAGCGAATGATCCGGCGGTAGGGCCAGCGGCGGAATGAGGAAGCGATGATGCGTACCGTGCATGCCGATCGATTTGCAGTAGCTGTCGACTTCCTCCAGCGTCAGACGCTCGAAAACCATCTTGGTGCAGACATTGTCGCTCAGCACCATCATGCCGGTTATGGCATCGCGCAACGAAATCACGATCCCCGGCGTCAGATACCGGAACATGCCGCTCGCGACTTCCTCGGCAAAGCGGGCTTCGTAAGTGATGGGCTCGTCGAGATCCAGCCGCCCCTCGTGCACGGCCTTCAGCGCCGCCATCATGATCGAGGTCTTGCGGGTGCTGGCAGAAGGCGTTTCCTCGTCGGCGCCGCGTTCGATCGTCTCTCCGGTCTTGAGGTTGCGCACAACGAAGCGCGTCACGAAAGGCTGCGCGTCGCAGATATGCGCAAGCCTTTCCTTCACCGGGCCAGAATCGGTTAGCCTATTCACATCAATTCTCCAGACGCCATTTGAGTGTCACGCCGCCCTTTTCGTTCTGGTCGAGGGCGGGAATGGCCGAGAGAAGCCGGCGCGTATAGGCTTCCTTCGGACTGTCGAAAATCGTGTCGCGGTCACCCTCCTCGATGATCCGGCCGTCCTGCATGACGACGACGCGGTCGGCCACCTGTTCGACGACGCCGAGGTCGTGACTGATGAACAGGCACGAAAAGCCGTAGCGTTTCTGCAGATCCGAGAAGAGATCGAGGACCTGCGCCCTGACCGTCACGTCGAGCGCGGAAACCGGTTCGTCCGCGATCAGGAATCGCGGGCGTCTCGCGATCGCACGCGCAATGGCGACGCGCTGGCGTTGGCCTCCGGAGAGTTCGTGCGGATAACGGCCGGCATAGTCGACCCCGAGCCCGACTTCCTCCAGCGTTTCCAGGGTACGCTTGCGCTTGGCCTTGCCATCCAGGCCCGGCACCGGCCTCAGCGCCTCTTCGACCAGCGCCTCGATGGTCATGCGCGGATCGAGCGATGAATAAGGATCCTGGAACACCATCTGGCAGTTGAGGCGATAATCGGTCCAGTTTTCAGTGCGCGGCCGTCCCTGGAACTGGATGCGGCCCTCGCTTTCCGTGACGAGACCGGCAATGGTGCGGCCGAGCGTCGTCTTGCCGGAGCCGGAACCGCCGACGAGTGCCACGACCTCGCCCTCGTGAATGTCGATGCTGACGCCATGCAGCGCGCGCTTCGGCTTGTTCTTCCTGAACAGCGACTTTCGGCCTGCATAGTCCACGATGATATCGCGGGCCGAGATCATGGGCACGCTCGTCAGATCGATCTGGCGCGGCCGGCCGCGGAAGGGCAGCGAGGAGAGGAGCTTCTTCGTGTAAGGATGCTGCGGTGCCTTGAGCAGGTCCTCGGTCCGGCCCTTTTCCACGATCGCGCCCTTTTCCATCACGACGATACGGCTCGTGTAGCGCGCCACCATCGGAAGATCGTGGCTGATCAGCAAAATGGCCGTACCTTCCGCCCGCGTCAGTTCCACCATCAGTTCCATCACGTCGCGCTGGATGACGGCATCGAGTGCCGTGGTCGGCTCATCGGCGATCAGCAGCGCCGGCTTCAAAAGCATGACGGAGGCAAGCATGATGCGCTGGCGCATGCCGCCCGAAAACTCGTGCGGATAGGAGGAAAGCGCGCCCTCCGGATCACGGATGCCGACCCGCTTCAACATGTCGAGTATGAGGGAGCGTCGCTCCTGCGCCGAGGCCTTGGTGTGCAGGATGAGTCCTTCCTCCAGCTGCCGGCCGATCGTCATCGACGGGTTGAGTGAGGTCATCGGCTCCTGGAAGACGACGCCGATCTCTGCGCCGCGCAGATGGCGAAGCTCATTTTCCTTCATCTTCAGCACGTCGCGGCCCTTGTAGGACACCGACCCGTCAGCGACCTTGATGGTCGGCGGCAGCAGCGAGATCAGCGCTCGGGTCGCCAGCGTCTTGCCGGAGCCGCTTTCGCCGACGATGCCGAAGATCTCGCCCGGCGCCAGGTCGAAGGAGACCGACTTGACGACCTGCTGGCCGGTTCTTGCGACTTCAAGCGAAAGGCCGCAAACGGTGAGAAGCTTGTCCATCGTCATTTCAGGCCTCTCATGCGCGGGTCGAGCCTGTCGCGGAGCGCGTCGCCCAGAAGATTGATGCCAAGCAGCGTCAGCGCGATGCACAGACCCGGGAACAATCCGAGCCATGCGGCCTGCTGGAGGAATGGCCGCCCGGCCGCCAGCATGTTGCCCCAGGTCGGCGCCGGCGGCGGCACGCCGAGGCCGAGAAACGAGAGCGCGCTTTCCGACAGGATGGCCCAGCCGAACATGGAGGTGGCGAGAACCGTGATCGGCGCCACGCAGTTCGGCAGGATATGGCGCAACATCGTATAAAGTTCGCCATTGCCCATTACCCGCGAGGCCTCGATGAACTCCCGCTCCCTCAGCGAAAGCACGGCGCCTCGCACGACGCGCGCCATGGAAGGCGTATAGGCGATGCCGAGCGCGAAGATGATGCCGTACTGGTTGGCGCCGAAGACGGCGAGCAGCCCTAGCGCCAGCAGGATGCCGGGAAAAGCGAGAAGCGCGTTGTTGACAGCCATGATGACGCCGTCCACCCAGCCGCGCGCATAACCGCTGATGAGGCCGATGAGCGTCCCGCAGACAGTGGCGAAGCCGACGGTGAGCACGCCGATCCAGACGCTGGCGCGGGCGCCGACCATCAGGCGGCTCAAGACATCGCGGCCGAATTCGTCGGTGCCGAGCAGATGCGCGGGGCCGGGAGCTGCAAGCCGCGCCGTGAAGGAGAGTTTCATCGGGTCGAACGGTGTCCAGAAGAGACCGACGGCAGCGGTGACGAGCAGGATGGCGATCAGGATGCCGCCGATCAGTCCGTTGAGGGTCAACTTTTTCATTCGGCGACTACACGCGGATCGAAGAGAGGGTAGAGAAGGTCGACGACGAGGTTGACCAGCACATAGGAGAGCGAAACGAACAGAAGGCATCCCTGGATAACGGGGTAGTCGCGCGCGAAAATGCTGTCCACCATCAGCCGGCCGAGCCCCGGAATGGTGAAGACCGTCTCGATGACGGCAATTCCGCCCAGCAGATTGCCCAGGATGAGGCCGATCATCGTCCAGGTCGGACCAAAGGCGTTCTTGAACGCATGGCGCCAGAGCATGGCGCTTTCCGACAGCCCTTTCGCACGGGCGTGGGTAATGTAATCGAGACGCAGCACTTCCAACGTGGAGGCACGCGCCATGCGGATCAGCACTCCCGCTTCATGGATGACGAGCGTCACGACGGGCAGGACGAGATAGAGCAAACCAGCGGTCAGATTGTCGCCGATCGAGACATAGCCCAGAACAGGCAGCCAGCCGAGTTCAAGCCCGAACAGCAACAGCAGCAGCAAGCCGAGCCAAAAAGTCGGGATGGACAGGAGAACCGTTGCCGTTCCGACCAGAGCCAGGTCCGTCAGACTGTTCTGACGCCAGGCGGCAATCACGCCTGCCGGTACGGCAATCAGGCTTGCCAGAAGCACGGCGACGACCACAATCTCCGCACTCACCAGAAAGCGCGAAACGACCAGCGGCAGCACCGCCTCGTCATTGACGATCGAGCGGCCGAAATCGCCTCGCAGTACATCGCCGGCCCAGATCAGGAATTGCTGGGGCATGGACCTGTCAAGACCGAGCTCCACGCGCATCGCTGCGATCTGATCGGGCTGAGCCATGTCCCCCAGCATCAGCGCGGCGGGATCACCGGGAATGAAGCGGATCAGTGCAAAGACCGCCACGGCGACAAGCACGATCGTCGGAATAGCCATCATCAGACGGCTCAGGATAAAGCGTAGCATCGGTTCCCCACGATTGATGGTCGGGTTGAAATCGAGCCATCATCGGTTTCTTCGGCCCAGACTATGCGGGAATGAGGAATGACGCGCAATATTATGCATATTCGTCATAGCCTTATGCGGGCTTCGGAAGGTCGCCGAGCAATGGGACGGAGTGCTCAAAAGAGCCAATATGTTGGTTTTATTGTTCTTCTTGCGAAAGCCGGATCTGCTTCTTGAGGGCGTCGCTGAGCGCCTGGGCGGCGATGGAGAGCGGAACTCCGGCTGCACGCACCAACCCAAATTCCTGTGTCGCACGAGGCACGAACGGCCGGTATACGACGGGCAGGTGACGGTAGAGATTCGCATAGAAGCTGCTGATGATCGAGACGCCCAGTCCATGCGCGACATAGGAACAGGCCGAACTGTTGGTGTGGGTTTCGATCTTTACCATCTGCTTTACCCCTGCCCGCTGAAAGGCCTGGTCAAGCGCCATGCGGTTCGGCCGCTGCCGGCCGATCAGGATCAGCGGCACGTTTCGCAGATGCTTGACGGTGATCTCGGGCAACTCGGCGAGCGAGTGATCCTTCGGAACGACGCAGACGCTTTCACCGCTCGCAACCTTGTCGATCGCAATGCCCGGCCCCGTTTCGCCTTCGATGCGCAAAAAACCGAGGTCGATTACGCGTTCCTCGACCAGTTTGGTGATCGCCGTCGTCGTCTCGAAGAATGTCTCGATGCGAACGCCGGGAAAATCCCTGACATAGTCGATCAACATGGCGGGTGCGAAATTTTCCCACATGCTGCTCGGCAGCCCGATGCGGACGATCTCCGGCCCGGCGGAGCCGTTGCGAAGGTCCTCCGCATGGCCGGACATGCGCTCGATGGCCAGCAGCACGTTTTGCGCATCACGCCCAAGAACCGTCGCCTCCGGCGTCGGAATCAACCGGCCCTTGTCGCGGGCGAAAAGCGTGATCGCCAAATCGCTTTCAAGCTGCTGCAGCATGCGGCTCACTCCCGACTGGCTGAGACCCATGGCCTTCGCGGCCGCGATGGTCGAACCGGTTGCAAGGAGTGTCCGCAGGACGTCCAGGTGCTTGATGTTCATGGGGTCAACACCTCGGTGGCAGCATGTTTCGTCACAACCAGCCGGAAATGCCCTGCTGGAAGGCCGGCGGTGTCTTCGACAGAAGCATGCTTTTCGCGACCGACAAAGCAATAGGTGACCACCAGATCGAGCGTGTTCAGTGTTCATTTAAACACCAAAGGCGCTCTATCCTTTTGGAACTACGCACTCCCCGACGAATACCGCCCCACACTTTTCCACATCCCGCTCTATTGCAGCGCCGGGCTCTCTTCATAGATCTCAAACGCGCGTCATGCTGCGACGGCGCCATTGGTCGAAGATCACGACGACCACGATGACGACGCCCTGCGCGATGCGCTGCCAGAACGGGCTGACATCGAGCAGGTTGAGGCCGTTGCCGAGCACGCCGATGATGGCCGCGCCGATGATCGATCCCCATACACCGCCTTCGCCGCCGAAGAGATTGGTGCCGCCGATGACGACGGAGGCGATGGAACGCAGCTCCTCGCCATCCGCCATAAGCGCATTGGCGGAGTTGAGGCGCCCGACCAGGATGATGCCCGCGATCGCGGCCAGAAGGCCGGAAATGGCATAGGTCATGATCTTGGTGCGCGAAATGCTGATGCCGGACGAATGGGCGGCCGCACGGTTGCCGCCGACAGCGTAGATCGCTCGCCCGAGCGCGGTGTAGCGGAGCACGTACCAGCCGGCAGCCGCGCAGAGCAGAGCGATGAGCGCGCTCACCGGCACCCCGAAGAGCTGGCCGCCGCCGACCCAGATCAGGCTTTCGGGAAGTTGCCGGCCGGCATTGAAGGAGGGGACAGGCAGGCCGTCGGTGACCAGCAGCGCCGCGCCGCGGAACGCCGTCATCGTGCCGAGCGTCGCGATGAAGTCCGGGATCTTGAACTTGGAGATGAGCCAGCCGTTGAGCGCACCGGCGGCCATGCCGATGAGAATCCCGATGAGGATCGCCACCGGCGGCGGCACGAAGCCGAAATCGATACCGAACAGCACGAGCGGCTGCGTGAGTAGGACGGCGGTTATCGAGGCGGAAAGCGCCGCGATGGCCGCGACCGAAAGATCTATGCCGCCCGTCAGGATGACGAATGTCTGCCCGACCGCGAGAATGGCGACGAATGCGGACTGCCGCGCCACGTTGGAAAGGTTGTCGAGCGTCAGGAAGTTGGATGTGGCAAAGGCGAGATAGGCCATGAGCAGGACCAGGGCGATCAGCGGACCAGCCTGAAAGACGACCGCCTTCAACTTCGTCTTGCGGGCACCAGCCCCACCGGCCGGGATGTCCGGGTTCTTTTCCGCACGCATATCCATTCCCACTCCCTAGATCACGATGTTTTTAGGTCGGGTCGACCTAAAAACATGAACGTGATCGATTCCAATAGATTAGAGCGGGATGCGGGCGGAAAACCGCACACACTTTTCCTCATCCCGCTCTAGCTTGCATATCGCAGCAGGTTCTGCTGCGATATCTCTTCCCTCGGCAGCTCCGCCGAGAGGCGTCCGCTCCGCATGACGAGCACGCGGTCCGCCATGCCGATCAGTTCGTTGAGCTCCGAGGAGATCATCAGAATTGACGCGCCTTCCGACACCAGCCGGCTCATCACCGCGAACACTTCTGCCTTGGCGCCGACATCGATGCCGCGGGTCGGCTCGTCGAAAATCAGGATCCGCGCGCCGCTCGACATCCACCGCGCCAGAATGACCTTCTGCTGGTTGCCGCCGCTGAAGAAGAACAGCTTGTGCGTGGTGGAAGCCGGACGGATGCGCAGATCGGAAATGTAGCGGCTGCCCTCCTCGCGCTCGCGCGTAAGATCGAGCCGCGACAGAAGCGACTTCCCGGAAAGCCAGGAGAGGCTGAGATTGGGACCGACCGGCTGCATCGGCACGAGGCTCTGCCGGCGGTCGCGGGAGATCAGACCGAGCCCCGCCGCGATCGCATCCGAGGAATGCCGGAAATCCGCGCGCTTGCCCCCGACCTCGATCGAACCGGTCTTGACCGCCTGCAGGCCGAACAGGGCGTTGGCGATCTCGGCCTGTCCCGCGCCCATCAGGCCGTAGATGCCGAGGATTTCGCCACGGCGGAGGGTGAAGGAAAGATCCTTGAGCGTGCGGCCGGAGGCGAGGTTTTCGACGGCAAGCACGGGCGCCCCGAGTTCCACCGTTTCCTTGGGAAACTGTTCCTCCAGCCTGCGGCCGACCATCAGCCTGATCACCGTCGCCTCGTCCGCCTCGTCGGCAGGCAGCGTCTCCACGACGAGGCCGTCGCGCAGCACCGTGACGCGATCGGCGATCATCGGAATTTCCGAGAGGTGATGGGAAATGTAGATGATGCCGTGGCCGCGCTGTTTCAGGCGACGAATGACATCGAAGAGCCGGCTGCGCTCATTATCCGAGAGTGCCGAGGTGGGCTCATCGAGCAGAAGGATGCGCGGGCCGCGCTCCAGGACGCGGGTAATCTCGATCAATTGCTGCTCGGCCACTTCGAGCGTGCGCACTTCGGCTGTCGGATCGATGGAAACGCCGAGCGCCTCGAGAGCGCGGCGCGCGTCCTCGTAGGCCTTGCCCCAGTTTATCCTGCCGAACGCATTGCGCGGCATCCGGCCGATCAGGATGTTTTCGGCGACGCTGAGCGCCGGGACAAGACTCAGTTCCTGATGCACGAGGCCGATGCCGAGTTCGGTGGCAAGCGTCGGCGTCAGCGCCGAAACCTTGCGGCCACCCACCACGATTTCCCCGCCCGTCGGCGCATGTTCGCCGGCGAGAATCTTCATCAGCGTCGACTTGCCCGCGCCGTTTTCGCCGAGAAGCACCTGCACCTCGCCCGCGCGCACCTCTAGCGAGATCGACTTCAACGCCACGACACCGGGAAAGCGCTTCTCGATATTCTCGAGCTTCAGAAGGATTTCGTGCTGGTCCATGCCCCACAACTACCGCTAGGAACTGGCACTGAACGTGCCCTTTCTACCTCCGCACGCCGTTTGCATCTGCATACAAGCGGCGGCGCGGAGCACCCCTCTCTCGAGAAGATGCTCCGCAGCCCTGGGAGAAGCTCAGTCGGCTTTCTTGCAGTTCGCCCGGATGGTCTTCCAGTCGATCGGCTCAAGCTTCGGTTCCGGATAGAAGTTGCGCGCATTCGCCTCGTAAACGCTGCGCGGGCGAATGTCGAAGGTCTTCGGCACTTCCAGGCCGCAGGCGAGTTCGACGGCAAACTTGGTGCCGAACCAACCCCAATCGGCGAAGCCATGGGTCGTTTCGGCGATCATCTTGCCCTCGGCTATGCGGTCGACCGACTCCGGCGTGACGTCATTGGTGAAGATCGCCACCTTCGTGTCACCGACAGCCGCGCCGTCCTGCGTGGTTTCGAGCCGGTTCTGCGAGCCGGCCACCAGCATCGCTCCGAGGCCCATCTCGTTCGACGCCGCCCAGATGAAATCGAGATTGCCCTGATTGGCCTGCAGGATATCCTCGGCGCAACGCGTGCCCTTCTCGCGGTTCCAGTCGCCGGCGCAGGTGCCGCCCACGATCTCGATACCCGGGAACTGCTCGAGCACCTTGCGGAATCCCTCGAGGCGGGCCGTCGAGTAGAAGCCCCCGGCAACACCCTCGATGATGGCACCGCGCGCCTTGATCTTGGCCTTGTCCTCGGCCGAGAGCTTGGAAGCGATATCCTCCCAGAACTTCAGGTCGAGATAGGTGCCGGGTTCGACATCGACCTTGTCGCCGGTACCAAGCACGCCCGGACCGCCGAAATAATCTACGACCGAATAGGCGCTCACCTCCGCGCCCTGCGTGTTGTCGAAGCCGATGTAGGACGAGACGTCAACGCCGTCGATCGGCTCGAGCAGATTGACGACGACGACCGGGATGCCGGCTGCCGTGGCGCGGGCAAGGGCCGGCTTGACGGTTGCGACTTCAGCCGGGGAAACGGCGATGAGATCGACCTTGCGCTGAATCATGTCCTCGATGATGCTGACCTGCTCGGCGAAGGCCGTAGGGCTGGTCGGCGACTTCGTCAGAACCTTGACGTTGAAACCGTTCTTATTGGCGTCCTCGGCAGCCAGCTCGAAGAAATTCGTGGCCGTCTTGAAGACGCCGGTAATGTCCGGCGGCACCCAACCGATGGTGACGTCGATATTTTCGCCGTCCTGCGCAACGGCCGGCACAGCGCCCAGCATCGGCAAGACTGCGATAGTGGCTGCCGCCGCGAACAGCGATGATTTTGCGAGCTTTTTGAACATAGCTCCCCTCCCTCTCGAATTCTCCTCCACACGTGCGGCGGACGCCGACCGGCTCTCCCACTCTCACGCAAGGACGATGCTAGACAATGCCATTTCGTAATTCAACTACATTTTTTGCGGGTCCTGCTTGCGATAAGCCATGCTTCATTTCAACAAAGCGCAAGCAAACCGTTCTATGATGGAAAATCCCAGAGAGAATCAGGCAGGCATCTGAACTGGGTATGTAGCGTGACTACATTTTACCCAGGAGCAAGGGGGCGCCGCCAGAAACTCCAGCCGGCGCCTATTTATCATGTTGTACGTATAGCATGTCAGGATGATAAATGAAACCGGGATCGCTCCCGCCCTCCCTAAAGGCCGCAATCCCGGACGGAAACCGCTACGCACCTTTCCTGGAATCGCTCTGGCCCTTTGCCGCAATCCCGGACGGAAAACCGCTACGCACTTTTCCTGGAATTGCTCTTACCAGCAGGTATAGCCGGCATCCGCGGCGACGATGGAACCGGTCATGAGGCTGGAGGCGTCGGAGGCCAGGAAGAGCACGACCGAGGCGATCTCGTCCGGCTGGCCGAGGCGATGCATCGGCGTCATGTCCAGCCATTGCTCGTACATCGGCTTGTCCTCCTTGGCGAAAGTCAGAAGCGGCGTGTCGATATAGGTCGGCGCGACGGAGTTCACCCGCACGCCTCGGGCCGCCCACTCGGCAGCGAGCGAACGGGTCAGGTGATGGACGCCCGCCTTGGCCGCATTGTAGTGCACCTGCTGTTGCGGCCGGTTGACGATCGTGCCGGACATGGAACCGATCGTGACGATCGATCCCCTGCCCTTGGCCAGCATATGCCTGCCGAAGGCCCGGCACGACCGGAAAGCGCCGCTGAGATTGATGCCTATCATCCGCTCCCAGTCCGCATCCGAGAGCTCTTCGGCCGGAACGCCGGCATGGGCGATCCCGGCATTTGCGACGAGGATGTCGGCCGCCCTGCCGCTGACCGCCAGCCGGTCCGCCACCGCATTGACGGAAGCGCTGTCGCCGATGTCGATCAGGTCGGTCTCGACCACGTATCCTTTGGCTGCAAGCGCGGCCCGGCCGGCTTCGCAGCGCTCCGCGCTGATGTCGGTCAGCACGACCGCCGCGCCCGCTTCGCAAAGCGCTTCGGCGCAGGCAAGGCCGATCCCCTGCCCGGCTCCCGTCACCACCGCCACGCGGCCGGAAAGATCGAATTTCCTCAGGTACATATCATTCCTTTCTGGCCGGGCACTGCCGGTCCGTCATTCCCACCTCAACCGTGCTGGATATAGACGGCTTGCGTTTCCGCATCCGCGCATTCCTGCGCCATGGCGACCGGCGCCATCGAGGTCAACAGCGCTGCGGCCAGCAACCCCTGCTTCAGCATCGTTTTCATGTTATTCCTCCCCAGTTGATGGCCGGAGGCTCCCTGCCCCGGCACGTGTTGGCTATGAAACTAATTCTCCTCGGAGTTTCCGGCCGGTTCGGCCGGGTCCCGCAGCAGACCAAGAAAGGCCGCGGTATCGGGATCGATCGGAATGCCGGTTTGCGCACGTGCGGCTTCGACACGCCACTCGCGGTCGCCCGGCGCCAGCACTTCGGCCCCCTCCTGCGCGGGCGCGGCCCGCAGGGCTTCCAGATAGGCAGCCATGCCCCGGTTGAAGACGTCGCGTCCGCCAAATCGGTCCGGATCGATGGCAAGCAGGAAATGACCCATTCCGCGCGGGGTCGAATAATCGTCCGTTCCGACCATGGGCATGAGGTCATGATCAAGGGTCATACCCTGCAGGATGGCCGACAGCAGCGTCGCGACGCCGGCAAGAGCCGCGCCCTTGAAGGAGAAATCCACACCGCCGAGCGGCAGAAGCGTCCTGCCTTCAGAAGGCTCCATGGTCGGCTGGCCCTCCTCGTCGACTGCGACCCCCGCCGGCAAGGACACGCCGAGAGACTTGTAAAGAAGCAGCCGGTTCAGCGGGATAGACGAGGTTGCCATGTCGAGCAGCCAAGGCCGCGCGCTGCCGCTCGGAGCGGCAAAAGCCAGGGGGTTGGTGCCGTGGAAAGCCTCGCGACCCTGAAACGGCGCAACCACCCTATCGGAATTGGTGGTGGCAAAGCCGATCATACCCGCCTCGGCGGCGATCCGTGCATAGGCGCCAGCTGCGCCGAAATGCGAGGAACGAATGACGCCGACCGCGCCGATGCCGCTTTCGCGCGCCAGTTCGATGGCTTGACCCATGGCGACATAGGCCGCGTGGTGGCCGAGAGCGTTGTCGCCGTCCACGACGGCCGTGGCGGCCGCGGTCCGGCGGACCGTCATGCTCGGCGTGCCGTTGACCCGGCCGCCCCGCAGCACGCGGTCATAATGAACCACCAGCCGCACGCCGTGACTGTCCACCCCGATGCGCGAGGCGTGCATCATCGCCCGCACCGCTGCAGCGGCCGAGTCCTGTGCAGCGCCGGCCTGGCGCAACGCGTTTTCGACTCGCGCTTCGAGCAAATCAGGGGCAACTAGTGTCTGGACGGACATATCAAGCCTACCTAGAGATTGCGGGCGACGAGAATTGACGTATCATATCTGATATCTCAGTGTAAATATCAGACAGGTTCGACGTGCCTGCGTTCGAGCTTTTGAATGGAAGGGAGACCTCATGAACACACTTGACCGCGGCCCATCGCTGACCGACCAGGCGGCGCAGCAAATCCGCAGCCGTATCGTGCGCGGCGAGTTCCAGCTCGGCGAACCGCTCTCGGAGATCGCGCTCGCCAGCGAGCTTGGCGTTTCCAAGACGCCCGTGCGCGAGGCGCTGATGGTGCTCAAGCGCCAGGGCCTCATCGAAGTGCATCCGCAGAGAGGCTCGTTCGTCTTCGACATGGATGCAAATCAGGTCCGGAAGCTTTCCGAGCTGCGGGAGGTGCTCGAACTGGCGGCCATGCGGATGGCGCTTGCCACCGACCGCCAGGCGCTCACCCGGCAATGGGCCGATATCGTCAAGGAGATGCGCGAGGCACTCGATGCCGACGACGCGGAATGCTACCGCACTCTCGACGGCGGCTTCCACATGGTCCTTTTCGAACTCGCCGACAATGCCTATCTTCTGGAGGCCTACGAACTGATCGCCTTCCGCGTGCAGGCGCTGCGCAACCGCCTTTCGCTCGCCCCTTCGCTCAACGCCTCCTCGTTCGAAGACCATGTGCGCCTTGCCGAACTGGTCGCGGGAAGCGACGACGATGCCGCAATCGAGCTCATGGGCCGGCACATCGCCTCGACGCGGGAACACTATCTGGCTGCGGCAAAGGCGCGCGACGCTGAAGGGGCGGCGGCGGCCAAGGGACGACGCCGCGCAACCCGTCGCTGAGGTCCCACCCTTCCAGCGGTCCGGCCGGAAACGGCATTGACGCCGGACGCCCATACAATAGCCCTCCCATTGTAGCTAAGCTACATTTTACCGAAGCCATATCACGATAAATGTAGTAATTTCGTGCTTTACCCGGTAATTCCATCCCCCAACCCTAGATTTTCGGATTGACACTCGATTGTCAAGGTAATTAAACTACATTTTTAGAGGCGCCGGGATGCGCCAGCCAGGGAGGGGAAAAGTGTACGCTGAGCTTTTCAGACTGAATGGGCGCGCCGCTTTCGTGACCGGCGGCAGTCGCGGCATCGGCTTCGCCTGTGCCGAGGCGCTTGGCGAAGCCGGTGCGCGCGTGGCCATCTCCGCCCGCTCGCGCGACGAAGGCGAAAAGGCTGTCCGGCAACTGAGGCAGAAGGGGATCGAGGCGATCTACCTGCCCGCCGACATTTCCAACGAGAGCGCTGCGCAGCAGGTCGTCAGGCAGGCAGCAGCAGAGTTGGGCGGGCTCGACATCCTCGTGAACAATGCCGGGATCGCGCGCCATTGCGACAGCCTGAAACTCGAGCCGGAAACCTGGGACGAGGTGATCAACACCAATCTGACCGGCCTTTTCTGGTGCTGTCGCGCGGCTATCGAGACGATGTCGGCGGCCGGGCGCGGCTCGATCGTCAACATCGGATCGATCTCGGGTTACATCAGCAACCTGCCGCAGAACCAGGTCGCCTACAACGCCAGCAAGGCGGGCGTGCACATGTTGACGAAGTCGCTCGCGGGCGAATTCGCCAAGAGCAACATCCGCATCAACGCCGTCGCCCCCGGCTATATCGAGACGGCGATGACGCAGGGTGGTCTGGATGACCCCGAATGGTCGAAGATCTGGCTCGGCATGACGCCTTTGGGCCGCGCGGGCAAGGCCAGCGAAGTGGCGGCGGCGGTGCTGTTCCTCGCTTCGGACGCCGCCAGCTATATCACCGGCTCGGTGCTCACCATCGACGGTGGCTACACCATCCACTGACCTTCACACCACCATGCAGCGATAGGAGCATTTGAATGGCACGGGCATTCGGCGGTCCGAACAAATACATCCAGCGTGCGGGCGAGATCGACAAGCTGGCGGCCTATCTGGCGCCGCTCGGCAAACGCGCGCTCGTCCTGATCGACCGCGTGCTGTTCGACGCACTCAGCGAACGCATCGGCAAAAGCTGCGGCGACTCGCTCGATATCCGCTTCGAGCGGTTCGGCGGAGAGTGCTGCACCTCGGAGATCGAGCGCGTACGCAAGGTCGCAATCGAGCACGGCAGCGATATTCTCGTGGGCGTGGGTGGGGGCAAGACGGCCGACACCGCCAAGATCGTCGCAATCGACACTGGCGCGCGCATCGTCATCGCACCGACGATCGCCTCGACCGACGCGCCCTGCAGCGCGATTGCCGTGCGCTACACCGAACATGGGGTTTACGAGGAGGCGCTCCGCCTGCCCCGCAACCCGGACGCCGTCGTCGTCGATTCCGCGCTGGTGGCAGCCGCGCCGGCACGCTTCCTCGTCGCGGGGATCGGCGATGCGCTTTCGACCTGGTTCGAGGCCCGCTCTAATATCGAGTCGCGCACCGACAATTATGTGGCCGGCGGCTTTCCCGCTACCGAAGCCGGGATGGCGATCGCCCGGCATTGCCAGGATGTGCTGACACGCGATGCCGTCAAGGCGAAGATCGCCGTCGAGGCCGGCCTGCTGACCCCAGCGGTCGAAAACATCATCGAGGCGAACACGCTGCTGTCGGGCCTCGGTTTCGAGAATTGCGGCTGCTCGGCCGCCCATGGCATCCATGACGGCCTGACAGTGCTGGAGGAGGTGCATGGGTATTTCCACGGCGAGAAGGTCGCCTTCGGCACGCTTTGCCTGCTGATGCTGGAGAACCGCGACCGAGCCGAGATCGAGGCGATGATACGCTTCTGCCGCAGCGTCGGACTGCCGACCAAACTGGCGGACCTCGGCATCGTCGATGACGTCCCCGCCAAGATCGGCCGCGTGGCGGAAGCCGCCTGCCGGCCCGGCAACATCATCTATGCCACGCCGGTCACCATTACCGTACCGGCCGTGCGCGACGCGATCCAGGCGCTCGACGCCTTTTCACGCAGCATCCACTGACCGACGGGAGGCAAGCCATGACCGGCAGAAAGCCGCTCGTCATGATCACCGGCGCAAGCGCCGGCATCGGTCAGGAAACCGCACGCGTCTTCTCGGCTGCCGGTTATCCCCTGCTTCTGATCGCCCGCCGATCCGAACTGATCGAGGCGATGGCGCTTCCGAACATGCTCGCGGTCGCCGCCGACGTCCGTGACTATGATGCGCTCGCAAGCGCGATCCGGCAGGGTGAGGCGCGGTTCGGCCCGGTCGACTGCCTCATCAACAATGCCGGCGTCTCCCGTCTCGCCCGGCTCGACGAGCAGGATCCTGCGCAATGGCGCGATCTCGTCGACATCAACTGCCTCGGCGTTCTCAACGGCATGCACGCGGTCGCTCCCGGCATGAAGGAGCGGCGCTGCGGCACCATTGTCAATGTCTCCTCCATCGCAGGCCGCAAGGTCTATCCGCACCATGACGTCTATGGCGGCACCAAGCATTTCGTGCATGCCGTCAGCGAAGGCATGCGCCAGACCATGTCGTCATATCGCGTCCGCGTCATGGTCATCTCGCCCGGTGTTGCGAAGTCGGAGATCGACAAGACCATCACCCACCAGGACGCCTACGATTTCTGGGACAGCGGCCGCAAACAGCTCGACGGCGGGCTGGATGCAAACGACATCGCGCGGACCATGCTCTTTGCCTACGAGCTGCCGCAGGACGTCAATCTCCAGGAGATGACGATCACCCACACAGGCCAGGAATTCTGACATGACGGAAATCCCCTCCTTCGACGACCTGCTCGATTTCAGTGGCAAGACCGTCGTGGTCACGGGCGCCGCCACCGGCATCGGCAGGGCAGTTGCCGAAGCTTTCGCCACGAAGAGGGCGCGCGTCGCGCTTCTTGACCGCGACGCCGCCGTTTCGGATGTGGCCGTTTCGCTCGGCACCGGCCACATCGCCCATGTGGCGGACGTGACGGACGAGCAGGGAGTCGAGCGAGCCGTCAAGTCGGTGACCGAAGCCTTCGGCCGGATCGACATTCTGATCAACAATGCCGGCATCGGGCCGCTTGCCCCTGCGGAAAGCTATCCGACGGCCGAATGGGACCGCACGCTCGCCGTCAATCTCAAGGGTGCCTTCCTCATGGCGCGTGCGATCGCCCCCGGCATGCTGGAGCAGGGGTCGGGCCGCATCGTCAACATGGCCTCCCAGGCGGCGATCATCGGCATCGAGGGCCATGTCGCCTACTGCGCCAGCAAGGCGGGCATCATCGGCATGACGAACTGCATGGCGCTGGAATGGGGTCCGCGCGGGGTCACCGTCAACGCGGTCTCGCCGACAGTGGTGGAAACCGAACTCGGGCTGACCGGCTGGGCTGGAGAGAAAGGCGAGCGCGCCAGGGCCGCCATCCCGACGCGGCGCTTCGCCAAGCCATGGGAGATCGCCGCATCGGTACTCTACCTCGCCAGCGGCGCGGCCGCGATGGTCAACGGCGCGAACCTCATGATCGACGGCGGTTACACGATCACCTGATACCAAGAACGAGACATACGAGGAATCACTTTGACAAAGCTATTTGAGCCCGCAGGGTGCCGGGTCGACCTTCGGACCGGTGCCATGAGCGATGCAACGGGCGCCTACCAGAAACGCTTCCGCGATCTCGCCGGTCTTTATGCCGACGAGGCGGCATTCTCTGCCATGCAGGAAACCTGGAACGATACGGTCGTCTACGAGGTCTCGGAGTTCCGCCCCAACGAACGCACCGGCGACCTCATTTTCGGCGTCACCCGCATGCTGCCGGGCAAGGTGGGCGAAGAGTATTTCGTCACCCGCGGCCACATTCACAAGCAATCGGACCGGCCGGAAATCTACTACGGTCAGAAGGGCCGCGGCCTCATGCTGCTGGAATCTCCGGAGGGCGAAGTCCGCGTCGTGGCCGTCGACGCGCAGACGGTCTGCTACGTGCCGCCGTACTGGATCCACCGGTCGGTGAATATCGGCGGCGACGAGCTCGTGATGCTCTTCTGCTACCCTGCCGACTCTGGCCAGGACTACGACTGCATCGCCAAGGCGGGCGGCATGCGTGCGCGCATCATCGATGACGGCAGGGGCGGCTGGAAACAGATCGACAACCCCAACTGGCGGATGCGCGACGCGGCGACGGTCGCCGCGCTCTATGGCCGCGAGAAGAAGGAAGAAAACGCATGATTGCTCCGTTCGACCAAGCCGCAACTCTCGGTGTCGTCCCGGTCATCGCGATCGAGCGCTCCTCCGACGCCGTCGCCCTGGCCGATGCGCTTCTCGAAGGCGGCTTGCCGCTTGCCGAAATCACATTCCGCACCGAAGCGGCCGCCGAGGTGATCGCGATCATGGCCGAGAAGCGCCCGGAACTGCTGGTCGGCGCCGGGACGATCCTGACGCCGGACGCTTTGCGTGCAGCGATCAGCGCGGGTGCGCGCTTCGGCCTCGCGCCCGGCTTCGACGCCGAGATCGTCGCGGCCGCCAAGGCCAAGGATTTTCCATTCGCTCCAGGCATCATGACGCCCTCCGACCTGACGGCCGTATCCCGCAACGGCCTGAAGCTCGCCAAATTCTTTCCGGCCAAGGCGGCCGGGGGCCCGTCGATGCTGGAAGCGATCAGTGCCCCCTTCGCTCATCTCGGCACCCGCTTCGTGCCGACCGGCGGCGTCAGTCTCGACAACATGCATGAATGGCTGAAGCTCGGTGCGGTGGCCGCCGTCGGCGGCACCTGGATCGCCACCAAGGCCGACATCGGCGAAGGTCGTTGGGCCGACATCACGGCAAAGGCGCGCGCGGCAGTCGCACGGGCAAAGCAAATACGCGAGGTGACGCGATGAATCGCTACCAGCCCGCGATCCAGCCAACCTTCTACTTCATCGGCGTGACGACGTCGAAAAGCTCGATCATGCGGGTCTTCCCCGCCTGGGCGCGTCACCTCGGCCTGAAGGACGCGGTCCTGAAAGGTATCGACTTTCCGCTTCATGCCGACCCGGCGGCCTATCGGGAGGCCGTTTCCTTCATCAAGTCGGACCCGCTGTCGCTCGGCGCGCTGGTCACGACCCACAAGATCGACCTGTTCAATGCGGCACGCGATCTCTTCGACGTGATCGATCCGCATGCACTGCTGATGCATGAGACGAGCTGCCTGTCGAAACGCGGCGGCAAGCTCGTCTGCCACGCCAAGGACCCCATTTCATCGGGTCTCGCCATCGATGGCTTCTTGCCGGCCGGCCATTTCACCGAAACCGGCGCGGAAGTTCTGTCGATGGGAGCCGGCGGTTCGACCATCGCCATCACCTGGCATCTCATGCAGGAAAAGCGAGGGGACGACTTGCCCTCGCGCATCGTCGTGACCAACCGGTCGCGCCCCCGCCTCGAGGAATTGAAGCGGATTCACGAGGCAATGGGCGCCCGCGTGAAGGTCGACTATGTCCTGGCCGACCGGCCGGAGCTGAACGATGCGGCCATGGCCTCGCTGAAGCCCGGTTCCATGGTGATCAACGCGACCGGTCTCGGCAAGGACGCGCCGGGTTCGCCGATCACCGATGCCGGCCTTTTCCCCAAGCGCGCCATCGCCTGGGACCTCAACTATCGCGGCGACCTCGTCTTTCTCGATCAGGCGCGACGGCAGCAGGCCAGGCGCGGGCTGCAGGTGGAGGATGGATGGACCTATTTCCTGCACGGCTGGACTCAGGTCATCGCGGAAGTGTTCGACATCGTCATTCCGACCTCCGGGCCGGCCTTCGACGAGATTTCGCGGATCGCCATCGAGGCGGCAAAGGGGTGACGCCGTGAAGCGCATTCTCGTGACCCCCCGTTCGCTCTCCCTCGCCCCGCCGCCGGAACTCGAGCCGCTTCGGCAGGCTGGATTCGAGCTCGTATTCTCCACGCCGGGCCGTATGCCGGACGAGGCCGAACTGATCGATCTCGTGCCGGGCTGTGTCGGCTGGCTGGCGGGCGTCGAGCCCGTTTCCGACAGGGTCATCGCCGCCGCCGACAGTCTGCGGGCGATCAGCCGCAACGGCACCGGCATCGACAATCTGCCGCTCTCCCTGCTGAAGGGACGTGGCATCCGCGTCCTCAAGGCCGAGGGGGCCAACGCCGTCGGCGTGGCGGAACTTGCAGTCGGGCTTATCCTTGCCGCCCTGCGTCACATTCCAGCCGAAACGGCCGGCATCCGCGCCGGCGGCTGGCCCCGCTCGCGCGGCAAGGAAATCGCCGAACGCACCGTCGGGATTATCGGTTGCGGCGCGATCGGAAAACGCGTTGCACGCGCCGTCTCGGCGATGCGGGCCAGCGTCATCGCCCATGATCCGTTCCGCCCGAACGTCGAAGTGTATGGCCCTTTCAAATGGGGGAGCCTTGACGAGGTCTTCGCGGAGGCGGACATCGTCTCGCTGCACTGCCCGGCACCTGCCGATGGCCGCCCGATCGTCGATGCGGCGCGTCTGGCGGCAGTGCCCCCGCACGCCATCCTCATCAATACCGCACGCGCAACACTGGTGGACGAGGTGGCGGTGCGCGCCGCACTCGACGAGGGCCGGCTGCAGGCCTATGCGACCGATGTCTTCGTCGAGGAACCGCCGGCGCCCGGCTCCCTTGCCAGCCATCCGCGCGTCATCGCCACCAGCCATATCGGCGGCTTGACCGACGAGAGCGTCAGCAAGGCGACCGCGATTGCCGTGACGAACCTTCTCTCGGCCCTGGAGGAGGAGAGCGCATGATGTCGCTGTCGACCGTGCCTTTTTCGGGTTCGCTTACCGAGCGGCTCGCCGCGCCGACCGCCGGCGGCATCCGGCTCTATTGGCTCGGGCAGGCCGGTTTCGTGATCGCGACGAACCGCTTCCGCATCGTCGTCGACCCCTATCTCTCCGACAGCCTCGCGGAAAAATACCGCGGCAAGCGCTTCGAGCACGACCGCATGATGGCGGCACCGGTCGCCCCGTCCGCGCTCGGCCCGGTCGACCTCGTGCTCGTGACGCATCAGCATACCGACCACATGGATCCACAGACCCTCATGCCGATCGCCGCGGCCAACCCGGATTGCCGCTTCGTCGTGCCCCGCGCCGCGCTGGCTGCCGCGCAGGAGCGTATCGGCGTCAGGCCGGAACGGCTTGTCGCAGTCGACGCGGGCGAGCGCATCGAACCTCTTGCCGGACTCGGCGTCACCGCAATCCGCGCCGCGCATGAAACACTCGAACGCACCCCCGGGGGCTGGCACAGGTTCCTCGGTTATGTGATCGCGGCCGAGGGTGCGCGCCTCTACCATTCCGGTGACACGATCCCTTACGAGGGTCTCGTCGAGGAGGTATCGCCCTTCCGGGTAGACCTGGCGCTCCTGCCGGTCAACGGCCGCCGCGCCGAACTTACGGAGGCCGGCATTGCCGGCAACCTGACGCTGGACGAGGCATGCCTGCTGGCGGAGCGGATCGGCGCGTCCGACATGATCGCCCATCACTACGGCATGTTCGCCTTCAATACCGAAGACCCTCGGGTGATCGACGCCAAATCGGCGGCCGCTGATTGCAGGGTACGGCTCCATCGGGCAAAGCTGTCGGTCGAATACCGACTGTCCAAGTAACCGGGGATCTCCATGTCGACCAATGCGCTCCAGCCCAAAACGATCGGCGGCAACAACAACATACTCGAAGTCATCAGGCTGAAGCGCGCGGATCTGCGCAAGTCGGACCGCAAGGTAGCCGAACTCGTTCTGGCCGATCCGAAGCGCGTGATCAATGCGACCATCGCCGAGGCGGCGGAATGGGCGGAGGTGAGCCAGCCGACAGTGATCCGTTTCTGCGCCTCGATCGGATGCCAGGGATATCAGGACTTCAAGCTCCGCCTCGCCCAGAGTCTGGCGCTGGGCATGTCCGCGACCCACTCGGTCATCGACGCCGACGACACTCCGGCCAAGGTCTCGGAGAAGATCTTCGACTATACGATCACCAGCCTCGACTGGGTGCGCAATCACCTCGACCCGGTCCAGGTCGACCGAGCCGTCGACGCGCTCGCCAAGGCCAATCGCATCGAGTTCTTCGGCTTCGGCGCATCGGGCATCGTCGCGCGCGACGCCCAGCAGAAGTTTCCCCTCTTCGGAGTCCCCTGCGGCGCGGAAACCGACGCCCACCAGCAGATCATGGTCGTTTCCATGCTGAAGCCCGGCGACGTCGCGGTCGTCATCTCCAATACCGGCGCGACGCTGGCGATCATCGAAACCGCGCGCCGGGCGCGCGAGAGCGGCTGTCAGGTCATCGGCATCGTCGGCTCGGACGGCCCGCTGGTCGAATTCTGCGATATCGTGCTGATGGTCGAGACGCTGGAAAACACCAACATCTACACGCCGACGATCTCCCGCATCGCCGCGCTGACGGTCGTCGACATCCTGTCCACCAGCGTCGCACTGCGCCGGGGCGCAGAGCATGTCGATCTTTTCACCGGCATGAAGCGCAATCTTCGTTACCTACGCACGAGCACAGAGACATAGAGATGAACAACATAAGCAACCGCCGTCAGCCGCCGGCCTCGCTCGCCCCTCGCGATCTCGCCGCCTTGATCGATATCAGCGCCGTCCAGGCCTTCCACACGGAGGCGGACGTGCGGGAGCTGGCGGGAATCGCGGTTGCGGAAGGGTTCATCGCTGCGCATGCCCTGCCGAATTTCGTGCCGCTGCTCAGAAGCCTCGTCCCCTCGGGCGGCCTGACGCTTGTCGGCGGTCCGGTGGGCTTCCCCTCGGGCGGCCACAGCACCCGTACCAAGACCGCCGAGGCTGTGGAGCTTGCCGAGAACGGCGCGCAGGAACTCGACATGATGATCAATGTCGGCCGCATCAAATCCGGCGACTTCGGTTATGTCCGCAGCGAGATCCGCGCCATCGTGGAGGCGATTGCCCCGGTGCCGCTCAAGGTCATTCTGGAACTCGCCCATCTGACGGACGAGGAGATCCGGGCGGCGTCGGCGATCGTTGCCGAAAGCGGAGCCGCCTTCGTGAAGACCGGCACCGGCTGGACGCCGAGCGCCACGACGCTGGAAAAGCTGAAACTCATCGTCGAAACCGTTGGGGGCGCGGTGGAGATCAAGGCCTCCGGCGGCATCCGTTCGCTCGATGCCATCGCCGGCATGATGCGTCTGGGGGTCACCCGCTTCGGCATCAACACGCAGGTCGCCGTCGACCTCGTGCGCCAGTGCGCCGCCCTGCCCGGCGGCCGCCTCGACATTGCCGGCAAGGCGGGCTGACGCTATGGGCGACACCGTTGCGGCATTCGACCTCGGGACCGGTGGCGTCAAGGCGGCGATATTCCGTCCGGACGGGACCTGCATTGCGGAAGAGGTCGTTTCCTACAGAACGTTCTACCCCTCGCCCTCCTGTCACGAGCAGCGTCCCGAAGACTGGTGGGAGGCTATTTGCGCCAGCCTGCGGACTCTGTTCGAGAATACCGCGGTAAAGGCCGGCGACATCCGCGCCATTGCCGTGTCCGGCCACAGCCTCGGCTGCCTTCCGCTCGACGAAAACGGCGCGCTGCTGCAGGAATTCGTACCTATCTGGTCCGACGGACGCGCCGTCGCGGAAGCGGAGGATTTCTTCACACGCGTCGATCCGGACACCTGGTACCGGACGACCGGCAACGGTTTTCCGGCGCCCCTCTACACCGTGTTCAAGGCCATGTGGCTGCGCCGGAACGCACCCGACATCTTCGCGCGGACACGCACGATCATCGGCACGAAGGACTACATCAACCTGCGGCTGACCGGCCGTATTGCCACCGATCCGTCATATGCCTCGGGCACCGGCGTCTACGATCTCAAGGCAGGGCGCTATTCCGCCGAGCTTGTCGAAGCGGCGGGACTGAGCCGGGAGCTGTTCCCGCCCATCGTCGCCTCCACCGATGTCCTCGGCGACGTCCTGCCGGAAATTGCCGAACGGCTCGGTCTCTTCCCAGGGGTGAAAGTCGTCGCGGGTGGCGTAGACAACAGTTGCATGGCGCTTGGCGGCCGCACCTTTCTCGAGGGCGACGCCTATGCCTCGATGGGCTCATCGAGCTGGATCACCGTTTCCGCTTCCGAGCCCCTCCTCGACGATCGGGTGCGTCCCTTCGTGTTCGCCCATGTGGCGCCAGGCATGTTCATTTCGGCGACCTCGATCTTTTCCTCCGGCACGAGCTTCAACTGGGTGACGGACACGCTGCTGCCGGACGTGAAGCATGCGGCCAAGGTTGCCGGCATGGACGTCCATGACGCGCTCTTCCGGCTCGCCGGCGAGGCTCCGGCCGGTGCGCGCGGCCTGATCTTCGTGCCGACGCTCGGCGGCGGCACGAGCTTCGAGGGCGGGCCGGCGGTGCGCGGAGGCTTCGTCGGGCTGGACCTGCAGCACGGCCGTGCCGACATCCTGCGCGCAACACTCGAGGGGGTGGCACTCGGCCTGCGGATCGCCTTGGACGAGTTGCGCCGGATGACGGCCATCGGCCCGGAAATGATCATCGTCGGTGGCGGCGCGCGCAGCGCCTTCTGGCGGCAGGTCTTCGCCGATGTCTTCGACTGCGCGATCGTCAAGACGAGGGTCGATCAGCAGGCGGCGGCACTCGGTGCTGCGGCGCTGGCCTTCGTCGGCATGGGTCTGTGGGAGGACTTCCTGCCGATCCGCACGCTGCACGTTGCGGAAGGACGCAGCGAACCCGCGCCGGAAGCGCGCAAGGTCTACCGGGCCGCGCTTGCTGCCTATCGTCGGGCGGCCGAGCAGCAACACGAACTGTCCGGCGCACTCGCCGCATTGAGGGAGGCCGCAACATGACCGGAGAACTCTTTCTCGCGATCGACGTCGGTACCGGGAGCGTGCGGGCGGCGCTCATCGACACCCGCGGGAAGATCGTCGAAATCGCCGCGCGCGAGCACGACCAGATCGTGCCGCAGTTCGGCTGGGCAGAGCAGCGACCGCTCGACTGGTGGGAGGGGGCCTGCACCGCCGTTCGAACCGTGCTCGACAAGGCGGAAGGCGCACGCGAGCGCATTTCCATCATCGCTGTATGCGGCCAGATGCACGGTCTCGTGCTCATCGACGATGCCGGGCAATTGACGCGCGATACCGCACCGCTCTGGAACGACAAACGCACGCTGAACCTCGTGCGCCGTTTCGAGGCGGAGAACGAGCCCGACAGCTATCTCGCCGAAAGCGGCAACACGCCGACCCCGGCCTGGCCGGGCTTCAAGCTGCAATGGGTGCGCGATGCCGACCCCGGGGCTTATCGGCGCAGCGCCGTCGCCATCATGCCGAAGGACTACATCAACTTCCGGCTGACCGGCGAGATCGCCATGGATACCGGCGACGCCTCCTGCAGCTTCCTGATGAACCCTGCAACGCTCGCCTGGTCGCCGGCGATGATCGAGCGAATGGGGCTTGATGCCCGGCTGCTACCGCCCATCCGCAATCCCCTGGAGATCATCGGCCGCGTCACGGACCAGGCCGCTCTCGCGACAGGACTGACCGCCGGCACGCCCGTCATGGTGGGCGGAGCGGACTATCCGATGGCGCTGCTCGGCTCGGGCGTCTGCCGGCCCGGCCTCGGATCGGACAGCACGGGCACCGGTGCCATCGTCACGATGATCGCCGACAAGCCCCTGCTGGATCCGGAGATTTCCAACGTCGCCACCATCGAAGGCAATTGGGCTCCCTTCGTGCTTCTCGAAACCGGCGGCGACGGCATGCGCTGGGCGCGGCGCGCCTTCCATGACGGCGCGCTGAGCTATGGCGACATCGTCGCGCGAGCCGAAAAGGCGCCGGCCGGCTGCGAGGCACTGCTGTTCATGCCGTTTCTCACCGGCGAGCGCCTCGGTCAGCATCGCAATGCGCGGGCACAGTTCTTCGGCCTCGGCGCCGGGCACGGCATGGAGCACCTGCACCGGGCCATTCTGGAAGGGATCGCCTTCGCCATGGCCCGTCATATCCGTATCATGGAGCATAGCTCGGGCAAGCGCCTGGAGCGCATGATAGCGGCCGGCGGCGGTGCCCGCACGAAGCTATGGCTCAAGATCAAGGCAAGCGTCTTCGACACACCGGTGCTGGTGCCGCAAGAACCCGAATGCGGCCTCATGGGCTGCGCGGCCATGGCCGCGACCGCGACGGGCCGCTTTTCCCGGCCGGACGACGCGGCGGACGCCTATGTGCGCTATGCGGACGAAATCGCGCCGGACCCCGCATGGGTCGAGGTCTACAGCCATGTCCAGCCGGTTTTCGACCGGCTCTATCATCACAGCATGGCGCTTTATGACGACATGGATGCGCTTGCCGCCCGGATCCACCCGCCCGGCACGCGGACCTGAACAACGACTATCATGCCTGAGGAGGAATTCATGAAAGACATCATCGATACGTTTCGTCCGGACCTTTTTGCCGGCAAGGACATTCTCGTCACCGGCGGTTCGTCCGGCATCGGCCTTGCCATCGCACAGGGCTTTGCCCGGCTCGGCGGATCGGTCATCGCGCTCGGCAGTTCGGAAACAAAGCTCAAGGCTGCCGCGGCCGACCCCGAAAACACGGCAATCCGCTTCGAGCGGGTCGACGTGCGCGACCCGGAAGCGATCAACGCCTTCGCCAGGACGCTGCGCAAGCTCGACGTTCTGGTCAACGGCGCAGGCATTGCCCGGCCCGAGGCGGAATTCGAGGACGCCACCTACATGGAGGTGATGGACGTCAACCTGAATAGCCAGATGCGCTTCGCCATGGCCGTCCTGCCGCTCCTGAAGGCCTCGCGCGGTGTCATTCTCAACACGGCCTCGATGCTGAGCTATGTCAGCGATCCGCTCGTGCCGGCCTATGGCGCCAGCAAGTCGGGCGTGCTCGGCCTCACGCGCCATCTCGCTCACGCCTTCGGCCCGGACGGCATCCGCGTCAACGCCATCTCGCCCGGCTACCACAAGACCGACATGACGAAGGGTCTTTGGACCGACCCGGTACCGGCGGAGAAGATCGCCCAGCGTTCGGCGCTCAAGCGCTGGGGCACCGTGGACGACCTGGTCGGAACCGCCCTCTTCCTCGCCTCGCCTGCCGCGAAATTCATCACCGGCGCGGACTTGCCAGTCGATGGCGGCTTCGTGGTCGGCGGCTTTTAGTCAGATCACGGTGATTTCAGGTCGGATCGACCTAACATCATGAGAGCGGAATCGGCCGGAGAACCGCGTACACTTTTCCTCATCCCGCTCTCACTAATTTGCCCCTCATCCGGCCTGTCGGCCACCTTCTCCCCGCAAGCGGGGCGAAGGCCCCTGGGCTCCTCCGCCACCATGATCACCAGCGTTGCGCGGGGCACGTCCCCTCGCCCCTTGGGGGACCTAACGGCGCGACCGGGCGGTGACGAACTGTATGAGCATTGCCAGGATGATGATCAGTCCGAGATAGACGTTCTGGTGATAACCCGGCACGCCGGCGAGGTTCATGATGTTGGTGATGATGCCGAGGATCAGCGCGCCGAGCAGCGTGTTGAACATGCCGCCGCGCCCGCCCATGAGGCTGGCCCCGCCAATCACGACCGCCGCGATGACATCGAGCTCCGCACCGACACCGACCTGAGGCGTGCCGATGCCCGTCCGTCCCGCGGCGACGATACCCGCGACGGCGGCGAGCGCGCCGCTGATGACATAGACCGACAAGACATAGCGCTCGACCGGCACGCCGGAGAGCCGCACGGCCTCCTCGTTCGAGCCGATCGCGGTGACGATGCGGCCGAAGCTCGTATAGAGCAGCACCACGCCCCCGATTGCATAGATGACCAGCATCAGGATCGCTGGCTGTGGAATGCCGAAGAGAAAGCCGCTGCCGAAATCGACGAGCGACGCGCCGGGCGATCCCATGGTGATTGGGCGGCCAGCACTGATGATCAGCGAGATTCCGCGGGCGATCGCCATCATCGCCAGCGAGATGACAAAGGACGGCAAACGCATGTAGGCGACGAAGAAGCCGGTGACCACGCCGCAGGCGGCGCCGGTCAGAATGACCAGCAGGATCGCCATCGGCACGCCGTAGCCCTGTGCCGCGACAAGGTGGGCGCAGAGCACGGATCCGACGGCGGCGATGGAGCCGACCGAGAGGTCGATGCCCCGCGTGAGCACGACGAAGAGCATGCCGATGGCCATGATGCCGGCGCCGGAGGCGACCTGGCGCACGACGTTCATCAGGTTGCGCTCCGTCAGGAACGCATCGGACCAGAAGGACGCGACGATCACCAGCACCAGGAAGATGCCGAACGTGCCGTAGTGGCGGATCGCGTTTAGAACGCGCGGCGTAAACGACGAGGCCGCGGCGGCGCTTGCTGACGTAATGCTCATTGGCTTGTCTCATCCCTTTCCCTGGCCGACCGGGTCATTGCCAGCGTCAGCAATTGCTGCTCGGTGAACTTGCTTTCGGTGAGTTCGCCGACGATAGCCCCTTCCGCCATCACGAGAACGCGGTCGCAGATGCCGAACAGTTCCTGATGCTCGGACGAAATAACGAGGATTGCTTTCCCCGCTTTGGCGAGGTCATTGATCAGATTGTAGATTTCGCCTTTCGCTCCGACGTCGACGCCGCGCGTCGGTTCGTCGAGTATGAGCAGGTCGCAATCGGCGTGAAACCATTTGGCAAGCGCCACTTTCTGCTGGTTGCCGCCGGAAAGACTCGAAACCGGCGCGTCGACGCTCGACGCCTTGAGGCGCATCTCGGCGCCAAGCGCCACGGCGACCTGCCGCTCCTTGCCCGCGTCGAGGAAGCCGAGACGGGATATGCTGCGGATCTTGGCAAGCGTCGTGTTGATCCGGATCGGCGCATCGAGGATGACGCCCTGCTGCTTGCGGTCTTCCGGAACGAGGCCGATGCGGGCGCGCACGGCCTCGCGCGGTGAGGAGAGATGGAGCGGTTTGCCGTTGAGTTCCACAGTGCCCGAATCCATCTTGTCGGCGCCGAAGACGAGGCGGGCGACTTCGGTACGGCCGGAACCGACGAGACCCCCGAGGCCGACGACCTCGCCGGCACGGACCGAGAAACTGACGTCGCGGACCTTGCGGCCGCGCGAAACGTTGCGCACGCGGACGACCACCTCGCCCGGCACACGCCCGGCCTTGGATGGAAAAAGCGCGGACATCTGCCGCCCGACCATGCGTGCGATCACCGCGTCGACATCCGTTGCGGAGGTCTCCAGCGTTTCCACATGCGAGCCGTCCTTCATGACGGTGATGCGGTCTGAAAGGTCGAAGACCTCGTTCAGACGGTGGGAGATGTAGACGGCGCCGGTACCGCCCGCGCGCAACTCGCGGATGATCGCGAGCAGGCGCTCGGCATCGGTGTTGGCAAGCACCGCGGTCGGCTCGTCGAAGACGATGATGCGCGCCCGGTTGGAGAGTGCCTTGGCGATCTCCACGACCTGCTGGTGGGCGACTGTCAGGCGTCCGGCGTGGATGGCGGGGTCGATGTCGAAGCCGAGACGTTCGAGGATTTCGCTGGCTGCCTTGCGCAGCCGGCGGTGATTGACGATGCGCGGCAGGCGCCCGAGAAAGATGTTCTCCGCGACGGTCAGGTCGGGCGCCAGCGCCAGTTCCTGATGGATAACCGAAATACCCCGGCCGGCGGCGCCCCGCGGGCCGGAGTGCTGCATCGTCTCGCCGTGAATGCTGACGGTCCCGGAGGTCGGCTTCATTTCGCCGGCAAGCACGCGCATCAGTGTGGATTTTCCCGCGCCGTTCTCACCGACCAGCGCATGGACTTCGCCGGCCCTCAGGTCGAAGTCGACGCCCTTCAGGGCCTGTACTCCGCTAAAGTTCTTGCTGATGCCGGACAGACTGACAAGTACGGTCATTGGCTCTCCAGGGATGCACCGGAGACCCGGTGCATCCTTTCTTCGTCGATCAGAATACGGACTGCGGGTTGTAGTATTTGTCGACGTTGTCAGCGGAGATGACGTCGGCCGGCGTCAGGTGCAGCTTCGGGAAGTCGGCCGGAAGCTCGCCCTTGAAGGCCTTGTAAGCGATATCGAAGGCGGTGCGTCCGACGAGGTCCGGATCGTTCAGGCCGGTGGCGCCGTAGGTCCCTTCCTTGACCATCTCCAGCGCCTCGCGCTGTCCGTCCGCCGCCGCTGCAAACAGGATGCCATCGAGACCGGCAGCCTTCGCGGCCTGAACCGCGCCGAGGACCATGGAGTCGTTTTCGCCGACGACGAGGTTGGCGTCCGGATGGGCCTGGAACAGGTCTTCCGCAGCCTTCAGCCCGCCGTCCGTCGCCCAGTCGCCCCAGCCCTGGCCCAGAATCTGGAGGTTGACCGCACCTTCATTGACGAGCTGGCCTTCCACGATGCCCTTGATGACGCCCATGCGGCGATCGAGGCCGCCGGGATTGCCCTGATTGCCGGACAGGAGGAGCATCTTGATCGGCGTGCCCTTCATCTTCTTGGCGATCCAGTCGCCGACGAGACGGCCGTTCTCCTCATTCGAGGAGCGGACCTGGGTGACGACGTTGGCCTTGGGATTCAGCGTGGAATCCATCACGACGACCTTCACGCCGGCCTTGGTAGCGGCGTCGGCGGCCGGAACGAGCGCCTCCTGGTCACGCGGGTTGAGGATCAGAATGTCGATTCCTTTGGCGATCATATCCTCGACGTCGTTGATCTGCTTGGAAAAGTCATTCTGACTGTCCGCCGTCGTGATCTCGCAACCCTGGTCCTTGGCCGCCTTTTCAACCGCAGCGACCTGCGCCGCGAAATAGGGCGCATTGAGCGAGGGCATGGTGAGGCCCACCTTGCACTCCTCGGCCATGGCAGCAGAGGTCAGGCAGAACAAGGCCACGGACCCTGCCAGAAGCGTCTTGATGCTGGACATTGTAACTCCTCCTTATTGATTGCTGTTCGTTCGTTCCGGCATCCGGCATGGATGCGGTCACCAGAGCGTGTATCCTCCATCCGCAAGCACGATCGATCCGGTCATCAGGCTGGCCGCCCGGGAGGACAGGAAGAGGATCACGCTTGCGACCTCGTGGTCCTTGCCCATGCGCGCCATGGGCGTGGAATCGAGCCAGCGGTCGAGCATGGGCCTGTCGTTCTCGACGAGCGCGTTGAGCGGCGTTTCGATGTAGGTGGGCGCGACCGCGTTGACCCGCACGCCACGCGGCGCCCATTCGGCGGCGAGCGACTTGGTCAGGTGGTGTACGGCGGCCTTCGAGGCGTTGTAATGCGCCTGCGGCTGGGGCCGGTTGACGATGAAGCCGGACATGGAGCCGACATTGACGATCGATCCGCGACCGGCCGAAAGCATGTGCCGGCCGAAGGCGCGGCTGCACCAGTAGACGCCGTTCAAGTTGACGTCGATGACTTTGAGCCAGCGTTCGTCCTCCATGTCCTCGGCCGGGATGTCACTGAGCGCGATGCCCGCATTGTTGACGAGGATGGAAGCGCCGCCTTTCACGGTTAGTTCGTCCGCGATTGCCTGCATCCGGGCGGGATCGGTAACGTCGCCCTCGTGCACGGAGACGTCGTAGCCCTTCGCCTGAAGGATCGCATGGGCCTCTTCAAGGAGCGCCGGATCACGTTCGATGATGGCAAGGCGCGCGCCTGCCTCGCCGAGCGCATCGGCGCTTGCGAGCCCTATGCCGCGTCCTCCTCCGGTGACGACCGCAAGTTCGCCATCGAGCCTGAAGCGTTCGAGATACACCCCTATCCTCCCTCTATGCATGCCGTAGCCCGACCTCCGGGCGCGCGTCCGGGAGGCCGCGCAACTGCGCGGCCCTCGGCTGCGAACCGTCGGTCTTCGATTTTGCTGTCCGGGAGCCGATTGCGGCCCCCCCCCCCCCGCTACTCCCGGATTTGATGTCCCAGCCCAGTCTGTTATATCAGAAAGTCTTTTTGTAATGTTGTACGTACATCGTAATCAGAATGCATTGCGAGTGTCAACGCCCCGTGCACCAGTCCGGACGCATTTAAAGATGTACGCTTGTCAGGTCATGGGTACGACAGGCAGAGTTACCCGCCACGGTACGAAAGGCAGAGATTCGCATGAGCATCGAACGCAGTTCACCCATCCCACTTTATTTTCAGCTCGCGGGGGAGCTACGGGCCGCGATCGAATCCGGCGCTTATCCTCCCGGCAGCAAGCTGCCGACCGAAGGCGAACTCTGTCAGCAGTACGACGTCTCGCGCAGCGTCGTCCGGCAGGCGCTTCAGTCGCTTGCCCACGACAATCTCATCGAGACGGAGCGCGGCCGCGGCGCCTTCGTGCTGGAACGCAAGGTGCCGATCGCGCTCGTCCAGCAGCTCGATCCCCTGCTTGAAAGCATGGCCAAGGCCGGGTTCAAGCTGACGACCCGGGTGTTGAAGCAGGAGCGCATCAAGCCGCCCGCCCATGTCGCGGAGCAGATCGGCGAAAACGATGCGGTGTTTCTGGAGCGCCTGCGCTATGCGGACGGGGTGGTTTTCCTCGTAGTGCGCAACTTCCTGCCCTACTCGCGCTTTCCCGACCTGTTGCAGTCGAAGGAGCTCGAGGACGTCTCCCTCTATCAGTATCTTGCCAAGCGTTATAACGCCGTGGCGACGACCGGCAAACGGCAGGTCGAGCTCGCCCGCATCAATGAAGAGGCGATCGCCGCCCAGTTACATGTGGAAATGAACAGTTACGTCCTGTTCAACCGGGAAGTCACCTACGACCAGAACAAGCAGGTGCTCGAATATTACGAGTCCTGGCACCATCCCGATCGCACCCGGCTGACCATCGACCTGCACCGGACCTATTGAGACCGGTGCGGCATTCTCAGGCGTGCTTGAGGCCACGATAGGTGGCGCGAAACCGGGGCAGGAGTGCGTCGAGCCCCTGGAACGGGCGGGGTTCGATCGGCCTGCCGAGATCGTCCGGGAACGGGATGGCCTCGATGCAGCGCCAATGGCCGGCGGCCATGCCGCCGAGATAGGCCGCGCCGATTGTGGCATTGCCGAGATCGTGTGCCGGCACAAGCGGCACCTCCAGAATATCCGCCAGCATCTGCTGCCAGCGCGGGTCCGTGCTGCCGCCCCCGGTCAGGAGTATCCGATCGGCCGAAACACCGACACCGCGCAAGGCATCCCAACTGTCGCGCACGGCGAGGGCAACGCCTTCGAAGACCGAGCGGATGAGCTGGCCGCGCGTGCAGCCAAGGCGCATATTGGCCCAGGCGGCCGAGGCGTTCGGATCGAGCAGCGGCGCTCGCTCGCCCGTCACATAGGGCAGGAAGATGACGCCGCCATTGCCTTCGTTCTCCTCGAAGCCGGAGCGGTACATTTCCGCCCAGGAGGCGCCGAGGACGGTGCGGGCCCATTCGAATACCGTGCCGCCGTTCTGGAGGGCGGCCATCGAGTAGAGATTGCCGCCGATGCCGCGATAGCTGTTGTAAAAGGGCTGGACCCGCGGTTCGATGGATTCGACCACCGACATGATCTGGATGCCCGATCCCACCTGGAGGATGGTGGAGCCGGGCTTCGTCTGGCCCATGCCGAAGAGGCAGGAAGCCGTATCGGAAAGACCTGCGGCCACCGGCGTGCCGGCAGCAAGGCCGAGCTCTGCGGCCGCGGCCGCACTCAACCTGCCGGCTATCGAATGGGATTCGACGATGGGCGCAAGGATCGCGGGATCGATCGAAAGGGAGCTGAGGACATCGGTTGCCCAGCGGCCGGCTCCGACATCGTAGAGCAGCGTCATCGACGCGTCGGAAGGCTCGGTCGCGGCCTCGCCCGTCATGACGAGCCGCAGCCAATCCTTGGGCGCGAGGATGCGGCGAATCGCGGCATAGGTTGCCGGCTCGTTCCGCCGCAGCCACAGCAGGGAGAGACCGGCCATCCCGCTGACAACGGGATTGGCGAGCGGACGCCGCACCGCTTCCGGGAGGGCAAGCACCGCCTCCATTTCCGCCGTCGCACGCTGGTCGGCCCACAGAATGGCGGGCCGAAGCGGCTTGGCGTCTGCACCGACGGCGACAAGACCGTGTGCCTGGCCCGAGAGGCCGATGCCGCGAACGTCGCCACCGTGCCCGTCGCAGCAGGCGCGCACGGCCGCCACCGTTTGTGCCCACCAGTCCGCGGGTGACGTCTCGGCATAACCCGGCATGGGCGAGGAGACGGGATAGGCTCGCGCGGCCTCGGCGACAGCCTTGCCGTCGCCGTCGATCAGAAGCGCTTTGACCGATCCGGTGCCAAGGTCGATGCCGAGATACATGCTTTCCCCATCATTGGATCATCGTGTCAGCACAGGAACTGACCGGCCTCGGATACGATCCGCTCAGCCGTCAGGTTCATGACGCGGTAGATTTCCGGTCCTGGCGCGGATTCGCCGAAACGGTCGACGCCGACGACCGTACCCGGTCCCTTGAGGAACTGGTACCAATAAAGCGGAGAGGCCGCCTCGACAAATACCGTCGGCGTGCCGAAAGCCAGCACGCTCTCCTGATAGTCACGGTCCTGCGCTGCGAAGAGATTGCCATTGGGAATGGAGACGAGCCGAACCGCCTTGCCCTGCCCCTCCAGCACCGCCGCGGCTTCAAGGACAAGGCCGATCTCGGACCCGGTCGCAACGAGGACGATATCGGGCTTTCCGCCCGCGTCCTGCAGCACGTAACCGCCGCGACGGATACCGTCGAGATCGCCGCTCCGGTGCGCGAAAACCGCACCGTCCTGTCGCGCAGCAACGATAACGCTTGGCCCTTCACGCTTCAGCGCCGATTCCCAGGCAACGAGAGCCTCCAGTTCGCTGCCCGGCCGCCAGAGCGACATGTTCGGGATCGCGCGGAGCGCCACCAGTTGCTCGCACGGCTGATGCGTCGGTCCGTCCTCGCCCACTCCGATCGAATCGTGCGTGTAGAGGAAGATGGTCTTGAGGCCCATCAACGCCGAAAGGCGCACGGCATTGCGGCTGTAATCGCTGAACACGAGATAGCAGGCGCCGTAGGGGATGAGACCGCCATGGGCCGCCATGCCGTTCATCATTGCCGACATGCCGAACTCGCGCACGCCATAGTGCACGAAATTCCCTGAAAAATCGTCCGGCGTGATGGAACGCGCCGCACCTGTCCAGGCCAACGTCGACATCGAAACATCGGCCGAACCACCGATCACCTCCGGCACGCTTGCGAGGAGATTGCCGAGAACGCGGTTGGAAGCCTTGCGGATCGGTTGCCTGACCGGTTCTTGAGCAAGAATCCGCTCTGCCTCGCTTGCCACGACCGCATCGAAATCGTCCGGCAGCCGGCCTGCTGTACGCCGCGTCAGCTCGGCGGCCAGTTCGGGATGCTTTGCCTCATAGGCCGTAAAAAGTGCATTCCATTCGGCTTCCGCCCTCTCGCCGCGCGGGCGGGCGTCCCAGGCCCGCATCACGGTATCCGGCACGACGAAAGCCTCATGCTTCCAGCCAAGGTGCTCGCGGGTGCGGGCCACTTCCTCCACGCCGAGCGGCGCCCCATGCACCTCCTCCCTGCCCTGCTTGTTCGGCGATCCATAGCCGATGATCGTCTTGCAGCAGATCATGGTCGGCTTGTCGGTCGAGCGGCGGGCGGCATCGAAAGCCGCGGTGATTGCCTCCGCATCATGGCCGTCCACGTCCGCGATGACGTTCCAGCCGAGCGCACGGAAACGAGCGGCCGTGTCGTCGGCGAACCAGCCCGGCGTCTCGCCGTCGATGGAGATCCTGTTGTCGTCATAGACCGCGATGAGCTTGTTGAGCTTCAAAGTGCCGGCGAGCGAGGCGGCCTCCTGCGCTACGCCCTCCATGAGGCAGCCGTCCCCGACGAAAACATAGGTGAAGTGATCGACCACGGGAAAGCCGTCGCGATTGAACTCCTGCGCAAGCTTCTTTTCTGCCAGTGCCATGCCGGCCGCCGTGGCAAAACCTTGGCCGAGTGGGCCGGTCGTCGTCTCGACCCCTGCCGTGATTCCGTATTCCGGATGGCCGGGCGTCCTGGAATGCAGCTTGCGGTGATCCTTCAGGTCCTGAACCGTAAGCCCGTAGCCGGAGAGATGCAGCAACGAATAGGTCAGCATCGACCCATGTCCGTTCGACTGCACGAAACGGTCACGGTTGATCCATTTCGGATTGGCCGGATTGTGCCGCAGGAAGTCGTTCCACAGAACCTCGGCAATGTCCGCCATTCCCATGGCCGTTCCGGGGTGGCCCGAATTCGCCTTCTGCACGACGTCAACAGTTAGAAATCGAATGGCGTTCGCCAGCGCACGGCGGTCGGACATATGAAGCCTCCAAATATCTCTTCATCCTATAATGTTGTAATTACAACATGACAAGGGAGATTTGCTGGAGTCTTGCCTGGTTCCTGAGGCGCTTCAGCGGCGGCGGTGTCCCGACACATCGACGCCCGCATCGTGCGGGAGGGCGAGAAAGCGCAGTGCGGAAGCCAGCCCTATGGCCGCGATGCAAAGGAAAGCGGCGCGGATATCCGTCAGCATTCCGCCATCCGCCCCGTCCGGGCGCAGGTGGGACGACAGGCGGATGATTGACGCGGCGACGGCGACCCCGAGTAGCTGCGCGAGCTGCTGCAGCATGGCGGAGATGGTCGTGGCTGCACTTCGCTGCGCCGGCGTGACATCGGCGAAGGCGATCGTCGTCAGCGAGGTAAACTGCATCGAGCGAGAGAGGCCGCAGGCGACAAGCAGCGCGAAGAGAAGCATGTGCGGGGTCTCGCCGTCGACAAATGCGAAGGCGCCGATCGTCAGCGCCGCGATCACGCCGTTGACCACGAGCAGCGAGCGGAAGCCGAACAGGCGGAGCGCCGGCGTCGTCACGCTTTTCATCAGCAGATTGCCGAGAAAATAGGCCAAGACGAGCGACCCTGTCTCCACCGCGTCGAAGCCCAGACCCAGCTGAAACAGCAGCGGCAGCAGGAACGGCGTGGCATTGACCGCCAGCCGCCCGGCGGTCCCCGCCGAAAGGGTGGCGAAGGCAAAGGTCGGAACCTTCAGCACTGCCATATCGAGAAGGGCATTCGGCGTTCGCTGCAGATGGCGGATGGCGAAACAGCCGGTCAGGACGCCGGAGGCCAGGATGGTGAGCGGGCCGGGACCGACAGAGGCGCTGGAGAGCTCCAGCCCGGCCAAGGTCAGCGCCAGCGCGCCGCCGGTAAGGAGAAAGCCCACGAGATCGAAAGGGCGGGCGCCCTCCCCCGGTACGCGCGGCACGAAGGACGCAACGAGAACGACACCGAGAACGCCAAGGGGCAGGTTGATGAAGAAGTTCCATTGCCAGCCGCTGTGAGTGGTGATCCAGGCGCCGATCAGCGGCCCGATCACCGGCGCTATCAGGGCCGGCCAGGTGATGGTGGCGATCGCCCGCACCAGTTCCCCCTTCGGCGCACCGCGCAAGACGAGCTGGCGCCCCACCGGCGTCATCAGCGCGGCGGACGCACCCTGGAACAGCCGCGCAACGGTGAATTGCAAAAGCGAGCCGGAAAAGCCGCAGGCGACGGAGGACAGCGTGAACAGCACGATCGAGGTCAGAAAGACCTCCCGCGCGCCGAAACGATCGGCAAGCCAGCCGGCGGGGGCAATGAATACCGCCATGGCGAGCAGGTAGGCGGTAAAACCGATATTGAGCGCGACGACGTCGGTGTCGAAGCTATGCGCCATGGCCGGCAGCGACGTCGCGATGATCGTGCTGTCGAGCATCTGCATGAAGAAGGCCACGGCGACGACCGCCGGGACGATCCGGGTGCGATGAAGGGGGAGCGGCGAAGAGGGAATGGAAGTCATCACGAACAGCCAGAGCACTTCCAGGAAAAGTGGGTAATGCTTTTCCGCCCGGAAGTGCGTGGTTCAAATGGTTAGAGCCCTTCGGTGTTTTCTTGAAACATTGAAATGCTCTGAAAGGGGCGCCGGTCCATGAACGCCGACGCCCGGGCCTAATACATGTCAGTTGCTGGCGGCAAGTCTTTTGATCGCCGCTTCGTAGAACGACCGGTCGATCCATGTCCGGTAATCGACCTTGCCCTTCAGCAAGCCGGCATCGGCCATGAAGGCTTCCTCCCCCTGGAGCGCGCGAACGGCTGCATCGGTGATTTCGGGATCCTGGTAGAATTTGCCATTGGGATAGGTCGCGCGCACGGCCATGTCGCTGTTGCCGGTTTCCTTGACGAAGATCGCGATCGTTTCCTCCGGGTTGGCATCCGCCCAGCGCGCCGCCGCGACGTCGACGGCAAGCAGGCGGGCGACGATTTGCGGGTACTTGCGTGCGAAGTCGCCATTGACGCTGATGAGATGCGGCACGGCCCATTCCGGGCTTCCCGATACGCCGGCATCGAAGATCACGCGGGCCTGGCCCTCTTCGACGAGTTTCTGCACCGGTCCGGTGCTTTCGACGATGGCATCGACGTCGCCGCGGGCAAGCGCCGGCCCGGAGCTTTCGATGCCGAGATTGAGGCTCTCGACGTCGCCGATCGAGAGCCCGGCCGCCTTCAGTGCCTTGGCGAAGGTCGAGTGGCGCACGGTGCCCGAGAGGTACGCGACCTTCTTGCCCTTCAGGTCTTCTATCTTCCGGATCGGCGAATCCGGCTTCACGACGATCTGTGTTTCGTTGGAGCGATTCCAGCTCGAAAGACCGATCAGCTTCACGTCCGCACCGGTCGCCGCCAGGCGGAGCGACGGGTTGTTGCCGATATAGGTGAAGTCGAGGGCGCCGGAGCCGAGCGCAACGGTGGCAGCCGAGCCGCCGTCGAAGGTCGTCAGCTCGATCTTGATGCCCTCCTTCGAAAACTCGTCTTCGAGCAGCTTCTTGTGGCGGTAGAGAATGAATTTCAGGTGGCCGGGCGCCGTCGAGCCGATGCGGATGGCGTCCGGCTTCGCCTCGCCGGCCGAGGCCGGCGCAAGGCCGGCGACCGGCAGGATCGAAAGGGCCAGAGCAAGTTTCAGAAGCGTCCGGCGAAGCGGGCGGATCGAGGGGGATGTCATCGATGTATCCTTTCGAGATCGGCGGTTCGTGATGAAAGCAGGTGCTTTGATGCGAGGGTCAGTTCGGTCCGCTTTCGGCGCTGCCGCGCCAGCGCGTCGCCCGCCGCTCGCCGGCAACGAGCAGGTAGTTGAGCAGGAGGCCGATGATCGTCAGCGTCAGGATACCCGCATACATCCGGTCGGTTTCCAGCATCAGCGAGGAATGCTGGATGAGGTAGCCGATGCCGGATTGCGCGGCGAGCATTTCGGCGGCAATGACCGAGAAGAGCGAGGTCTTCACGCCGAGCCGCGCTCCCGCGACGATCGAGGGAATGGCGGAGGGGAAGATCACCTTCTTGAAAAGGTCCCAATCCGACGTGCCCATGGAACGCGCGGCCTTGACGAGCAATGGATCGACCGACTTCACGCCGACAATGGTGTTGATCAGCAGGAAGAAGACGGCGGCGTAAAAGGTGATGGCGATCTTCGAGGCTTCTCCGATGCCGAGAACGATGATGAAGACAGGCAGAAGCGCGAATTGCGACGTGTTGCGCAGCGTCTGGACGAGGAAGTCGGAGGCCTTCTCGAAGAGCGAATAGCGGCCCATCAGGAAACCGAGCGGCACGGCGGTGACGCAGGCGAGCAGGAAACCGATCGCGGCACGCTCCAGGCTGATGCCGATATGGTCGGCAAGCTGCCCGGAGACGATCATCTCCCACAGTACCGCGAGCACCTGGCTCAGCGGCGGGAAGAAGAGCGCGTTGATCCACCCGGCGCGCGGCGCGATCTCCCACAGGAGCGCAAAGGCGATGACGGCCGGGAGCCCGAGGGTGATTGTGGTAAAGGTGCGGCCGAGCGCCGTCGGCGTCTTCGGCAGCGCGCGCTTTCGGCGGAGGACCAGGGAACTGCGCAGCGGCGGGTTGCGGTCTGCAATGAGGCTCATCGGATCCTCCCTCAGTTGGCGTAGCTGGAAGCAAGAGCCCAGTCGCGCTGAGCCTTGCTCACTTCGTCGCGCAGGCTTTCCCAGACGCGCCCGCGGTAGGCGTTGAAAGCTTCACCGTTGCGGATATCGAGGTCGCGCGGGCGCGGCAGATCGATCTCGACGATCTCCTTGACCCTCGCCGGACGGGCGGTCATCACCACCACGCGGTCGGCCAGATAGATCGCCTCGTCGATCGAGTGCGTGACGAAGACGACGGTCGTCTTTATCTGCTCCCATATGCGCAGTAGCTCGCTTTGCAGGATGTCCCGCGTCTGGGCATCGAGCGCGGCAAAAGGCTCGTCCATCAGCAGTACCTGCGGATCGGTCGACAGTGCCCGGGCGATCGCCACGCGCTGCTGCATGCCCCCGGAAAGCTGAGAGGGGAAACGGTCCTCGAAACCGTTGAGCCCGAAGAGGTGCAGGAAATGACGGGCCTTCTCGCGCCGCTCGGCGGCCGGAACGCCGCGCACTTCCAGGGCATATTCGACATTCTGCAAGGCCGTGCGCCAGGGAAAGAGCGCATATTGCTGAAAGACATAGGCCGTGCGGGCATGCGGCTTCGACACCTCGATGCCGTCGATGCTGGCAACGCCCGAGGTCGCCCCGGTCAGCCCCGCAATCACGTCAAGCAGCACCGACTTGCCGCTGCCGGAGGGCCCGACCAGCGTGATGAACTCGCCGCGATCGATGCTGAGATCGACGCCGTCGAGCACCGCGATCCGGTTGGAGGTCACGCCGTCCACGGTCACGGTCTGTCCCGGCTTCAGGGTAAAGGTCTTGCACACCCCATTGACAGCTATGCGTTCCATGTTCGTCTCTCCTGCATTCAGACCTGTGCCACACGGATGTGGCGGGTCGGATCATTCTGTGCCCCTCCGGCGCGCCCGCGGCTCCAGCCGAGCGATCGGGCATAGAGACCGAAAAGATCGCGCTCCAGAACTTCGGCCTCGGTGATGCCGATCGGCCCGTGCGCCTGTTCGGCGACATAAAGCGCATCCGCCGGACAGTAGATTTCGCAGAGGAAGCAGGTCTGGCAGTCGTCCTGCCGGGCGATGACGGGAAGGCCGGTTTCGTCGCGGTCGAAGACGAAGGCGGGGCAGATGCGCTCGCAGATGTCACAGCGAATGCAGCGGTCGGTGGAGACGACTTCGATCATCGCTCAGCCCTCTTGCGCCGTTCCGAGCGCCAGGTCCTCGAGCGCAAGGTCCTCGCGTACCGCCGTCACCCGATCGAGGCCGGAGACGATGATGCGGCCCGCCTGTGATTCGTTCTCTCCCGGGAAATCGCGCCGGCGATGCACGCCGCGGCTTTCGGTCCTGAGCAGGGCCGCGGCCACCGTCCAGCGCGCACTTGCCGTGACCGACGCGACCTCGCGCGAGCGAAGGCGTTCGATGCCGGTCGCAGGATTCGCCCGGCTGAGCTTCGACCAGAGGTCCTCGAGCACCCTGCGGCTCGCTTCCAGCGACCCGGCCGTGCGCCAGTAACTCTTGTCGAGCGGCGCGATCTCGTCGTGCACCGTGCGGGCGGCGGCCGCGAGGTCGATATCCTGGCGCTCGCCCCTTCCCCTGAGACCCGTCGTGCCGAGCGCTTGCAGCCGTGCATTGTCGCGGCCCCGGCGGCGGCGCGCATGCTGTGCCGCGCCATGGCCCGCCCACCAGCCACTGGCGATTGCCCAGGACGCGTTGACGGCGCCGCCGCCGGAGACGCCGCCGGTCACGTTTTCGCGGCTCGCCGCATCACCGGCCGCATAGAGGCCGGCAATGCCGGTTGCGCAGTCGGAGGTAACGAGGCGGATGCCGCCGGTGCCGCGCACCGTGCCTTCATATTTGAGTTCGACGCGGAAGAGGTCCTCGAACGGGTCGATGCCCATGCGGTCGTAGGGCTGGAAGCAGTTCGGCTGGCCGCGCCGGAGCCAGTCCCGCATGGCGGGTTCCGCGAGGTCCAGCCTGGCATAAACCGGACCGGAGAGCATGGCGTCAGCCACCTGCCGTTCGCCGCCGCCGATGCCGTTGGTGACCGGCTCGCCGCGGCCGTCGCGAAGCACCTCCCCGTTCTCTCGATAGAAGGTGGCCCAACGGAAGGGAAGACCCTTGTTCAGTGACGAGCCGTGCGGCGCAAGCGTATATTTGCCGGTGAATTCCATGCCCGAAAGGGACGCGCCGGCCTCCACGGCAAACAGGTAGCCGTCGCCCGTCAGACCCGTTCCGCCGAGGATGCGCTCGAAGAAGGCGCACCCGCCGGTGGCGAGCACGACCGCACCCGCCGACACCCGGAAGCTTGCGCCGGTGCGGCGCACGAGCCCTGCCGCGCCGCCGATGTGATTGTCGTCACCGAGCAATTCGAGGATGGGATGATGATCGAGAATGGTGACGCCGGCTTTGTGCACGTGCCGGCGCATGAAGCGCATGTAGTCCGGGCCGCGCAGATTGGCGACGTAGAGGCTGCCGTCCTCCTCGCTCGGAAAGGGGTAGCCCCATTCGACCAGCTTCTGCAGGTTCTCGTAAGCCCGGTCTGCCGAGCGCAGCATCCAGCGACGGTCGGCAAGGCCGGCCGTCCGCTTGAAGCGCTGCTCTACGGAGGCCGCACGGCCCTCGCCGGGCGGAACGCACCACGTGCCTGTATTGGACGGCGCCGTGGCCCCACTCGTGCCATGATAGCCCTTGTCGGCCAGCACGACGCGCGCGCCTGCTTCGGCGGCGGACAGTGCCGCCCAGGCGGCGGAGGGCCCGCCACCGATGACGAGCACATCCGTTTCGATGAGACGCCCTTTTTCCGCAGGCTGTTCATTGCGACGCGAAGCCATGGTGTACCGATCTACAGGATGAAGGGGGCGGTGCCGGGCCTTCCCGGCCCGGCAGTGAGAGCGCCGCTCAGGCGGCCGTGGGGAACCAGGATGGCTCGTTGCCGGCTGTCCACTTGATGTTGCAGCCGATCGATGGGACCTGAGTGGTACCGACGTCCTTACCCTTCAGCACCGCATCGACGGCGGCGCGCAGATCGGCGCCCGTCACATCCTTGCCGTTACCCGGGCGAGCGTCATCGAACTGCCCGTGATAGACGAGCCGCCGTTCGCGGTCATAAAGGAAGAAATCCGGGGTACAGGCCGCGCCATAGGCCTTGGCGACGCTTTGCGACGCGTCCTTGAGGTAGGGAAAGCCATAGCCGTAAGCCTTCACCTCTGCGCCGACCCGCTCGAGCGTCTCTTCCGGAAACGCCTGTGCATCATTGCTGTTGATCGCGACGACGGCGAGCCCCTGCCCGGCATAATCTCCCGCGAACTTCGCCAGCGCTTCACGGATCAGAACGACGAAGGGGCAGCGGTTCGAAATGAAAGCGACAAGCAGCGCCGGGCTGTCCTTGAATTCCGCGAGAGTGAACAGATTTCCCCCCGCGTCGGGCAGGACGAAGTCCGCAGCGCGCGTTCCCAGTGTGATGGAATTGGATTGAGTTTTGGGCATGGTGTCCTCCTGACGAGCCGATGAGGAGGAGTAAAGCGTAAATTAAATAGATTTAGTAGATAATAATTTTCGTTTGAACGGCTCCGCGTAGATATCATTGGCGTGAGAGTGCTGGACACAAGGATTCTTTGCCGGTCAGCACGGGTGTGGAACATCGGCTGCGCGCATCGAAGTCGGTCGATGGAAGTCCGCTCGGCGGCACCTCATCGCCAAAGGCGCCAATTTTCAGGAGCGCTTGAGTGCCGGGTCGTCGAGCGCCGGATTGTAGAAGAGCGAGAGCGTCAGGCTACGCGCGATGCGCTCTGCTGTGGCCATGAACCAAGCCTTCGCTTCCTCATTCGGTGCAATGTCGTCGAGCGTCGCGGCAAAGAGCCCCAGCCATTTCGGGAAGAGCTCCGGAGACATATTGGCGACGCCGAGATGCGCCTGCACCGGCTTTCCGCCGTAAGCGCCGCTGCGGAAGGCAACGGCGGACCAGAAGCTTTTCATCTTCTCCATGTGCTCCGGCCAGCGTCCCGAAAGCCTTGCGTCGAACACCGGCCCAAGCTCCGGATGCGCGAGCACCCGCGCATAGAACGTGTCGACCAGCTTTCCGATGAACGCTTCATCGATCCCCAGTGCTTTCATCTCCGCTTCTGCGCGTTCGCGCATAGCCGCGCTTTGCACAGCGTGGCCCTTCAGTTCGTCGCTCATACCATCCGCCCGGTTCGGTCGCATCTGCTGCCCGTTATATAGGGGCTGCGGACGTCGCGCCAAAAGCCGAACTGCAGAATGCGGCAATCTGCCCGACAAGGAGCCGGCCGTAAACGGCAGCGGCGGCAGTTTGCCGTCAATAGACGCTTTCGTAGGCCTCACAAATCTCCGTCTGGGTCTTGTCCGCCAGATAGGCGATTTCGCCCTCCTTATGCTTGACGTAGACGTCGGCAAATCCCTCGGGGAACCAGCCGCACACGGTTTCATTTTCCTCGAAGCGCTGGAGGGCCGCTTCGAGTGTCTGCGGCAGGCGGACGTAGCCACGGGCGGCAAGGGCCTCCGGGCTCAGGAGCGAAAGATCTTCCTGTGTCGCCTCCGGCACCGCGAGACCCTCCTCGATGCCCTGTACCCCGGCATGAACGATTGCCGCGAGGGCAAGATGCGGGTTGGCGGTTGCATCGGCCGCACGGAATTCGAAGTTGAACTGGGCGGCGCGGGCGATGTCGCTGATGTCAGAAACCGGGCAGATGCGCACCGATGCCTCGCGGTCGCGAAAACCGAGATTGTTGAAGGCTGCGCTCCAGCGATGCGGCGTGAGACGCAGGTAGGAGACCACGCTCGGCGCCGTGATCGCAATGATCGAGTCGAGATATTTCAGAATGCCGGCGACGAACTTTCCCGCAACATCGGAAAGCTCATGTTTGCCGTTCGGATCGTAGGTGACCGGGTCACCCGCCGAATCCAGCATGCTCATGTGGACATGCACGCCGTTGCCGACCCCGGCCGGATCGCGGATCGGCGTGAAGGTCGACTCATAGGAAAGCTCGCGGGCGACGAGACCGACAAGTTCGCGGGTAATCAGCGAATGATCGGCGATGGTGACGCCCCTCTGGGGGCCCATCGTCACCTCGAACTGACCGGCGCCGAACTCCTTCAGAATCGTATCGGGCGTCACGCCCGCCTCACGCATTGCCGCGATGATCGCCTCGCAGAAATGCCGTTCCTCCTGAAACCCTCCGAGCGTGAAGGCCTTGCCGAGATCGCCAAGGCGGTGCTTGAGCTGGAATTCATGCTCGAAGGCACCGTAAAGCGTGACACCCGCCACGCTCTGCAACCGCTGCAGGGCGGCCTCGAGAACAGAGCGCGTGCAGAATTCCCACGGGCGGCCGTCGGTATAGCGAATGTTACCGAGAACGAAGTTCTCCTTCGGCGCCCCCTCCTCGCTTTCGAAGCTGACGCAGGTCGACGGATCGGGAATGAGCATGAGGTCTCCGAGCGAGCCGAAGGGGCTTTCGGCGATCGCGTCGAAGCAGGTGATCTGCACATTGGTCGGCGTCCAGCCGACGCCCCGCCGCAAGCGCTTGTCCATCTGCGCCAGCGGAAAGGCCTTGCCGCGCACCTTGCCCGAGAGATCGCCGCAGCAGGCGATCATCATTTCCTCACGTTTCATCTGCGTCCCCGTTGATGCTGTCCTGGTCGTAGCCCGGCATCGCAAAGCGGATGCCGTCCCAATCCTTGATACGCTTCTGCGTTGCCTCCCAATCGGCCTCCGAGACGCGCACGATAAGTGCTTCGACGAGCGCCATGGCAGCCGAAACAGTGTCCCAGGCCGTGCCGGCGTCGATCGGCAGCGCGACGATGTGATCGGCGCTGCGGGCAGCCGGCGACATCCACTTGTCGGTGACGACGACGATGGTCGCGCCACGCTTCTGGGCGATGTTCTCGGCGAGGCGTGCGAGGCTGAGCTGGTAACGCCGGAAATCGATCAGCAGCACGACGTCCTTCCTGCGCATGCGCAGCACATGCTCCGGCCAGAATTCCGGGTTGTCGGCCATGTGGTAGATGCCGCTGCGGATCTGCCGGAGATGGATCGACAGGAAGGATGCGATGCTGTCGCTGACGCGCCCGCCGAGCAGGAAGATGTTGCGCGACGGGTCGGCAAGAAGCTCGGCCAGAATGTCGAACTGTGCCTGCGAGACCATCCCCGTCATTTCCCCCATGACGGCCGAAACACGCGCTACATATTCCGACAGGAACTCCGAATGGCCGACCGGCCTCTGGCTGGATTTGAGGTCGAGGGGCGAGCGCCGGCCCTCCTTCAGCTCGGCGATCAATTGACGTTGCAGGTCCTGAAAGCCGCCGCAGCCGATCTTACTGACGAAACGGGTGATGGAGGGCGCGCTGACGCCGGTCTTGGCCGCCAGTTCCTGAATGCTTTCCAGGCCGGTGAAGGGGTAATCGGCGAGAATGGCATTGGCGATCTTGCGCTCGCTGGCCGTCAGCTGCCCGGCGGCCTCGCGGATCCTCGTGCGGATCGTCGTCGACGATTTCCCATCGCTCATCGGCGTCTCTTCCCCTTGCTGGAACGAATATTCGCGTCATGAAAAAAATTAGTCAAATAGAAAAATCAGATTGACTATGATTGAAAAATTTCTTTGACTGATCGCCATCGAAGCCCGCGCCGCCGGCCCGCGCCGGACCGCACGACGGATCTCATCTCATGCTCAGGCTCGCAGATCGCGACACGACCGGATTGCTGCAGGCGGGTGACCCCGATCCCGTAGAATGGATCAATCCCACCGGCCGGTCGACGATCTTCCTCACCTGCGAACATGCGGGCCGCGCCCTGCCTGCAGCGCTTGGCGATCTCGGCATTGCACCCGAGGAAATGGAGCGCCACATCGCCTACGACGTCGGCGCCGAGGGTGTTGCGCGCGGCATTTCCGAACGCCTCGATGCAGCGCTCGTCCTGCAGCGATACAGCCGGCTCGTCATCGACTGCAACCGTCCCTTCGAAGCGACGGACTGCTTCGTGGCGCAGAGCGACGGGACCGTCGTTCCGGTCAATGCGGACCTGTCCGACCGCGAACGCCTCGGCCGCTACGTGGAAATCCATCAGCCGCTGCACGAGGCGATCGCCGGCGGGCTCGATCAGCGACAGGCGACCGGCAAGCCGCTCTTCCTCGTCTCGGTACACAGCTTCACGCCCGTGATGCGCGCGACCGGCGCCGTCCGGAATTTCGAACTCGGCCTTCTCTACAATCGCGACGCCCGTTTCGCCCAACGACTGGCCGAAACCTTCCGCGCCGCCAATCCGGACGTTACCGTCAGGCTCAACGAGCCGTACCACGTCGACGATCTCTCCGATTACACGATCCCCGTGCACGGCGAGCGGCGCGGCATTCCGCATGTGCTTCTCGAAGTGCGCAACGACCTCATCAACGACGCCCGCGGGCAACAGGAATGGGCGGACCGGCTGGCCGGCCCCCTCCGGCTTGCGGCAGAAAGCATCGAAGGAACCAATGATGGCCGCTGACCATCTGACCACCCGCGACGTGCCGCTGGACCCGGCCGCTTCCGCCATCCTGTTCATCGACGTGCAGAACTTCTCGGTCAGCCGCGAGGGGGGCGAGTTCAAGGATGTCTCCGATGCGGATATTGCCGGCAAGTACGGCTACTACTTCAACCGTATCCGCGAGGTGGCGATACCGAACATGCAGCGCCTGCTCGCCGGTTTCCGCAAGGCCGGCATCGAGGTGTTGCACACGACGATCGAGAGCCTGACGAAGGACGGCCGCGACCGCAGCCTCGACTACAAGATCACCGGCTTCAACGTGCCGAAGGGCTCCTGGGATGGTAAGGTAATCGATGAGCTCGAACCCCTGGAGGACGAAATCGTCTTCCCGAAGAGTTCCTCCAGTGTCTTCGTCTCCACCCATATCGACTATGTGCTGCGTAATCTCGGGGTGAGGCAGATCGTACTGTGCGGCCTCCTGACCGACCAATGCGTGGAATCGGCAGTGCGCGACGCCTGCGACCTCAACTATCTGGTGACGCTCGTACCGGATGCCTGCGGCACCTATTCCGAGGAACGCCACAACACCTCGCTGAGCGCAATCAAGGGCTATTGCCGCCAGATATCGACCGACGATCTTTTGAAGGAAATTGGGCAGTAACCTGCCCAGACGGCCGACGGGAGGCAAATAAGGAGCATACGAGAGCGGTCCGCACAAGAAGGTCAAAAGACCAGGCCGCAGAACCATCACTGCCGAATGGCATCAATAAGGGGAACGACCATGATCAAGACTTCCAGACTGTTTCTCGCAGCGGCAAGCTTCGCGCTTGCCTCTTCCACAGCCATTGCCGACGACGACAAGATCCTGATCGGCGGCGCACTCTCGATGACGGGCATTCAGGCTCCCCTCGACACGCCCGGCTACAACGGCGCGAAGGTCGCCGTGAAGTATCTCAACGACAATGGCGGTTTGCTGGGCAAGCAGATCGAGTTCATCAACATCGACGGCAAGTCGGATCCGGTGACGGTCGGCAATGTCGCGGTCGAACTGATCGACAAGGGTGCTGAGATCATCGTCGCACCGTGCGATTTCGACTTCGGTTCGCCCGCGAGCCGGGAGGCGCAATCGGCAGGCCTCGTCGGCATCTCGACTTGCGCCTCCGACCCGCTCTATTCCTCCTGGTCGCTCGGCGACAAGCAGTTCACGCTCTCCATGTGGAATACCACGATGGGCGCGACGGCCGCCGATTTCGCCGTGAAGGAAAAGGGCTGGAAGACGGCCTATGTCGTCACCGACCAGTTCATCGCCTATACCAAGTCGCTCTCGAAATATTTCGTGGAGCAATTCAAGGCCGATGGCGGCGAGATTCTGCTCGAAGACACCTACACGAACGGCGACAACAATTTTTCCGCCCAGCTCGCCCGTCTCCAGGCGCTCGGCAAGAAGCCGGACGTGATCTTCGTCTCCTCTTACGGCACCGACATCGGTGTGATCATCCGCGCGTTGCGCGAGGTCGGCTACGATGCGCCGGTTCTCGGCGGTGACGCCTATGACGACCCGGCCATGCATGAGGCGCTCGGCGAAAAATTCGGCAACGACGTCTATTTCGTCACGCATACCTGGATGGGCCCGGAGGCACATCCGGACATGCCGAAGTTCATCGAGCTCTACAAGGAGATGTTCGGCAAGGCGCCGGACACGTCCTTCGTCTCGACGGGCTGGGATACGATCATGCTGCTCGCCGAGGCGGTCAAGGCGGCCGGAACGACCGAAGGCGCAGCGCTCGCCAAGGCATTGGAAGATGGCCAGTTCAAGCTGCTGACCGGCGATCTCGACTACGGCACGAACGAGGAAGGCCATGTGCCGAACAAGGCTGCGGCCGTGATCGAGCTCAAGGGCGGCAAGCCGAGCTTCGTCGGATGGCGTAAGCCGGAATCCCTGCCTAAGCCCTGATCGGTCAATCCGGGTCGGCCGCAAGGCCGGCCCCATCACTTCGGAAAAGCCATGTCTGAAACGCGTCTCGCGGTAAACGACGTGTCGGTGGAATTCACCGGCCTGCGCGCACTCGACCATGTCTCGCTCTCGGTCGCCGCCGGCGAGGTCGTCGGCCTCATCGGGCCGAACGGCTCCGGCAAGACGACGCTCATCAATGCCATCACCGGCCAGGTGAAGCTGGCGACCGGCACGATCGCCGCCGGCGACACCACGCTGTCCGGTCTCTCGCCGCGCGAGATCGCGCTTGCGGGCGTCAGCCGCTCCTTCCAGATAGTACGCATTTTCAACTCTATGACGGTCATGGAGAATGTCGAGGCGGCGGCGCTCGCAAAGGGCGCCTCCCGCACCGTGTCGGCTGAACGCGCGAAAGGCCTGCTGGCCGAACTCGGCCTGACGGCGAAGGCGGACGAGCTTGGCGAAAGCCTCAGCTATGGCGACAAGCGCCGCGTCGAAATCGCCCGGGCGCTCGCCGCCGAGCCGCGCTTTCTGCTGCTCGACGAGCCCGCCGCCGGCATGAACGATGCGGAGACGGAAACCCTGCTGCACACGCTCGCCGAGTTGCCCGAGAAACGCGGCCTCGGCCTTCTGATCATCGACCACGACATGGGTCTCATCATGCGCCTCTGCCACAGGCTGCATGTGCTCGCCTCCGGCCGCACGATCGCGGAGGGCGACGCCGCCCATGTCCGCAGCCACCCGGCCGTTATCGAAGCCTATCTCGGCAAGGGGGCGGCCCATGCTTGACGTAACCGACCTTTCCGTCAGCTACGGTGCGATCCGCGCTGTGCGCAGCATCAGCTTCACGCTTCGAAAGGGTGAGTTGGTGAGCCTGCTCGGCGCCAATGGTGCCGGCAAATCCTCGACCATCAAGTGCATCGCCGGCGCGCTGAAAGCCTCCGGCGGCACGATCACGCTCGAAGGCAAGGACATCACCGCGGCGAGCCCCGAACAGGTCGTGCGCGCGGGCCTTGCCACCGTGCCGGAAACCCGCGACGTCTTCCCGGACCTGACGGTCGCCGAAAACCTGATGTTCGGCGCCTTTATCCATCGCCGCGACCAGGCCGGCAACCGCGACAACCTCGAGAAGCTGAACACGCTCTTCCCGCGCCTTGCCGAGCGCTCGAAACAGGCGGCCGGCACGCTCTCCGGCGGCGAGCAACAGATGCTCGTCATCGCCCGCGCGCTTATGGCGCGGCCACGGGTGCTTCTTCTGGACGAACCCTCGCTCGGCCTTGCGCCGGCCATCGTCGAACGCATCTTCGAGATGATCGAGACGCTGAAGAAATCCGGCCTCACCATCCTGCTCGTCGAGCAGAACGTGAACCAGGCGCTCGCCGTCGCCGACCGCGCCTTCGTCATGCGCCTCGGCGCCATCGTCGCATCAGGCACGGCCGAGGAAATCCGCTCGACCAGCGACCTCAGCGGGCATTATCTGGGAGGCTGATCCATGGCTTTCGCGATCCAGTTCGTCATCGACGTCCTGAGCCTCGGCGGCGCCTATGCGCTCATGGCACTCGGCCTCGTCATCATCTACGGCATCCTGCGCCTCGTGAACTTCGCCTATGGCGAACTCATCATGGTGGCCGGCTACACGATGTTTCTCGCCAGCGGCTCGGGCCTGCCCTGGATCGTCATGGCGGTGCTCGCCGTCGGCATGGCCATCCTCTTCGGCATCATCACCGACTATGCCGCCTTCCGTCCGGTGCGGGCCAAATCGGTGACGGCGGTGCTGATCACATCCTTCGCCTTCTCCAACCTGCTGCAGAACGCGGCGCTCCTCTTCATCTCGCCGCGCCCTCGCAACGTGCCGCTCCCGGATATCTTCTCGCAGACCGTCTCGATCGGCGGTGCGATCACCCCGGTCCGCAATCTCATCACCATCGCCGCCTCCATCGCACTGCTCGCCGGCGTCGCCTTCCTGATGCGCAGGACGACGCTCGGCATCGCCATGCGCGCAGCGGCGACGAACTTCACCATGGCGCGCATGCTGGGAGTGCCGGCGAACCTCATCATCTCGTCCGCCTTCGCCCTTTCCGGCTTCCTCGCCGGCGTCGTCGGCATTCTCTGGATCGGCCGCATCGGCACCGTCGTTCCGGGCATCGGCCTGGAGCCGCTGCTCGTCGCCTTCATCGCCACGGTCATCGGCGGCATGCGGAGCCTGCCCGGCGCCGTTGTCGGGGGCTTCCTGCTCGCCCTCATCGACACCACGCTCAACTACACCCTGTCGCAGGACCTGCTGAAATTCCGCGACGCCTTCACCTTCAGCCTCGTCATCCTGATCCTGCTCTGGCGCCCCGACGGCCTCATCAGGGGTCCGGCGAGCGGACAGCGGACCTGAGGGAGCGCGACCATGAAACACTCCTATTTCACCGCCCTCATTCTCATCGGCGTCATCGTTATCATCGCCGTCGGAAGCCAGCTCCTCGGCATCCGCCTCTACGACCGTATCGCCACCAACCTGCTGATCTCGCTCGTGCTGGTCATCGGCCTGCAGACCTTCATGGGCAATTCTGGCCTGCTCTCCTTCGCCCATATCGGTTTCATGGGCCTCGGCGCCTACACGTCCGCCGTGCTCACCATCCCGGCTCAGATGAAGGGCATGGCGCTGCCGGATCTCTACGAGTTCATGAAGGTCGTGGAAGTTTCGCCGCTCCTCGCCATGCTCGCGGCGGGCGTGCTGGCCGCCGTCGTCGCGGCCATCGTCGCCTATCCGCTGATGCGGCTTTCGGATGCGGCGTCGGTGATCACCTCCTTCGCGCTGCTCGTCGTGCTCTACACGGTCATGAACAACTGGAGCGCCTTCACCAACGGCCCGCGCACGCTCTTCGGCCTGCCGAAGACGACGGACATGCCGGTCGCCGCGATCGTCGCAGCCATCGTGGTGGTGGTGGCGCTTGCCTTCAAGGAATCGCGGACAGGCAAGCTGCTGCGCGCCTCGCGGGAGGACGAGGTCGCCGCGGCGGCCCTCGGCGCCGATATTCCGCAACTGCGCTGGCGCGCCTTCATCCTTGCCGCATTCATCGCCGGCATCGGCGGAGCGCTGTGGGGACATTTCATCACCTCGTTCGCGCCGAAAGCCTTCTATCTGAAGGAGACGTTCCTCATCATCACCATGCTGGTGATCGGCGGCGCCAACACCGTGACAGGCGCCGTGGCCGGCACGATTCTCGTCACCTTCGCCTATGAGGGGCTGCGCGGCACGGAAGGCGCGCTCAACGCCACCGCCCTGGGCGCCGGCCAGGTCGTCGGCCTCACGGAAATCGTCCTCGCGCTCGCCATGATCGCCGTGATGATCGTCAAGCCGGGCGGTCTCTTCCCGAACCGCGAGATAGGCCACATCCTCACCCGCGCCCGCCGCAAGAAGGAGACAGTTGCATGAGCTGGAAGACCGCCTACCGATCTTTCTACTATGCCGGTGCCGAGGAGCCGGACGACATCGCGCTCGATCCGGAGACGACGGCGCTGCTGGTCATAGACATCCAGAACACCTATCTCGACCCGAAGGATACGCCTGAGGAAACCGCCCGCTGGCAACCTTTCTACGAGCGTATGCGCAAAACGGTGATACCGAACACGGCGCGGCTGATCGACGAATGCCGCAAGCGCAAGGTGGAGGTCATCTTCGCCCGCATCGCCTGCCTGAAGCCGGACGGGCGCGACCGCTCGCTGAGCCAGAAGAAGCCCGGCTTCAATTACCTGCTCCTGCCGAAGGAGCTGCCCGAGGGACAGATCGTTCCGGAGCTGGAACCGCGCAGCGACGAGATCGTCGTCACAAAGACGACAGACAGTGCGCTGACCGGTACGAACCTTCGCCTCATCCTCCACAATATGGGCATCAAGGACGTCATCTGCTGCGGCATCTTCACCGACCAGTGCGTCTCCTCGACAGTGCGCAGCCTTGCGGATGAAAGTTTCGGCGTGGTCGTCGTCGACGATTGCGGCGCCGCGGCGACGGACGATCTGCACCGGCGGGAACTGGAAATCATCAACATGATCTACTGCCATGTCGTCTCGCTCGAAGAGGTTCTCACCTTTTTCAGATAGAGGAGATGCCTGCGTGCCCGGTCTCTACGCCCGCGAAAGCCGCTCGGTTTCCAAAATGGCGCATCTGCGGTTTTTTCCGCAGGCGGTCGTCGGGGGCAGCGGCGCCTATCTGACCGCCGACGACGGGCGGCAGCTTCTCGATTTCTCCGCCTCCTGGGGCGCGGCAAGCCTCGGCCACTCCCACCCGGCGATCCGTGAGGCGGTGGGCCGCGCGCTCTCCGATCAGGCGGGCGCGAGCTATCTTTCATCGGCCAACGAGGCTTGCGTGCTGCTCGCCGAAAAGCTGCTTTCGCTCGTGCCGGAGCGCGCCCGCGGCCGCGTCTGGTTCGGCCATTCCGGCTCCGACGCCAATGAGACGGTCGCCCGGATCGTCGTCGCCGCCACCGGCCGGCCGCGCATCCTTGCGTTCCACGGGGCCTATCACGGCGGCACCATCGGCTCCATGGGCGTTTCCGGCCATCCGGCACAACAGGGCAGTCGGGCAGAAGGCCTGACGCTCGTGCCCTATCCGAACAGCTATGCCGCGGGCAGCCCCGAGGCTGCAAGGGACGCCGCGCTCGCCCACCTCGAGCGGCTCTTCGCGACCGAAGTGCCGCCGGAAGAGGTCGCAGCCTTCTTCATCGAGCCGATCCAGTCGGACGGCGGCATGCTGGTGCCGCCGGACGGGTTCTTCAAGGCGGTGGAAGCGCTCTGCCGCAGACACGGCATTCTGATCGTCTCGGACGAGGTGAAGGTCGGCCTCGGCCGCAGCGGCCGCTTCAACGCCTTCGAGCATTCCGGTATCGAACCGGACATCGTCGTCTTCGGCAAGGGCCTTGGCGGCGGCCTGCCGATCTCTGCGGTGGTCGGTCCGGAAGCCATCATGAACCACAGCGTTGCCTTCTCGCTGCAGACCGTGCACGGCAATCCCGTCTGCGCGGCCGCCGCGCTGGCCGTGTTGCAGACGATCGAGCGCGACCACCTCATCTTGAATGCGGACAGAAGCGGCAAGGTGCTGCGCGAAGCGCTTGACCGCCTTACCGCCCGCCACACGCTGATCGGCGATGTGCGCGGCCGCGGCCTCGCCCTCGGCATCGAACTTGTGACCGATCCCGCCAGCCGCGAACCGGCTTCACGTCAGGCGGCGCTGACCGTCTACCGCGCCTTCCAACTCGGTCTCGTCCTCTATTATGTCGGCGTGCAGTCCAACGTCCTCGAACTCACGCCGCCGCTGACATTGACGCCGGCGGAGGCCGAGTCGGGTGTGGCTATGCTCGGCCAGGCGCTCGCCGATGTGGCGGCTGGGCGGATCGATGAGGCCTTGCTTGGAGATTTTGCCGGCTGGTAACGGCGTCGCTGGTATTCACGGACGCATTGCGGGCTTCCTGGTCTCCCATCAGCTGAGTTCAGTGGTCCGGCACGGGCGGCAGCGGAATCGGACTTTGGAACGTGCGATGCAATTGCTTCCAGCCGGGATCGTGCATGTGAGCGTGCAGACCGGCCCGCTCCACAAGCGCCTTTGCTTCGGCTTCACCGAAAGCCAGCGCCTCATACATGTCGGCGGTCAGTACCCTGCCCTCCTCCATGATGATCCTGCCGTCGACGATCACCGTATCGACATCGCTGCCGAGAACCTGGTGGATCAGCCGGTGAACCGGCATCCAGTTGGGCGTCAGATGCGGCTTGCGCATGTCGATGATGACGATATCCGCCTTTTTGCCAACCTCGAGCGAACCGATCTCGTGATCCATGCCGATGGCGCCGGCCGCATCGATGGTGATCATCTCGAAAACCTTACCCGGCGGCAGGATATAGCGGTCGTGATTGTGCAGGATGTGCTGGGTGGCTTGGGCGCTGCGCGCGATCTGGAGCATATCGAAATGACGGCTCGGAGCCGCGCCGTCCGAAGTGATCGCGACCGGCACGCCCCGGGCCATCATCTCCATGATCGGGGTGGAGCGTCCGGGGGGCGCGTGGGTGACATGGGTGCCGGTTTCGGCCAGGATGTCGATCTCTTCGTGGGAAATTCCCCAGCAATGCTGCAGGTGCACATCGGGGCCCAGCAGCGCATTTTCCCTGTCCTGCCAGGCCATGCGTATCTGTCCGGCGAAGGCATCGGAATGAATGCGGACGCCCCATTTGCGCGCAGTTTCGCGAATGCGCCGCGCCTGCATCCGGTCGTTTTCCGTCAGATTGACGGCAAAGTCCGGTGTCGATGCGTTCGACGGTTCGACCGAAGGCATGATCGTGAACGGCGTCAGGAAGACCTTGATGCGCCCGTCGGCCGTTCCGTTCAGGCTTTCGATGACGGCTTCGGCGCCCTCGATCATCTCCTCGAAGGAGACGCTGCGCCGCTCCGGTCTGCCGCTTTCCCACCGCGTGACCGATTGCGGCCAGGGCAGACCCGCTGGGCCAACACAGATGATCTCGCGAAGCCCGAGTTCCGAATAGGCGCGAGCATGATTGATCGCGAATACCGGATCGTCGCTGCGCGGCATCGATGTGATGATGCTGGCCGAGGTGGTCACGCCCGCACGAAGTCTTTCCAGGCCCGAGACGAGGCCATCCGCATACCAGTAGTCGCGGGTGACATAGTGATAGTAGGTCGGCGTCACTATGCGCATCCAGAGCGAATTGGTGTCCGCGCCGATGCTGCGGATCAGGGCATGGCCGGCGTGCCCATGAGCATCGATCAGCCCGGGAATGATCATCTTGCCCCGGCAGTCGATCACCTTCTTTCCGGCATGACGGGGAGCCAGCGCTTGCGATGTGCCGATGTCGACAATCCTGTCGTTCTCGATTGCCAGCGCACCATCGTCGATGATCCGCCGTGTCTCGTCGACGGTGACGATCGTCCCGTGAAGCAGCAGGAACCCATCCATTTCCTATTCCCTTCAAAAATGCCGTTGGCGGCATTTCGATGCGCGTTTCAGCGCCCGTGGTGCTGTATCGGACTGTCGATGTTCTGATTCATAATTGGCAACAATATCGTTGACAATAAAACAATCGGTTATGATACTGCCCAAAAATGCGGGCCAACCAGTCTATCGACCGTCATAAGGGGAAGTTCATGTCGCGTTTAAACAGGTTTCTGATATCGGCACTGGCCGCAGCGGCTATTGCCGCGCCGGCGCTGGCCACTTCGGCAAGTGCCGCGACGCTGCGTTGGGGCAGCCGGGCAGATATCTATTCGCTCGATCCGGATTCCGTTCCCTCGACATCCAATCTGGCGTTCCTGAACCACATCTATGAAGGTCTGATCCGTTATGGCCCGAACTTCGAGATCGAGCCGGCGCTCGCCACCGAGTGGAAGCTGATCGACAGCAAACACTGGCGTTTCACCCTGCGCAAAGGCGTGAAATTCCACGACGGCGCGGATTTCACCGCCGACGACGTGGTCGCCTCGATGAACCGCGTTTCGGACCCGACTTCGCCCCTGCGCGGCAATATTCCGCTCTATGTCGGCGTCAAGAAGGTCGATGATTTCACGGTCGATATCGAGGTGTCGGCGCCGAGCGCGCTGTTCCTGAACGACATGAGCAATATCTTCATGTTCAGCGCCAAATGGCTGAAGGACAACAACGCGGAAAAGCCGACCGATATTGCGTCCAACACCGAGAATTACGCCACGCACAACACGAACGGCACAGGCCCGTTCAAGCTGGAAAGCCGCGTTCCGGACAGCAAGACCGTTCTCCTCGTCAACGATCAGTGGTGGGATCAGAAGAAGCACAATCTGGACCGGATCGAATATATTCCGATCTCGTCGGCGGCAACGCGTGTAGCGGCGCTTCTTTCCAGCGAAATCGATCTGCTCGATTCCGCCCCCATTCAGGATCTTCCCCGTCTGGAATCCTCGCCGGGCATCACCGTGAGCAAGCGCACGGAGCTGCGTACGGTTTTCATCGGCTTCAACGGTAAGGAGAAGCTTGAAGACGGGCGTCCGAACCCGTTCCTGGACCTTCGCGTCCGTCAGGCCGTGGAAGCAAGCATCGATCGCGATCTCATCAACAAGAAGATCATGCGCGGTCTGGCGCGGCCTTCCGGCTCGCTCATCGCACCGGAAATCGCCGGCTATGCGAAGTCGCTCGACACTTATCAGCCTGCCGATTCCAAGCTTGCCCAGAAGCTGCTCGAAGATGCCGGCCAGAAGGATCTCGCCTTCACCTATCTGTGCATGAACGACGAGAGCATCAACGAGGAAGACATCTGCTCGGGCATTGCAAACATGCTCAAGCGTGCCGGCTTCCAGCCCACCATCGACATGGGCCCCCGCGCCGTGCAGCAGCCGAAGCGCACCAATGGCAAGGCCGACATGTTCAATCTGAGCTGGGCAAACGAACCGACACTCGATGCCTATTCGCTGCTGTCTCAGGTTCTCTCCACACGCAGCGGCTCGACGGGCGTGTCCAACTATGGCGGCTGGTCCTATCCGGAACTCGACGATCTGGTGAAGAAGGCGGCACAGGAACCTGACACCGCCAAGCGTCTCGCGCTGGAAGAACAGGCGCTGAAAATCGCCAAGGACAAGGCCATCCTGATCCCGCTTCACCAGCAGCCGATCGCCTGGGGCATGCTGGACAAGGTCAAGAGCGTGGATTTCCGCGCCGACAACAAGCCGCGCCACTGGCACACGCAAATGGCCGAATAGGCTGACTTCGAGCCCGCAATCAGAGCGTTTCACCCCGGTGAGGCGCTCTTTTAATATGCAGCAGGATCGAAAATCTCATGAAACCTGATCTATCCAGCCATCTCGTTCTGGGTGAACGGCCCGATGGGAGAACGCTGATAACCGCACGATGGGTGCTCGCCTGGCGCGATGGCGGCCACGCTCTGATCCCCGACGGCGAAATCGTCGTCGACCGAAACGAGGTGCTTTATGCCGGGCCGCGCTTCGAGGGGGACGTGGCGCGCCGTATCGATTTCGGTACGGCGCTGGTCAGCCCCGGCCTGATCGACCTCGACGCCCTGTCCGATCTCGATACCTACCTGCTCGTCCATGACAACCAGCCCGGTTGGGCCAAAGGGCGCATCTGGCCGCGTTCCTACGTGGAGAGCGGACCTTATGAGATGTATTCCGCCGAGGAGCTGGCGTTCCAGAAGCGGTTCGCTTTCGGCCTCCTGCTGTTGAACGGCATCACCACCGCCGCGCCCATCGCTTCACTCTACTATCGCCAATGGGCCGAGACCGTCGCGGAATTCGAGGCTGCGGCCGACGCGGCGGGCGATCTCGGGCTCAGGGTCTTTCTGAGCCCCGCCTATCGCTCCGGTGGGATGATCCTGGAGGGTCCAGGGCGTATCGAGCCGGCATTCGACGAGCCGCGGGGACTGCAAGGCCTTGCGGACGCGATCGATTTCATCGAGCGCAACCACGGCCGACATAACGGCCTTGTCAACGGAATGCTGGCGCCGGACCGTATCGAAACCTGCACATTGCACCTGTTGCAGCGCACCATGGCCGCGGCGCGCGATCTCGATTGCCGCGTCAGAATTCATATGGCGCAGGGCAATCTGGAACTCGAGACCATGCGCAGGCTGCATGGCGTTTCCGCGCCGCAATGGCTGGCGGATCATGGGCTCATGAGCGAAAGGCTGATCGCGCCGCATGGAACCTACGCCTCGCCACAGGATCTGCAGCTCTACGCGCAACACGGTGTTTCGATAGCCCATTCGCCGCTGGTTTCGGCGCGCATGGGCAGCATTCTCAATTCCTTCGCCGCCTGCCGCAGCCTCGGCATCAATATCGGCATGGCTACGGATACCGCGCCGCCCGACATGTTGATGAACCTGCTGGTCGGGTTGATCGCCTGCCGTATCGGCGAAAAGACTTCGGATGCGGTATTCTCGAAAGATCTGTTCGATGCCGCCACGCTCGGCGGCGCGAAAGCGCTGGGTCGCAGGGACCTCGGGCGGCTGGCCGCCGGCGCGAAAGCGGATATCGCCGTCTTCCGTCTCGACGATGTCCATATGACCCCGAGCGTCGATCCCGTCACTACGCTGGTCGTCGGCGGTTCCGGCAAGGTGACGCAGGCCGTCTTTGTCGACGGGCGGCTTTCCATGCTGGACGGCAAGGTTGCCGGCATCGACATGATTGCGGCGCGCGAGCAGGCGCAGCAACAATATGACGGCCTGATTGCCAAATATCCGGATCGCAGTTGGCGGCATCCGCCTGTCGGGAAAATCTTCTCGCCGAGCTATCCAGTATGGAAGATCCAGTAGGGACTCGCCTGGATCGAGCATTTTGTCGACATACATCATGATGCCGAATGGACAAATATTGTCTACAATCACGTTGACAACTTTTTGCCGATCGCCATACTATCCTCACATGACCTGGGAGGCAGGTCATGTCGTAAGGAGGAAAATCACACCCAACCCCTGTGCGCGCCCATCCGGCGCAAGCGTTTGAGAATACCGCAACCGGCGACGGATGCGGCGGTGCATGACAACAGACCTCCGAAAAAGGAGGCGCAAATTTCCAGAAGCGGAGCAAACTTATGATGAAGAAACTTGGCCTTGCGGCCACGATGCTGATGGGCCTGACCTTGTCCGGCCACGCCGAAACGCTGAAATGGGGAGCGGCGCGCGATATCTACTCGCTTGATCCCTATTCCTATGGCGACAGCTATACGCTGTCCTTTCTCAATCATGTCTATGAAGGATTGGTGCGCTACGACGCCAATCTGAAGATCGAACCGGCCCTTGCCGAATCCTGGGAAACTGTTTCCGACACAGTCTGGCGCTTTCACCTGCGTAAGGGTGTGAAATTCCACGATGGCGCGGAATTCACTGCCGACGACGTGCTCGCATCCCTGAAGCGCGTCAGCGATCCGGTTTCGCCGCTTCGCGGCAACCTGCCGGCCTACAAGTCCTCCAAGAAGGTGGACGACCATACGATCGATATCGAGCTGAGCGGGCCCTATCCGCTGCTTCTCAACGACCTCACCAACATCCACGTCTTCGATGCTGGCTGGCTGAAGACCAACAATTCGGAAAAGCCGACCGATGTCGGCGCGAAGATCGAAGGCTACGCCACCTATCACACCAACGGCACCGGTCCGTTCAAGCTGGAAAGCAGGGTGCCGGATTCCAAGACGGTCCTCGTGAAAAACCCGGACTGGTGGGACAAGACCTCCAAGTCCAACGTCGACCGCATCGAGTTCACGCCGATCACCTCGGCGGCGACGCGCGTCGCCGCGCTCCTGTCCGGCGAAGTCAACTTCACGGAAAACGCACCGTCGCAGGATCTGCCGCGGCTGCAGGCGCAGCCCGACCTGAAAGTCATGGAGCGCACCGATCTGCGTACCGTCATGGTCGGCTTCAACCGCAAGCCGGAACTCGCAAACGGTTCGGAGAACAAATTCAACGACCTGCGCGTGCGTCAGGCTTTTGCCCATGCGCTCGACCGGGATCTGATCCAGCAGCGCGTCATGCGCGGCAAGTCGCGCACGGCAGGCGCGGTGGTCGCGCCGGAAATTCCGGGTTACGCTCCCGAGCTGGACACGACGCTGGCATTCGATCCTGCCCTTTCGAAGAAGCTTCTGGCCGAGGCTGGCGCTTCGGACTATCCGTTCACGCTGGTCTGCACGACCGACGCCTATGTGAACGAGGAAGAGCTCTGCCAGGGGCTGGTGAACCTTTTGAGCCGCGCGGGCTTCAAACCGCAGCTCGACATTGCCCCCACCGCCGCACAGGCGCCGAAGCGTACGAGCGGCAAGTCCGACGTCTATCTGATCGGCTGGGCCACGGAACCGATGCTCGACAGCTATTCGATCCTTCTCCAGATGATTCAGACGAAAACGGCCAATGCCGGCGTCTTCAACTGGGGCGGCTGGAGCTATCCGGAGATCGACAAGCTGATCGTGCAGGCCTCGACCGAAATGGATCGCACCAAGCGCCTGGCGCTGCAAAGCAAGGCGCTGCAAATGGTGAAGGACGAGATCGTGATGCTGCCCTTGCACCAGCAGCCGATGGCCTGGGTCATGTCGAACAAGATCGACAAGATCGTGCAACTGCCGGACAACAAGCCGCGCCACTGGCTGACGCAGTTTGCCGAATAATCCAATCACGACGCTCCGGGGAGGTGGATTCCCGGAGCGTCCCGTGACCGAGGAATTCCTATGCTGGTTTTTATCATAAAACGCCTGGCAAACGCCGTCATGGTGATGTTGGCCGTCGCTTTGCTGGCCTTTCTGATTTTCCGGCTGGCGGGTGACCCCGTCGAGATGATGGCCAACGAGCAGATGACGCAGACCGACCGCGACAATCTGCGCGAACGTCTGGGCCTCAACGATGGCCTGATGACACAATATACCCGGTTCGTGGTCAACGCCGCGCAAGGCAATTTCGGCATTTCCTACCGCAATGGCCAGGACGTGCTGAGCCTGATCGCCGAACGCTTTCCAGCGACCCTGGAGCTGGTGCTGGTTGCCACGCTGATCTCCCTGCTGCTCGGCCTTCCCCTCGGCGTGCTGACGGCGATCAAGCGCGGCAAATGGTATACGGAGGGCCTGCAGTTCATCTCCATTGTCGGCGTCTCGCTGCCGAGCTTCGTCGTGGGCATCCTGCTGATCCTCGTCTTCTCGGTTACGTTCGGCTGGCTCCCGGCCTTCGGTCGCGGCGATGTCGTGCAGCTTGGCTGGTGGTCGACGGGGCTCCTGACGCCTTCGGGCCGCGCGGCGATCCTGCTGCCGTCCGTCGCGCTTTCGCTTTATCAGGTCACGCTGGTCATGCGTCTGGTGCGCGCTGAAATGCTGGAAGTGCTGCGATCGGATTACGTGAAGTTTGCCCGGGCGCGCGGCATTCCGCGCTGGCGCATCTATTTCCGCCACGCGCTGCGCAACTGCCTGATGCCGGTCGTGACCATGACCGCGATGAATGTCGGTTCGCTGATTGCCTTCGCGCTCATCACCGAAACCGTATTCCAGTGGCCGGGCATGGGCATGCTGTTCATCCAGGCCGTCACCTTCCTCGATATCCCGGTGATGGCGGCCTATCTCTGCATCATTTCCTTCATCTTCGTCGTGCTCAACACGCTGGTGGACATTGCCTATGCGGTAATCGATCCCCGCTTGCGTACAGCCCGCTGAAGTGCCCGTTGAACCGACTGTGGGGCCAAGACCGATGAGCATCCAGACCTCTCAAACTCCGCCCGTCACGCGTCCTTCGCTTTTCCAGCGTCTGCGCCAAAGCGATGTGTGGTGGTCGTTCACGCATAGCAAGACGGCGATGTTCAGCGCCGCGCTTCTGGCGATCCTGATCCTGACGGCACTGTTCGCACCGCTGATCGCACCGCAGAACCCCTATGACGGCGCAGCGCTCGACATGTGGAAGGCCGAACTGCCGCCGGTATGGGAGGAAGGTGGAGAATGGCCCTATCTTCTCGGCACCGATACGCAGGGCCGCGACATGCTGTCGGCCATTCTCTACGGTACGCGCATTTCCATCGTCATCGGCATCGCCTCGGTGGCGCTCTCCCTGCTGATCGGCATGAGCGCGGGGCTGATCGCCGGCTACTTCGGCGGGTTCATCGACAATCTGCTGATGCGCTTCGGCGACGTCACGCTGTCCATTCCGACCATCCTCGTCGCCATTCTGGTCTCGACGGTCGTGCGTCAGATGCTGCCCGTCAGCCTGCGAGAGGTCGGCGCGTCTGCAGTGCTCATCCTGGCCATCTCGCTATCCGCCTGGGTGCAATATGCGCGCACGGTGCGCGCGCAGGCCATCGTCGAAACCGGCAAGGACTACGTGTCGGCGGCGCGGCTGATCGGCGTGCCTGCCCGGCGCATCATGGCCAACCATATCCTGCCCAATACGCTGACGCCGATCATGGTGGCGGCGACGCTCAACTTCGGCATGGCGATCCTCACCGAAGCCACGCTTTCGTTCCTGGGCATCGGCATGCCGCCGAGCCAGCCGTCTCTGGGAACGCTGATCCGCATCGGCAACCAGTTCCTGTTTTCCGGATCCTGGTGGATCGTGCTCTTCCCCGTCATTCAGCTCTGCCTGCTGGTCGTGGCCGTCAACATGCTCGGCGACTGGCTGCGCGATGCTCTCAATCCGAAACTGAGGTAAGCCATATGAACGACCTTTTGCTCCGCAACGTCCGGCCCATGGCAGGCGAAACCTGCGATGTCCTGATCAGGGACGGAAAGATTGCCGGTTTCGGGCGTTTTGAAGCAGAGCCGGGCATGGCCGTGGAAGACGGCGGCAATGCTATCGTCGTCCCCGGCCTGATCGATGCGCATACCCATCTCGACAAGACGACCTGGGGCATGCCGTGGCATGTCAACAACCGCGCCGCGATCCTGCGCGAGCGCATCGATTTCGAACGCGAGCACCGTCTCGAGATCGGCATCGATCCGCATCGTCAGTCGATGCGCCATGCGATCGGTCTGGCGGCTCATGGCGCGACGCATATCCGCAGCCATGTCGACATCGACCCGGTTCACGGCCTGTCGCTGGTCGAGGGCGTCTGGCAAACGCGCGAAAAGCTCAGAGGCGTCATCGACATCGAAATCGTCGCGTTCCCGCAGTCGGGCCTGATGGTCATGCCCGGCACGAAGGAATTGCTCGACGAGGCGCTGCGTCAGGGCTGCGAAGTGCTGGGCGGCATCGATCCGTGCGGCATCGACCGCGATCCGAAGGGCCAGCTCGACATTCTGTTCGCGCTCGCCACCAAGCATGGCGTGCCGATCGACATTCACCTGCATGAGACGGGCGATCTCGGCGCCTTCACCATGGAGCTCATCTTCGAGCGCATCCGCTCCAACGGCATGGAAGGCAAGGTGGCGATCAGCCATGCCTTTGCGCTTGGCATAAACGATTATCTGCGCGTCGGCCAGCTGATCGAACAGCTCGCCATTCTGGATGTCGCCATCCTCACGACAGGTGCGCCTTCGGCCACGGTGCCGTCGATCAAGCGCCTGAAGGAAGCGGGCGTGCGCATCGGCGGCGGCTGCGACGGCATCCGTGACACCTGGGGCCCGTGGGGTCAGCCGGATATGCTCGACCGCGCCAGGGTCATCGGCATGAAGGACGGCGTGCGCTCGGATCACGATCTGGAACATGTGCTGCACATCGTCACGCAGGGCGGTGCGGATGTCATGCGCCTGGAAAATTACGGCCTCGAAGTCGGCTGCAATGCCGATCTCACCCTGCTGACCGGTGAAACGCTGGCGCATGCGGTGGTGGATGTCGCTCCGCGTCCGCTGGTCGTCAAGGGCGGCCGCGTCACAGCCCGTCAGGGCGTCGCCGTGGTGGAGATGCCGTAATGAGCGAAGCTTTCGATACTCTTCCGCTCGGCCGTCGTCCGGAAGGGCGCACACTGATCACCGCCAGCTGGGTGGTCGGACATAAGGACGGCAGCCATCGGCTTCTCCGCAACGGCGAAGTCGTTTTCGAAAACGGCGAGATTCTGTTCGTCGGGCACCGTTTCTCCGGGGAAGTGGCCCGCCGAATCGATTTCGGCAATGCCTTGATCAGCCCCGGCCTGATCGATCTCGATGCGCTATCGGATCTCGATACCACCATCCTCGGCATCGACAATCATCCCGGTTGGGCAAAGGGCCGCGTCTGGCCGCGCTCCTATGTCGAAGCCGGTCCTTATGAAATGTACACGCAGGAGGAGCTGGCCTTTCAGAAGCGGTTCGCTTTCGGCCAGCTGCTGTTGAACGGTATCACCACTGCCGCTCCCATTGCCTCGCTGTTTTACCGTGAATGGGGTGAAACGGTCGCCGAGTTCGATGCCGCTGCACAGGCCGCGGGCGAACTGGGTCTGCGTGTCTATCTCAGCCCCGCCTACCGCTCGGGCGGCATGGTGCTGGAAGCACCGGGCAAGATGGTGCCTGTCTTCGATGAGGAACGCGGCTTCCAGGGTCTGAACGACGCCATTGCCTATATCGAGCGCCAGAATGGCAGCCATGGCGATCTGGTGCGCGGCATGCTGGCGCCGGACCGTGTCGAGACCTCGACGATCAGGCTTTTGCAGCGCACCGATGCCGCCGCACGCGATCTCGGCTGCAAATTCCGGCTGCACATGGCACAGGGCGCGATGGAGGTGGACACGGTGCGGATGCTGCACGGCTCGACCGCGCCGGTCTGGCTTGCAAAGCACGGTCTGTTGAGCGACCGCCTCATCGCGCCGCATGCCACCAACGCCACGGAAGAGGATCTCGGTCTTTACGCGGCGAACGGCGTTTCCATCGTCCATTGTCCGCTGGTTTCGGGCCGTGGCGGCTCGATCCTCAACTCCTTCTCCGCCTGCATCAGGCGCGGGATCAATATTGCCATGGGGACGGATACGACGCCGGCCGACATGCTGATGAACCTGCTTGCGGGTCTTATCACGGGCCGCATCGCCGACGGCGCACCGGACCGCCTGCGATCTGCCGACCTGTTCGATGCGGCGACGACCGGCGGCGCCAAGGCACTGGGCCGTTCCGATCTCGGCCATCTGTCACCGGGGACCCGAGCAGATATCGCGGTCTTCCGCCTCGACGACAGAGTCATGGCTCCGTCCATCGATCCGATCACCACGATCGTCACCGGGGGGTCCGGCAAGATCACGCATGCGGTCTTCGTCGATGGCCGCGTCTCCATGCTGGATCGCCGGCTGGCCGGCTTCGACATGCAAGAGGCGCGCATTCGGGCGCAGGCCCAATATGACGGGCTGATCGCCAAATATCCCGAGCGGAGCTGGAACAATCCTCCGGTCGCCGCAATCTTCCCGCCCAGCTATCCGATAGAGGGGGACGCAAATGGGTGACATCCAGGAACCAGTCATTGAAGTTCGCAACCTGCGTGTGGATTTTCCGAGCCGTCGCGGCACGGTAACCGCGCTGTCGGATGTCAGCCTGTCGATCCGGCCGGGTGAGATTCTCGGCGTCGTCGGCGAATCCGGCGCGGGCAAGTCCATGACCGGGCTCGCCATTCAGGGCCTGCTCGAAGCGCCGGGCCATATCGCAGGCGGCGAGGTCTGGCTCGGCAAACGTCGCATCGATACGCTCGATGACCGCGCCATGGAAAAGATCCGCGGCCGCGAGATCGGTGCGATTTTCCAGGATCCGCTTACCTCGCTCAATCCGCTGTTCTCGGTTGGCGCACAGCTCGTCGAAACCATTCGCCGGCACCTCGGTTTCGGCAAGGCCGAAGCCCGCGCCCGCGCCGTGCAATTGCTGCGTGATGTCGGCATTCCTTCGCCGGAGGAGCGGGTCAATCAATATCCGCATCAGTTCTCGGGCGGCATGCGCCAGCGTGTCGTGATCGCGCTGGCGCTTGCAGCGTCGCCGAAACTCGTCATCGCCGACGAACCGACGACGGCGCTCGACGTCTCGATCCAGGCGCAGATCATCTCGCTCCTGCGCAAATTGTGCAAGGAGAAGCAGACCGCCGTCATGCTCGTCACGCACGACATGGGCGTGATCGCGGAAGCTGCCGATCGCATCGCAGTCATGTATGCCGGAAGGCTGATCGAGATCGGGGCTGTCGAACAGGTGCTGCACCAGCCGCGCCATCCCTATACGCAGGGTCTGATGGGTTCGATTCCGTCGCTCGGCGCGCGTGTCGAGAGGCTCAACCAGATCGACGGCTCCATGCCACGTCTGGACGCGATACCTGACGGCTGCGCCTTCAATCCGCGCTGCAAGATGGCGGGGCCGCGCTGCCGGCGCGAACGCCCGGAACTCATATTTGCCGGCCCGAGCGCAAGCGCCTGCTGGCTGAGCGCAGGAGGCACCGCATGACCAAACCGTTGCAAAAGACCCCGGCTTTAACCGTCGACCGGCTGGTCAAGACTTTCGACGTGTCCGCTCCCTGGCTCAACCGGGTAGTGGAGCGCAAGCCGCGGCAGTATCTGCAGGCCGTGAACGATATCAGCTTCACCGTTCCCGCCGGCGGCTGTCTCAGCATTGTCGGCGAGAGCGGATGCGGAAAATCCACCGTTGCGCGCCTTGTCACCGGCCTGCATCGTCCGACGAGCGGCGGGATACGCTTCGCGCCGGGCAAGAGCGGCGCGCCCCTCTCGGCGCAGATGATCTTTCAGGACCCTTACGCCTCGCTCAATCCGCGCTGGCGGGTGAAGAACATTATCGCCGAACCGCTGCGCGAACTGAAGCTGCGCAAGACCGCGGCCGAGGTGACGGAGCGCGTCGAAGAGCTTCTGGGCATTGTCGGGCTCTCGCCATCCGATGGCGAGAAGTTCCCGCACGAATTTTCAGGCGGGCAGCGCCAGCGTATCTCGATCGCCCGCGCGCTGGCGAGCGAGCCCGAATTTCTGGTCTGCGACGAGCCGACCTCGGCGCTCGACGTGTCGGTGCAGGCGCAGGTCCTGAACCTGATGCGCCGTCTGCAGGACGAGTTGGGGCTTACCTATCTCTTCATCAGCCATGACTTGAGCGTCGTTCGTCAAATGTCGGACCGCATCGCGGTGATGTATCTGGGCCGTATCGTGGAGGAAGGCGACACGGAAGAGCTGTTCGCGCAGCCGCGCCATCCCTACACGCGGCTGCTGCTGCAGACGATTCCGAACATCGAGGCACCGAACCGCAACCGCGAGCCCGCCAGCGGCGAAGTGCCGAGCCCGCTGAAGCCGCCTTCCGGCTGCGCCTTCCACCCGCGTTGCCCGGTCGCCACGGCGCGCTGCTCCAAGGAAGTGCCTGAGGTGCGGGTCTTGCAGAACGGTACCCGGGTAGCCTGTCATCTGGCCGAGGACGTGATAGCGGAACGTTTACCTGAAGCGGGATGAGGGAAAGTATGTGCGGTTTTCCGCCCGCATCCCGCGTCTCAACATCTTGGAATAGATCACGATGCGGGCTTTCCGCCGTTTCAAGCCAGTGCTGCGCGAAGATCGTGCGAAAAGTCGCGTATCTCGCTCAAGTCGAGCTCGGACTCCACATGTTCCAGATGATGCGACATGAGATGTACGGCTCTTTGGGCTTCTTTCGCCGCAATCGCCTTGACGATGTCGGCATGCTCGTCCGGACCGCAATTGAAGCGCGTGGTGTTCCGGTAAACGGCCGTAATCAGCGAACTGCGGGCGATAAGGTCGCGCATTGTCGTAAACAGGAAATCCGACCCGGTCAGTTCGGCCAGCAAAAGATGGAAGCCGCCGGAAAGCTTGATGATATCCGTAGTGCTGTCCTCGGCATTGGCGATCCGCTCATTCTTGACATGATCGCGGAGCCGCTTCACGCCATCCTTCGACATCGAACTGCAGAGACGCTCCACGACGCATCGCTCCACCGCCTGGCGAACGAAAAACACGTCGCGAGCCTCTTCCACGGATGGCTTGCAAACAAAAGCACCGCGATTGGGAATGATCGTTACGAGCCCGTCGCGTGCGAGAACGGTCAGCGCCTGACGAACACGTGCGCGACTGACGTGAAAAATCGAGGCGAGCTGTTCTTCTTTGAGTTGCACGCCAGGACGCAATCGCCGTTCAGCGATGGAAAGCCATACCCTTTCGACAATCTGCTCGACCGACATCGCGGCTTGTTCGCGCATACCCTGTCCTCCTTGCTGAAACAGACAATCGCCAAGCGCGTAAAAAAGTCAACTCGCGGATTCAAATGGCTTGCAATATTGTCTACAATATGAAAGCTTATTGTAGATTATAAGACCTACATTTTGGAACCGCGATGGAATTCGACTTTGAAGAAATTGAGCCGCAAAGCCGCTATCGGCTGCTGACGAATTTCATCGGCCCGCGCCCGATCGCGCTCGTGACGACCCGCTCCGAGAGCGGGCATAGCAACGCTGCGCCGATGAGTTTCTTCAACGTGTTTTCACATGATCCGGCCATCGTCGTCCTGGGTATCCAGCCGCGTTTGACCGGCGAGCCAAAGGACACGATGGTCAATATTCGCCGTTCCGGTGAATTTGCCATCAGCATGGTCGACATGGCGTTGTCTCAACAGATGTTGATCTGCGGCCTTGGCTTCGACAGCGAGGTCGACGAGCTGGAAATGGCCGGATTGAAAGCCGCCCGGTGCCGCAAGATCGATGTTGCCTATGCCGAGGAGGCGCCGTGCATCTTCGAATGCCGGGTCGAGCGCCTGATCGACTATCCGCGCCGCACGCTGGTGCTGGGCGAGGTAGTGCACATGCATGTGCGCCGCGATTGCCTCGACGCCGAAGGTCATTATGTGGACCCGGAACGTTACCAGCCCATCGCCCGGCTTCATGCCGACAATTACATCACGTCAGACCGCCAGTTCGTTTTGAAGGCCCCGCCGATCGCCGATTTCGTCAAGCCGACGAAATAGGCATCAACGGGAGGCAACCGAGAATTTCATCATGCATATTCATCTCATCAATCCCAATTCCACAGCCTCCATGACTGCGCAAGCACTCGAAAGCGCCTTGCTGGTCAAACATGCCCACACTCACGTCTCCGCCTCCAATCCGACCGATACGCCGGCCAGTATCGAAGGTGGTGCAGACGAAGCCATGTCAGTTCCGGGAATGCTGGCGGAGATCCGTCAGGGCGAGGCGCAGGGCGTCGACGCCTATGTCATAGCCTGTTTCGACGACCCGGGACTGCACGCGGCCCGCGAAGTCGCCAAAGGCCCCGTGATCGGCATTTGCCAGGCCGCGGTACAGGTGGCCATGACGATCAGCCGTCGCTTCTCCGTCATAACGACGCTTCCGCGCTCGGTTCCGATCATCGAGGATCTGGTAAGCGATTACGGCGCCGAGCGTCATTGCCGGAAAGTACGTGCTATCGATCTTCCGGTCCTCGCCCTCGAGGAAGATCCGCAAAGAGCCGAGCGGCTATTGCTCAAGGAAATCGAGATTGCCAAGGCCGAGGATGGTGCCGAAGCGATCGTCCTTGGCTGCGCGGGAATGTCATCCTTATGTGACCGCCTCCAGAAGGCGACAGGAGTGCCGGTGATCGATGGCGTGACTGCTGCTGTAAAGATGGCCGAAGCGCTGCTTGGCGCAGGATACGCGACCTCCAAGGTCAACACTTACGCCTATCCGCGGATCAAAGCCGCGGCCGGTCACAAGGTTTGTGCTTAGAGAACAGCACCATTGCTGACACTATTTTGAGGTGATTGACGTTCGCCTTGGCTTGCTTAGCCGGGATCGGCCAACGGCGACACAGCCGGTCCATTCAGAACGGTGCCGTCAACGGCGAAGTGGGAGCCGTGGCAGGGGCAGTCCCAGCAGCGCTCGAGGGAATTCCAGTGCACGTGGCAGCCCACATGCGTGCATGACGCTGAGCGCCGGTAAAGCGTGCCATCGTCATCTCGGAAGGCGGCAACCTTGGTCAAGCCTTCGCGGACAATGGCCCCTTCCCCCGGCCGCAATGCGTCGATGGATTCGATTTCGCCCGGCGCGACATATTCGGAGAAGTTCTTGATTGCCGTCGAATTCTCCGACAGGTAGTCGCCAATCGCCCTTAGGGTCTTCCGCGATGGCTCGTAAAGCCCCCGCCACCCGCTGTCGCCGTCGAGAACGAGGGCACGGATCAACAGCGAGGCTGCAACGCCATGGGTCATTCCCTCGCCGGAATCTCCGGTAACCACGAAGACCCGCTCGTTACCCGGATTGCGGCCGATGAAGCCCGCATAGTCGATGGTCTCCATCACCTGGCCGGACCATCGATGGGTCACGACGCCAAGATTCGGAACCAAGCGCTTCGTCCAGTCTGCCAGGGCTGAGAAGCGCTCTTCCCCGTCGTCGGCCGCGCCCGTCTTGTGGTCTTCGCCACCGACCACGAGAAAATCCGTTTCGTTGTCGCCGCGCTGCAGGCGCACGTAATGGTATGGATCTTCGGTATCCCAATAAAGCCCGTCCGGGATCAGCCCGCGGCCGATTTCGAAGGACATCGCATAGGTTCGATAGGGCGCCTGCTTGGTATGGAGAGCGACACGGTCGTTGATCGGTGAATTGGTCGCCACGACGGCCCACATTGCGGCAACCTCGAAGCCGGCGTCCGTAGCAACGCGGACACCGTCTTTGGTTTCCTCAACCTCTTCGACCACCGTCTCGCTATAAAGCATGCCGCCGCGGGCGCGTATCCCAGCGGCCAGTCCGCGCAGATACTTAAGGGGGTGGAATGTCGCCTGACGGGAATAGCGGAGCGCGGGTGTAGCGGAAAAACCCGCAAACGGAACGCCGGTGATCCTTTCGGCGTCGACACCGATCTGCCGCGCCGCATCGAGTTCGCGGTCGAGGGTCGCCTCCTGATCTCCGGTTGACGGAAACAGGAACCCGTCCACGCGCCGGAAGTCGCATGCGACAGCTTCTGTCTCCTGGATCGCTTCGATGCGGTCAATTGCGGCAGATTGGCTTTCATGGAAAAGGCGAGCCATTTCCCGCCCCCGCAGGTCGATGAGTTTGGAAAAATAGTCGTCACATATGGAAGTCAGGTGCGCGGTCGTGCGAGCGGTCATACCGCCACCGATCCGGCCGCGGTCGATGACGGCCACTTTCAGCCCCGCAAGGGCGAGCTCATAGGCCACCGAAAGGCCGGCAATACCGGAACCGACGACAACAACGTCGACGTGATCATCTTGCCGGAGCGGGGCGGCATCAGGCGCGACTTTGATCGCGGCCCATAGGGAAACGGTTCTTTCATCGTGCGCGGTCATCGAGGTTATCTCCAACGGCACTCAATAAAGAACAACGGAAACACAAAGTTCCCCCGGACCTTGCCGCCGGGCTCCGCGGAGGCTGCGGCTGCCCACTGGGCCGCACGACGATAGGCGCGCTTTTGCGGGCCTATGAATCGGTTTGGTTGCCGAGCCTGCCTTCATCTTTACTTGCGATCATCGACGATCGGGGTGCTGTCGCTGATTGCGGATGTACTCGAGGAAAGCCCGCATGGCCGCGCTCGTATGTCGCCGGCTCGGATAATACAGATACCAACTCGGCAGTTTCTGCTTCCAGTCGCAGAGCAACTCGACGAGCCTGCCTTGTTCGACATCATCGCGGACATAATCCTCGAACAGGTGAGCGATTCCCGATCCCGCAAGCGCGGCCTGGAGCTCTTGATGCGCCGAGCTCAATGTCAACCGACCTTTCGGGGTGATTTCCACTTCGTCGCCGTCACGCGCAAATTTCCACGTCACCATGGTTCCGCCGGGGAAGCGGCGACGAATACAGTCGTGCTGTAGGAGATCGCGCGGTGAGTGGGGTCGACCGCGCTTGCGAAGATAATCAGGCGAGGCCACGATCGCATATCGCAAGGCCGGGCCGAGGGGCATGGCGATCATGTCCTGGGCGAGCTGGTTCCCGAAGCGCACCCCAGCGTCGAAACCTTGTTCCACGATATCGATGATCGCAGCATCGCTGACGATCTCGACGTTGACGTCGGGATAAATTTTCATGAACTCAAAGGTCAGAGGGCACAGAACGTGGTCGGCGGCCGGCCCCGGTGCGTTGATCCGCACGGTGCCGGATGGACGCTCGCGAAGCTGATTGAGATCGTCGACCGCTGTTCTGATTTCGTAAAGAGCGGGCCTTAACCGCTCGAGAAGCTGCTCGCCCGCTTCAGTAGGCGCGACGCTACGTGTCGTTCGGTTCAGCAGCCGTATCCCCAGCGCTTCTTCGAGCACGCTGATCGATTGACTGATGGCGGACGACGAAACACCCCTGCCAAGCGCGGCGGCTCTAAAGCCACCACAGCGCACGACGTCCTCGAAGATCTCCAAGCTGTCAAGCCGTAGTGGTCGCATTGCAAAGCCCTGCTTAATAAGCTGATCGGTTTTGATTAGCTTATCCGCACGCCCGACCTGTGTCATCCCTAGCTAGAGGACAAGTCGACAGACGGCTCCAGGATTAGCCGCGGCCGTTACCGCCGACGCCGAAATCAGATGCGGCACCCCAATCAGCTATTTTGACGGGATCAAAGGTATGAGTGAAATTACTCTGAATCGTAGGAAGATCATGCTGACAGCCGCGTCGGCCGTCACGGGAATGATCTTGCCGGCCGGCATGGCCTCTGCGCAGGCTGCTTCCCCCGCGTCGCTTCCAGCTCAAGGTGGAAATGCCGGCTATTACCGCTTTCGCGTCGGCGACATCTCGGCGACCGTGCTGAGCGACGGGCTGCTCGGCGGCCCTCCGCGAATATACGCCAGCAATGCGCCGGAGGCAGAGTTGCAGGACGTACTGAGGCGCGCCTTCCTGCCGACCGACCGGCTGACGCTGAATCTGAACACGCTTCTTATCGAGACGAATGGCAAGCGGGTCCTTCTCGAAGCAGGAGCCGGACAGACCATGGGTCCGCAAGGCGGTCGCCTCTTCGAGAACCTGGCCGCCATTGGTCTACGGCCCGAGGACATAGACGTCGTGGTGATCTCGCACACGCACCCGGATCATGTCGGCAACCTTCGAACAGCGGAGGGCGGCAAGGCGTTTCCGCGGGCTGCCGTCTTTGCGCCTCGTGCCGACTGGGACTTCTTCGTCCGCAACGATCCGGACCTTTCCTACATGCCGGTGCCCGAGGATTTCCACCGCAATTTCGCAGCGGCTATCAAGCGGAGCGTTGAACCCGTCACCAACGGGATTGAGTTGTACGAAGCCGGCGCGGAGATCGTCACTGGGCTGACCACGCTTCCAGCATTCGGCCACACCCCCGGCATGGCGAACTTCCTTGTTCAATCCGGGAACGATCAGCTCCTGCTGACGGCCGATCTCGCCTACCACCCGATCGTCAATGTCGACCGGCCCTGGTTGCCCGGGCCAGATCGCGACAAGGACACCGCACTCGCATCCCGCCGCCGCATCTTCGACAGGGCGGCGGCAGACCGGCTCCTCGTCCTCGGCTTCCACTATCCGTTCCCGGGCCTTGGCCGAATGCTCAAGACGGACGCCGGCTATGCCTGGGTTCCCGCCGGTTGGCAGTTCTAATCCAGTGAGTACCGGGGCCGGCCGCCCTATCGGCGCTGGGTAGCCCTCAAACACCAAAAGGCCCGCTGCTGCGGGCCTTTTGGTGTGTATGTGTATGTGTGTGTTTGGTTGCGGGGGCAGGATTTGAACCTGCGGCCTTCAGGTTATGAGCCTGACGAGCTACCGGGCTGCTCCACCCCGCGTTATCCGAGTTTTGCGAAGCAAAATCTCGTCTGAGTTTTGCGAGCCAAAATCTCGTCCGAGTTTTGCAAAGCAAATCTCGTATGTTTTGGTTCGGTCTGGCGATCGAAAGGCCGCTTGTCGGCGGCCGGTGTATCGGCCGAATGCATAAGAGAAGATATTCGGTTTGTTTATCCTGCGTTTTGCAGACCTGGCAGCGACCTACTCTCCCGCGTCTTAAGACGAAGTACCATCGGCGCTGGGGCGTTTCACGGCCGTGTTCGGAATGGGAACGGGTGCAGCCACCCCGCCAGAACCACCAGGTCGGCAAAGCGCAAGATTGAGCCTGCGCTGCAGGCTCGAACCGATTTTGAGAAGCTGGTGAAGTTTTTCACTTCTTTTGAACACGTCTTCTGTCTGTCGCCCCGGCCGTGAGGCCGCAAGCGCAGAGCGCGTCGCGCCTTGTGGCGCGCGCCGTCCGCAGCGCTACGCGCGTGAGGACAAAGAAAGTTGCGATGCTCATCTTCGATGAGCATAGGCAACAAGAACGATCAAGCCAATCGAACGATTAGTACCGGTAAGCTTCATGCGTTGCCGCACTTCCACACCCGGCCTATCAACGTGGTCGTCTTCCACGGTTCTCAAGGGAATACTCGTTTTCAGGTGGGTTTCCCGCTTAGATGCCTTCAGCGGTTATCCCTTCCATATATAGCTACCCTGCTATGCCCTTGGCAGGACAACAGGTCCACCAGAGATATGTCCATCCCGGTCCTCTCGTACTAGGGACAGATCCTGTCAATATTCCTACACCCACGGCAGATAGGGACCGAACTGTCTCACGACGTTCTGAACCCAGCTCACGTACCGCTTTAATTGGCGAACAGCCAAACCCTTGGGACCTGCTCCAGCCCCAGGATGCGATGAGCCGACATCGAGGTGCCAAACAACCCCGTCGATATGGACTCTTGGGGGTCATCAGCCTGTTATCCCCGGCGTACCTTTTATCCGTTGAGCGATGGCCCTTCCACGCGGGACCACCGGATCACTATGACCGACTTTCGTCTCTGCTCGACTTGTCAGTCTCGCAGTCAGGCGGGCTTATGCCATTGCACTCGACGAGCGATTTCCGACCGCTCTGAGCCCACCATCGCGCGCCTCCGTTACTCTTTCGGAGGCGACCGCCCCAGTCAAACTACCCACCATACACTGTCCCGGATCCGGATGACGGACCGCGGTTAGACATCCATGACGATAAGGGTGGTATTTCAAGGATGGCTCCACGAGAACTGGCGTCCCCGCTTCAAAGCCTACCACCTATCCTACACATGCCGACACGAATGCCAGTGTAAAGCTATAGTAAAGGTGCACGGGGTCTTTCCGTCTGACCGCAGGAACCCCGCATCTTCACGGGGAATTCAATTTCACTGAGTCTATGTTGGAGACAGCGGGGAAGTCGTTACGCCATTCGTGCAGGTCGGAACTTACCCGACAAGGAATTTCGCTACCTTAGGACCGTTATAGTTACGGCCGCCGTTTACTGGGGCTTCGATTCAGAGCTTGCACCCCTCCTCTTAACCTTCCAGCACCGGGCAGGCGTCAGACCCTATACGTCGTCTTGCGACTTCGCAGAGCCCTGTGTTTTTGATAAACAGTCGCTACCCCCTGGTCTGTGCCACCCCATCCTACTTGCGTAGAAAAGGGTCACGCTTCTTCCGAAGTTACGCGTGCAATTTGCCGAGTTCCTTCAACATAGTTCTCTCAAGCGCCTTGGTATACTCTACCTGACCACCTGTGTCGGTTTCGGGTACGGTCTATACGGTGGAGCTATTTCCTGGAACCGCGTCCCCGCCCGGACAATCCAATAAGTCCGGACAAGTTGAGCAATCCGTCACTACCACCAGGCCCACGAATATTAACGTGGTTCCCATCGACTACGCGTGTCCGCCTCGTCTTAGGGGCCGGCTAACCCTGCTCAGATTAACTTTAAGCAGGAACCCTTGGTCTTTCGGCGAGAGGGTCTCTCACCCTCTTTATCGTTACTCATGTCAACATTCGCACTTCCGATACCTCCAGGACCCCTCACGGGTATCCCTTCACTGGCTTACGGAACGCTCCGCTACCACACGTCTTACGACGTATCCTCAGCTTCGGTGCATGGCTTCAGCCCCGTTACATTTTCGGCGCAAAGACCCTTATTTAGACCAGTGAGCTGTTACGCT